>NZ_JBIUBJ010000002.1:0-906717 GCF_044547985.1 Nonomuraea sp. NPDC052265
GTAAGGCTCCCGGTAGACGACCGGGTTGATAGGCCGGAGGTGGAAGCACGGTAACGTGTGGAGCTGACCGGTACTAATAGGCCGAGGACTTGACCTCAAAGCTTTTTTGCTCGCGTCCACTAGGCAATTCTGAGACAGCAAACGGCGTTGTTCGTTTGATGGTTTCATAGGGTTACGGCGGTTATGGCGGGAAGGAAACACCCGGTTACATTCCGAACCCGGAAGTTAAGCTTCTCTGCGCCGATGGTACTGCACTCGGGAGGGTGTGGGAGAGTAGGTCACCGCCGGACAATCTTTCGAAGAAGGCCCCACACGGTTGTGTGGGGCCTTCTTCGCGTTCACAGACAGCGCACACGAACGAGGGCCACCCCCAGCAGCCGGGGTGGCCCTTTTTTGCGTTCGGGGACCAGTGGGGGTCAGACGCGCTGCCACAGGGCCGGGACGTTGGACGGCTCCCAGCCGGCCTGTGACGTGTGCCCCTGCAGGCACCGGTACGTCGCCCCGCCGTACGTCACCTGGTCACCCGCCTGGTAGGTCACCCCAACCTTCCAGGTTCCGCCGCCCGGAGGCGGGCTCGTCGTGGGCGTGGGGGTAGGAGTCTGCGTGGGGGGCACGCCCTGGACGTTGAGGACGAAGTCGAACGTCGCCTCCTTCCCCGAGCCGACGGGACGGACGTTCATGAGGAGTCTCGGGTCGTAAATGGTGTCGGTGTTGTTGCGCGGCTCACCGGGGAAGTAGAGCTGCGTGGTGAGGATTCCTCGGCCAGGAGCCTGCGCCTTGACGTGGATGTGCCTGGTACGGCCGGGGTAGAGGCCGGGCACGATGGTGGTGAGCTTGAAGGCGCCCTGGGCGTTCGTGTACTGGTGCCCACGGAAGTTGTACGTGACGTTGTCGTAGTTGCCGTTGGTGTCGGCCTGCCAGAAGTCGAGCAGGACGTTCGCCAGCGGCTGACAGGAGACCCCAAACACGTATCCGCTCACCGTCAGCGGCGTCCCCGAACCGGGGAGGGTCGAGCGCTGAGGGGAGTTCGGCTTGAAGTAGGGGCCCTCGGTCTGCGCGATCGTGAGATCGTCGCCGTCGTCGCAGAACGGGGTGGGCTCAAGCTGCCGGCCGCTCCCGACCATGGTGCGGGCCAGCGCCGGCACCTCGCCGATCAGGAACGGGACCGGTGTCGCTATGAGAGCCGCCTTGAACAGCGCCTTCCTGGTGATTCCGCGCTGCCTTTCCTCGCGAGAGTTCTCGCCTTCCACGATGGCCTCCTTGAAAGCGCCTGCTGGGGGGTAGAGCAGGCTGTTCTCCAAGGTGGCACCCGGCTGGGGAGGTGAGTACCCTCTAATTTTCTATACGATTCACGATATGTTTGCCCGGCGTCCAGAGCGCTACGCGTGGTCAGTAGGGTTGAGGGGTGGATTATCGTGCGGTTGAACGCGCCATCCTGGAGCGGGGCGTCGAGTGGGATTTCGAGCCGACGCTCGACAGGATCGCCGCCCTTATGGATTTGCTCGGCTCGCCTCAGCGGGCGTACCCGGTCATACACATCGCCGGCACCAACGGCAAGACGAGCACGGCGCGGCTGACCGAGGCGCTGCTGCGGGAGCGCAACCTGAGGGTGGGTCGCTTCACCAGCCCGCACCTGGTCACGGTGCGCGAGCGCATCACGGTCGACGGCGAGCCCCTGAGTGAGGAGCGCTTCGCCGAGGTCTATGAAGAAATCCTGCCCTACGTCGAGCTGGCCGACGCGCAGGGGCACCGGCGCATCCAGTTCTTCGAGCTGCTGACGGCCATGGCGTTCGCGGCGTTCGCCGACACGCCGGTCGACGTCGCGGTCATCGAGGCGGGCATGGGCGGGTCCTGGGACGCGACGAACGTCGCCGACGGGCTGGTGTCGGTCATCACCCCCATCTCCCTCGATCACATGGATCGTCTGGGTCCTGACATCCCGAGCATCGCCGGGGAGAAGGCCGGGATCATCAAGCCGGGCGCCACGACCGTGCTGGCTCAGCAGGAGCTGGCCGCGGCCGAGGTGCTGATGCGCCGCGCGGCCGAGGTCGGCGCGGTCGTGGCCCGCGAGGGGCTGGAGTTCGGCGTGCTCGGCAGGGAGATAGCGATGGGCGGGCAACTGCTCACGCTGCGCGGGCTCAAGGGCGTCTACGACGAGATCTACCTGCCGCTCTACGGCAGCTACCAGGCCAGCAACGCGGTCTGCGCGCTGGCCGCCGCCGAGGCGCTGACCGGCGGTGACGATCCGCTCGACGTCGAGCTGGTGCGCCAGGCGTTCGCCCAGGCGGCCTCGCCCGGCCGGATGGAGGTCGTCCGGCGCACCCCCACCGTGGTGATCGACGCCGCGCACAACCCCGGCGGGCTGGAGGCGAGTCTGGAGGCGCTGCACGAGGCGTTCGACTTCGCCAAGGTGATCGGCGTGGTCGCGGTGATGCGCGACAAGGACGTCCAGACCCTGCTGGAGCTGCTGGAGCCGATGGTCGAGGAGATCGTGGTGACGCGTAACTCCTCGCCCAGGTCGTTGTCGGCGCAGGAGCTCGCGGCGCTGGCCGTGCCGCTGTTCGGCGAGGACCGTGTGCACGTCGTCGAGCGGCTCGACGAGGCCATCGACAGGGGCATCGGCATGGCCGACGCTGCAGGGGAGTTCAGCGGGACCGGGGTGTTCATCACCGGTTCGGTGGTGACGGCGGGAGATGCCCGGCATCTGCTCAAGGCGGATGGTGTGAGATGAATTTCGAGGTTACGCCGGGTATGCGCAGGCTCGGCGCGAGCGTGCTCGGCATGGAGGCCATCGTGGCCGGGCTCGTCACGCCGGTGGCGATCACCGTGGGCGGCGTCGCCCCCGCGCTCGCCGTCACCGTGGGCATCGGGCTCGCGGTGCTGTGCGTGGTCGCCGCGGGCCTGCTCAAGCGGCCCTTCGGGTACGTCATGGGCAGCGTCATCCAGGTGCTGGCCATCGCCACGGGCTTCGTCGTGCCGACGATGTTCTTCCTCGGCGCGATCTTCGCCGCGCTGTGGATCACTGCGATTATCGTCGCTCGCCGTGTCGAGGGCGTGACTTCCCGCTAAAGTCGGCCTACATGGCCGTCCCCCCAAATCAACGGTCGCCGCATCCGGCTGGCCTCAGACGTTCATGGCTGCTCGACGTGGTGCTCGGGCTGCTCGTCCTCGTGGCGTTGCCGCTGGCGATCGTCGCGATCCCCAACACGTTGTCCGTGGTCGCCGACCTGCTGCCGGGCGAGTTCGACCAGATCGGGCTGAGCCGTACGCACGGGCTGGCGCTGCCCGCCCTGATGCTGACCGTGCCGCTCGCGGCCGTCGCGTTGCGGCGGATGAAGGTGGCCCACGTGCTGGTCGCGGGGCTCGCACTGGTGGCCGTGGCCGACGCGGCGGGCGGATACGCGGCTTCCGAGCTGGTCGTCGGTGTCGTACGCGTACTGCGCGGCGTCGGCGGCGGCCTGATCGTCCCGGCCACGCTGGTGGCGGTCTGGGATCGCACACCCGCTCTGCGCGGCCTGTGGGCCGGGGTGCTCGGCGTCAGCCTGTTGGAGGCTCAGGCGTTCGCGCTCTGGCCGTTGGTCGACGTGACGAGCTGGAAGGTCACGCTGCAGCCCTACCCGATGGCCACCGGGGTGGGGCTGGCGCTGGCGGCGGCGTACCTGGTGGTCTGGAGGTTCGCCGGGCAGCGGCCCGCGCCCGCTCCGGACGTCAGGGAGCGCGGCCGGCTGCTGCTCGCGGCGGTGCCCGCGGCGGGCATCGCGGTGGTGGCGATCAGCACGGCGAGCGCCGGGTGGGGGGTCGTCCCGGTGATGCTGCTGGCGGGGCTGGCGATCGCCGGGCTGCTGGCGCTCGGCTCGATCGGACGGGCGGAGAGTCGCACGCACGCGTACACGATGGTGGCCGTCGGGGTGGTGCTGCTGCCGAGCGCTGCGCAGGTCACGCTGGTGGAGATGGGCGGTCTGGGCGGGCCGGGGCTGCGCGGGCTGTGGGCGCCGTTCGGCGTGGCGGCGGTGCTCGCGGTCGCCGCCGGGGTGGGCGTGCGGATGTTCGCCAAGGGCGTGGGGCGGCTCGCGGCGCCGCTCGGGCTGCTGGCGATGGTGGTCGGTCTGTGCTCGGTGCGGCTGGTCGTGCCGTCGGCCGACGGGCTGGTGCTGGCGGTGCCGTTCACGTTGCTCGCAGTGGGGGCGACAGTCGCGGTGACGGCCACGCTCGGCGAGGTCGGGATCGGTGCGGCGGCCTTCGGGCTGTCGTTGTGCTTCGCGGGGGTGCTCGCGGGCTACCTGCTGGGCACCGGCGTGCAGATGTGGATGCTGGAGGGCGTCGGGTCGCGCCAGGAACTGGTCGACAGCTTCGTGGGCGCGTTGCACTGGTGGTCGTTGATCGGCGGGTTCCTGCTGGTGGGCGTCATCGTCCTGGCGGCGGTGATGGGGCGGCGGCCGTCCCGGGAGGAGGAACCGCCGTCCGGGGGCGAGTCGGCGGAGGTCGCGGTCGCGGTGGGGGCCGGCCGGGGCAGCGAGGCGGCGGCGGAGGAGCCGGTCAGGACGTGGGGCTCGGTCGTTCCAGAAGGTCCTCCCGCGCCGGAGGAGGGCGAGCCCGTGCCCGCGGTGCCGCCCCAGGCGCCCTCGCCCGAGGACGGCGAGCGGTCCTGACGTCCCTCGCCCGCGGGCGTGACACCTGTGGCGCCCGGGCGGAGTCCTGAAGTCGTCGTCCGCGCGCGTCATGCCTGTGGCGTCGACGGTGTGGGCGCGGACGGTAAGCTGAGCGACGGCTATGGCGACGCGAGGGCCTATGCCCCGCGGAGCGCCCTCGTGGTCAGGCCAGGCGCCCGTAGCCGTGACCCGAATCTGTTCAAAGGAGAACCACACGTGTCCGAGCGCACTCTTGTCCTGATCAAGCCCGACGGGGTGAAGCGTGGCCTCATCGGTGACGTGATCGCCCGCGTGGAGCGCAAGGGCCTCAAGGTCGTGGCGATGGACCTGCGCACCCTCGACGCCGACACCGCCAAGGCGCACTACGCCGAGCACGCCGAGAGGCCGTTCTTCGGCGAGCTGGTCGACTTCATCACGTCGGCGCCGCTCGTGGCCATGGTCCTTGAGGGCCCGCGTGCCATCGAGGCCTTCCGCGCGCTGGCCGGCGCCACCGACCCGGTCAAGTCCGCCCCCGGCACGATCCGCGGCGACCACGCCCTGGAGATCGGTGAGAACGTCGTCCACGGCTCCGACGCGCCCGAGTCCGCGGCCAGGGAGATCAAGATCTTCTTCCCCGACCGCTTCTAGCAGTCAGCTTCACCCGCGCGCCCGCCGGCTTCACGCCGTGCGGGCGCGTCTTTTTGTCGGCGGCGGGTTGTAGCGTTCCAAGTCTGGCAGGCGCTGACGCAGTTGATCCGGTCGTGTGGGTGCAATTCGGGCAAAATCCAGGTTGAGGTAGGGGCTGGAGATTTTTGTGGAGCGCGAGGGCTCATTGCGCTCACTGGTGGGTACGTCACGTTACGATTCGAATTCGATCCGTAGTCATTCGCGAACGACGTTACGGAGGGCTCCGTTCCCCATGGGCAGCAAGCTCGCGTTTCTCGGCCGTGACATGGCGGTCGATCTGGGCACCGCCAACACGTTGGTATACGTGCGTGGCCGGGGCATCGTGCTCAATGAGCCGTCAGTCGTAGCGATCAACACCACCACAGGCAAGATCGTGGCGGTGGGCATCGAGGCCAAGCGAATGATCGGTCGTACGCCCGGCAACATCGTCGCGGTCCGCCCGCTGAAGGACGGCGTGATCGCCGACTTCGACGTCACCGAACGGATGTTGCGCTACTTCATCCAACGAGTGCACAGACGACGCCATTTCGCCAAGCCACGCATCATCATCGCCGTGCCGAGCGGCATCACCAGCGTCGAGCAGCGCGCGGTGAAGGAAGCCGGCTACCAGGCAGGCGCCAGGAAGGTCTACATCGTCGAGGAGCCGATGGCCGCCGCCATCGGGGCCGGGCTGCCGGTCCACGAGCCCACCGGGAACATGGTGGTCGACATCGGCGGCGGCACCACCGAGGTGGCCATCATCTCGATGGGGGGCGTGGTCACCAGTCAGTCGATCAGGATCGGCGGTGACGAGCTCGACCAGGCGGTGATCACGTTCGCCAAGAAGGAGTTCTCGTTGATGCTCGGCGAGCGCACCGCCGAGGAGATCAAGATGGCGATCGGGTCGGCCTGCCCCAACGGTGAGGAGTCCCACGCCGAGGTGCGCGGGCGAGACCTCATCAGCGGGCTGCCCAAGACGATCATCGTGTCGAGCGAGGAGATCCGCAAGGCCACCGAGGAGCCGGTCAACGCGATCGTCGACGCGGTGAAGACAACGCTCGACAAGTGCCCGCCCGAGCTGTCGGGCGACATCATGGACCGCGGGATCGCCCTGACCGGCGGCGGGGCCCTGCTGAAGGGCCTCGACGAGCGGGTCAAGGCCGAGACCGGCATGCCCGTCCACCTGGTGGAGAACGCCCTCGACTCGGTCGCCATCGGCTCGGGCAAGTGCGCTGAGGAGTTCGAGGCCCTGCAGCAGGTGCTGGTTCCGGAGTCGCGGCACTGATGAGAGACTCGCGCCGGGCCCGGCTGATCCTGGGAGTGCTGCTGATGGCGGCGTTGGTCGTGCTGACCATCGACCATCGTGCGGGCGACAGCTCACCGCTGCGTCCGCTGCGCTCGGCGGGGTCCTGGGTGTTCGGCGCGGCGGAGCGGTTCGGCGGGGGCGTGGTGCGTCCCGTCGGCGGCTTCCTGCACGCCCTGGCCAGCGCGCCCAGCGCGCAGCGGCACATCGAGCAGCTCCAGGCGGAGAACGCCCGGCTGCGTGCCGGCCTGTCCTCCAGCACGCTCGACGCCACCCGCTCGGCGGAGCTCAAGAAGCTGCTCGGCCTGTCGGGCACCGGCGGCTACAAGGTGGTCACCGCCAACGTGGTGGCCAGGCGGGGGCAGCCGGGGTTCGAGGACAGCGTGCAGATCGACGTGGGCACGGGTGACGGGGTGCGTCCCGACATGACGGTGCTCAACGGCGACGGGCTGGTCGGCCGGGTCATCCACGCCTCGGCCACCACCTCGACGGTGGTGCTGCTCAGCGACCCCGCCTCGGCCGCCGGGGGGCGGTTGGAGGGCGGCCAGGAGATCGGCGTGGTGCACGGCGTGGGGGAGAACGGGCGGCTCGTGCAGTTCAGGCTGCTCGACTCGACGGCGCCGATGGAGCGGGGCGGGCGCATCGTCAGCTTCGGCTCCAAGAACGGGCGGCCGTACGTGCCGGGGGTGCCGATCGGGGTGATCGAACGCGTCGAGTCGACGCCCGGGGAGCTGACCCGGATCGCCTACGCCAGGCCGTTCGCCGACCTGACGGCGCTCGACGTGGTCGGGGTGGTCGTCGAGGGGCCCAAGCGGGACCCGCGTGACGCGGTGCTGCCGGCCAAGGAGGGAGCGCGGTGACCGGGGACGGCACAACCTCCGACGGGGCTGCTGCTGGTGTGGTGATCGGGGGATGAGTGGCGTGCTGCTTTCGGCGGGGACGGAGGCGCGGTGATCGGGGCGATGGTCGTGGTGCTGGCGTTGCTGGCACAGGTCATGCTGGTCAACCGGCTGCCGTTGCCGGCGGGCGGCGCGCCTGACCTGGTGCTGCTGGCGGTGGTGGGCGTGGCGCTCGACCGCGGGCCGGTGGCGGGGGCGATGGCCGGGTTCTTCTCGGGGCTGCTGGTGGACCTCATGCCGCCGACGGCGCACCTGATGGGCCAATACGCGTTCGTGCTGGCGCTGGTGGGTTACGTGGCGGGGCGCGGCGCGGGCGGGCCGGCGACGACCGTCGTGCTGTGCGTGCTGATCGCGCCGCTGGTGGCCGTCGGGGTGGCCGGGCTGCTCTCCGATCCGCGGGTGTCGCTGTCGACGCTGACCCAGCAGGTGCCCGTCACCGTTCTCTACACGCTCATCGTGGCGCCGGTGGTGATCTGGCTGGCCACCCGGGGGAGACAGCCGAGGTACTCGACATGATCCGCATGCGTGCCAGGTTGCTGGTGCTGCACATTCTGGTGGTGCTGCTGCTCGTGGTGCTGGCCGTACGGCTGTGGCAGGTGCAGGTCGTGCGCGGCCAGGAGTTCGTGACCAGGGCGATGGAGACCAGGACGCGCACGGTGATCGTGCCCGCGGTGCGGGGGCAGATCCTCGACTCCTCGGGGCGTCCGCTGGTGCGCAACAGGACGGCGCTGGTCGTGTCCGTGGACAGGACGAAGCTGAACCGGATGCCCGGCGGGGGCATGAGCGTGCTGCGCAGGCTCTCCTCGGTGCTCGACCGGCCGGTCAAGGACCTGCGGCAGCGCATCACGCCGTGCGGGCCGGGGGTGGGCAAGCCGTGCTGGACGGGGTCGCCGTACCAGCCGGTTCCGCTGGACGAGAAGGTGGACACGCGCGAGGCGTTGCAGATCCTGGAGCGGCAGGAGGAGTTCCCCGGGGTCACCGCCGAGATCCACTCCGTCCGGCAGTACCCGGGTGGCCGGGCCGGGGCGCAGATGCTGGGCTACCTGCAGCCGGTGACCGAGGCGGAGCTGGAGAAGCGCGAAGGGCTCAAGGCCAGCTTCTCCGGCGTCGACCTGGCGGGGCGCGACGGCATCGAGTACGTCTACGACGACGCCCTGCGCGGCAAGTCGGGGCTGCGCAGGGTGCAGGTCGACCGGATGGGCAAGGCCCTCGGGGTCGAGGAGCAGGTGCAGCCGGTCGCCGGGGACCACCTGGTGACCAGCATCGACGCGCGGGTGCAGGCGGTGACGGAGAAGGCGCTCGCCAACGCGATGAAGAACGCGCCGGGGGCGGACGGCGGCGCCGCGGTGGTGCTGGACGCGCGTTCCGGGCGGGTGGTGTCGGTGGCCAGCGCGCCGGGGTACGACCCGGAGATCTGGGCCGGGGGCATCTCGGCCAAGGGTTACCAGTGGCTGCTGTCGGACAAGTCGGGCAAGCCGCTGGTGTCGCGGGCGATCAACGGGCAGTTCGCGCCCGGTTCGACGTTCAAGGTGTCGTCGGTGTCGTCGATGTTGCGGGCCGGGTATCCGATCAACGGCACGTACGACTGCCCGGGGTCGTACATGGTGGGCGACCGGTCCTTCAGCAACTTCCGGGGGATCGGCCTCGGGCAGATGAACCTGCACACGGCGCTGGTCAAGTCGTGCGACACGATCTTCTACCGGGCGGCGTACGAGCAGTACCTGAAGGACGGCGGGCGAAACCCGAAGAAGCGGACGAAGGAAGTGTTCGCCAACACGGCCAGGGCCTTCGGGTTCGGCCGTCCGACCGGCGTCGACCTGCCGGGCGAGTCCTCCGGGCGCATCCCCGACCGGGCCTGGAAGAAGGACCTGTGGAACCGGACCAGCGCGACGAGCTGCGAACGGTCGCGCAAGGGTTATCCGGAGGAGAAGGACCAGGCGCGGGCCGACTTCCTCAAGCGCCTGGCGCTGGAGAACTGCACCGAGGGCTTCCTGCTGCGGCCCGGTGACTCGGCCAACTTCGCCATCGGGCAGGGCGACGTCCTGGTGACGCCGATGCAGCTCGCGCGGGCGTACATGGCGCTGGTGAGCGACGGCAAGGTCCGCAGCCCGCGCATCGGGTGGGCGCAGGTGCGGCCGGACGGAAAGGTGGTCAAGACCATCGACGTGCCGGTGGTCGGCAAGCTGCCGATCAGCGACAAGGAACGCCTCTACATCAAGAACGCGCTGAGCCAGGTGCCCTCCGACGGCACCGCGGCCGGGGCGTTCACCGGCTTCCCCATGGACAAGGTGCGCATCGGCGGCAAGACCGGTACCGCGGAGGTGTGGGGCAAGAAGGACACCTCGTGGTTCGCGTCGTTCGCGCCCACCAACAATCCGCAGTTCGTGGTGGTGGTCATGGTGTCGCAGGGCGGCATGGGCGCCTCGACCGCGGCGCCGGCCGCACGCGAGATCTACGAGGGCATCTACGGCTTCAAGGGTGAGCCTGCGGCCGTGCCCGGCGGCAGGCTGCCGACCAAGCTGCCGAAGTTCGCGCCCGACGGGACGGTGATCCACCAATGACGCGCGCCATGGCGCAGCGGCGGCCCTCGCTCATCCAGCGGGCGATCGGCGAGCACTCGGTGGTGCGGCGCATGGACGGGCTGATGCTCGTCGCGGTGGCCGGGCTGTGCGTGATCGGCACCCTGCTGGTGTGGTCCTCGACCCGCACGTGGGCGCCCGGGGCCACCGGGCTGGTGAAGAAGCACCTGCTCAACGAGGTCATCGGCGTGACGCTGTGCGCGGTGGTGGCGATGGTGGACCATCGGGCGATGCGGGCGTACGCGCCGCTGGTGTTCCTGGTGTCGCTGGTGGGCCTGGCGCTGGTGATCACACCGCTGGGAGCGACGATCAACGGGTCGCACTCGTGGATTCTGCTCGGAGGCGGCTTCGCGGTGCAGCCGTCGGAGTTCGCCAAGGTCGGGCTGCTGTTGATCATCGCGATGCTCCTGGCCCAGCCCGCGGAGGGCAGCGACCGGCCGCGCGGCCTGGACATCACGCTGGCCCTCATCGCGGCGGGCATCACGATGGGGCTGGTGATGTTGCAGCCCGACCTCGGCACCGCGCTCGTGCTCGCCGTGATCACGGCGGCCGGGCTGGTGATCGGGGGCGTGCGCAAGCGGTGGATCGTGGCGCTGGTGCTCGTGGCGGCGGCCGGGGTGTTCAGCGTGTTCTACTTCAACCTGCTGGAGCCGTACCAGGTGGCGCGGTTCACCGCGTTCGTCGATCCGAAGGTGGATCCGCGCGGGGTGGGCTACAACAGTACGCAGTCGCTGATCGCGATCGGCTCGGGGCAGTTGCTGGGCAAGGGGCTCTTCGGCGGCGGGCAGACGACCGGCCGGTTCGTGCCCGAGCAGCACACCGACTTCATCTTCACGGTGGCGGGGGAGGAGTTCGGGTTCATCGGGTCGGTCACCGTGGTGCTGCTGCTCGGCGTGGTGCTGCTGCGCGGGCTGAAGGTCGCCAGACACTGCGACGACCGGTTCGGCACGCTGGTCGCGGGCATGATCGTGTGCTGGTTCGCGTTCCAGACGTTCATCAATGTCGGGATGACGATCGGGATCATGCCGATCACGGGTCTGCCGCTGCCTTTCGTGTCATATGGCGGTACTGCCACGTTCGCGAATCTCATGGCGGTCGGGCTGCTCCTGGCCATCAGAGTGCGGCGGCAGTCGTTCCATTAGAAGAATGCGCGGGCCCTCCGACCGGCGCGTTGCCGCGGGGGCCGGACCTGCCACCGTCCGCGCGCCGCTACCCTGGACGGTATGCCTGTCGAGTCGATATTCCACCGCCTGGAAGCGCTGCTGCCCAAGGTGCAGAAGCCCATCCAGTACGTCGGGGGTGAGCTCAACTCGACCGTCAAGGACTGGGACTCCGCCGACGTACGGTGGGCGCTGATGTACCCGGACGCCTACGAGGTCGGGCTGCCCAACCAGGGCGTGGCGATCCTCTACGAGATCCTCAACGAGCTGCCCCGCACCCTGGCCGAGCGCACCTACGCGGTCTGGCCGGACCTTGAGGCGCTCATGCGGGCCGAGGGCGTGCCGCAGTTCACCGTCGACGCTCACCGGCCGGTGCGCGCCTTCGACGTGCTCGGCCTGTCGTTCTCGACCGAGCTCGGCTACACCAACATGCTGACCGCGCTCGATCTGGCCGGGATCCCGCTCAGGGCCGTCGACCGGGGTGAGGACGACCCGATCGTGCTCGCCGGCGGTCACGCGGCCTTCAACCCCGAGCCGATCGCCGACTTCCTCGACGCCGCCGTGCTCGGCGACGGCGAGCAGATCTCGATCGCCATCTCCGAGGTCATCCGCGAATGGAAGGCCGAGGGGCGTCCCGGGGGGCGCGACGAGCTGCTGATGCGGCTCGCCGAGTCCGGCGGCGTCTACGTGCCGAAGTTCTACGACGTCGACTACCACCCCGACGGGCGCATCAAGCGGGTCGCGCCCAACAGGTCCGACGTGCCGTGGCGGGTGCACAAGCACACCGTGATGGACCTCGACGAGTGGCCCTATCCGAAGAAGCCGCTGGTGCCGCTGGCCGAGACGGTGCACGAGCGGTTCAGCGTGGAGATCTTCCGCGGCTGCACGCGCGGCTGCCGCTTCTGCCAGGCGGGCATGATCACCCGTCCGGTACGGGAGCGTTCGATCACCACGATCGGCGCCATGGTCGACAACGGCATCAAGGAGTCCGGCTTCAACGAGGTCGGCCTGCTGTCGTTGTCCTCGGCCGACCACTCCGAGATCGGCGAGGTCGCCAAGGGCCTGGCCGATCGCTACGAGGGCACCAACACCTCGCTGTCCCTGCCCTCGACCAGGGTCGACGCGTTCAACATCGACCTGGCCAACGAGTTCTCCAGGAACGGCAGGCGCTCGGGTCTCACGTTCGCCCCCGAGGGCGGCTCCGAGCGCATGCGCAAGGTGATCAACAAGATGGTCACCGAGGAAGACCTCATCCGCACGGTCACCACCGCCTACTCGCAGGGCTGGCGGCAGGTGAAGCTCTACTTCATGTGCGGCCTGCCCACCGAGCAGGACGAAGACGTGCTCGGCATCGCCGACCTGGCCAAGAAGGTCATCCAGGCGGGCCGCGAGGCCACCGGCAGCCGCGACATCCGCTGCACCGTCTCCATCGGCGGGTTCGTGCCCAAGCCGCACACCCCGTTCCAGTGGGCCGGGCAGGCCGACCACGAGACCGTCGACAGGCGGCTCAAGGCGCTGCGCGACTCGCTGCGCGGCGACAAGCAGTACGGCCGGGCCATCGGCTTCCGCTACCACGACGGCAAACCGTCCATCGTGGAGGGCCTGCTCTCGCGGGGCGACCGCAGGGTCGGCGCGGTGATCAGGGCCGTCTGGGAGGGCGGCGGCAGGTTCGACGGGTGGAGCGAGCACTTCTCCTACGACAGGTGGATGCAGGCCGCCGAGAAGGCGGGCGTCGACGTCGACTGGTACACCACCCGCGAGCGGGCCGAGAACGAGGTCCTTCCGTGGGACCACCTCGACGCCGGGCTCGACCGTGAATGGCTCTGGCAGGACTGGCAGGAGGCCGTGTCCGGCAGCGAGGTCGAAGACTGCCGCTGGACCCCGTGCTACGACTGCGGGGTCTGCCCGACCATGGGCACCGAAATCCAGATAGGCCCGACAGGGCGCAAGCTCCTTCCTCTCACGGTGGTCTAGCGCGCTCAGTGGGCGGGCCGTGTCACGGCGTACACGTCCACGTGTCACGGCGGCTTATCCTGGGATGAAGGAACTCTTACAAGGGAAGGACGCAAAGCTCTGAAACCTGTTCCCGACGGGCCTCCGCCCGCGCCCACGGTGCAGCGCCTTCGCGTGCGTTACGCCAAGCGCGGTCGTCTGCGCTTCACCAGTCACCGCGACATCTCGCGGGCCGTCGAGAGGGCGGTCCGTCGTGCCGGTATTCCGGTGGCCTTCAGCGCGGGCTTCTCACCCCACCCGAAGATCTCCTACGCGGGCGCAGCGCCGACCGGCGTCGCCAGCGAGGCCGAATACCTCGAGATCGGTGTCACCACGCAGTGTGACCCCGAGCAGGTCAAGTCCAGCCTGGACACGTCGCTGCCGCCCGGTCTCGATGTGCTCGACGTCGTGGAGGCGGGCCCGGGGGGGCTGGCCGACCGCCTGGAGGTCTCCGACTGGGAGGTACGCCTGCCCGGCGCCGATCGCGAGCTCGCCCAAGTGGCGGTGGAGAAGTTCCTCGCGGCGGGCACCGTGGAGGTCGAGCGCCTCACCAAGAAGGGTCCCCGGCGCTTCGACGCGCGGGAGGCCGTCCTGAGGCTCGTGGTGTCCGAGGGAACAGACAGAACCGCAGCTCAGGTGCCAGGACAGACGTGTGTCATACTGCGCATGGTTGTTCGGCACATGACGCCTGCCGTTCGACCCGATGATGTGCTCACAGGGCTGCGCCTTGTGGCCGACTTCGCGCCGCCGGTCCCCCCCGAGGTGACCAGGCTGGCGCAGGGGCCGCTCGACGCCAGCACCGGTGCGCTTGCCGACCCGCTCGGCCTTGACCGCGACACGACGCGCGGCGGCGAGGCGGGACCGGCGGGTGAGCACGTCGTCGGCTAAGGAGGTGCCCTGCGTGAGCGGGGCGCCACCGCTGACAGGACTTGGCGCCCGCGCCTCCCTTCCGGAGGCGGGGGCGGACAACGAGACACGAGGGCTCCTGCGCGGCGCGGCGACGCGCCCGGGAGCTGACGGGAGAGCGCCCGCATGCTCGACAACGAGCCCAACGCCGGGGCCACTGGCCCTGACGGGGAGACAACTGAACAGCCCAAGGTGACCAGGCGGAGCCGCTCCGCGAGCCGCCCGGCGGGTCCCCCGCCGGAGCTGCCGGAGGAGCCGGCCGGCGCCCCGACCACGGTCGCGGCCGCGCAGGTCGCGCCGTCGGTTGCCGACGTGCAACCGGTGCAGACCAACGCCGTGCAGCGCGCGGCCGGAGAGCCCGCCCCCGACGCGGGGCGCGGCCGCAGAACCCGGGCCCGCGCGGCGGCGCCCGCCGCCGGAGCCGCCCAGGGCACTCAGGCACAGCCCGGCGCGCCCGAGGGCGCCGCGGCTGGAGCCGGCGCCCTTGCAGCCGGTACGCCCGAAGATGTCACGGCTGCGGCCGGTACGCCGGAAGGAGCCGCGTCCGGGGCCGTCGTGCCCGAGGGGCCGGCTCCGCAGCAGGCCGAGAGCCCTGCCGCTTCGCAGGCCGGCACCTCGGCCGAGACCGTCGCGGCGCCGGTCGTGAACCGGCGGGAAGCCGCCGAGCGGGCCGCCGGTGCGGCCGAGCCGGTCGTGGCGCCCGTGGTGCAGAGTCCGGAGGCCGAGAGCCTGGCCTACGCGGGCGGCCCGGCCGACGCCGGAGCCCGCGAGGTGGCCAGTGTGGTGGAGGCCGCCGTGGCCGACGCCGTGGCCGACGCCGCCGACGTTCCCGAGGAGAAGCCCAAGCGGGCCACGCGGACGCGGTCCACCGCGACCACGACGCGGCGCCGTACGACGAAGAAGGCCGAGCCGGAGGTCGCGGGAGCGCTCCCGGAGGAGGAGCCCGAGGCGCCGAGGCGGCGGCGTACGCGGAAGAAGGCCGAAGAGGTCGTCGTGGAGGCGCCGGCGGGCGCCGACGTCGAGGTCGTCGCGACGCCCTCCGACGTCGAGGTGGCCGTCACCGTGCCCGAGGCCGCGGAGGCGGCCGACGAGGACATCCTGGAGATCCTGCCCGAGGACGAGCCGCTCGACGACGAGCCCGCCGGCGAGGACCTCGACGAGGACGTCGACCGGCCGAGCCTGCTCGCCGACCCCTTCGGACTGGGCGCGCGCAGGCGGGACGAGCCCGGCACGGCGTTCCAGCGTCCGGCGGCCATCTTCGCGCCGCTGTTCCAGGCCCCCGACCCCAGCCAGGGCAAGCCCGCCGTGATCCGGCGGCCCGAGCCCGAGCCGGAGCCCGAGGAGATCGAGGAACTGCTCGACGAGACCCTCGTCGAGGACGAGGGCGACATCGACACCTCCGACGAGCAGGAGGAGGAGGAGGGCGGCGGTCGCCGTCGCCGCCGCCGTCGCGGCGGCAGGGGCCGCGGCAAGTCGCGCGAGCGTGACGAGGGCGAGGAAGGCGAGGAAGGCGACGAAGAGGGCGACGAGGACCAGGGCGAGGAGGCCCAGGAGGAAGAAACCGCCGGCTCGCGTCGTCGTCGCCGTCGTCGCCGCCGCGGCACCGAGGAGACCCTGGAGCCCTCCAGCGACGACCCGCCGAACACGGTGGTGCGCATCCGCGCGCCGCGTTCCGGCCGGGCCGCCTCCCTGGAGACCGCCATCGACGGCGTGCAGAGCGTGCGCGGCTCGACCCGCCTGGAGGCCAAGAAGCAGCGCCGCCGTGAGGGGCGCGAGCTCGGCCGCAGGCGTCCGCCGATCATCACGGAGTCGGAGTTCCTGGCCCGCCGCGAGTCCGTCGACCGCATGATGGTGGTGCGCCGCCACGGCGACCGTACGCAGATCGCGGTCCTCGAGGACGGCGTGCTCGTCGAGCACTACGTCAACCGCGAGGCCAGCCAGTCCTACGTCGGCAACGTCTACCTGGGCAAGGTCCAGAACGTGCTGCCGTCGATGGAGGCCGCGTTCGTGGACATCGGCAAGGGGCGCAACGCCGTTCTGTACGCCGGTGAGGTGAACTTCGACACCGCCGGGCTGGAAGGACAGCCCAAGCGGATCGAGGTGGCGCTGAAGTCCGGCCAGTCGGTGCTGGTGCAGGTCACCAAGGACCCGATCGGCCACAAGGGCGCCCGGCTCACCTCGCAGATCAGCCTGCCCGGCCGCTACCTGGTGTACGTGCCGGACGGGTCGATGACCGGCATCAGCCGCAAGCTGCCCGACAAGGAGCGCACCCGGCTCAAGAGCATCCTGAAGAAGGTCATGCCGGAGAACGCCGGTGTGATCGTCCGCACCGCGGCCGAGGGCGCCTCCGAGGACGAGCTGGCCCGCGACGTGGCCCGGCTGTCGGCCCAGTGGGAGAACATCCAGAAGAAGGCCAAGTCGGCCAGCCCGCCCGAGCTGCTGTCGGCCGAGCCCGACCTGACCGTCCGGGTCGTGCGCGACGTGTTCAACGAGGACTTCACCTCGCTGGTCGTGCAGGGCGAAGACGCCTGGGACACCGTCGACGAGTACGTCAAGTACGTCGCGCCGCACCTGGGTGAGCGCCTGTCGCGCTGGGACACCGGGCAGGGCGACGTGTTCGAGTCGTACCGGATCGACGAGCAGCTGGGCAAGGCGCTGGAGCGCAAGGTGTGGCTGCCGAGCGGCGGCTCGCTGGTGATCGACCGTACCGAGGCGATGACCGTCGTCGACGTCAACACCGGCAAGTTCACCGGCCAGGGCGGCAACCTCGAAGAGACCGTCACCAGGAACAACCTGGAGGCGGCCGAGGAGATCGTGCGCCAGCTGCGGCTGCGTGACATCGGCGGCATCATCGTGATCGACTTCATCGACATGGTGCTGGAGTCCAACCGCGACCTGGTGCTGCGGCGGCTGCTGGAGTGCCTGGCGCGCGACAGGACCAAGCACCAGGTCGCCGAGGTGACCTCGCTGGGCCTGGTGCAGATGACGCGTAAGCGGGTCGGTCAGGGGCTGCTGGAGGCGTTCTCGACGCCTTGTGAGTGCTGCAACGGGCGTGGGCTGATCGTCTCGACCGAGCCGGTCGAGACCAAGCCCGAACCGCGCGGCACGCAGGGCAAGATGGCGATCGAGAAGGCGGTCTCGGACAAGGTTTCCGCGGCCAAGGACTCCGCCAGCCGTGATACCGTGACCGGTGCGCTTGATGACGTCCCGGCTGAGGACGACCAGGCCAGCCAGACTTCCGGCAGAGGGCGGCGACGCTCCCGCCGAGCCAAGTCCGCCGAGTAGCTTCGGCAGGCTTCCGACGATCCGTCCGGTTCGCCTAGGGCACCGTTAAGCGGTACCCTGGTGAATCGGTGCGTCAGGTGACGTGCCCTGTTGGCGCGCTTACTCGGTTCGTCGGTTTGAGACAGGCCGAATGATAGGCGCAGCATTCGGCGGTCGCCTCGATGCGGGGCGGCTGAGGTCAACAGCGAGTCAGTAGAAGGGTTCCGCGGTGTACGCGATCGTTCGTTGCGGCGGCAGGCAGCAGAAGGTCTCCGTCGGTGACGTCCTCGAGGTGGACAAGGTCGCCGGCGAGGTCGGCTCTTCGGTTTCGCTGCCGACGGTGCTCGTCGTCAACGACGGCGATGTGACCACCGAGGCGGGCAAGTTCACAGTCAGCGCCGAGATCCTCGGTGAGACCAAGGGCCCGAAGATCCGCATTCTCAAGTACAAGAACAAGACCGGTTACAAGAAGCGCCAGGGTCACCGTCAGCGGTACACCCAGGTGAAGATCACCGGTATCGACCAGGCCTGATCGGGAGTTTGAGAGATGGCACACAAGAAGGGCGCGTCGTCCACCCGGAACGGCCGTGACTCCAATGCTCAGCGCCTGGGCGTCAAGCGCTTCGGCGGCCAGCTGGTGAACGCGGGCGAGATCATCGTTCGTCAGCGCGGCACCCACTTCCACCCCGGCGACAACGTCGGCCGCGGTGGCGATGACACGCTGTTCGCGCTGGCCGCAGGCCACGTGCAGTTCGGCGTCAAGCGCGGTCGTCGCGCCGTCAGCATCGTTCCCGTCGCGGAGTAATCAGCTTCGCTTCGGTGTTGCTTCAAGGGGTGGATCGCCTGTCGATCCACCCCTTAGGCGTTTTCTGGGGCCCTGTGGGGGCGCCCGGTTGTAGTTGATCTTGTATGCCCTGGTGGGCTGATGGAGGAGAGCTGGATGCCGGACTTCGTGGACCAGGTGGTCCTGCACGTCAAGGCCGGTGACGGGGGGAACGGGTGTGCCTCCATCCACCGGGAGAAGTTCAAGCCGCTCGGCGGCCCCGACGGGGGGAACGGCGGCCGCGGCGGCGACGTGATCCTTGAGGTCGATCCCAACACCGCGACGCTGCTGGACTATCACCGGAGTCCCCATCGCAAGGCCGACAACGGCAAGCAGGGGCAGGGCTCCAACCGTGACGGTGCCAACGGCGACGACGTGATCCTCGTCGTCCCGAACGGGACCGTGGTGAAGGACGCCCGCACGGGTGAGGTGCTGGTGGACCTCGTGGGGGCCGGCACCCGGTACGTGATCGCGCAGGGCGGCCACGGCGGGCTCGGGAACGCCGCGCTGGCCACGGCCAGGCGCAAGGCGCCCGGGTTCGCGCTGCTGGGGGAGCCCGGCGACGGCCTCGACGTCATGCTGGAGCTCAAGAGCGTCGCCGACGTGGCGCTGGTCGGGTTCCCGAGCGCGGGCAAGTCGTCGTTGATCGCGGCGCTGAGCGCGGCCAAGCCGAAGATCGCGGACTACCCGTTCACCACGCTCATCCCCAACCTGGGGGTCGTGACGGCCGGCGAGAACGTGTTCACCGTCGCCGACGTGCCCGGGCTGATCCCGGGGGCCTCGCAGGGAAAGGGGCTCGGGCACGAGTTCCTGCGTCATGTCGAGCGCTGCGACATGCTCGTGCACGTCATCGACTGCGCGACCATGGAGCCGGGGCGCGACCCGATCAGCGACTACGAGGTGATCGAGGCCGAGCTGCGGGCGTACGGGAAGCTTGAGGACCGGCCGCGGATGATCGTGCTGAACAAGGCCGACGTGCCCGACGCGCGGGAGCTGGCCGACATGGTCAGGGCCGAGTTCGAGGAGCGGGGGCTGCAGGTCTTCGTCATCTCGGCGGCCACGCACGACGGGTTGCGGGAGCTCACGTACGCGATGGGCGAATGGGTGGCGGCGGCCAGGGCCAACAAGCCGGTCGAGGAGCCCACCCGACTGGTGATCCGGCCCAAGCAGCTCGGCGAGGCCGGGTTCAAGGTGCGGCGGGTCAACGAGAACCTGTTCCAGGTCACCGGGGAGAAGCCGGAGCGGTGGATCCGGCAGACCGACTTCAGCAACGACGAGGCCGTCGGTTACCTGGCCGATCGGCTCGAACGGCTCGGCGTGGAGCAGGAGCTGGTCAAGGCGGGCGCCAAGGCTGGGGCCGAGGTGGTCATCGGGCCGATGGAGGGCGGGTACATCTTCGACTGGCAGCCGACGCTCAGCGCCGAGTCGGTGCGACAGGGGCCGCGGGGCTCGGACAACCGCCTGAGGTAGACAACCGGCTTGGTGGCTGCCTTTTGGGTCGGACGGTCCATGGGGGACCAAGCCCTTGGAGTGGATAGCTCGTGGCGTGACCGGCTCGTGGGCTGATCGGCCCCTGGGGTGGGTTGTCGTCGTCGGTAGGCGAGTGGTGAATGCGCCGGGCTCTGGGGCTCGGCGCATTCGCGCGTTTGCGCGGTAGTTCTCACTTGCGGTTCACGGCGTTGAAGCGGTGGTTTCGCAGGCGGCCAGGAAGGCGCCCGTGCGCTGTCGTGCACTGACGGTTACGTCGAAGGGCGGTAGGACGGCGGCGTGATGGCGGTGCGGGGGTCGTTCAGCAGGGGGCGGTTGGGTGGTGGTGCGGGGGGCGTTCAGTGGGGGTTCTGCGGGGAGTGAAGGGGGCCGGGGGTGGGGGTGTGGCTCGGATAGGCTGCCAGGCGTGCGGGAACAGATCAGCTCAGCGTCGAGGGTAGTCGTCAAGGTCGGCTCCTCCTCGCTCACCACCCCCCAGGGCGTGATCGACGTCGACCGGGTTGACGCCCTCGTCGACGTCCTGGCGGCGCGGCGGCGCGCCGGGACGCAGATCGTGCTGGTCTCGTCGGGAGCGATCGCGGCGGGCCTCGGCCCGCTGGGGTTGTCGGCGCGACCACGCGACCTGGCCACCCAGCAGGCGGCCGCCTCCGTCGGCCAGGGGGTGCTGGTCGCGCGCTACACCTCCTCCTTCGCCCGCTACGGCCTGCGCGTCGGCCAGGTGCTGCTGACCGCCGACGACATGATGCGCCGCGCCCACCACGCCAACGCCCAGCGCACCCTGGCCCGGCTGCTGGAGCTGGGCATCGTGCCGATCGTCAACGAGAACGACACGGTCGCCACGGACGAGATCAGGTTCGGTGACAACGACCGGCTCGCGGCGCTGGTCTCCCACCTGACCCACGCCGACGCGCTGGTGCTGCTGTCCGACGTCGACGCCCTCTACGACGGCCCGCCGAGCAGGGCGGGCTCGCGCCGGCTGGCCGAGATCCGCGGCCCCGAAGACCTGGTCGGCGTCGAGCTGGGCAGGAACGGCGCGGCGGTCGGCACCGGCGGCATGGTGACCAAGGTCCAGGCGGCCAGGATCGCCACGGGCGCGGGCGTGCCGGTCGTGCTCACCGGCGCCGCCCACGCCGCCCAGGCGCTCGCCGGGGCCGACATCGGCACCTACTTCCACCCCGGCGGCCGCCATCCCGGTACGCGGCTGCTGTGGCTCGCCCACGCCACCACCGGGCGCGGCCGGCTGCACCTCGACCAGGGGGCGGTCGAGGCGATCGTGGGCCGTCGCAAGTCGCTGCTGCCCGCCGGCGTGACGTCCGTGGAGGGCGAGTTCGCCGCGGGCGACCCCGTCGACCTGTGCGCGCCGCAGGGCGCGGTGGTGGCGCGCGGCCTGGTCAACTTCGACGCCGCCGAGATCCCCGAGCTGCTCGGACGCTCCACGAGAGAGCTGGCCAGCGCGCTCGGTCCGGAATATGAACGCGAGCTGATCCACCGCGACGACATCGTCATACTGGAAGCCCATCACCAGTGAGGAGCACGCGATGTCCGAGGAGTTCCTGAAGGTCGCCCGCGCGGCACGAGAGGCCGCCGCCGAGCTGGCCCCGCTGCCGCGGGCGCCCAAGGACCGGGCGTTGCGGGTGATCGCCGACGCCCTGGTCGCGCACGCGGCGGAGATCGTCGAGGCCAACGCCGAGGACGTCGAGCGGGCGCGGGCCCAGGGCACGTCCGAGGCGATGATCGACCGGCTGCGGCTCGACGAGGCCAGGGTCGGGGCCATCGCCGAGGCCGTGCGTGAGGTGGCCGACCTGCCCGACCCGGTCGGCGAGGTCGTCAGGGGCGGCACGCTGCCCAACGGGCTGGAGCTGCGGCAGGTCAGGGTGCCGCTGGGCGTGATCGGGATCATCTACGAGGGGCGTCCCAACGTCACGGTCGACGCCGCCGCGCTCTGCCTCAAGAGCGGCAACGCGGTGCTGCTCAGGGGCTCGTCGAGCGCCTACTCCGCCAACACGGCGCTGGTGCGGATCATGCAGGACGCGCTCGCGGGCACGCAGGTGCCCGCCGGGGCGGTGCAGCTCGTGCCGGGCCGGACGCGCGACTCGGTCAAGGAGCTGATGCGCGCCCGCGGGCTGGTCGACGTGCTGATCCCGCGCGGCGGCGCGGCGCTGATCAACTCGGTGGTCGAGGAGTCCACGGTGCCGGTGATCGAGACCGGCGTCGGCAACTGCCACGTCTACGTCGACGCGGAGGCCGATCTCGACCTGGCCGTGCAGATCCTGGTCAACTCCAAGGCGCAGCGGCCGTCGGTGTGCAACGCGGCCGAGACGTTCCTCGTCCACGAGGGGGTCGCCGACGCGTTCGTGCCCAGGGCGCTGCGGGCGCTGGCCGAGGCCGGGGTGACCGTCCACGGTGACGAGCGGATCGCCGGTTACGGCGAGGTCGTGCCGGTTACCGAGGACGACTTCTTCACCGAGTACCTGTCACTGGACATCGCCGCCGCCGTCGTCGGCTCGCTGGAGGAGGCCGTCGCCCACATCCGGCGCTACGGCTCCGGGCACACCGACGCCATCGTCACCCGGTCGCAGCCGGCCGCCCGCCGCTTCGTCGCGCTCGTCGACTCGGCGGCCGTGGCGGTGAACGCCTCGACCAGGTTCACCGACGGGGGCGAGTTCGGGTTCGGCGCGGAGATCGGCATCTCCACGCAAAAGCTGCACGCGCGTGGGCCGATGGGCCTGCCGGAACTGACCTCCACCAAGTGGATCTACACGGGAGAAGGGCATCTGCGCACGTCAGAAGGCACCGTGGTGCCCGGCCCGGCTTGCGGTTAGTCGGCGTGTCGGGCTGACCGGCGGCCCGCGGCCTGGGTTGACTGGGTGTCATGGAAATTGTCGTCGCCCTTGTCTTCTCCGCCGCGGTGCTGTTCGGCGCCGACCGCCTGCTGCTCTGGCTGGAGCGCCGCGGTCACGTCAACTGGCGCAGGAAGGGGCGCAAGACCCTGTCCGAGGAACCCACGGCCGAGCTCGACAGCATGCTCTCCGACCGTTCACACCGATAAAGGTTCAACGGCTCCGGCGCGCCGCGGGCGTCAACCGTCGTCCCAGCGCTAGGGTTGTGTCCCTTATGGGCGCGCCGGGCGGGGAGGGACGGTGAGCAAGCTCGGCAAGGTCGGGCCGTACAGCCTGGTCGAGCGGCTCGGCCGAGGAGGGATGGGCGAGGTCTACCTCGCCACCACCCGCCGTGGCGAGCAGGTCGCACTCAAGGTCCTCCACGACCTGGCCGAGGACGAGATGTCCCGGGTCAGGCTGGAGCGCGAGGTGCGGGCGCTGCGCAGGGTCGAGAGCCCCTACGTGGCCAAGGTGCTCGACGCCGACCTGAGCTGCGCCCGGCCCTACCTCGTCATGGAGCACATCGAGGGCGTCACGCTGCTGGAGCGCGTACGCCAGAGCGGGCCGCTCGACCTCGGGCAGCTCGTGCACATGGCGCAGGGCATCGCCGCGGCGCTGGCCATCATCCACGCGGCCGGGGTCGTGCACCGTGACCTGAAGCCGGGCAACATCATCATGGGCACCGAGGGGCCGGTCCTCATCGACTTCGGCATCGCGCAGGTGCTCGACGCGACCAGGCTCACCATGACCGGCACGTTCCTCGGCACGCCCGGGTACACCGCGCCGGAGATCTTCGCCGACGAGCAGGTCGACTCGCCCGCCGACGTGCACGCCTGGGCGGCCACGGTGGCGTTCGCGGCGACCGGGCGGCCCACGTTCGGGCGCGGCACGGCCGAGGCGCAGATGTACGCGGTGCTGAACGGGCAGGCCGACCTCAAGGGCGTGCCGGTGGCGTTGTTGCCGCTGGTGCGGGCCGCGCTCAACCGGGAGCCCGGCAAGCGGCCCACCGCCGCGCTGCTGGCCGACCGGCTCTCCAGGCTGGCCAAGGCCACCAACGGGCCCGACGGCGACGCGCCCGCGGCCGCCGAGGAGGCGTCCAGGGGCGAGGGCGCGCGGAGCCGGGCGAACGGTACGGCGGCCGAGATCCCCGCGCCACGCGGCCGGGCCGGTACGGAGGGCAAGACGCCCGTGCCGCGCGGCCGTACGGGCACGGACGGGAAGACGTCCGTACCGCGCACGCGTACCGGCGTGGACGGGAAGCCGCCCGTACCCAGGAACCGGACCGAGCCGCCCGCGGCGAGAAGCCGGGCCGACGGCGCGACCTCGGGCGCGCGCCCCAGGCCGGGCACGGACGGCGCGGCCCCCGGATCGCGCGCCAGGACGGGCGCGGACGGCGCGACCCCCGGCCCCCGCGCCAGGACCGGCACCGAGGGAACGCGCGCCAGGACCGGCACCGACGGTCCGGCCCCCGGCGCCCGCGCCAGAACGGGAGCGGAGGGGACACGCGCCAGGACCGGCACCGAAGGGACGCGGCCCAGAACGGGCGCCGAAGGGACGCGGGCCAGGGCCGACGGCGCGGTACCCCCGCCGCGAGCCAGGACGAGCACCGACGGAAAGGCCGCCGCGTCCCGCTCCAGGACCGGCGCGGACCCCAAGACGGGCCCGCGCGCGCGGGCGACGGCGGCCGTGCGGGGCAGGTCACAGGACGGCCGGCGGGGCGGGCTCAGGGCCGAGGCGCCGACCACGCTGCCCGCGGGCAACACCGCTCTGCTGCTGTTGGCGGTGCTGGCGGTGCCGTGCGTGGTGACGTCGGTGATCTGGCCCATCGCCTCCATCGCCATCACGACGGCGTTCGTGGTGCTGACCAGGACGCTCTGGATGAGTCATTGGCTGGTCAGGAAGCGCAGCGCGCGTCGCATGCGGATCGCGCTGCGCGTGTTGCTGTTCCCGTTCGCGCTGACCGGGGCGGCGGCGACCGCCGTGGTGTGGCCGGGGGTGCCCGTCGCGGTGGCGTCGGGCGGTGCGCTCTGGGTGACCGGCGGCGGTCAGATCGACTCCGACTGGTGGCAGCAGCCGGCGCCCGTGACGGTCGCGGCGGTGGTGTTCGGCATGTTGTGCGGCGGTATCACCGGGCGCGAGATCGAGCGGATCGGCGGCAAGCTGCCGGAGTTGCGCAGAGAAGGGCTGCGCGCACTGGCCGTGCTGGGCGGGTTCGTCGCCCTGTGCGCGGCCGCCGTGCGCGCGATCGCCCTTCTGCTGTAGGCGGCGAGGACGGCCGGCCGGTCAGCCCTGGCCGCCGTCGCGGCGCGAGAAGCGGTTGAAGATGCGCTCGCCCGCGTTCACCGCCCCTTCGGCCACGTCGCGCAGCACGCCGATGAACGGGTCCTGCGACTGCGACCAGGAGGCGCGGTAGGACTCGGCCGCCGCCTTGATCTCGTCGGTCACCCGTGCGTTGGCGTCGTCCTCCCGGCGCGGGTAGTCGCCGCCGATGATGCGGTCGTACTCGCCGCTGCGCTGCCACTTGTCGAGCTCGGCCACGCGCACCACGGCGAACGGGTGGGTGGTGCCGAGCAGGTTGAGCACCTTGAGGAAACCGTCGCGCAGGTCGCCCGCGGTGTCGTACTCCTGGTACTGCTCCAGGAACGCCTCGATGTTCATCTCGTGGGTGTAGGCGCCGCCGGCGAGCTTCATCAGCGCGCGCTTGGCCGACTCGGGGTTCTGGGCGGTCAGCAGGCCGCCGCGGTCGGAGGAGAGCTCCGACTTGCGATACCACTCCTCCAGGCCCGCGACGATGGCGCGCAACCCGATGTAGCCGAGCGGGATCCAGGCGACGCGCGTGGCGAGGCGGGTGAGGATGTCGAGCATCGTCCGGTAGACCGCGTGACCCGACAGGATGTGCGAGGTCTCGTGGCCGATGACGAAGCGCTGCTCCTCCTCGTCCATGAGGTTGAGCAGGCCGGTGGTGACGACGATGAACGGGTCGTCGAAGCCGATGGCCTTGGCCTGGACCTGCGGGTCCTGCTGGACGTAGATCTCCGGGATGCGGTGCAGGTCGAGGGTGTAGGCGGCGTCGCGCCCCATGTCGTACAGCGCGCGGAACTGGGTCTCGCTGACGCGCACGGACGATGCCAGATACATCAGGCGAAGGCGGCGCTCACTTACAAGGCCGGACATCTGCTTAAGAACCGTGTCGAACCCACTCAACTTACGCAGAGCGACCAGGGCGGACCGGTCTGCGGGGTGTTCGTAGGCACGGGACGAGATGCCGGGCAGTTGGACGCGGTTGCGGTCCGGGGTGGTCGTCATGCCCGGCATGCTACGTCCGCAACGGATGGGATGCGCGGACATCACCAAGGGGGGTGCCATCATGTTCGGGTACCACGTCCACGTAAGGTCCGATTCATGATGAACACGCCTGGTATCCAGGGGAAGCGGCGGGTAGGTGTGATGGGTGGGACGTTCGATCCCATCCACCACGGCCACCTGGTCGCAGCAAGCGAGGTCGCCCATCACTTCGACCTCGACGAGGTCGTGTTCGTGCCGACCGGGCGGCCGTACCAGAAGTCCGGACGCGAGGTGTCGGCGCCCGAGGACCGCTATCTGATGACGGTCATCGCCACGGCCTCCAACCCGCGCTTCTCCGTGAGCAGGGTCGACGTGGACCGTCCCGGTCCCACCTTCACCATCGACACTTTGCGCGACATCTCCACCGTTTACGGCCCGCAGGCGGAGTTGTACTTCATCACCGGCGCCGACGCGCTCGGCGCCATCCTGGGCTGGCAGGACGCCGACGAACTGTTCGAGCTGGCGCACTTCGTGGGGTGCACCCGTCCTGGGCACACGTTGCACGACCCGGGGCTGCCCGAGGGCAGGGTGACCCTCCTGGAGATTCCCGCGCTGGCCATCTCCTCGTCGGAGTGCCGTCAGCGGGTGGCCAAGGGGGAGCCGATCTGGTATCTGGTGCCCGACGGAATCGTGCAGTACATCAACAAGCGGGGGCTGTATCACGGGGAAGGCTGAAGGTCTCCGTGCCGTGGGTGAGGGGTTTCGGCCTGGAAGGGTACCCTCGATATAGGGCATGCTGCCGACACAGGAGGACAGACCCGCATCGTGACCGCATCCGACAGATCCGTTCAGCTCGTCCAGATCGCCGCCGAGGCCGCGGCCGACAAGCTGGCCGATGACATCCTCGCCTATGACGTGAGCGAGCAGCTCGTCATCACCGACGCCTTCCTGCTCTGCTCAGCCACGAACGACCGCCAGGTCCGCGCCATCGTCGACGAGATCGAAGACAGGCTGCGCACCGAGGCCGACGCCAAGCCCGTGCGCCGCGAGGGCGAGCGCGAGGGCCGCTGGGTGCTGCTCGACTTCATCGACATCGTCGTGCACGTCCAGCATGAGGAAGACCGCACGTTCTACGCGCTCGAGCGCCTGTGGAAGGACTGCCCGGCCATCAGCCTGCCGGAGAGCGTCATGCTCGCCAACATGCAGCGGGCCCGCAGTTGAGCAGGCGGATCGTCTGCCTCCGCCACGGACAGACCCTGTGGAACGTGGAGCACCGCTTCCAGGGCCACTCCGACATCCCGCTCGACGAGACCGGCGTCGCGCAGGCGGCCAGGGCCGCCTCGCTGCTGGCCTCGCTGCGGCCCACCCTCATCGTCTCCTCCGACCTCCAGCGGGCCCATGACACGGCTCTGGCGCTCGGGCGGCTCGTAGGGCTCGACGTGAGCGTCGACAAGGACTTCCGCGAACGCGGCGGCGGCCAGTGGGAAGGGCTGACGCGTGACGAGATCGCCGCGCGCTGGCCCGAGGAGTACGTCGCCTGGGAGGCCCCCGACGGCGAACCCGTCTCGGAGGTCGCGGTCCGGGTGGCGGCCTCCATGCGCAAGTGGGCGTCCCAGCTCGGCGACGACGGGCTCCTGGTGGTCGCCTCGCACGGCGCCGCGCTGCGCCTCGGCATCTGCGAGCTGCTCGGCCTGCCCGAGCAGCTGTGGCCGACGCTGGGCGGGCTGGGCAACTGCTCCTGGTCGGTCCTGCAGGAGGGCCGCCAGGGCTGGCGGCTGCTCGAACACAACGCGGGCACCCTCCCCGAGCCCATCAGCAGCGACGACCGCCCTGACGCGGAGGTGTAGCCGACCGGCTCAGGCCGGCTGCGCGGGGCGGCGAGCGTCCTGCCGGGTGTGCTCCGGCAGCGTGATGGCGCTCGCGGCCTTCTCCGTCATCCGCCTGACCATGCCCTTGCCCGGCAGGTACGGCAGCATGCGCATCAGCTGGTTCCGCCGCCAGATCCGCGACCGCGTGCCCGGCACGAGGTATTTGTCGGCCCCCTGGGCCTGCTTCTGGCACACCTCGACGTACGGCCTCATCCGCCGTTCGTAGGCGTCGAAGGCGGCTGCGTGGTCGTCGGGGGCCGCGGCCAGCTCGGCGGCCAGCACGTACGCCCCGACCATCCCGAGCCCCGTGCCCATGCCGCCGGGGCCGGGGCGTACCCGGCGTCGCCGACCAGCGCCACCCGGCCGGACGACAGGCGGGGCAAAACGACCTGGGCGGCCTGCCAGAAGTAGAAGTCCTCGGCGCTGTCCATGGCCGCCAGCAGCGACGGGAGCTGCCAGCCCACTCCCCGGAACGCCTCGGCCACCAGCGCCCGCTGCGCCGCCTGGTCGCGGTGGTCGAGGTCGAGCGGGGGCGTGGCGAAGTCGAGCGCCGCCCTGGTCTGCCCGTTCGTCCTGACGATGGTCGCGCAGCGGCCCGGCACGTTGTGCATCAGGCCGTCGCGGTCCAGCCCGTACGTGCCGGGGACGGAGAAGACGGCGCCGTAGAAGCCGAGATGGCGCAGGGGGTGGCGGGGAAGGCCAGCTCCCGTACCTTGCTGCGGATGCCGTCCGCGCCCACGACCAGGTCGAACGTGCGGGGCGCGGCCCGTTCGAAGGTCTCGTGCACGCCGTCGGGGCGTTCGGTCATGGAGGTGATCGAGTCGCCGAGGAGGCGTTCGGCGGGGGCGGCCTCGTTCAGGATGCGGGTCAGGTCGTCGCGCAGGATCTCCACGTCGCCGCTGAACACCTCGGACGGCAGCCCGGCCAGCCGTCTGCCGTCGCCGTCGACGATGGCGATGTCGCCCATCCCGGTCCGGGCGGCCCTGATCGGGTCCAGCACGCCCATGCGCTTCAGGACCTCCAGTTGCGGGGCGCCGCGGAAGTCGACGGCCTGGCCGCCGGTGCGCAGGGCGGGGGCGCGTTCGACGACGGTCGGCCGGAATCCGTGGCGGGCCAGCCAGTGGGCGAGCGTGGGCCCGGCGACGCCGCCGCCGGAGATGAGTACTGCCTTCACGGTGGCCTCCTTTGGTAGTGCACTCTGTACGTTGTACGCGTACCGTAGGTTCGGGTTTTCGAGCAGGCAAGAGGGTCGCCCGGCGCACTAGTGCGGTGGTGAGGTGCCGACGGGTGTGCCGAGCCTGGTGCACTAGTGCTGGGAAAGGGGTGGCCGTGGAGCGGCCCGTCCATCTGCGGATCGCGGAGGAACTGCGCGATCGCATCGCCGCCGGCGAGCTGGCGCCGGGGGACAAGGTGCCTTCGACCCGGCAGATCATCCGGGAGTGGGGTGTGGCGATGGCCACCGCGACCAAGGCCCTGGGCAGGTTGCGCGAGGAAGGGCTCACGCGGGCCGTGCCGGGCGTCGGGACCGTCGTCGCCGGGCCCGTACGGCGGGCCGCCCATGACCTCACCAGGCAGCGCATCGTGCACCAGGCGATCGGGGTCGCCGACCGGGAGGGGCTGGCCGCCGTGTCGATGCGCCGCCTGGCCGCCGAGCTCGACGCCTCGGCCATGTCCCTGTACCGGCACGTGGCGGGCAAGGACGAGCTGATCCGGCTCATGACCGACGCGGCCTACGGTGAGGAGCCGCCCTCGGGGCAGCCGCCGCGTGGCTGGCGTCCGCAGCTCGAACTGGAGCTCAGGCAGCTGTGGCGGCTGCATCTGCGGCATCCGTGGCTGGCTCAGGCGGTCTCGCTGACCCGGCCGCAGTTCGTTCCCCATGGCATGGCGCACACCGAGCGGCTGCTGCGCGCCCTGGACGGGCTCGGCCTCGACGCCGGGACCATGCTGCACGCCGTCGTGTCGCTGGTGAACTTCATCCGGGGCACCGCCGTCAGTTTGGAGGCGGAGTTGCAGGCGCGCACCGAGACCGGGGTGACCGAGGACGAGTGGATGAGTGAGCACGAGGGGGAGCTGGGGGAGTTGTTCGCCTCCGGGGCCTTCCCCACGTTGGCCAGGGTGGTCACGGCGCCCGGGCTGGACCTGGATCTGGATTCCGTCTTCGAGTTCGGGCTGCGCAGGCAGCTCGACGGGCTGGCCGTGCTGGTGGCGCGGGCGCAGGGGGGACTGCGGTCGGGCGATTAGGCGAAAGGGCGCGGATGGCTATATGCTCTCGGAGCGCCGCAACGGGTGGACCCGAAGCGGTGACCAGGGGCTATGGCGCAGTTGGTAGCGCGCCTCCATGGCATGGAGGAGGTCTGGGGTTCGAATCCCCATAGCTCCACACAGATTCTTTCCCTGGTTCGAGTGGTTCGCCAGAGATGTGGCGGCGAGCACCGGCAAGGCGAAGGCCGATCCCGGAAGCTCGGCCCTCGAAACAGGTCCCAGGATGCGCGGTCAGGCGCAGGGGGCGTTGTTCAACCTGAAGGCGGCGGGTGAGCCGGTGTTGCCGCTGTGGGTCGCCTGGAAGCCGAACGACGCCGACGCGCCGGGCGCGATCGTGGCGTTGTAGGCGACGTTCCTGGCGGTGACCTGGCCGGTCGTGGGCGAGATCGTGGCGTTCCAGGCGGAGGTGACCGTCTGGCCCGTGGGCAGCGTGAAGCTCAGCGCCCACGAGGGCAGGGCCGTGGCGCCGGTGTTGGTGATCGTGACGGCGGCCGTCAGGCCCGTGTTCCAGGCGTTGGTGGTGTAGGAGACGCGGCAGGCGCCCGGCGGGTTCGGGCTCGTGGTCGGCGTCGGCGTCGGCGTCGGTGTCGGCGTGGGCGTCGGGGTCGGGGTCGGGGGCGGGCCGCCGGTGGTCAGGCCGAGGAAGGCGACGGCGAGCGCGGCCACGGCGATCACGGCGCCTGCCAGTCGAGCTCTCAGGTTCATCGGGTTCCTCTGGTTCGCCTGAAATATTGCGAGTATGGAAAGAAACTTTCGGTGTCGCAATGGCCGGACCTACGGCAGTGCGCTGACCTGCGCAGACCGGGAAGGGAGCGTGAAAGATTCCGTCAGGCGTAGCGCCGGGCCAGCTCCGCCGCCGCGGCGCCCAGGGCCTCGCGCAGCGCGGCCGGCGACAGCACCTCGGCGTCGGTGCCCAGTCGCAGGAACTCGCCGAGCGCGTGCTCCTCCGACTCGATCGGCACGGTGACCCGCGTCCAGCCGTCCGCGTCCGGCGGCTCGGCGGTCTCCCGCGCCGCCGCCGCGACGCCGGGCGTCATGAGGTCGGGCAGGCGTTCCAGGCCGCGCGGCGACAGCCGGACCACCGCCTCGCCGCGCCGCAGCCTGGCCTCGAACTCGGCCAGGTAACCCTCCCAGTACGCCGCCAGGTGGAAGCCCTCTGGCCTGGCGAACGTCCCGGGGAGCGCGTGCAGGTCGAGGATCTGGGAGACGCGGTAGGTGCGTACGTGCTCGCCGCAGCGCGCCACCAGGTACCACCGGCCCGCCTTGACCACCAGTCCGTACGGCTCCAGCAGCCGCTCCACCTCCTGCGGCGCCTTCCACCGCCGGTAGGTGACCTGGACGGGCCGCTCGTTCCACACGGCGTCGGCCACGGCGGGCAGGTAGGTGACCGGCTCGGCGTCCCGGTACCAGGAGGGCGCGTCGAGGTGGAAACGCTCCTGGATGCGGCCCGCGCGGTCGCGCAGCTCGACGGGGAGCGCGGCCATCAGCTTGAGCTGGGCCGCGGTCACCACCGCGCCGAGGCCCAGTTCGGCCGCCGGCCCAGGCAGCCCGGCCAGGAACAACGACTCGGCCTCGTCGGTGGTCAGCCCGGTGAGCCGGGTGCGGTAGCCGGCGAGGAGCTGGTAGCCGCCGTTGGGCCCGGCGTCGCCGTAGAGGGGGATGCCGGCGGCGTGCAGGGACTCCATGTCGCGGTAGATGGTGCGTACGGACACCTCCAGGCGCTCGGCCAGGTCGTGGGCCGTCATGCGCCCGCGCGTCTGCAACAGCAGGAGGATCGAGACGAGGCGGGAGGCGCGCACGGTCACTGACACTACATGTCAGTGACCCCGCCGTACGTTCGCCCTCATGAACGACTTCGATTTCTTCGCAGGCACCTGGGACGTCGTGAACCGCAGGCTCGTCAAGCCGCTGTCCGGCAGCGACGAATGGGACGAGTTCCCCGGCCGCTCGGTCGCGACCCGGCACTTCGACGGCGCTGCCAGCGTCGACGAGATCGCGTTCCCGACCAAGGGCTCGTACGGGATGACCGTGCGCGTCTATCATCCGGGGACGCGGCAGTGGTCGATCTACTGGGCCAGCAGCGCGAGCGGCACGCTGGACACCCGGCCCATGGTGGGCGCGTTCACCGGCGACCGGGGCGAGTTCTACGGCGAGGAGAGCCACGAGGGCCGGCCGGTGCGCTGCCGGTTCGTCTGGACCGTCGTCGACGAGCACCGGGCCAGGTGGGAGCAGGCCTTCTCGGCGGACGAGGGCGAGACCTGGGAGACCAACTGGACGATGGACTTCACCCGGGCGTCCTGACCGGCCCTCAGGACGCCTGGCCGCGCACCCACAGGACCGTGCCCACGGCCAGCACCGCGACCAGCAGCAGGAGCCCGCCCACCAGGATCACCCACCGCCAGGCCGACTTCGGGGGCGGCGTGGTCTCGTACAGGGGGACGTCGGGGAGCATGTCCGGCGTGTAGGGCAGGCTCTGCGTGTACGGCGCATCCGGAGGGCCCTGCGGGGGCAGGGAAGTCCGCTCCTGACGGGGGACGCGGTGCCTGACGGTCTGGTTCGGATCCGGCTGCTGCGGCTCTCGCTTCATGATCCCCTCAGACGCGGCTCTGGAGGTGGGTTACACCGACATTGTCATACTTGCCGGTGAAATGCCGTCCAGACGTCGGAAGGCTCAGTAACCGCTCTGATCGCCCCCGGGCGGAGGCTGCGGCGCCTGCCAACCGGCCTGGGGACCGGCCTGGTGACCCGGCTGGTGACCCGGCTGAGGGCCGGGCTGCGGGTACGGCTGGTGGTACGGCTGCTGGGGCTGCTGCCAGCCCGCCGGGGGCTGCTGCCGGCCGGGCCCCTGCGGCTGCGCCTGCCGCGGCGCGCTGCGGCGCGCGACGACGGCCCAGATCAGCAGCCCGATGCCGGCCAGGTGGAAGAGCGAGGAGATGAGGTACGCGAACGGCAGGACGGCCATCATGCTGCTGCCGTACGACTCGATCAGCGACTGCGTCAGCAGGCTCAGCACGAGGTTGATCAGCGCGCCGATCAGGAGCAGCCCGCATCCCGACATGCCGAGGGTGGCCGCGCGGCCCACGTGCCGCCGGTTCATCCCGATCACGACGATGCCCACGGCGATCAGCAGGACGGTCAGGAGGGTGGGGAGCAGATTCGTGAGCAGGGTGAGGAAACTCATTGGGCGACTCCAGCCAGAAGGGGACTCGGGCGACGTTACGGGGATCCGCGCAGTTCTGCCACCGCGCGGCTGATCGACCGCAGGTCCAGGCCGCCCTTGTAGCGGCGGCCGTTCAGGAACAGGGTGGGGGTGCCGCGTACGCCGCTCTCCTTGCCGGACGCCTCGTCGAGCGCGATGCGGGAGGCGTGCCCGGCCACGTTCGCCCAGGGGTCGACGTCGAGTTCGGCGGCGTAGTGTTCGAGGTCGGCGTCGGTGAGGAAGCGCTGGTTGTCGTAGAGGATGTCGTGCATCTCCCAGAACCGCCCCCGGTCGGCGGCGGCCTCGGCGACGATCGCGGCGGACGCGGCCCGGGGATGCAGCGTGCGGATCGGGAAATGCCGGAAGACGAGCCGTACGTCGGGGTTCCTCTGCAGGATCTCCGCCAGGACCGGGTGCAGGCGGCCGCAGTACGGGCACTCGAAGTCGCCGTACTCGACGATGGTCACCTTCGCGGTCGCCGGACCCCGTACGTGATCCTCCGGGCCGACCGGGACGGACAGCACGTCGGGCAGCTCCTCGTCGGGCTCGGCCTCGGGAGGCGCGCAGACGCTGCCCCGGTCCCAGGCCATCCGGAAGATCACCCACCCCATCGCGGCGGACAGCAGCGACCCGGCCAGGATGCCGATCTTGGCCTGGCTCTGGATGGCCGGGTCGTCGAAGGCCAGGTCGACGATGAACAGCGCCACCGTGAACCCGATCCCGGAGACCGCCGCGCCGCCCAGCAACTGCCCCCACACCAGGTTCCCCGGCAGGATGCCCCAGCCGAACCGCAGCGGCAGCCACGTGCCGAGCGAGATCCCGGCGAACTTCCCGAGCAGCAGCCCCAGTGCGATCCCCAGGGAGATCGGCGAGGTCAGCGCCGCCCGCAAGGTCTCGCCGTCGAGCCGCACCCCGGCGTTGGCCAGCGCGAACACCGGCACGATCACGTAGCTGCTCCAGGGGTGCAGGCGGAGCTGGAGCCGTTCGTTGACCGAGACGGCACGCTGCACGCGCCGGGTGGCCTCCCTGGCCGCCCGCGCGCTCGGCTCGGTGGTGAACTCCTGGACGGCCTCGCCCGCGAGCAGCAACTTCTGGTCGCTGGGGGCGTAGACGAAGACGAGGACGCCGAGAGCGATGCCGACCAGCGTCGGATGGATGCCGCTCTCCAGCGTCGCGACCCACAACCCGAACCCGAGCGCGATGTAGGCCGGCGCCCGCCAGATCTTCAGCCAGCGCAGCAGCACGATCGCCGCCAGCAGCACGACGGCCACGACGAGCGCGGTGAGCTGCAGGCCGGCCGTGTAGAAGATCGCGATGATCATGATGGCCAGCACGTCGTCCACGATGGCCAGGGTCAGCAGGAACGCCCGCAGCGGGTCGGGACAGCGCGCGCCGACGACGGCCAGCACGCCCAGCACGAACGCGGTGTCGGTGGCGATGGGCACACCCCACCCGCCCGCGCCGGGGCCGCCGAGATTGAGCGCGAGGTAGACCCCGGCGGGCACGAGCATCCCGCCGAGGGCGGCCACGGCCGGGACGGCGATCAGCCGCCGGTCCCTGAGCTGCCCGAGGCGCACCTCGTAGGAGACCTCCAGGCCGATGAGGAAGAAGAACACGCTCATCAGGCCGTCGTTGACCCAGTGGCGCAGGTCGAGGGAGAACACCGCGTCGCCGAACGAGATGCCCATGCGCAGGTGCCAGAACGACTCGTAGGTGCCGGCCCACGGCGAGTTGGCCCAGAGCATGGCCAGGGCGGTGGCCACGAGCAGCACGCTCGTGCTGCCCGCCTCGGTCTTGAAGAACGCCCGCAACATCGTCAGATCTCCCCCCGGAGATCCGATCCTAGAACCCCGCCCTGACAACGGCCGGAGCCCGCCCACCCGAACCGGCCCGGCGGGGCGTCCCCGCCGGGCCCGGGTGTCACAGGTTGCGGAGGTAGGCCAGGGACGGCGCGAAGAAGTACTCGCCGCCCTTCATCGTGATCGTCTGGGTGACCTGGGCCTGGAGGGACGACGGCTCGGCCCGGCCCCACACCTTCGGCCAGCTCACCTTGACGTCGCGGGCTCCCTGCCCGATGACCGGGTCGTGGCCGGTCGCCGGGTTCTCGAAGTCCTCGTTGTTCGCCCAGCTCTGCTGCGTGAACTCGAACTGGGCGAGCAGGCTGCTGTTGAACGCCATGAACAGCAGGCCGACCTCACCGCTCGGGCGGGTCCGGGGCGGGGAGCCGTCCCAGGGGTCGTCGGTGCGGTCGCCGTACGTCTGGCCCCGGCGGGCCATGAGGACCTCGCGGCCGAACGATCGCGGGTTCGTCTTCCTGATGTGCCCGCTGAAGGGGCACTTCGAGCCCGGGTCGTCATCGAAGGTGAAGTCGTTGGCCACCGGGCCGCCGCCCGGCTTCGGCCTCAGCGTGACGGGGGTGCCGTCCTTGAAGCGGCCGACGAGCATGGCGCCCGCGCGGTCGCGGTCGGCGCCGTGCAGGCCGAGGGCGTCGGCCAGGTCCTGTTCGATCTCCTTGAACGCCCGTACGTTCTGCTCCAGCTTCCTGAAGACCAGGTAGCTGCCGAAATGCCGCTCCGGGTGCGGGGCGAAGGGGTCGGCGACCAGGATGTTGGAGAGCGGGAAGGCGGGGTCCCAGTGCTCCTTCGGCTCCTTGTCCACCTCGTCCTTCACGAACAGCGGCTGGCTGCGGCCGTCCACGTACCCGAAGTGCTCGATGCCGTCGCCGGCCGGGTTGCGCATGCCGTGGCCGGTCTCCTCGCCGAGCAGCCGCGCGCTTGCGGGCAGCTCGCCCAGGATCTCCTCGCGCAGCTCCTCGACCCGGTCCTGCCGGGCGTCCCCGATGAGGATGACGGCGTGGATCTCCCGCTGGTAGGCGGGCTCCCACTCCGCCACCGGCGGGTCGTCCACCTCGGCGACGCGCCGCTTCATGCCGTCGCGGAACGCCTTGTCGCCGAACTTGCGCACGTCCTCGACGGAGTGGCCGAGGTCGCGGTAGCCGGCCTTGCTGATGCCGATGCCGACGTACGGTGTGCCGCGCCGGCCGTTCGCGCCGAAGTCGCGCACCTCCTCAAGGTGCCGGCGCGCCGACTTCATCTTCGTGACGGCGATGTGCCGCAGGAACGCCTTTCCCGCGGCGACGTCGTTGAATCTGACGAACAGCACGGACAGGTGCTCGCGCACGTGTGCGCGGAGAATGTTGGGCTGGAGATTGTCCAGCATCTCCTTGGTGTCCGCGTCGAGCGTGGCCGAGTCCCAGGCCAGGGGTTGTGCGTTGTTCAGGTCGACAGTCATTGTCGCCGAATCCTTTCCCCGTTTCGAAATGATCCGGGCCCCCTGCTTCTGTACGACTCCCGGGAATGCGAGAAAGTTTCCGGTCGATCAGGTGGGTTCGATTTCCCGATCAAACCCGGCGGACCGTACATAATGACCGGATGAAGAACCGGGGCTGGGGACGTTCCAGCGGCACCCGCGACACGCTGCTGCGCGCGGCCCGCGAGGTCTTCCTGGCCAGGGGGTACGCCGAGGCCACGGTCGCCGACATCGTCGAGACGTCGGGCATCAGCGTCGGCAGCCTGTACCACCATTTCGGCGGCAAGCCGGGCCTGTTCCTCGCCCTTTGGGAGCAGTTCATGCGCGGCCAGGAGGAACGCACCTCCCGCGCGGCCAAGGCCACCGCGGGCGCCGGTGAGGAACGGTTCCTGGCCGGCGCCCGCGCCTACCTGGAGGGCTCGTGGGAGCAGCGCGACGTGGCCAGGCTGTTCCTGGAGAACGACGGCCCGGCCGAGTTCACCACGTTACGCAGGCAGCGCGGCTGGGAGTGGATCGGCGGCAACAAGCGGCTGCTCGGCCTGGCGGACACGCCGGAGGGCAACGTGCTGGTGGCCCTGCTGACCACCGTGATGGGCGAGGCCGGGCGCGGGGTGGCGGCCTGCGAGTCCGACGAGGACGCCCGGGTGACGATCGACGAGGTGATCCGGATCGTCCGGCGCATGCTGGCTACCACGGGCGGCGTACCGCGGCCTTCTCCCTGAGGACGATTCCGCCGGGCCCCGGCGATGCGAGCGTGTGCCCCATGGACCCACTGCGCAAAGCCCTCGGCGCGCTCTCGCTGGCCCACGCGCTGATCTTCTTCGGGGCCGCGCTGCTGCACGCGGGCATCCCGCTCGGTCCGCTGTCCCAGCCGGTCGTGCCGCCCGCGGTGATCGTGGAGACGCTGTGCGCCCTGGGCCTGCTGGCCGGCGGCCACGGCGCCCTGTCCCGCCGCCCGTGGGCCTGGGACGGCCTGGTCTACACCCACGCGGGGGCGCTGGGCGGCGTGCTGATCGGCATCCTGGCGCTGGCCCTGCGCCCGTCGGCGGCCACGACGCTGAGCACCTGGTTCCACGACACGATGGCGGTCCTGCTGGCCGCCGGCCTGGCGGGGGCCTTCTACGCCTCCAGGTCGCGCAGGTAGCCGGCCGCCTCGGGAAGCTGGTCCTCGGTGAACACGCGGACGCCGTGCGCTTCGAGCAGGGCGGTGGTCACCCCCTGGCCGGGCACCCGCCGTCCGCCGAAGGTGCCGTCGTAGACCGAAAGGGCTCCGCACGAGGGGCTGCCCTCCTTGAGCACGGCCAGCCGGATCCCGGCCGAGCGGGCGGCCTCCAGCGCGGCCCGCGCCCCCGCCACGAACTCGGCCGTCACGTCGGACCCGTCGCTCGCCAGCACGCGCGCGGCGCCGGACAACACGGCCGCCCCGCCCGCGCCGCCCTCGATCTCGGCCGCCGGGCGCGGGACGGGCAGCCCGCCCGTCACCTCGGGGCAGACCACCACCAGCCGACCCTCCTCCCGCCAGCGCGCGAGCAGGGCGTCGGCGCTGGTCTTCGCGCCGCCGTCGTAGCGGACGCGGCGGCCCATCAGGCAGGCGCTGACGAGGATTCTCTGCACGTCCCCGATCCTATGAGCGCGATCGGCACCAGCGAGACGGCCGCCAGGACGACCGCGCAGCCGAACGCGTACGCGAACGGCCGCTCCACAGTCGTCGGCCTTCGACGGGCTCGGGGTCGACCGGCTGCGGGCCTGGCTCTGTCTGGCGGCGTTGTTCAACGACTACATGACGGGGTTCGTGGTCAGGGAGGCGCTGGAGCGGGGGCAGCCCCGGCAGAGCGGCGAGTTCCCCAGGCCGGGGCCGACGACAACTTCGAGCGCGGCCTGTCGTGAGTGCTGGACGGAATCGAGGGCGACCTGCACGGGCGCTAACCTGTGTCCCGATGAACACCACCGTCGCCACGATCGTCATCGTCGGCTCACTGCTGCTCATGCTGGCCAGCCTGGTCGTCGCCGTCCGCGACCGGCCCATGGGCATGGTCCTGCTGGTCGGCTTCGCCGTGCTGGAGGTGGCGATCCTGGTGCAGGCCGGGTTCGTGATCGCGGCGGTGTCGGGCGGCGAGGGGCCGCCGGAGAAGGCCACGCTGTTCGGGTACATCGGCGGCCAGGTGCTGATCCCGCCCGCCGGGGTGTTCCTCGCGCTGGCCGAGCGCAGCCGGTGGGGGACGGCGATCCTGGTCGTGGCCGGGTTCGCGATCGCGGTGATGAACGCGCGGTTGCTGCAGATCTGGCAGGGCGTGGCGTGACCGCCCCGATCGGCACCGGCCCCGGGCGCGCGCTGGTCGCCGTCTACGGGCTGTTCTCGCTGGCGGCGGGGGCGCGCGCGGCCGTGCAGATCGCCACCAGGTTCGGCGAGGCGCCGCTGGCCTACGCGCTGTCGGCCTTCGCCGCGCTGGTCTACGTCGTGCTCACCGTCGCCCTCGTGCGCGGCGCCCGCCGCCTCGCGCTCGGCGCGCTCGTCATCGAGCTGGCCGGCGTGCTGCTGATCGGCACCGCGAGCCTGGTCGACCCGGCGGCTTTCCCCGACGCCACAGTGTGGTCGTCGTACGGCAAGGGCTACTTGTTCATCCCCCTCGTGCTGCCCTTCGTGGGCCTCTACTGGCTGCTGCGCAGGCGTTAACGCCGGGCCTGGGCGGGCAGGGACAGACCCCATGAGCACGATCGAGCACTCAGTAGACGTCAACGTCCCGATCCGCGTGGCCTACAACCAGTGGACCCAGTTCGAGAGCTTTCCCGAGTTCATGGAGGGCGTGGAGTCCGTCAAGCAGGTCTCCGACACGCTCACCGAATGGGTGGTCGAGATCGCCGGGGTCCGCCGCGAGTTCCAGGCCGAGATCACCGAGCAGCACCCCGACGAGCGCGTCGCCTGGCGTGGCACGGACTCGCCGCACCACGCGGGCGTCGTCACCTTCCACCGCATCGACGCCGACACCACCAAGGTCACCCTCCAGATGGAGTACGACCCCGAGGGCGTCGTCGAGACCGTCGGCGACGCGCTGCAGATCGTCCGGCTGCGCATCAGGAACGACATGGAGCGGTTCAAGTCGTTCATCGAGTCGCGCGGCGGCGAGACGGGCGGCTGGCGCGGCGACGTCCCCGGCGCCCACCAGTACGAGCACGAGCACGGCTCCACGTACGGCGACAGCGGCGCGCCGGTCCCGCCCGGCACCGTCGGCGGCGGCGACTACCCGCCCGGCGGCACCCTGCCGCCTCCCGGGCCGGTTCCCCCACGCAACCAGCCCCCGGAGGGCCCGAGCCCGGTCCTGTAGGACGGGATCTCCCCTGAGATCATCAGCCCCCGCCCCGGGGGCTTTCTCATGTCCAGGAATAAAGGGACATTTCGGTCCTGTTAAGGTGGTGATTCGTCCCATGATTTGATGAGTGGAGGACCTTCCCAGCATGAGCGTGCTCGCCCAAGAGGCCCGCGGCAGAACAGGCAGAACCGCCCCCCTGGCCTGGCTTCTCGTGCTGGGGATCGTTCTGGCGGCGCTGAACCTGCGCACGGCCGTCACCAGCGTAGGACCGCTGCTCGACCAGCTCGCCGGGGCCCTCGGCATGAGCAGCGTCGGCACCGGCCTGCTCACCACGCTGCCCGTGCTGGCCTTCGCCGGCGTCGGCGCGGTCACCCCGACGCTGGCCCGGCGGATCGGCGAGCACCGGCTGCTGCTGCTGGCGCTGGTCACGCTCGGCACCGGCATGCTGGTCAGGTCGCTGGTGGGGTCGGCCCCGGTGTTCCTGCTGAGCAGCGCGGTCGCGCTGTCCGGCGGCGCCGTCGGCAACGTGCTCATCCCGACGCTGATCAAGCGTCACTTCCCCGGGCGTACCGGGATCATGACCACCGTCTACACCACGGCCCTGGCGGCGGGCACCATGCTGGCCGCCGCCGCGACCGTGCCGATCGAGCGCGCGTCGGGGGACTGGCACATCGCGCTCGGCGTGTGGGCGGCCCTGGCCGCCGTGGCCGCCATTCCGTGGCTTGCGCTGCTGCGCAGTGAGCCGGAGCGGGACACGGGCAGCCGGGACGCGGGCATCTCGACCCTGCTCAGGAGCAGGCTCGCCTGGATGGTGGCGGTCTACTTCGGCACCCAGTCGATGATCGCCTACATCATGTTCGGGTGGCTGGCCACGATCCTCACCGACAGCGGATTCACCTCCTCGCAGGCCGGGCTCGTCCTCGGCGTGTTCACCGCCCTGAACATCCCGGTCTCGATCCTGGTGCCCACGATCGCCGCGCGCTTCCGCGACCAGCGGCCGGTCGTCGTGGGGCTGGTCGTGTTCTACACGATCGGTTTCCTCGGGTTGTGGTTCGCGCCCGCCTCGACCGCCATGGTGTGGGTGGTGTTCGTGGCGGTCGGCATGGGGTCGTTCCCGCTGGCGCTGGTGATGCTGGGGCTGCGCACCCGTACGCCGGAGAGCACGGCCGCGCTGTCGGCCTTCGGGCAGAGCGCCGGATATCTCATCGCCGGCGCCGGCCCGCTGCTGGTCGGGGTGATCTACCAGATGACCGGCGGCTGGGCGCTGACGTACGTGCTGATCTTCGGAGTGCTCGTCGTCCAGCTCTTCACCGGCCTGTACGCCGGCCGTGACCGCTATCTGGAGGACGAGCGCGCCCCTGCCACAATGACCAGGTGAGATCCACTGTCGTCACCTTCCCCAACGGCCACCTCAGCGGCCGTTCCCCGATTGTCGGGGCCGTGCCGGTGGGGGACCGGCACGGTCTCGTCACCGCCGAGACGCCGTTCCATCCCCTTGACCACACCTGGCCCGACCAGCCCGCCGATCGGGGGACGCTCGGCGGGCTGCCGGTCGTCGACTGCGTGACAGGGGCCCAGTCGAACGACGGCGAGGTCTTCGTCGGTGAGTCCATCCCGGTCCGGCGGGGCACCGAGGGCTGGGAGTGGCTGGTCGTCCACGTCACGGACACCCCGCTGCCCGTCGGCACCGAGGTGGCCCTGGAGGTGGACGCCGACCACCGGGCGGCGCTCTCGGCCGGCCACACCGCCTGCCACCTGGCCGCGCTGGCGCTCAACGCGGCGCTCGCGGACCGGTGGCGCAAGGAGGTGCGGCTGGACCGGCTCGGCCATCCCGACTTCGACCAGACGGCGATCACCTCCTCGCGCATCCTGCCGCACGGCAGCGTGGACGAATACCGCCTGGGCAAGTCGCTGCGCAAGAAGGGCTTCTCCGCCGACGACCTGGACCTGACCGAGCTGGCCCGGCAGGTGAACGAGCGGCTCAGGACGTGGGTGGCGGCCCGTGCGCCGGTCCGGCTCGACGTGCCGGGGCCGGGTCTGACCGCGTTGCGCACCTGGCACTGCTCGCTGCCCGAGGGAGAGGTGTCGATCCCGTGCGGCGGCACGCACGTGCGCGACACGGCGGAGCTGGGCACGGTCGAGGTGGCGTTCTCGCTGGAGGAAGCCGCCCTGACCATGCGCACCACCTGCGGCTGACCCCACAAGGGAGGCCCTGACCGTGCTGACGACCTCGCCTGGGCGTGGCCCCGGCCGCGCGCGGCTCCCCGGTAGACGACGATCTCGTGCTCGACCCCGGCCTCGGTCGGCGCGTCCCCGAACTCCGTCACCTGCTCGGCCGGGATGCCCTCGTCGACCTGGCCGAACGGCTCTGAGGCGTCAGCATGTGTTGACAAGCGGGCGGCTGTCAGCACATGCTGACACCATGGACGTCACCGAACTGGCCGAGGCGGCATCCGACCGCGACCCCGGAACGGGGCTGGCGGCGGTGGCCGCGCTCAGGGGCCTGCTGGAGGAGCTGGAGGCCGTCCACGTCACCAACGCCCGCGCGGCGGGGTGGTCGTGGGAGCAGATCGCCGGCGCGCTGGGGGTCCGGCGGCAGTCCGCCCATCGCAAGCACGCCCGCAGAACGGGGAGGTAGCAGGTGTTCGACAGGTTCACAGAAGGCGCCCGCCGGGCGGTGATCCGGGCCGGGATCCTCGCGCTCGACGCCCACCGCGACACGCTCGACGCCGACCTCCTCCTGCTGGGGGTGGCCGAGGTGCGGCCGTTCTCGCTGTCGTCGTTCACCGCCTCCGGCGCCGACCTGCGGGCCCGGATCGACCTGGGCGACGCGCGGGCGCTGCTGGCCACCCTCGGCATCGACCTCGACGAGGTGCACCGCCGCACCAGGGCCGGGACGGACGCGCCCGAGCGATGGGTCCTGCGCAGGTCCCGGCTGCGCCCGCTGCGCGTGACCCTCGACGGCCCGCTGGGCGGAATCCCGCTGGCCGTGCACGCCAGGAAGGCGATCGAAGTGGCCATGTGGAAGCCCGGACCGGTCACCGGCGAACGGCTGTTGTGGGGCCTGCTGGCCGACGGCGCGAACGGCGCCGGCCGCCTGCTGCGCGAGGCCGGGGTGGACGTGCCCGCGCTGGCCGGGGAGGCGGGCATCCCGTCTTGCCGCGCCGCCTGACGCGTGCCCTTGAGGGCGGGCCGGAGAGCGCCTCCGGTCCGCCGGGGCGCGGGATCCGGCGTGACGCGAGGGCTCCGGAAGTCCGATACACTTGGTGATCGCAAGGGGCTATGGCGCAGTTGGTAGCGCGCCTCCATGGCATGGAGGAGGTCTGGGGTTCGAATCCCCATAGCTCCACAGAATCACCAGGTGGCGTCCTCAGGGGCGCCACCTTTCTTCGTGTCCCCGACGGGCGGGCGGTCTTCGTGGTACGGCCGCACCCGGCGGGGCCGGTGCCCGTCCTGCTGCTGTGGTGGTCGGTGGGCGGTCCGGTGCTCGACGCCTTCCGCGCCTGCTTCGCCTCCTGAAGGGGTCAGGCCGCGGCCGGTGCGGTGCGGGCGCGACGGGTCAGGGCCCAGGCCGACAGCAGATGGATCGCGGCGGCGGTCGTGCCGCCCACGGCCATGCCCGGCTGACCCTGCGCGAGCCCGATCGCGACGTCGGCCACCTGCACCACCCCGGACGTGACCAGCAGCGGCACCAGCGCCGGCCTGCCCTTCGCCGTCATGGCCCACAGGAGGGCGGCGCCGAGGGGGAGTGCGCGGGCGGCGTAGGCCTGGGCGTACAGGGAGACGCCGCCGGAGACCTCGGCGCCGGCGGGCAGGATGATCGCGGGGTCCACCAGGGCGAGCACGCCGGAGACCATGGCGCCGGCGGCGGCGACGACGTTGAGGGCGACGAGGGGCTTGTTCATGATATTTCTCCACTCGAATCGTTCACATTCTGAATGATATATGGACGGTACCATCGAGGATGTGGACGAAGTCAAGCCGGTGTCGGTGGCGGGGACGATGGCCTTCAGGATCGGGACGCTCGGGGCGATCCTGACCGAGCGGTTCGCCGCCGCGCTGGTCCCGCTCGATCTCAAGCCCAAGCACGTCGGGCTGATGACCCTCCTGGAGGCGCGCGGCCCGGCCTCGCAGCTCGACGTCGCCAGGACCATGGGCGTCGCGCCGAGCCTGGTGGTGACGCTGGCCGACCACCTCGAACGGCTCGGCGCGATCTCACGGGTGCGCGACACCGGCGACCGGCGGCGTCAGCTCCTCGACCTCACCGGCGAGGGGCGGGCGCTGCTGGACCGGTGCCTGGAGGCGGCGCTGGAACTGGACGCGGAGCTGACCGGCGGGCTCGGCCCGCGGGACCGGGCCGTGCTCGCCAAGGCCCTCGGCACGCTGGCCGCCCAGGCCGGGCTGCCGATCTAGCCGGTCTGGTCGGTCTGGCCGGTCTGGTCGGTCTGGTCGGTCTGGTCGGTCTGGTCGGTTCGGGCAGTCCTGGGTGGCTCAGCCGTTGCGGGCGGTGTGCCGGGTCAGGGCGGCGTGTTCGCGGCGGATGTGGGCCCAGGCCTGGTCGACGTGGCGGCGTTCGGACGCGGGGCCGCCGATGGCCATGCGGAGCACCGTCCGGTCGCCGATCCTGGTGTGCGTGAGGTAGAGGGCGCCGCCCGCGTTCAGGGTCTCCATCAGGCGCAGCGTGGCCGCGTCGGCGTCGGCGGGTGGCAGGCCGGGCCAGTGGGGGCGGAAGCAGACCAGGCCGAGCGGGTGCGGCTCGTGCAGCTCGAAGGCGGGGTCGGCGGCGATCCGGGCGGCCAGGTCCTGGGCCAAGGAGACGCCCTTGCGGATGTGGGCGCGCAGGCCCTCGGCGCCGTACCAGCGGATCACCGACCACAGCTTCAGGGCCCTGAAACGGCGGCCCAGCGGGATCTGCCAGTCGCGGTAGTCGACCACCGAGCCGGCCGAGGTGGCGGCGTTGCGCAGGTATTCGGGCAGGATCGACAGCGCGCCGAGCAAGGGGGCGCGGTCGGCCGTCCACAACACGGTGCAGTCGAAGTTGGTCAGCAGCCATTTGTGCGGGTTGGTGGAGTAGGTGTCGGCGTACTCGGCCACGCCGTCGTTGAGCCGGCGGAACTCCGGGCAGACGGCGGCGACCCCGGCGTAGGCGGCGTCCACGTGCAGCCACACGCCGTGCTCGCGGCACACCTCGCCGATCTCGGGCACCGGGTCGACGGCGGCCGAGGAGGTGGTGCCGACCGTGGCGCAGACCATGGCGGGCACCGCGCCGTCCGCCTTGTCGGCCGCGATCAGCTCGCGCAGACGTCCGGGGTCCATGGCCAGCGTACGGGGGTTCACGTCGACCACCCGTACGCCGTCCGAGCCCAGGCCGGCGACGCGGGCGGCCTTCTCCAGCGAGGAGTGCGTCTGGGACGAGACATAGATCGTGTACCGCTCGGCGATCCCCGTACGCCCGGCCCGGCCGCCGCTCGCCCGGTGCAGCGCGGCCAGCAGCGCGACCAGGCAGGCGCTGGACGCCGAGTCCTGGATCACGCCGCCGCCGCGCGCGTCGGTCCTGAAGTGGGCGGGCAGGCCGAGCAGGCTCGCCAGCCAGTCCACCACCACGGTCTCCAGCTCGGTGCAGGCCGGGCTGGTGACCCACAACATGCCCTGCACGCCGAGGCCGCTGGAGAGCAGGTCGCCGAGGATGGCGGGGCCGCTGGCGTTGGAGGGGTAGTAGGCGAAGAAGGCGGGGTGCTGCCAGTGGGTGATCCCGGGCAGCAGGATCGTGTTCAGGTCGTCCAGGACGGCCTCGAACGGCTCGCCGTGCTCGGGCGGCTCCGCGGGCAACGCGCGGCGGATCTCTCCCGGCTCGGCCCGCGACCGCACCGGACGGGACTCGATGCCCGCCATGTAGTCGGCGATCCAGTCGACGACCTGCCTGCCGTGGCGGCGGAACTCCTCCGGGCTCATATGGGCGTTCATGCCTACAGATCATCATCCGGCGGGCGTCCCGGGAAGACGGGAACGGGCCGGAGGCCGCGCGCCTCCGGCCCGTCGTTCCGGCGGGGGGTCAGCGCCCGCTGAGTGTCTTGCGCCAGTGGAAGCCGCCGGGCAGATTGACCGACAGCGTACGGCGGCCGTCGGCGGTGCGCGTCACCCTGAACAGCCGGTTGCCCCAGCTGTGTCCAACGCCGCCGCGGGACAGGTTCAGCCGGACCGGGCCCAGCTTGATCGTCTTGCGGTAGCTCCAGCTCATCGGACTCCTCCGTCGAGGTCGTGAGAGCCCGTCAACTACCCGGGAAAGCCTGATATATCGGGGATTTCGGCGCTCAGGATGCTTCCGTCCGTGGACGCCCAGGTCAGGGCCTCGACAAGGGCTTCGAGGGCGGCGGGGTAGGCGCCTTCGGAGGGGGCGGCGTACCCGATGAGCAGGCCGCCGGGGCCGGGCGTCTGGCGCAGCGGGGTCAGGCCGCGCAGGGCGATGCCGCGCTGTTCACAGGCCGCGAGCAGGGTGGACTCCGGCGGGCCGTCCGGCGGGAGCAGCAGCAGGGCGCGCAGGCCGGCGGCCACGCCGGGCAGGCGCGCCCCGGGCAGCGGCGCGGCCGGTCCCGGGCCGAGCCGCGACAGCAGCAGGTCGCGGCGGCGACGGTAGCGCAGCCGGGCGGCGCGGACGTGCCGGTCGTAGGCGTGCTCGTCGATCAACCGCGCCAGGACGAGCTGGCCCGGCACCTCGGTGTGCGCGTCGGCGTGCAGCTTGGCCTCGGCGACCGGGCCCACGAGGGCGGGCGGGAGCGCCATCCAGCCCAGGCGCAGCGCCGGGGAGAGCGACTCGGAGGTGGTGCCGCAGTAGACGACCTGGTCGGGGGCCGTGCCCTGGAGGGCGCCCACGGGACGGCGGTCGTAGCGGAACTCGCCGTCGTAGTCGTCCTCGATGACCGGGCCGCCCCACTCGCGCAGCAGGCGGCGGCGGGCTGAGGTCAGGGGGACGCCGGTCGGGTACTGGTGGGCCGGGGTGAGCACGGCGGCGGCCACCCCGGACGTGAGGTCGCCGGTACGGGCGCCCTGCTCGTCCACCGGGAGGGGGACGATCGTGCGGCCGGCGCGGCGCAGGACCTCGCGGTAGAAGTCGTGGCCCGGGTCCTCCATGGCGATCGGGCCCGCGCCGAGCACGTCCGCCAGCAGGTTGAGCGACTGGACCAAGCCCGTGGTGACGACGATCCGGTCGGGGGTGGTGCGTACGCCCCGGGTCCTGCCCAGGTAGCCGGCCAGCGCGGTCCGCAGCTCGATCCGGCCACGGGGGTCGCAGGGGCCGAAGACCTCGGCGGGGGCGGTGGCCAGCACGTGGCGGGTGGCCCGCAGCCAGGCCCGCGCGGGGAACGCGGACACGTCGGGCTGCCCGGGACGCAGATCGTGCACCGGACGCGCAACCGCGATGGGGGAGTGGACCGGCGCGGGCGCGGCGGGGGTGGGGGAGCGGATCAGTGCGGGCGCGGCGGGGGTGCGGATCGGCGCGGGGGCGGGTGGGAAGGTGTCGGCGACCTCGGTGCCCGAGCCCGGGCGGGTGGTCAGGTAGCCCTCCTCGGCGAGCTGGTCGTAGGCGGCGCTCACCGTGCCGCGCGCCAGGCCCAGCCCGGCCGCGAGCGCGCGGGTCGAGGGCAGGCGGGTGCCGGGCGGAAGCCGCCCGTCGCGTACGGCGGCGCGCAGCGCGTCCTCGACGGCCCGCCGCCGCCCGAGGGCGGGATCGAGCTCCAGATGCAGGTCCACCCCGCCACTGGCCCAATGTTTCGGCACGAAACCGGATCTTACGACTGGTCCGGTGGACGGCTACCGTCGGGAACGTACCCCGAAAGGATTTCTCGTCATGCTCGTGATCGCCCATCTCAGTGACATCCACATCGGCGGCTCGGACCGGTCCGTCGAGCGCGCCGACGCCGTCATGCGCTACCTGGACGCCCTTCCGTACGACCTCGATGCGGTGCTCGTCACCGGCGACATCGCCGACCACGGGCTGGCCGAGGAGTACGAGCAGGCGCGCAAGCTGCTGGCCTCGCGCCACCCGGTCCTGGTGTGCCCCGGCAACCACGACGTCCGCGAGGAGTTCCGCCGGGTGCTGCTCGGCGAGCCGGCCGCGTCCGGGCCGGTCAACCGGGTCCACCGCACGGGCGGGGCCGTCTATGTGTTGTGCGACTCCTCCATCCCGGGCCGGGCCGCGGGCGACCTGGACGACGAGACGCTGGCCTGGCTCGACGGCGTGCTCGGCGAGGAACACGACCTGCCGGTGCTCGTGGCCTTCCATCACCCGCCCGCGCCGCTGCACTCGCCGATCGACACGATCATGCTTGAGCGTCCGGAACGCCTCGCGGACCTGCTGGCCGGGCACCCGGACGTGACCGCCGTGCTGGTCGGCCACGCCCACACGGCGGCGGCCACCACCTTCGCCGGACGCCCGCTGCTCGCGGCCCCGGGCGTGGTGTCCACGCTGAGGCTGCCGTGGGAGGGCGCCACGACGCTGGCCGGCTGCGGCGACTACGCGCTCCCGCCGGGGCTCGTCTTCCACGTCCTGGACGACGACGGCCGGATCACCACCCACCATCGCGTCGTACCGGTCTGACGGGTACGGCGGCGGGCGGGCCGGGAGGCCGCGGGCTTCCCGGCACCGGGACGGATCGCTTCATGGGGGCGCTCCTCGGGCGAGAGGCTGTTAGCGCTACCAAGAGAAGTGAGCGCTAACAAGGGCAATCGGCGCCACGTTAGAGACGGGACGCCCCTGGAGTCAAGGGCTTCCCGGCGTGACGTGACCGTAATGAAGAGGGCCCTTGACGGGAGTGCTTGTTAACGTTCACAGTCGTGGCCAAGCCAGGAAAGGAGCGGTCGCGGGATCGGTCCGGGTCGTCTCCCCTCGGTCGCGGCCGAGGAGGCGAGGTGGCGGCCCGCCTCCTGGCACCCCCGCGGTCGCCGGTACGCGAGACGGGCACGGCCCGACGGGACCGCGCAGGCCCCCGAGGCAGGAAGGCGCCGGCAGCCGGCTTCGGTTGTTAGCGCTCACATGAGAAGGGAACCCCCCACGTGTTCAAGAGGATCTCGGCGTTACTGCTCGCCGGGCTCACCGCGATGTCGGTGGCGAGCTGCGGCGGAGGCAGTGGCGGCAGCGGCGGCAGCGGCGGCGACTCCGTCACCATGGGCTTCGCCCAGGTCGGCGCGGAGAGCGGCTGGCGCACCGCGAACACCAAGTCCGTGCAGGACTCGGCCAAGACCGCGGGCGTGACGCTCAAGTTCTCCGACGCCCAGCAGAAGCAGGAGAACCAGATCAAGGCCATCCGCTCCTACATCCAGCAGAAGGTGGACGTCATCGCCTTCTCGCCGGTGGTGGAGTCCGGCTGGGACACGGTGCTCAAGGAGGCGAAGGACGCGAAGATCCCGGTCATCCTGACCGACCGCGCCGTCGACTCCAAGGACACCTCCCTGTACAAGACCTTCCTCGGCTCCGACTTCGTCGAGGAGGGCAAGAAGGCCGGTCAGTGGCTGGTGGAGGAGTACAAGGACGCCAAGGACCCGGTGAACATCGTCGAACTCCAGGGCACCACCGGCTCGGCCCCCGCCAACGACCGCAAGGCCGGGTTCGCCCAGGTCATCGGCGCCGACCCGAAGTTCAGGGTCATCGCCTCGCAGACCGGCGACTTCACCAGGGCCAAGGGCAAGGAGGTCATGGAGGCCTTCCTGAAGTCCAACCCGGACATCGACGTGCTGTACGCCCACAACGACGACATGGGCCTGGGCGCGATCGAGGCCATCGAGGGCGCGGGCAAGGTGCCCGGCAAGGACATCAAGATCATCACGGTCGACGCCGTCAAGGACGGCATGCAGGCGCTGGCCGACGGGAAGATCAACTACATCGTCGAGTGCTCGCCGCTGCTCGGCCCGCAGCTCATGGACCTGGCCAAGAAGGTCGTCAAGGGTGAGCAGGTGCCGGCCCGCGTGGTGACCGAGGAGACCACGTTCACGCAGGAGCAGGCCAAGCAGGTCCTGTCCAGCCGTCAGTACTGATCGCACGGGCCGGGCCCGGGGCCCGGCCCTTCAGGCGGAAGGGGAGGCGCATGGCCGCACCCGCACCGGTCCTGACGATGAACGGGATCGGCAAACAGTTTCCCGGGGTCAAGGCCCTGGACGGCGTGGACCTGCGGCTGCTGCCCGGCGAGGTGCACGCGCTCATGGGCGAGAACGGCGCGGGCAAGTCCACCCTGATCAAGGTGCTCACCGGCGTGCATCCCGCCGACGCGGGCACGATCGAGCTCGGCGGGCGGCCCGTCGCCTTCGCCGGCCCGGCCGAGGCGCAGCGGGGCGGCATCAGCACGGTCTACCAGGAGGTCAACCTCTGCGCGAACCTGTCGGTGGCCGAGAACATCTTCATCGGACGCGAGCCGCGCAGCTTCGGGCGCATCGACTGGAAACGCGTACGGGCCAGGGCCGGCGAGCTGCTGGCCAGGCTGGACCTGAGCATCGACGTCTCGGCGCCGCTGTCGGCGTACTCGCTGGCGGTGCAGCAGATGGTGGCCATCGCGCGGGCGGTCGACATCGAGGCGCGGGTGCTGATCCTGGACGAGCCCACCTCCAGCCTGGACGCCGACGAGGTGCGGCAGCTCTTCCGGGTGATGCGGCGGCTCAAGGAGGAAGGCATCGCCATCCTCTTCGTCTCCCACTTTCTCGACCAGATCTACGAAATTTCCGACCGTATGACGATCCTCCGCAACGGACGGCTCGTCGGCGAGTACCTGACCCGCGAGCTGCCCCAGATCGAGCTGGTCGCCAAGATGATCGGCCAGGAGCTGGCCGCGCTCGAACGCCTGCACGGCGAGGCCAGGGTCTTCGACCGCCCGCTGGTCGAGGCGCGCGGGCTGGGCCGGGCCGGGGCCGTCGAGCCCTTCTCGCTCACCATCCACGAGGGCGAGGTCGTGGGCCTGGCGGGGCTGCTCGGCTCGGGACGTACCGAGGTCGCGCGGCTGCTGTTCGGCGCCGACCACGCGGGCGGCGGCGAGGTGGCCGTCGGCGGCGCGCCCGCCGCGCTGCGCACCCCGCGCGCGGCGATGAACCACAAGATCGCCTTCTGCTCGGAGAACCGCAAGGAGGACGGCCTGATCCCCGACCTCACCGTGCGCGAGAACATCGTCCTGGCCCTGCAGGCCATCCGGGGCTGGACCAGGCCGGTGCCGCGCGAGCAGCAGGACGAGCTGGTCGGCCGGTACGTCAAGGCCCTGCGGATCAGCCCGCCCAACCCCGAGCACCTGGTCAGGAACCTGAGCGGCGGCAACCAGCAGAAGGTGCTGCTGGCCCGCTGGCTCATCCTGGAGCCCCGGCTGCTCATCCTCGACGAGCCCACCCGGGGCATCGACGTCGGGGCCAAGACCGAGATCCAGCGCCTGGTCGCCGAGCTGTCCGACGGCGGCATGGCGGTGCTGTTCATCTCCGCCGAGCTGGAGGAGGTGCTGCGGCTCAGCCACAAGGTCGAGGTGCTGCGCGACCGGCGGCTGGTGGCCGAGCTGCCCAACGACGACGCCCTGACCACGGACGTGCTGATGGAGACGATCGCGAGCGGAGGGCGGCCCTGATGCGGCGGTTGTTGTGGCCGGTGGCGGTGCTCGCGCTGCTGCTGGCCCTGAACGTGTTCTTCACCCCCAGCTTCTTCTCCGTCCAGGTCAGGGACGATCACCTGTACGGCAGCCTGATCGACATCCTGCGCTTCGGCGCGCCGCTGATCCTGGTCTCGCTCGGCATGACGCTGGTCATCGCGACCGGCGGCATCGACCTGTCGGTGGGCTCGGTGGTGGCGATCTCGGGCGCGCTGGCCTGCCTGCGGATCAGCGAGGACGCCGGTGTGCCGGCCGCCGTGGCGGCGGCGCTCGGGTTGTGCCTGGTGCTCGGCGCCTGGAACGGGTTCCTGGTCGCGCAGGCGGGCATCCAGCCGATCATCGCCACGCTGATCCTCATGGTGGCCGGGCGCGGCCTGGCCCAGCTCATCACCGACGGGCAGATCATCACGGTCAACAACCCGTCGTACAAGCTGATCGGCGGCGGGTATCTGCTGGCGGTGCCGTTCGGGGTGCTGCTGGTGCTGGCCGTGCTGGCGGTCACCGCGTTCCTGACCCGGCGGCTGGCGCTGGGCCTGCTGATCGAGTCGGTCGGCGGGAACGCCGAGGCCAGCAGGCTCGCGGGCATCAGGTCGCGGGGGATCGTCGTCATGGTCTACGCCTTCGCCGCCCTGTGCGCGGGCATCGCCGGGCTCATGATCAGCTCGAACGTCTCCAGCGCCGACGGCAACAACGCCGGGCTGTGGATCGAGCTGGACGCGATCCTGGCCGTGGTGATCGGCGGCACCTCGCTGTCGGGCGGCCGGTTCTCGCTGGGCGGGACCGTGCTCGGCGCGCTCATCATCCAGACGCTCACCACGACGATCTACTCCATCGGCGTGCCGCCCGAGACGACCCTGCTGTTCAAGGCGCTGGTGGTGACGGCGGTCTGCCTCGTGCAGTCGCCGTCGTTCCGCGCGAAGGCGTTGCGCCGGCGCGGCCGGAGCGCGCCGCCCAGCCCGGCCCCCGAGGAGAAAGTGCGGGTGACCCTGTGACGACCATGACCGTGGGCCGGGTCGCGTTGCCGGCCCGCTACCTGCCGGTGCTCGTGACGGCGTGCCTGTTCGTGGCGATGTTCGTCGTGGGCGGCGTCCGGTACGAGGGGTTCGCCGGCGGGCAGGTGGTGCTCAACGTCTTCATCGACAACGCGTTCCTGCTGGTGGTGGCGGTGGGGATGACGTTCGTGATCCTGACCGGGGGCATCGACCTGTCGGTGGGGTCGGTGGTGGCGCTGTCCACGATGATCTCGGCGTCGCTGATGTCGGGGCCGGGGTGGCCGCCGTACGTGGTGGTGCCGCTGGTGCTGGCCGTCGGGGCCGGGCTCGGGCTGGTGATGGGGTACATCGTGCACGCCTTCGACATCCAGCCGTTCATCGTGACGCTGGCCGGGATGTTCCTGGCCCGGGGGCTGTGCTACACGATCGGCACGGACTCGATCCCGATCGAGGACCCGACGTTCACGGCGTTCGCGCAGACCAGGATCGATCTGTTCGCCGGTCTGTGGATCTCGCCGAGCGTGCTCGTCGCGGTGGCGGTCGTGCTGGTGGCGGCGTACGTGCTGCACTACACCCGGTTCGGCAGGGCGGTGTACGCGACGGGCGGCAGCGAGCAGTCCGCGCTGCTCATGGGCCTGCCGGTGGCCCGGACGAAGATCACGGTCTACACGGTGAGCGGCTTCTGCTCGGCGCTCGGCGGCGTGCTGCTGTCGTTCTACATGCTCTCCGGCTACGGCCTGCACGCCGTGGGCATGGAGCTGGACGCCATCGCCGCCGTGGTGATCGGCGGCACGCTGCTCACGGGCGGCAGCGGCTTCCTGTTCGGCACGGTGCTCGGCGTGCTGGTGCTCGGCCTGATCCAGACGATCATCAGCTTCGAGGGCACGCTCAGTTCCTGGTGGACCAAGATCTTCATCGGCCTGCTGCTCTTCGTCTTCATCGTCCTGCAACGGCTCTTCAGTGCGCGCTCAAGGCGCTGACCTGCAAGGAGATCGCCATGAAAGTTACCTAAAGGTTTCCGTGAGGTTATGCTCAACCGTTGACATAGTCTTTGTTAGCGATAACAATCGGCGAGAACGAAGCACGAACTTTGTTCTGATTCAGCACGTTCTGTGACTGAACCCTCTGCTCTATCGGCAGTTAACGCTCACATGCCGCTGCCGCAACCCCCATTGCAAGGAGTGCCACATGAGGTTGGGACGTATCGGGGGCGTGGTGTCCGCCATCGCGCTCGCCGCGACCATGACGGCCTGCGGCTCCAGCCAGAAGACGGTCGACGCCGACGCCTCCACGTCGGCCGCGGCCGGCGGCGCGGGCGCCCTGATCGGCGTCACGATGCCCACCAAGTCGTCCGAACGGTGGATCCACGACGGCGACAACGTCAAGCAGCAGCTCGAACAGCTGGGCTACAAGGTCGACCTCCAGTACGCCGAGAACGACATCCCGACGCAGGCCAACCAGATCGAGAACCAGATCACCAAGGGCGCCAAGCTCCTGATCATCGCCTCGATCGACGGCACCGCGATCACCTCGCAGCTCCAGCAGGCCGCCGACGCCAAGATCCCGGTCATCTCCTACGACCGCCTGATCCGCAACAGCCCGAACGTCGACTACTACGCCACCTTCGACAACTTCAAGGTCGGCGTGCAGCAGGCGACCTCGCTGATCAAGGGCCTCGGCGTGGACGACGGCAAGAAGGGCCCCTTCAACGTCGAGCTGTTCGGCGGCTCGCCCGACGACAACAACGCCACGTTCTTCTGGAACGGCGCCCTGTCGGTGCTCCAGCCGAAGATCGACGACGGCACCCTGGTGGTCAAGAGCGGTCAGAAGGACTTCAAGACCGCCGCCATCCTGCGCTGGGACCCGGCCACGGCCCAGAAGCGCATGGAGGACATCCTCACCAAGACCTACACCGGCGGCACCAAGGTGGACGGCGTGCTGTCCCCGTACGACGGCCTGTCCATCGGCATCCTGTCGGCGCTCAAGAGCTCCGGCTACGGCACCAGCGGCCAGCCCTACCCCGTCGTGACCGGCCAGGACGCCGAGCTCGCCTCGGTCAAGTCGATCATCGCCGGTGAGCAGTACTCCACCATCTTCAAGGACACCCGCAAGCTCGCCGAGCAGACGGTGAAGATGGCCGACGCGGTCCTCAAGGGCGGCAAGCCCGAGGTGAACAACACCAAGGACTACGACAACGGCAACAAGATCGTCCCCTCCTACCTGCTCGACCCGGTGATCGTGGACAAGAGCAACTACAAGGAGATCATCGTCGGCGGCAACTACTACACCGAGGACCAGCTCAAGTAAGGGCCCGCCCCGGGGGACCGCGGTCCCCCGGGGGCACTTCCCACACCTGAGCGAGGGGCATATGACCGAGCACATCTTGCGGATGAGCGGGATCACCAAGACGTTCCCCGGTGTCAAGGCGTTGCAGGACGTCAACCTGGCCGTCCGGCGCGGCGAGATCCACGCCATCTGCGGCGAGAACGGCGCCGGCAAGTCGACGCTGATGAAGGTCCTGTCCGGGGTCTACCCGCACGGCGACTACGAGGGCGAGATCACCTTCGAGGGCCGGCGCTGCGAGTTCTCCGGCATCCGCGACAGCGAGCACGCCGGCATCGTCATCATCCACCAGGAGCTGGCGCTCAGCCCGCAGCTGTCGATCGCCGAGAACATCTTCCTCGGCAACGAGCGCGCCAGGCGCGGTTTCATCGACTGGAACCGCACCAACTACGAGGCCGCCGAGCTGATGCGCCGCGTCGGCCTGCACGAGAACCCCACCACCACGGTCTCCGACATCGGCGTCGGCAAGCAGCAGCTCGTCGAGATCGCCAAGGCGCTGTCGAAGGAGGTGAAGCTGCTCATCCTCGACGAGCCGACCGCCGCGCTCAACGACGACGACTCGGCCCACCTGCTCGACCTGCTGCGCGGGCTGCGGGACGAGGGCATCACCTGCGTGATCATCTCCCACAAGCTCAACGAGGTGACCGCGATCGCCGACTCCGTCACGATCATCCGCGACGGCCGCACGATCGAGACCCTGGACATGGCCACCGACCACGTCACCGAGGACCGGATCATCTCCGGCATGGTCGGCCGCGCGCTGGACAACCGTTTCCCGCCGCACGAGTCGACGATCGGCGAGGAGGTCCTGCGGATCGAGGACTGGACGGTCTACAGCCCGAGCCAGCCCGGCAGGAAGGTCGTGGACGGCGCCTCACTCAACCTGCGCAGGGGCGAGATCGTCGGCCTGGCCGGCCTGATGGGCGCCGGGCGCACCGAGCTGGCGATGAGCCTGTTCGGCCGCACGTACGGCGTGCACATCTCCGGCAAGGTCTTCAAGGACGGCAAGCCGATCGAGATCCGCAACGTGCAGGACGCGATCCACCACGGCCTGGCCTACGCCACCGAGGACCGCAAGCGGTACGGCCTGAACCTCATCGAGGACATCAAGCGCAACATCAGCGCAGCCGGGCTCAAGGGCCTGGCCCGGCGCGGCTGGGTGAACGAGAACGAGGAGTACAAGGTCGCCGAGGAGTTCCACCGGAGCATGAACATCAAGGCGCCCAGCGTCAACAGCGTCGTCGGCAAGCTGAGCGGCGGCAACCAGCAGAAGGTCGTGCTCTCCAAGTGGATCCTGACCCAGCCTGACGTGCTCATCCTCGACGAGCCCACCCGCGGCATCGACGTCGGGGCCAAGTACGAGATCTACACGATCATCAACCGCCTCGCCGACCAGGGCAAGGCCGTGCTGGTGATCTCCAGTGAGTTGCCTGAGCTGCTCGGCCTGTGCGACCGCATCTACACGCTCTCCGAAGGTTGCGTCACCGGCGAGGTCCCCCGCCGGGAGGCCACCCAGGAAAGCCTCATGCATCTCATGACCAAGGGACAGGAGTAGCTCCGATGAGCAGCATCACGCCCGCCGACGTGCAGGTCGGCGCGGGAAGCGACGGGGGAGCGCCGCGGCGGCCCGGCCAGGTGTCGCTGGGCGGCCTGTCGCTGAACCTGCGTTCGAGCGGCATCTACATCGCCTTCGCGCTGATCATCGTGCTGTTCTCGGTGCTCACCGACGGCGCCTTGCTTCAGCCGCAGAACATCTCCAACATCATCGTCCAGAACTCCTACGTCCTGATCCTCGCGATCGGGATGATCCTGGTCATCATCGCCGGGCACATCGACCTGTCGGTCGGCTCGGTGGTGGCGGTCACCGGGGCGCTGGCCGCCGTGCTCATGGTGAACATGGGCCTGCCGTGGCCGCTGGCCCTGCTGATCACGGTCGCCGCCGGCGCGCTGATCGGGGCCTGGCAGGGGTACTGGATCGCCTACTTCGGCATCCCTGCCTTCATCGTCACGCTGGCCGGCATGCTGCTGTTCCGCGCGCTGACCATGACCGTCCTGGGCAACCAGGGCATCGGCCCGTTCCCCGACCAGGTCCGTACGCTGGCCAACGGCTTCACCGACGGCTACCTCGGCAACGTGGGCCTCGGCCCGCTGGGCGGCGCCGACCTGTTCAGCCTGATCATCGGCCTGGTCGCGATCGGCGGCATGGTCGCCGCGCAGTGGCGCACCCGCAACGCCCGCAGGGGCTACGGCCAGTCGGTCGAGCCGATGGCCATGTTCGCGCTGAAGATGGTGGCCGGCGCCGCGCTGATCCTGTTCCTGGTCGTGCAGCTCGCCCGCTTCAAGAACCTGCCATGGGTGCTGGTGCTGCTGGCCGTGCTGGTGCTGGCGTACTCGCTGATGGCCAACCGCACGGTCTTCGGCCGGCAGATCTACGCCATCGGCGGCAACCTCCAGGCGGCGGTCATGTCCGGCGTCAAGGTCAAGTCGGTGGTCTTCTGGATCTTCGTCAACATGGGCGTGCTGGCCTCCATCGCCGGCATCATCTTCGCCGGCCGGCTCAACCAGGCGGGCCCGACCGCGGGCAACAGCTTCGAGCTGGACGCCATCGCGGCGGCCTTCATCGGCGGCGCGGCCGTCCAGGGCGGCGTCGGCAAGGTCGTCGGCGCCATCACCGGCGGCCTGATCATGGCTGTCATCAACAACGGCATGTCGCTCATCGGCTCGCCCAGTGAACGCGTGATGCTCGTCAAGGGCGCCGTCCTGCTGGCCGCCGTCGCGTTCGACGTGTGGACCAAGCGCCGGGCGGGCGCCTCCCGCTGACCGCCGCAGGTCCGGCAAGCCCCGCGAAAGGAGAACCCGTGGTACCGAGCCCCAGGCCGCGTCCGCCGGTCATGGCCGACGTGGCCAAGGAGGCCGGCGTGTCGCACCAGACGGTCTCGCGGGTGCTCAACGACCACCCGAACGTCCGGGCCGACACCCGCGCCCGGGTGGAGGAGGCGATCACCCGCCTGGGCTACCGGCGCAACCTGGTCGCCCGCGCGCTGGTCACCAAGCGGTCGCGCACCCTCGGGGTGGTGAGCTTCGACACCACCCTGTACGGCCCGGCCAGCATGGTCTACGGCATCGAGCAGGCGGCCAGGACCGCGGGGTACTTCGTCAGCATCGTGAGCCTGAAGTCGATCGACGCGGCCAGCGTCCGCGACGCGCTGGACTACCTGGCCGAGCAGAACGTGGACGGGGTGGTGGTGGTCGCGCCGCAGCGCTCGGCCGCCTCCGCCCTGGAGAGCCTGCCGGCCGGGGTGCCCGCGGTCGTGGTCGAGGGCGCGCACGGCGCCGACGTCTCCGCGGTCTGCATCGACCAGGTCGAGGGCGCCAGGCTCGCCACCCGGCACCTGCTGGACCTGGGCCACGAGACGGTCTGGCACGTCACGGGGCCGGCCGGCTGGCTGGAGACCGAGGGCCGCGTCGAGGGCTGGCGCGCGGCGCTGGAGCAGGCCGGCCGCCCGGTGCCCGAGCCGCTGGCCGGCGACTGGAGCCCGCGCGCCGGGTACGAGGCCGGCAAGAGGCTGGCCGGGATGGACGGCGTCACCGCGGTGTTCGCGGCCAACGACCAGATGGCGCTGGGCGTGCTGCGCGCGCTCAGCGAGGCCGGGGTGCCCGTCCCCGGCCGGATCAGCGTCGTGGGCTTCGACGACATCCCCGAGTCCGAGTTCTTCTCCCCGCCGCTCACCACGGTCCGGCAGGACTTCGACGTGGTGGGCCGCCACTGCATCGAGGTGCTGCTGCGGCAGATCGAGGCCGGGCCGACGGCGTACGAGCGCATGGTGGTGCGTCCCAGCTTCGTCGTCAGGTCCAGCACCGCGCCGGCGCCGTAGCCGGCAGGCGAACAGACAACTCTCTGGAGTGCAATGTGAACGCTAACAAATTCGTGGTCGGAGTGGACTTCGGCACGCTGTCGGGGCGCGCGGTCGTCGTCCGCGTGGCCGACGGCGCCGAGCTGGGCAGCGCCGTCCACGAGTACGCCGAGCGCGTCATCGAGCACACGCTCCCCGGCACCGGCGTGCGGCTCGGCCCCGACTGGGCGCTGCAGTCGCCGCAGGACTGGCTGGACGTGCTGCGCGTGGCCGTGCCCGGGGCCCTGGCCGCCGCCGGGGTCGCCGCCGAGGACGTGATCGGCATCGGCACCGACTTCACCGCCTGCACCGTGCTGCCGACCACGGCCGACGGCACGCCCCTGTGCTTCGAGACGCCCGAGCAGCCGCACGCCTGGCCCAAGCTGTGGAAGCACCACGCCGCCCAGCCGCACGCCGACCGCATCAACGAGCTGGCCGCGCGGCGGGGCGAGAGCTGGCTGCCGCGCTACGGCGGCAAGATCTCCTCCGAGTGGGAGTTCGCCAAGGCCCTCCAGGTCCTGGAGGAGGCCCCCGAGGTGTACGCCAGGGCCGAGCGCTGGATCGAGGCCGCCGACTGGATCATCTGGCAGCTGTCCGGCGTCGAGAGCCGCAACATCTGCACGGCCGGCTACAAGGGCGTCTTCCAGGACGGGAGCTACCCCTCCGAGGACTTCCTCGCCGCCCTGAACCCCGGCTTCGCCGGCTTCACCGGCAAACTGGCCACCGGCGTGGTCGGCGACGACGTCAACGGCACCACCCTGGCCCCCCTGGGCGGCCTGGCCGGCGTCCTCACCGCGCGGGCGGCCGAGTGGACCGGCCTGCCCGAGGGCGTCGCCGTGGCCGTCGGCAACGTGGACGCCCACGTCACCGCCGCCGCCGCGGACGCCGTGCGCCCCGGGCAGATGGTGGCCATCATGGGCACCTCCACCTGCCACATCATGCCCAGCGACCGGCTGGCCGAGGTGCCCGGCATGTGCGGCGTCGTCCAGGACGGCATCGTGCCCGGCCTGTGGGGCTACGAGGCCGGCCAGTCCGCCGTCGGCGACATCTTCGCCTGGTACGTCGACGCCTTCGGCACCGACGGCCACGAGCGCCTGACCGAGCTGGCCGAGCGCCAGGCCGTCGGCGCGCACGGGCTGGTCGCGCTCGACTGGTTCGGCGGCAACCGCTCGGTGCTGGTGGACCACGACCTGTCCGGTGTCATCGTCGGCCAGACCCTCGCCACCAGGCCCGAGGACGTCTACCGCGCGCTCATCGAATCCACCGCGTACGGCGCCCGCATGATCGTCGAGACGTTCGAGAAGTCGGGCGTGCCCGTCGAGGAGTTCGTGGTCGCCGGAGGGCTGCTGAAGAACCGCTTCCTCATGCAGGTCTACGCCGACGTGCTGCGCCGCCCGCTGTCGGTCATCGGCTCCGACCAGGGGCCCGCGCTCGGCTCGGCCGTCCACGCGGCCGTCGCCGCCGGGGCCTACCCGGGCATCGAGGAGGCCGCCGCGGCGATGGGCAAGCGCACGCGGGCGGCGTACGTGCCCGACGAGGCCCGCGCCGACGCCTACGACCGCCTGTACGCCCAGTACCGCGAACTGCACGACCACTTCGGGGACGGACGCATGCTCCACGCCCTCCGCACGATCAGGAACGAGGCCGCCCAGTGAAATCCACCATTGCCAGGCTTCATGGGGAGTTGGTCCGTTACGGCCTCGTGGTCTGGACCGCGGGGAACGTGTCGGGCCGGGTCCCGGGCGAGGACCTGTTCGTCATCAAGCCGTCCGGGGTCTCCTACGACGACCTGACCCCGGACAACATGGTCCTCTGCGACCTCGACGGCAACCTCGTCGAGGGGGCCCACGCGCCCTCCAGCGACACCGCCGCGCACGCCTACGTCTACCGCAACATGCCCGAGGTCGGCGGCGTCGTGCACACCCACTCGACCTACGCCTCGGCGTGGGCCGCGCGCGGCGAGCCCATCCCGTGCGTGCTGACGGCGATGGCCGACGAGTTCGGCGGCGAGATCCCGGTCGGCCCGTTCGCGCTGATCGGGGACGACTCCATCGGACAGGGCATCGTGGCGACGCTCGAGGGCCACCGCTCGCCGGCCGTCCTGATGCAGAACCACGGCGTCTTCACCATCGGCAAGGACCCCGAGGCCGCCGTCAAGGCCGCCGTGATGTGCGAGGACGTCGCCCGCACCGTCCACGTCTCCAAGCAGCTCGGCACGCCGCTGCCCATCGGCCCGGCCCACATCGACCGCCTGTACGACCGCTATCAGAACGTCTACGGACAGAGGAGCCCGCGTTGAACATCTGGTTTCTGACCGGCAGCCAGGGACTGTACGGCGAGGACACGCTGCGCCAGGTGGCCGAGCAGTCGAGGCGCATCGCCGAGCAGCTTCCCGTGCCCGTGCAGTGGAAGCCCGTGCTGACCGACGCCGCGGCGATCAGGCGCGTCATGCTGGAGGCCAACGCGGACGACGAGTGCGCCGGCGTCATCGCCTGGATGCACACCTTCTCCCCGGCCAAGATGTGGATCGCCGGCCTCGACGCGCTGCGCAAGCCGCTGCTGCACCTGCACACGCAGGCCAACGTCGAGCTGCCGTGGAGCTCGATCGACATGGACTTCATGAACCTCAACCAGGCCGCGCACGGCGACCGCGAGTTCGGGTTCGTGCAGACCCGGCTCGGCGTGCCGCGCAAGACCGTCGCCGGGCACGTCAGCGACCCGGCGGTCGGCGCGCGCATCGAGGCGTGGGCGCGCGCGGCCAGGGGCGTGGCCGAGGTGCGGGCGCTCAAGCTGGCCCGCTTCGGCGACAACATGCGCGACGTGGCCGTGACCGAGGGCGACAAGGTCGAGGCGCAGCTCCGGTTCGGCGTCTCGGTCAACACCTACGGCGTCAACGACCTGGTCGAGGTCGTGGACGCGGCCTCCGACGCCGACGTGTCCGCGCTGGTCAAGGAGTACGCCGAGCTGTACCGGGTGGCCCCCGAGCTGCTCGGCGAGCGCAACGAGTCCCTGCGCTACGCCGCCAGGATCGAGCTCGGCCTGCGCGGCTTCCTGGAGCACGGAGGCTTCCGGGCCTTCACCACCAACTTCGAGGACCTCGGCGGCCTGCGCCAGCTCCCCGGCCTGGCCGTGCAGCGCCTGATGGCCGACGGCTACGGCTTCGGCGGCGAGGGCGACTGGAAGACCTCGGTCCTGCTGCGCACCCTCAAGGCGATGACGCCCGGCGGGACGTCCTTCATGGAGGACTACACCTACGACCTGACGCCCGGCAACGAGCTCATCCTCGGCGCGCACATGCTGGAGGTCTGCCCGTCCATCGCCGCCGGGACGCCGTCGTGCGAGATCCACCCGCTGGGCATCGGCGGGCGGGAGGACCCGGTGCGGCTGGTGTTCGACGCCGCGCCCGGCCCCGGTGTCGTCGTCGGCCTGGCCGACATGGGCGACCGGTTCCGCCTGGTGGCCAACGAGATCGACATCGTCGCGCCGCCGGAGCCGCTGCCCAGGCTGCCCGTGGCCCGCGCCGTCTGGTCGCCGCGGCCCAACCTGCGCACCTCGACCGAGTCGTGGCTGACCGCCGGCGCGCCGCACCACACCGTGCTGTCCACGGCCGTCGGGCGCGAGGAGCTGACCGACCTGGCCGACATGCTCGGCGTGGAGCTGCTGGTGATCGACAAGGACACCACGACGGCTCAGTTCGTCAAGGAGATCCGCTGGAACCAGGCGTACTACCGCCTGGCCCAGGGCTTCTAGTCCTCCGGCGGCTTCTTCGGGGCGTTCCTGCGCTGCTCCTCGGCACGTTCGCGGCAGCGGCGCAGGAACTCCTCGTCGTCGTCGGGGTTGGTGGCGGCGAAGCGGCCCGGGCGGTCGTACTCGGGGAACGCGCTCGGGCGCGCGGCCGCCTGGCCGGCGCGTTCGGGGCGGCCGGCCACCAGCCAGATGACCGAGCCGACCAGCGGGAACAGCAGGACCACGAGCACCCATACGATCTTGGGCAGGTTCCTGCAGACCGCGTCCGGCGTGGTGATCACGTCGAAGAGGCAGTAGAGCCACAGGACGAGGGTGGCCAGGCCCATGGCCTCGGACAGATACAGCACGGGGCCGACCGTAGTGACGGCCGGGGGCGACGGCAAGGATATTCGGATGAATAGGGTGAAGCCGTGATGTTGACCAACTGGGCGGGCAACACCGCCTTCCGGGCGCGAGCCGTCCATCGCCCGGCCACCCTCGACGAGCTGCGCGGCCTGGTGGCCTCCAGCGACCGGGTGCGGGCCCTGGGCAGCGGTCATTCCTTCAACGACGTCGCCGACACCACCGGCGACCTCGTCGTGCTCGACCGCATGCCCGCGACGATCGAGATCGACAGCGCCGCGCGCAAGGTCCGGGTCGCGGCCGGCACCACGTACGCGCGGCTGGCCGAGGCGCTGCACGCGGCCGGGTTCGCGCTGGAGAACATGGCCTCGCTCCCGCACATCTCGGTCGCCGGCTCGGTCGCGACCGGCACGCACGGCTCCGGCGACGCCAACCGCTGCCTGGCCGCCGCCGTGTCCGGGCTGGAGCTGGTCACCGCCGACGGCTCGCTGCTGTCGCTGTCACGCGGGGACGACGACTTCGCCGGCGCGGTCGTCTCGCTGGGCGCGCTCGGCGTCGTCAGCACGCTGACGCTCGACCTCGTACCGGCCTTCGAGCTGCGCCAGTACGTCCGCGAGGGCCTGACACCCGACGCCCTCGACGGATTCGACGACATCATGGCGAACGGCCACAGCGTCAGCCTGTTCACCGACTGGCGCGACACCCGGATCTGGCTGAAGCGCCGCGAGGAGTTCACCGACGACTCCTGGCACGGCACCCGCCCCGCTCCCGCCCCCCGCCACCCGCTGGCCGGGATGCCCGCCGACGCCTGCACCACACAGCTCGGCGTGCCGGGCCCCTGGCACGAGCGGCTGCCGCACTTCCGCCCCGACGCCCCGCCGAGCGGCGCCGGCGACGAGCTCCAGTCGGAGTTCCTGCTGCCCCGGGCGCACGCGGTCGAGGCCCTGCGCGCGCTGTACGCCGTCGGCGACCGCGTCCGGCCGGCCCTGCGGGTCTCGGAGGTGCGCACGATCGCCGCCGACGACCTGTGGCTCAGCCCCTTCCGTGACCGCGACAGCGTGGGCGTGCACTTCACCTGGGTCAGGGACGTGGCCACCGTGCTCCCGGTGCTCGACCTGGTCGAGCGGACGCTGGCCCCCTTCGAGCCGCGCCCGCACTGGGGCAAGCTGTTCATCCGCCGCCCCGGCTGCCCCGGCGACTTCCGCGAGCTGGTCCGGCGGCTGGACCCGGCGGGCAAGTTCGCCAACGACTTCGTCCGGCTACTGCTGGGGGAGTAGCGGCCCGCGCCGGGCATGCACCCGCCGTCGTAGCGGGCCACCGGTCCGGCGGACGATGTGCCCGCCGGTCCGGCGCGGCATCGTGGAGCGCATGACCGATCACCCGTTCAGATTCGGGGCCGTCGCCGGCTACGCCCCCACCGCCGAGGCCTGGACCGGGCTGGCCCGCAGGGTCGAGAGCCTGGGCTTCTCCACCCTGCTCGTCCCCGACACGCTCGGGACGTTGTCGCCGTTCGCCGCCGCGGCCACGGCCGCCGCCGTCACCACGACGTTGCGCGTCGGCACGTACGTGGTCAGCGCCCCGTACCGCACTCCCGAGACCGTCGCCTGGGAGACCGCCACCCTGCACACCCTCACCGGGGGACGCTTCGAGCTGGGGCTGGGCGCCGGCAGCCCCGGCGCGGAGCAGGACGCGGCGGCGCTCGGCGTGCCGTTCGGCACCCCGGCCGAGCGCCTGGAACGCCTGGCCGCGACGATCGACGCGGTCAAGGACGTGCCGATCCTGGTCGCCGCGACCGGCGCCCGCGTGCTCGGGCTGGCCGCGCGCAAGGCCGACACGGTGGCACTCGGCCTGCCGCCGCAGCACACCGAGGACCAGGTCGCGGCCAAACTGGACGAGCTGTACGAGCTGGCCGGCGACCGCTTCCACGACCTGGAGCTCGGCATGAACCTGGTGGCCGTGGGCAGTGAGCCGCCCGCCTGGCTGACCGGCCGCTTCGGCCCGATCGGCCCCGGCGCCACCGGCCTGCTCACCGGCACCCCCGACGAGATGGCCGAGACCCTCCGGCGGCGCAGGGACCGGCTCGGCATCTCCTACGTCACGGTGAACGCCCAGTTCGTCGACGCCTTCGCGCCCGTCGTGGAACGTCTGGCGGGTACCTGACGGGATCTGACAGGTAAGACCGGCACGATGGTCCCATGACCGCAAAGGGAACCTTCGACACCGCCGGCTGGGACGCCAAGCCGTCCTTCGACGACCGCGACGGCGTCGCGCTCGGCCTCGTCAGCATGACCAAGACCTTCCACGGCGACCTGATCGGGACGAGCGTCGTCCAGCTGATGGTGGCCTCGACCCCGGTCGAGGAGTCGCGCGCGTACGTGGCGCTCGAACGTGTCGAGGGCACCCTGGAGGGCCGCGAGGGCAGCTTCGTCGTGGCGCACCAGGCGATGAGCGACCGTGGGGAGCAGTCACTCACCGTCACGGTCGTCCCCGACTCGGGCACCGGCGAACTGACCGGGCTCAGAGGAGGGATGACCATCACCGTCGCCCCGGACGGCTCGCACTCCTACACCCTGGACTACGAGCTGCGGGCGGGAGGCTGACCCGGGACGAACGCCCGGGAGGATAAGGGGTGGAGCTATGGGGATTCGAACCCCAGACCTCCTCCATGCCATGGAGGCGCGCTACCAACTGCGCCATAGCCCCTTGCTGCGATCACAAGTGTATAGGACGTCGGGACCCACGAAACACATGCGCGTACCGGGCATACGCACGGTCAAATCTTGCTACTCTCCGTGTCATGTCCAGCGTGCAGGCCGTCCCGTTGACCCCGCGGTGCGCGAAGATCCTCGCCGCTCGTGAGCATGCCGTCGTCGAGGTCAGCGCGTTCGACGGGTTCTTCACCCTCCGGGCCATCCGCAGCCTGCTGGAGTGGGCGACCCGCACGTTCACCGGCGTCCACGTGCTCGTGCCGGGGGTCGAGCTGGCCGGCACGCTGGTCGCGCGCGGGGTGCCGTCCGGCACGGCGCTGATCAAGGCGCGGTCGGCGGCCAACAACACGCGCAACCGGGTGATCCGGGTGCTCGAAGGCATGGGCGCGGCCAACGCCACCGTCTTCGACTGGAACGAGCTGGCCGGCAACCGCGCCTACCGGCGCTCCCGGCGCGAGCTGGAGCGGCTGGTCGCCAAGGACGCGTCGTTCCGCGAGCGGTGCGTGGCGGCGGTGCTGCCGGTCGTCGGCGGCCAGGAGCTCACCCCCGAGCAGGCCGCGAACGCGCTGCCCTTCCTGCTGGCCTGGCTGCCGCTGGTGCTGAACAGCCCGGCGATCCTGCGTACGGGTTCGTCGGTGTTCTGCCACCCGGAGCCCAGGCCGATGGTGGGGGAGCTCTACGCGGGCACGCTGCCCGTCTCGCGCTCGCCCCACCAGGGCTTCGTCTCCTCGCGGCCGGTCCCCGACCCCGCCTGAGGCCGGTCAGCCGACCGAGCCGGCCTTGTCGATCAGGGTGACCAGCTCGGCGACCATCGGGTCCTCCGAGGTCCGTGCCAGGCGCTCGGCGTGCTCGCGCAGGGTCGGCAGGTCCAGGCCGAACGCCTTCCTGTCCCGCAGGTAGACCGCGAAGGCGGCGACCACCACGTCCACCTGCAGCCTGACCGGTGTGCCGGTCCAGATCGAGGCGTTCAGGTCGTCGGCCCGCAACGACTTGCCGGCCTCGGAGGCCGCGCGGGTGTCGGGGTCCTGCCAGCGCACGGTCGCCTGGGCGAGCTGGCCGCGCGCGCCCGGCTTGAGGTGGAGGGCGTACAGGGCCGTGACCGAGTGGCCGGGGCCGATCTCGCCGCCGTCGCGGCTGTCGTCACGGAACTCCTCGGCCGACATCGCGCGGTTCTCGTACCCGATGAGCTGGTAGCTCTCCACGACCGAGGGGTTGAAGACGACCTGCGCCTTGGCGTCGCGCGCGCGTACCTCGATGTTGGCCGGGAGCCGGGTGGTGAAGACCTTCTCGGCCTCCTGCTCGGAGTCCACGTAGACGGCCATGCCGTCGCCGTTGTCGGCGAGCTGCTCCATCAGCTCGTCGCCGTAGTCGCGGCCGACGCCGACGGTGAGCAGCGTGACCTGCTTGCCCGCGTACTCCTTGACCTGCTCCACGATGGTCCGCCACTCGGTCTCGCCCTGGTTGGCCAGGCCGTCGGAGAGCAGGATGACCCGGTTCGTGGCGGCGGGCCGGAACGCCTGGGACGCCTCCCGGTACCCGGCCAGGATGCCGCTCTGCAGGTTCGTGCCGCCGGCGGTGGCCAGCTCGTCCACCGCCGCGTGGAGCTGGCTCCTGGCGGTGAGCGGCGTCATGGAGGCCAGCACGTCCGCCTCGTCGCTGAACGCCACGAGCGACACCTGGTCGCCGGGCGCGAGCTGGTCGAGCAGCTTGTGCAGGGCCGACTTGACCAGGTCGAGGCGGCCGGTCTCGGCCATCGAGCCGGAGACGTCGACCACGAACGTGAGGTTGGCCGGGCGGCGCGCGGCGGCGTCGGACGCGCGGGTCTGCAGGCCCACGCGGAGCACGGCCTCGTCGCGGCCGGGCAGCCGCGCGCCGTCCACGTGCACGGCGAAGCCGTCGTCGGTGGGCTGCGCGTAGTCCTGGCCGAAGGCGTTGACCCACTCCTCGGGGCGGATCTCGCCGGGCGCCGGCCAGCGTCCCTCCTGGAGCGTACGGCGGGCGTAGCCGTACGAGGCGGTGTCCACGTCCAGGGCGAAGGTGGAGATCTGCGCCTTGGTCGTGTCCTGCTCGGTTTCCTGGGCGCCGGTCGCGGACGCGCTCGGCGCGGGCCGACGTTGCGCGTCCGACAGCGGGGCCCGCGCGGCGCTGCCGCTCGATCCGCCGGAGCCGCCGCACGCGGCGAGTCCGAGGAGCGCCGCGAGCCCGACGCTGATGGCCAAGGGACGAATGGCTAAGGGACGAAATATCATCGCAACCACCTCCGCGTCCTATGACGGGGATTCGCGTGGAAGCGGCCGGGCCGGAGACGCAAGCGAGCACAAACCGCGATCGTCACGTGATCATTTGTGACGAACGGGGATCAATGAGGTGAGAAGCGCGGGCGGTCGCGCCAATGCGGAGGAGGCCGCCGTCGCCCGGTCGTTATCGCCAGTGCGGCAGGAGCAGCTCGCTATCGCCAGCGCGGCAGGAGCAGCTCGGCATCACCAGTGCAGCAGGAGCAGCTCGGCGGAGAAGCCGGGCCCCAGCGCGATCAGCACGGCGGGCCGTCCGGGATGCCCGCGCGTCTCCTGGAGCACGTGCAGTACCGAGACCGAGGACAGGTTCCCGTACGTCCGCAGCGACCGCCACGTCACGTCCAGGGCCCTGGGGTCGAGGTCGAGGCTGTCCACGATCTTCTCGATGACCTTGGGGCCGCCGGGGTGGCAGATCCACGTCGGCACCTGGTCGGGGGTCAGGCCGTAGTCGGCCAGGAAGCTCCTGATGTCGTCGGCCAGCACCTGGTCCACGAAGTCGGTGAGGTCGGCGTCGAGCACGATGTGGAAGCCGTGGTCGCCCACCTCCCATCCCATCAGGTGCTCGGTGTCGGGGTAGAGCCTGCTGCGGGTGGCGACGACCTCGGGGCCCTTGCCGCGTCCGGTGCCCACGACGGCCGCCGCGCCGTCCCCGAACAGGCCGCTGGCGATCAGGTTCGCGATCGAGGTGTCGTCGCGCTGGATGGTCAGCGAGCACAGCTCCACGCAGACCAGCACGGCGGCGTGGTCCGGCCAGCCGCGCAGGTAGTCGTGCAGGCGCGACAGGCCCGAGGCCCCGGCCGCGCAGCCGAGGCCGAACACGGGCACCCGCTTGACGTCGCCGCGCAGCCCGAGGCGCTGGGCCAGCTTGGCGTCCAGGGAGGGCGTGGCCAGGCCCGTGGTCGAGCAGAACAGCAGGTGGTCGATCTTCTCCGGTGGCACGTCGGCCTTTTCGAGGGCGCCCCTCACGGCCTGTTCGCCCAGGTCGAGGGCGATCTCGACGTACATGGCGTTGGCCCGGGCGAAGGAGTCGAGCTTGGTGTAGCCGTCCAGCGGGAGTGCGAGGTTGCGGCCCACGACGCCGGTGGCCGCGTGGAAGTGCCGCAGCAACTCCTCGTCGCAGTCCGTCAGACGGGAGAACGCTTCGGTGATCTCCGCCTGCTCGTAGCGGTGATCGGGGAAAACGGTCTCTACCCCCGAAATATGCATATATCACTCCTGCCGCAGGGAGGGGAGCGCTAACCTGCTCGCGCCGGATATGGGCGGTTAATATGCGGATGTGCCGTTCCCGTCCTCCGCTCGTCCGCTCCCGTCGCCCGCCCGGCTGCCCACGGTCGCCGTGCTGGCCTTCGACGGGATGGCGCCGTTCGAGCTGGGGTGCGTCGTGGAGTTCTTCGGGCTGCCCCGGCCCGAGCTGGACGTCCCCTGGTACGACCTCAAGGTCTGCGCCGAGACGCCCGAGCCGCTGCGCGTGGTCGGCGGGTTCACCATGCAGGCCGCGCACGGGCTCGACGTCCTGGCCGGGGCCGGGACGGTGATCGTGCCCGGCGTCGCCGACGTCCGGGGCGAGGTCTCCGGCGAACTGGTCGAGGCGTTGCGCCTGGCCCACGGCCGGGGCGCCCGGATCGTCTCGATCTGCTCCGGCGCGTTCGCGCTGGCCGCCGCCGGCCTCCTGGACGGCCGCGAGGCCACCACCCACTGGAGGTACGCCGACCTGCTCCAGCGGCGCCACCCCGCCGTCCGCGTCAACCCCTCGGTCCTGTACGTGGACGACGGCGACGTGCTGACCAGCGCGGGCAGCGCGGCCGGCCTCGACCTGCTCGTCCACCTGGTACGCAACGACCATGGGCCGAACGTGGCCAGCGCGGTCGCCCGCCGCCTGGTCGTCCCGCCGCACAGGGAGGGCGGTCAGGCCCAGTTCATCGAGGCCGCCGTCACCCCCGTGACGGACGACGGCGGCGTGGCCAGGGCCATGGGGTGGGCGCTTGAGCACCTGGCCGAGCCGATCGGCGTGGCGGACCTGGCCGGGGTGGCGCACATGTCGCAACGCTCGTTCATCAGGCATTTCAAGCGGCAGACCGGGACCAGCCCGTTGCGGTGGGTGATCTCGCAGCGGGTGGCGGCGAGCCTGCCGATGCTGGAGTCGACGGCGGTGCCGGTGGAGGAGATCGGGGCGGCGGTCGGGTTCGAGAGCCCGGCGACGTTCCGGCACCACTTCACGCGCGCCATGCGCACCTCGCCCTCCGCCTACCGCCGCACCTTCGGCCCCTGACCCGCCCCTCCGGGAGCCTGGGCCGTCAGCGGGCGACGGGCGGGTTGAAGCGATGGTGGCCCGGCGGGGTCCAGCCCGCGCCGACCGTGCCGTCCACCTCGGTGTACGCGGTCAGCTCGAACCGCACCGACCGCTGCTCCGCGGTCCAGTCCACCTCCGCCCGCCCGGTCAGGTGGAGGGTCCGGCCGCGCTCCCAGTCGACGAACAGCAGCCCGGCGGCGGGATCCAGCTCCAGGTTGCCGAGTGTCATGTACATCGCGTTGCCGACGTAGTCCGGGAACTCCAGCGACCCCGGCCCGGTCACCCGGACGAACCCCGGGTTGCCGCCGCGATGGGAGACGTCGGCGCCCAGGCCCTCGGCGCGGGTGGCGACGAAGAACGTGTCGGCCCGCTCGATCCACTCGACGTGGTGCGGCGCGAACGCCGTCCCGCCGCCGACGACCTCGGGGACGCCGGGCACGGCGGTGGGCTCGCGGGTCTGGATGTACTTGGGGCAGTTGGAGTACACCTGCTCCGTCCAGATCACCAGGCTCCCGCCCGCCTGTACGGCGGTGCCGTTCACCCGCATCCGGCGCCGGGTGTGCGGCTCGATGGCCAGCAGCCCGATGTCGCGTTCCGCCGTGAACAGGTCCCGCAGGGGCGCCGAGGGCAGGGCCCGGACGGTGATCGTGCGGTCGTCGTCGGCGTCGGCGAACCCCGGCGGGCCGGTCAGCACGTCGGCCCACACCCGGCCGAGGTCGTCGGCCGCGCCCGCCACCAGCAGGTGCCGGGCACGCAGGAACGCGGCGGCCACCTCGGGGATCTCCGGACGGGTGCGCGAGCTGCCGAACGCGCCCGGCGTCCGGACCCCGGCCCGAGCCTGGACGGCGATCTCCCCTGGATGTCTCATTTAGAAGAATCCACAGGTGGGGGCGCCGGAGGTGGGCGCGGGACGGTCGCCGGCGGCGCCGGGGGCGGAGATCTCCAGCCGGATGCCGTCGGGGTCCTCGAAGAACACGCCGCCGGAGGAGGCGCCCTCGCCGTGGGGGACCACGCCGTCGTGGTGCAGGGTCGCCCCGATCTCCCTGATGACCTGTTCGGCCCTGAGCACGGCGTCGAGGTCCTCGACCTGGAAGGACAGGTGGTGCAGGCCGGGCAGGGCGGTGGGGAAGCGGCCGTCGCTCTGCTGCCAGAGCGTGAGCACGAGCTTGCCGTCCTGGGCGAGGAGGGCGTAGCGGCGGCCGTCCTCGTTGGACTCGCCGGCGACGGTGAAGCCGAAGACGCGGCCGTAGAACTCCTTGGACCTGTCGAGGTCGGTGACATTGAGCCCGACGTGCCCGGTCTGGAATGACATGCGACTCTCCTCGTCTAACGGTTGCGCGACCGATTGGCCGTTAGAAAGCCAATATAACGGCAAAAATGGGTCAGTGGCGTTAGATGAGGCTATTTCTTGTGCTCCCGGTAGTGCCGGGCCGCTCGCGCGCGGTTGCCGCAGGCCGGCGAGCACCACTCCTGGCGCGGGTGCTCCTTGACGAAATAGAGCACGCAGCGCGGAGCCCCGCAGGTGCGCAGCAGGGCGCGGTCGGGTCCGGCCAGGAACTCCACGGCCGCGACGGCGAGCCGCCCCCGCAGGCGCGTGGACGGGTTCGCCTTCACGGCCGGGACCATGGTCAGCACCGGCTCGCCGGTCCACGACAGTCGCGGGGCGGTGGGGGCGGCCAGGGCGGTCGCGTTCACCAGGGCCAGCGACTCGGCGAAGCCGGGCAGGCCGGCCGCGTCCGCGCCGCTGGGCGGCTCCGGGGTGATCGCCCTGGCCAGTAGCGCCCTGACGGCCTGGCGCAGCCGTACGGTCTGCTCGCGCAGCTCCTCGGTGGCGGTGAAGTCGGGCGGCACGCCCAGGTCGGCCGCGTGCTCGCGGACCCATGCGGTCATCGCGTCGGCATCGCGCAGCCGATCGACGGGCCCCGAGCGGTCGGCCCTGACCGTACCGGCGAACTCCATGGTCAGGATGGTGGACATGCCTCCAATCTAACGCCTGCCCGGCCTGGCTTCCGTTAGGTCGGGAAAATATTGCGCGATCAGAAAAAATGCGTATTCTGAAAAAGTGAGCGGACTGAGGGAACGGAAGAAGCAGGCGACCCGCGAGGCGCTGATGGACGCGGCGCTCCGGCTGACCCTGGAGCGCGGGCTGGAGAACGTCCGGGTGGAGGACATCGCCGACCGGGTCGGCGTGTCGCCACGCACGTTCAACAACTACTTCTCCAGCAAGTACGAGGCCCTCGCCGCCCGCCACACCGACCGCGTCCGGCGGACGGTGGCCGTGCTGCGCGCCCGGCCGGCGGCCGAGCCGCTGTGGGAGTCGCTGGTCGCGGCCGTCGCCGAGCCCTGGGAACAGGCCGTGACCGGCCCCGAGCCGCCCGACGCCGACCGGCTGGCCCTCACCCGGCTGCTGGCCGGCGAGCCCGCGTTGCGCGCCGAGGCGCTCAAGGCCCAGTTCGCGGCCGACGGAGAGCTGGCCGCGGCCGTGGCCGAGCGCACGGGCACCGATCCGGGCCGGGACCTCTACCCGCACCTGGTGGCGGCCACGGTGAGCACCGCCGTGCAGGTGGCCGTCGGCCACTGGCTGCGGTCCGATCCGCCCGTCCCGCTGGTGCCGGTGCTGTGCGAGGCCCTGCGCTGCCTGGCCGCCGGGCTGCCCGCCCCCTGCCCCCCGACCGGAGGAGAGACCGCATGACCCCGGAAGACCTCATGACTCCGGACGACCTCATGACCGCAGGAGACCCCATGACCGCGGACGTCGTCATCGCCGGCGCCGGGCCCAACGGCCTGATGCTGGCCTGCTAGCTCGGCCTGGCCGGGATCCGGCCCGTCGTGCTCGAACGCCTGCCCGCCCGCAGCGACCTGCCCAAGGCCAACGGCATCGTCGGCCAGGTCGTCGGCCTGTTGCACCAGCGCGGTCTGACCGCGGCGCCCGCGCCCGCGCCCGCGCCCGTGCCCGCGTTCGTCTTCGGCGCCATGCCGCTCGACCTGGCCGGGCTCGACGGCAACCCGCTGCGCACCCTCGGCGTCCGGCAGCCCGAGCTGGAGGAGCTGTTCGAGCGGCGGGCCGTCGAGCTGGGCGCGGAGATCCGGCGCGGCCACGAGCTGACCGGCTTCGAGCAGGACGGCGAGATCCCCGGCGACGGCGAGCCGATGACCATCGGCGAGCTGCGCGCAAGCCTGGCCCGCGTGCTCGGGGCCGACCTCCCGCTCGCCCCGCCGACCGGCGAGGGCCCCCACCTGCTCAGACGGCTGAACGGCCGCGAGACCCGGGTGGCCGACCGCTACCGGGCGGGCCGCGTCTTCGTGGCGGGCGACGCCGCCCACGTGCATTCCGCCATGCGGTCGAATCCTGGCCGACCTGCCGCAGGAGCCCGCCTCCCGGGCCCGGCCGCTGCTGCTCGACCGCACCGGCGAGCTGCGCGTGCGCCACGAGCGGGTCGAGACGGTCACCGTGCCGTCCTGCCCGGCCGAGGCCGTGCTGGTACGCCCCGACGGCTACGTGGCCTGGGCCGGCACGCCGGACGCGACGCTGACGGAGGCGCTGGAGACCTGGTTCGGCAATGGGGGCGAGGTGACGGCGTAGGCAGCGGCGCATCAGGGCGGCCGTCATCCGCTCGGGGTGCAGCACGCCCTCGACCGTGGGCCCGTCGATCAGCGCGCGATGAGCTCGGTGTGCCCGGCGAAGTAGTGGCGCACCGAGCCGATGGCGAGCCCGGCCTCCTCCGCCACGTTGCGCAGTGACGCCTGCTCGAACCCGGCGCGGCGCACGACCCCGAACACGGTGCCGGCCACCGGCATGCACGAGGAGGTGCGGTCGATCCCGCTGTCGATCGGCGTCGGCCTGCTCGGCGAGGCACTGGTGATCCTGGCCGGATCGCGGACGGCGGGCGTGCCGTTCAAGCGCTAGTCTGCGGTCAGAACAACATTCTGTGCACGAGGAGAGCCATGCCGGACAACCTCATCTTCCGCCTGCCGCCGACGTTCGAGACGATCGAGGAGGAGCGTCGGCACCGCAAGGAGCGGCTCGCGGCCGCGCTGCGGATCTTCGGCAGGTTCGGGTTCGAGGAGGGCGTGGCCGGGCACATCACCGCCCGCGACCCCGAGCTGAGCGACCACTTCTGGGTCAACCCGTTCGGCATGTCGTTCAAGCACGTCAGGGTCAGCGACCTCATCCTCGTCAACCACGAGGGCCAGGTCGTCGAGGGCCGCTACCACGTCAACGAGGCCGCCTTCGCCATCCACTCCCAGGTGCACCAGGCCCGTCCCGGCGTGGTCGCGGCCGCCCACAGCCACTCGATCCACGGCCGCGCCCTGTCGGCGCTCGGCCAGACCATCGAGCCCATCACCCAGGACGCCTGCGCCTTCTACCAGGACAACGCGCTGTTCGACGACTACACGGGCGTCGTGACCGACCTGGAGGAGGGCAAGCGCATCGCCGCCGCCCTGGGCGGCAACAAGGCCCTCGTGCTGCGCAACCACGGCCTGCTGACCGTCGGCGACACGGTGGACGCGGCCGCCTGGTGGTTCATCACCATGGAACGCTCGGCACAGGTCCAGCTCCTCGCCAAGGCCGCCGGGCAGGTCGTGCCCATCGAACCCGACAACGCCGCCCTGACCCACCAGCAGATCGGCAACGACCTGGTCGGCTGGATCAACTACCAGCCGCTGCACGACCAGATCGTGCGCGAGCAGCCCGACCTGTTCGAGTGAGCCCGCCCAGCGGCCCGGTGGCGTTTCACGCGCGGCGGAAGGTGTGCCGGTAGGTCAGCGGCGCGACGCCGACGGCCGCGTGCAGGTGCTGGCGGAGCGAGACCGCCGTGCCGAAGCCGGAGCGCCTGGCCACCTCCTCCACGCCGAGGTCGGTGGTCTCCAGCAGGCGCCTGGCGTGGCGGACGCGGTGGCCGGTCAGCCATTTGGCCGGGCTCATCCCGGTCTCCTCGCGAAAGCGCCTGGTGAAGGTGCGCACGCTCATCCTGGCGTGCCCGGCCAGCGCGTTGAGGTCGAGCGGGGCGTCGAGGTGGGCCAGCATCCAGTCGCGGGTGGGGGCGGTGCCGCCGGCGTCGTCGTGCGGCAGGGGGCGCTCGATGTACTGCGCCTGGCCGCCGTCCCGCCACGGCGGCATCACGCAGCGGCGGGCGGCCCGGTTGGCCACCTCGGTGCCGTGGTCGCGCTTGATCACGTACAGGCACAGGTCGAGACCCGCCGCGACGCCGGCCGAGGTCAGCACGTCGCCGTCGTCCACGAACAGCACGTCGGGATCCAGCTTGACCAGCGGGAACAGGGCGGCGAACCGGGCCGCCTCGCGCCAGTGCGTGGTGGCCGGGCGGCCGTCCAGCAGGCCCGCCGCGGCCAGCACGAACGCGCCCGTGCAGATCGACATGACGCGCGGGCGGTCCTGGAGGGCCGCGCGCAGGGGGGCGGTGATCGTGCCGTCCTTCATCGCCCGGCCCGCGTGGATGCCGGGCACCAGCACCGTGTCGGCCGTGTCGAGCACGTCGAGGTCGTGGTCGGGCAGCACGGTGTAGCCGGCCTTGCAGCGGACCGGCTCGCGGTCGGGGGAGCAGGTCACGACCTCGTAGAGCTTCTCGCCGTCCGGCGTCTCGGCCGACTCGAAGACCTGGCCGGGCACGCCGAGGTCGAGCGGGGCGAAGTTGTTCAGCACGACGACCGCGACACGATGGGCCATGGCCAGATTCTTGCACATATTGGCTTTCGGGCCACTCGCGCCGTCAAAAGGCGATAAATCAGGATTGGCGCATGACGTTGAGCACCACCCCCGCCCCCACGCGGACCCGCAGGATCCACCGCGCCTGGTGGGTCGCGGCCGTGGCCTTCGTGGCCATCCTCGGCGCGGCCGGCTTCCGCGCCACCCCCGGCGTGCTGATCACCCCGCTGCACGACGAGTTCGGCTGGAGCACGGGCACGATCTCGTTCGCCGTGTCGATCAACCTGGTGCTCTACGGGGTGACCGCCCCCTTCGCCGCCGCGCTGATGGACCGCTTCGGCATGCGCCGCGTGGTGTCGCTGGCGCTGCTGCTGGTCGCGGTGGGCAGCGGGCTCACCGTGATCATGACGGCGAGCTGGCACCTGCTGCTGTTCTGGGGCGTGTTCATCGGGCTCGGCACCGGGTCGATGGCGCTGGTGTTCGCCGCCACGGTGACCGACCGCTGGTTCGTCCGGCACCGGGGGCTCGTCACCGGCATCCTGACCGCGGCGGGCGCGACGGGGCAGCTCATCTTCCTGCCGGTGCTGGCCCGGCTGGCCGAGGGACCGGGCTGGCGGGCGGCCTCCCTGACGGTGGCCGGCGCCGCGCTGGCGGTGGTGCCGTTCGTCTGGTGGCTGCTGCGCGACCACCCCGAGGAGGTGGGCACGACGGCTCTCGGCGCCGAGGCGGGCGCCGTACGGACGAGGCCGGCCGCCGGGAACGCGGCGGCGCGGGCGCTGACGGTGCTGCGCTCGGCCGCGCGCACGCGCGCCTTCTGGTTCCTCGCCGGCGGCTTCGCGATCTGCGGCATGAGCACGAACGGCCTGGTCGGCACCCACTTCATCCCCGCCGCGCACGACCACGGCATGGCCGAGCCGGTCGCCGCCGGGCTGCTCGCGATCATCGGGATCTTCGACATCGCCGGCACGGTCGCCTCCGGCTGGCTCAGCGACAAGGTCAACCCCAAGCTGCTGCTCGGCGTCTACTACGGCCTGCGCGGCCTGTCGCTGATGTTGCTGCCCGGCCTGTTCGCGGCCACCACCGAGCCCAGCATGCTGATCTTCATCGTGTTCTACGGCCTGGACTGGGTGGCCACCGTGCCCCCGACCGTCGCTCTGTGCCGCCGGATCTACGGCCAGGACGGCGCGGTCGTGTTCGGCTGGGTGTTCGCCTCGCACCAGGTGGGCGCCGCGATCGCCGCCGTGGGCGCGGGCCTGACCCGCGACCACCTCGGCGCCTACGACCTGGCCTGGTACGCCGCCGGCGCCCTCTGCCTCCTGGCCGCGGGAATGTCCCTGGCCATCCGGCATGCTAGACGGTGATGAACGAGACCGAACTGATGGTCCTCCCCCTGGTGGTCAGGATCGAGAGGGCCGCTCCCCCCGAGCGCACCGACGCGCTGGAGGCCGCCGCCATGGCCGTGCTGAGCCTGCTGGACGACCCGGGGGAGTGGGCCGCCGAGCTGCGCGCCTGGCAGTCCACGGGCAAGATCCGCAAGGTGGTGCGCCGCGCCAGGGGCGCCGAGTGGCGCAGGGCCGCCGCGCTCCCCGGCCGCACGATCGAGCACCGCACGGCGGAGGTTCGGGTGCATCCGCCCGTCCCGCTCGACGCCTGGCCCAAGGACCTGGCCCGGCTCCAGGTGGGCGGCACCGAGCTGGGCGACACGGCCGAGCCCGGCGACCCGCCCGGACCGCCGGTCCTGTGGGAGAACCCGAAGCTGACCATGTCGGCGGGCAAGGCCATGGCCCAGGCCGGGCACGCCGCGCAGCTCGCCTGGTGGGCCAGCGACGAGGCCGAGCGGGCCGCCTGGCGGGCGGACGGCCTGGCGGTCTCCGTACGCGCCGCGCCGGACCGGGACGACTTCGACGCCAAGGTGGCCGCCGGGCTGCCCGTGGTGCGCGACGCCGGGTTCACCGAGATCGAGCCGGGTTCGTGCACGTTCGTCGCCGAGGCGCCCTGGCTCCTCGGGCGGGTGGCTAGATCGTGAAGATGTCGGCCAGCACGCCGCCCGCCGGGGTGATCCGGGCGGGCGACGGGCTGTCGTGGACGACCATCAGCCGGCCGTCGGGCAGCACGGCCAGCCCTTCCGGATGGTCGTCGCCGACGCCGTAGGGCAGCTCCAGGACCGTCTCCAGGTCGTGCGCGGGCACGAGCCCGCCGCCCTGCCGCTCCCGCCAGCGCACGACCCGCACGGGGCCGTCCAGGCTCATCGTGGGGCCGGTGAGCAGCAGCAGGTCGCCGCCGTGCGGGCACATGTCGCGCACGCCCAGCCCGCCGAGGTCGAGGAAGTGCTTGCGGTACGGCCCGTCCAGCCGTAACCGGCCGCCGCCGTCGTCCACGGGCCGGATCTCCAGGACGACCGCCCAGCCGCGCAGCACCGGCCCGCGCAGCCCCAGGTAGACCCGCTCGCCCACGACCGCGATGCCCTCGATGTCGAGACCGTTGTCCTTGCCCGGCAGCGCCAGGAACGGCGCCAGGTGGCGGTCGCCGGCCAGCATGGCGGCCACGTTGCGCTCGCCCGACAGGATCGCGCCGGGCAGCGGACGCTCGCCGGACTCGTCCAGCGGCAGGCGGACCAGGATGAACCGGTTCTCCTCCCGGACGACCGTGCCCAGCCTCTTGATCGACTTCTCCGGCTGCCCCGGCTTGGCCTTGCGGCGCTTGAGACTGTGCGAGCCGACCGCCCACAGGTGGCCGTCGGCCCTGGCCAGGCCCTCGATGTCGGCCTCGTCGTGGCGCCCGGCCGGCAGCTCGACGTAGTCGGCCAGGGCGAACGAGCGCTCGTCGCCGAAGTGGTCGCCGGTCCAGGTGAGACGCTCGACGGTGGCGGTCTCGTCACCGGCCACCCACAGGCCCGCCGGTTCCCACCTGACCGCCGAGAGGTTCGTGTGCGTCTGGGCGAACCGGGAGTCCTCGCCGAACCGCAGTTCCACCTGTTCCACCCCGCCATGATTGCACTTCGGTCGCTTCACACGCGCAATGGCGGGATATGTCGTACGCTCCCGTCGTGCTCCATGGGGAAGATGAGACCGAGGGTTCACGAGTGAGAACCACAGACCGCCCTGCGACCCCTGTTTCACCGCCCAGGCGCTCCCGCATCGGCGATGTCCGGATGCGGTCGATATATCGGGGGCTCGCCGTCGTGGCGGCCGTGGCGGTCGGCGCCACGGTGATCGTCCTGGCGCTCCCGTCCGGGCCGGACGAGGTCGTGGCGGGGCCGGTAACCGCGCCGCCGGCCGCACCCGCCTCGTCCGCTCCCGCCCCCACGACGTCGGCCACCCCCACGCCGACGTCGCCTCCCACGCCGGCCCCCACCCCCATACCGTCGCCGGGCGCCTCCCTCGCGCCCGGTTACACCGCCATGCAGGCCCTGTACGCCGACCCGCGCGTGCCCCGGCTGACCGGCCGGGTCAAGCGGATGGCCCTGCCCCGGCCGGCCAAACTCGTGGTGAAGGACAAGCGCACCGGCCTGGCCGTGCCCCGGCTGGGCAAGCCGTGGAAGACGCACGGGGCGGCGCCGTTCACCAGCAAGCAGGTGTTGCCGGCCGCGGGCGGCGGCAAGCTGCGCGGCATGCTCGTGACCTGCCCGCTGCCGATCATGGAGCAGAAGTCGCCGCGCGACACGGCGCTGCTGGCCGCCCGCTGGACGCTCAACCACCACCCCAAGGGTTCCAAGATCAGCTGGCTGGCCTCGCAACGGGTTAAAACCGGATGGATGCTCGTTTTTCGCGTCAAATACGGCAAACATTCCTCCCGAGCGGCCGTCGTGGTCATGGACGGGGGAATGAGCAAGCCAGGACTTGCGTTCGTCACAGTGCCTGACTCGCAGAGAAAGCGTTGGCGTGATATTGGCCGCGTGGTCTCGGGAGTGCGTGTTCTAGGCTAGAAAGATCATGTATGCGGCGATGTGGGGGAGTGACGCCGTGGAACGCTCTGGACCGCCGCAGGCACCGAACAAGGGCAAGGTCAAGCCGCCCTGGCGCTCGGAGGGCCTGCCCGGTTCGCCAGGTGGGCGGCCCAAGATCAACTGGTGGCGATTCGTCGTCACCCTGCTCGTGGTGTACGCGGGCTTCTTCGTCGTGTCGTCGCTGGTGGACAGCAACTCGGTCGAGACGATCTCGTACACCGAGTTCACCAAGCAGGTCGATGCGAAGAACGTCAAGGACATCTACGCCCAGGGGCTGTCGGTCGAGGGCGACCTGAGGAGCCCGGCCAAGAACCCCGAGAGCAGCGAGTCCTACACCAAGTTCCAGACCGAGATCCCCGCCTTCGCCAACACCGACCAGCTCGATCAGCAGCTCAAGTCGGCCCAGGTGGAGACCACGTCCAAGCCGCTGACCCGCGGCTTCTTCTCCAACCTGCTGCTGTCGCTGCTGCCCGTGCTGCTGCTGGCCGGCCTGTGGATCTGGGTCATGCGCCGCGGCGCCAGCATGATGGGCGGCGGCCTGAGCGGGCTCGGCAAGTCCAAGGCGGCCAAGCCGGTCGAGGCCCACAAGGTGCGCGTCACGTTCGACGACGTCGCGGGCATCGACGAGGTGGAGAACGAGCTCGTCGAGGTCGTCGACTACCTGAAGGACCCCGACAAGTACCGCAGGCTGGGCGCCAAGCTGCCCAAGGGCGTGCTGCTCGCCGGCCCTCCCGGCACCGGCAAGACGCTGCTGGCCAGGGCCGTGGCGGGCGAGGCGAAGGTGCCGTACTTCTCGGCCAGCGCCTCCGAGTTCATCGAGATGATCGTCGGCGTGGGCGCCTCGCGCGTCCGCGACCTGTTCGAGGAGGCGCGCAAGGTCGCGCCGTCGATCGTGTTCATCGACGAGATCGACGCCATCGGACGGGCCCGCGGCGGCGCGGGCGGCATCGGCGGCCACGACGAGCGCGAGCAGACGCTGAACCAGATCCTCACCGAGATGGACGGCTTCTCCGGCGCCGAGGGCGTGATCGTCATCGGGGCCACCAACCGGCCCGAGATCCTCGACCCGGCGCTGCTGCGTCCCGGGCGCTTCGACCGTACGGTGCAGGTGGGCCTGCCCGACGCGGCCGGCCGCACGGCGATCCTGGAGGTCCACTCGCGCGGCGTGCCGCTCGACGGCGAGGTCAGCCTCGACCGCATCGCCAAGACCACCCCCGGCATGACCGGCGCCGACCTGGCCAACCTGGTCAACGAGGCCGCACTCCTGGCCGCCAAGCGCGGCAAGGAGAAGGTCGACATGTCGGACTTCGCGGACGCGCTGGAGAAACTGCAGCTCGGCGCGGCCCGCAGCATCGTGATGCCGGAGGAGGAGCGCACCCGCACCGCCTTCCACGAGGCCGGGCACGCCCTGCTCGGCATGCTCCAGCCCGGCGCCGACCCGGTCAGGAAGATCTCGATCATCCCGCGCGGCCGGGCGCTCGGCGTCACGCTGTCCACCCCCGACACCGACCGCTACGCCTACGACGAGCAGTACCTGCGCGGCCGCATCACCGGCGCGCTCGGCGGCATGGCGGCCGAGCAGGTGGTCTACGGCATCATCACCACCGGCGCCGAGAACGACCTCGAACAGGTCACCATGATCGCGCGCGGCATGGTGGGCCGCTGGGGCATGTCGGAGAAGGTCGGCCCGTTGACCATCCTGCCCAACGACGGCTCCTCGCCGCAGGCGTCGCCGGCCACCCTCGCCACGGTGGACGAGGAGGCGCGGCGCATCGTGGACGAGTGCTACGAACGCGCCGTCCAGGTGCTCACCGAGAACCGGGAACGGCTCGACGGCATCGTGGCGGCCCTGCTCGAACGCGAGACGCTCGACGAGGCGAGCGCGTACGCCGCCGCCGGCCTGGCCAGCGGCAGCAAGCAGCTCGCACTCGACTGAGCCCCGGGAGACCCGCCTTTCCCGAGACTTAGGGGAACCCCGGCCTTGCCTCGATCACGGCCGGGGAACGTCTCCCGCGACTCGGATCGGGGGACTGTCTTGACACTGAATGACGAGCTTCTCACCCAGCTCGGCGACTCAGGCGTAGACCAGATCGCCGGGATGCTAGGCACCGACACGGCCACGGCGCGCAAGGTCATCGAGGCCGTGGCCGGTACGGTGCTCGGCGGCATGGCCCGCAACGCCGAGCACCCCGACGGCGCGGAGGCCCTGCGCGGCGCCCTCGACGACCACGTCGACACCGACCCCTTCAACGGCGACGTGGCCTCGCTGACCCGCGACGGCCACAGCATCCTCGGCCACGTCCTCGGCGGCCAGGGCACCGAACGGGCCGCCGCCGGGCTCTCGCAACTGGCCTGCGTCAGCTCCGGCACCATCATGAGACTGCTTCCCCTCGTCGCCCCCATGGTCATGTCCCTGCTGGCCAACCGCGCCGCCAAGGCGAACATGGACGCCTCCGCCCTCGCCGCCGACCTGCGCCAGGAGCACGCCTCGCTCCCCGGCGGCCTCGGCCACCTGCTCGACGGCCTGCTCAGCGGCATCTTCGGCGGCGCCGTCCCGGCCCAGGGCGGCCCCTACGACCCGGCCGACCGGCAGCCCGCCAGGGGCACCCCCAACCACGACTGGTGACCACGCGGGCCTTCGGTAAGCTGGGGCGGTGATCGTTCTGGCCTCTGCCTCGCCCACCCGCCTCACCGTGCTGCGCAACGCCGGCCTCGACCCCAAGGTGATCGTCTCCGGGGTCGACGAGGACGCCTTCTCCGCGCACTCCCCGGCGGCGCTCAGCCTCGTCCTGGCCAAGGCCAAGGCGGAGGCGGTCGCGAGCGGGCTGGAGGAGGGGCTGGTCATCGGCTGCGACTCCATCCTCGAGCTCGACGGCCGCCCCTACGGCAAGCCGGGCACGGCCGAGGAGGCCGCCGAGCGGTGGCGGATCATGCGCGGGCGCACCGGCCGCCTGGTGACCGGCCATTGCGTGATCGACGTGCCGGCGGGGCGGCAGGCGGCGCAGGTGGCCACCACCGTGGTGCGCTTCGGCCAGCCGTCCGAGGAGGAGATCGCCGCCTACGTCGCCACCGGTGAGCCGCTCGGCCTGGCCGGCGGTTTCAGCATCGAGGGGCGCGGCGGCTGGTTCGTCGAGGGCATCGAGGGCGACCACGGCAACGTGCTCGGGGTGTCCCTGCCGCTGCTGCGCGAGCTGTTCGACGAGCTGGGTTACGCGGTCACGTCGTTCTGGCGCTAGCCTGCCGGGCATGCGATCTCTGCGCGACTTCGCCGCCGGCGTCGGCTTCTTCTTCCAGGGTCTCGGATGGGTGTCGCGGCATGGCCGGTGGTGGCTGTTCGGGCTGATCCCGGCAATGATCGCGTTCGCCGTCTACGTGGTGGCGCTGATCCTGCTCGGCACCCACGCCCGCGACCTGGCCGAGTTCTTCACCCCGTTCGCCGACTCGTGGAGCTGGGCCGACCTGTTCCGCACGCTGGTGGGCATCGCGCTCTTCCTCGGCGGGCTGGCGCTGGCGGTGCTGACGTTCGCGGCGCTGACGCTGGCGATCGGCGAGCCGTTCTACGAACGGCTCTCGGGCGAGGCCGACCCGCTGCCGGAGGCGGTGGAGCAGCCGTGGTGGCGTACGCTGCCCCGCTCGATCAGGGACAGCCTGATCACCCTGTTCTATGTGCTGCTGTTCACCGTGCCGCTGTTCTTCCTGGGGTTCGTGCCGGTGATCGGCCAGACGGTGGTGCCCGTGGTGGGGGCCTTGGTCTCCGGGTTCTTCCTGACGGTCGAGCTCACCACGCTGGCCCTCGAACGCCGGGGGGTGTCCAGGAAGGAACGCTTCGCGCTGCTGCGCCGGAACATGGCCAGCACGCTGGGGTTCGGGGTGGTCGGGTTCCTGCTGTTCCTGGTGCCGCTGGTGGCGGTCGTGATGATGCCGGCGGCGGTGGCGGGCGCCGCCCTCCTCGTACGCGCCCGCATCGCCCCCACCACCCCCGCCCCCACCCGCGACCTGACCCCACCCACGACCTGACCCACCTCGACTTCGACTCCACCGGGAGGAACGAAGCCCGGCGGGTCGGCGGCGGCCCTGGCGTCCGGGTTCGGCGCGCTGTCCATCGGCTCCGACATTCAGCGCGGCGGCACTCTGATCGTGCCGATGCCGGGCTCGCCGTGGAGTGTCCGGGTGGTCGGTCCCGCCTTCTCGGCGTGACGGGGTGATCACATCGTGAATTATGGTCCGGTCCAACTGGATATACGGGATTAATAGCCATTTAGAGACAGGACTAAAAGGTGGATTTCGTCCCCAAAGCCGTGTAAGGCGGAGCTAAGGTGATCGACATTCACCCCAGGGAACCCCCCGACTGGAGGCCCTTTGTCAACCCATCGACGGGCGGTGCCCGCCGTCCTCCTCGCCTTGTCCTGCGCGCTCAGCGCGGGCGTGGCGGACGCGTCGGCTTCGGCGGCGCCGGTGAGCGTCGTGCTCACCTCGACCAACGACGTGTTCATCAGTCAGGTCGCGCCGGAAACCGTTTACAGTAGCGCCGAGTGGATGTCGGTCTGCGTCAAGACCTGCAACGGCGCCACCAACGCCGAGCGCAGAGCCCTGATGCAGTTCAAGGTCTCCGGCGTCCCGGCCGACGCCCAGGACGTCAAGCTGACGCTCCAGGTGCGCCCGACCCGGACCACCGACACCACGGTCAGCGCCCACAAGGTCACCGGCACGTGGTCGCAGGCGACCACGTCCTGGACCTCCAGGCCCACGTTCGGCACAGCGCTGACCACCCGCACCGGCTTCACCGCCGACACGACGGCCGACCTGGACGTCTCCAAGGCCTACACCGGCAACGGCACCTACTCCTTCGGCCTGACCGCGTCCAAGGGCCCGGTGGCGGTGCTGTACTCCTCACGCACGACCGGCAAGGGGCCGAGCCTCAAGGTCACCTACACCCGGGCCACCGCGAGCCCGAGCCCGACCGCGAGCCCCACCACCACGGCCTCGCCGACCGCCAGTCCCACTGCCAGTCCCACCGCCAGTCCCACCGCCAGCCCCACTGTCAGCCCGACACCAAGCCCCACGGCGACGGGCGCTGCGCCCTGCCTGCCATTCGACAAGCCGGCCGCCTCGACGCTGCGCTCCTACGACAAGAAGGTCTTCGCCTTCTACTTCCCGCCCTATCCGCTGTCCATCGACAACAAGGATCCGGCCAAGGACCAGTACGCCTCTTGGTTGGACCCCGCGGGCTCCAACGGCATGTACGCCGCGCAGGGTGGCCACTCGCGCGACCGGCCGCTGACCCGCCCGGTGCGCACGGGCGACTGGCGGCAGGCGGACTTCGAGGTCGAGGTACGCCAGGCCATCGCCATGGGCCTGGACGGCTTCATCTACGAGCATCACACGTCGGCCACCGACCAGCGCTTCAACCAGTTCCCCAAGATGCTGGCGGCGGCCAAGGCGGTGGACCCGGGCTTCCGGATCATGCTGAGCCCGGACTTCCCGACCACCAAGGGCGCCGCGCCCGACAAGGTGATCTCCGATGTCCTGATGGCCAAGGGGCACCCGTCGCTGTACACGTTGCCCGACGGGACGATCCCCCTCGCGCCGTTCTACCCCGAGCGCCAGACCCCTGCCTGGTGGGACGCCCTGCGCGAGAAGCTGGCCGCCCAGGGCATGAAGACGGTACTGGTGCCGATCTTCCTGGACTGGAGCGGCTCGGGCAAGACCGAGTGGAACGACTCCGTGGCCGGATACTCCTCCTGGGGTGTCCGCTGGCAGAGCTCGACGGACGGCTACCGCAAGTCGGGTGTCGAGGCGGCCAAGCGCGGCAGGTTCTACATGGCCCCTGCGGCTCTGGAGGACGTGCGCCCGCGCGACAAACGCTATTGGGAACCGTCCAACAGCGGCACCCTGCGGCAGTCCTTCGTCAAGGCCATGGAGGGTGACGCCGACATCGTCAACCTGCTCACGTGGAACGACTACGCCGAGTCGTGGCTGGCGCCGTCGGTGGAACGCGGCTACGCGCCCGCCGACGTCATCGCCTACTACACGACCTGGTTCAAGACCGGTAAGGAGCCCAGCGTCAAACGGGACGCCTTGTACTACTTCCACCGCAGCCACCGCACCGACGCGCCGTTCGACGCCTCCAAGCAGACCATCGGCCCCATCTCCATCCCCTACGGTGACGCGGCCACCGACAACGTCGAACTGCTCGCCTTCGTCAAGGAGGCGGGCACCCTGACCATCAGGCAGGGCGACGACGTACGGACCAAGGAGGTGACCGGACCCGGCATGGTGTCCTTCAAGGCGCCGATGGTGCCCGGGACGACCCCCGTCTTCGAGCTGAAGCGGAGCGGCAAGGTCATCCAGACGGTCAAGAGCGACACTCCGATCGTCAAGAGCGTCGTCTATCAGGATCTGATCAACCACGCAGGCGGCGGCGTCCCCTGCTCGCGCCCGCTGTAGCGGTCGCCGCCTCCCGGCCCGACCTGGGCCGGGAGGCCCGGCAGGACCTGCACGCCTGGTCTCGTCGCGACGCCCTAGCGGGGTGCCGGGCATCCAGTCGCCCGCGTGACGCCCGCTCCGCGAGGCCCCTCCTGCCCTCCCGGTTGTCCACAGGGGCGTCGGCGGGTTGCCTCTCATCCACAGAACCGCGCTCGGGCGTTTTCGGGTCGCGCCTCCCCGGCACCCTTGACGCTCATGACGACCAACGCCCCGGCCCCCTGCCTCACCCTCACCAGCCCGGCCGACATCCTGGCCGCCGTCCCCTATTTGGTCGGCTTCCACCCCCACGATTCTCTGTCAAGTCACTGTGTTCAGTTCTAGGCGCTCGTCGGGAGCACCTCAGTTGCGTCTGCCCACCGAAAGTCCTGAGGCTCATGTCCAAGCTAGCGGCGGACTGCGATTTCGCAGGCCACAGTGGTTACGACCTGAGCACCGTGTGCCGTGCGGTGCCCAGGATCGAGCCAGTAGGTCATCTCGGGCAGGTACTGGCACCCAGGCCATGATGCGAGCCGCGGTCATGGCCGCGAGGGCGTTATGACCTGTTCATGACGCTGCCCGAGCGGGGGCGATGCTGTCCTCAGGGTTCGGCGGCTCGGCCGAGGTGAGAAGCAAATTGAAGACCTCGGATGGCGAGATGTCGGGATCCCGAGGTGTTTCACCCTCCAGCAGCCAGTTCAGGGCCGTCGCCAGAACGTGGGACGGGACAAACCGGCCGCGTGCATGCACCACTCGCCAGGCAGAGGGCGGCAGTGCTGCGAGCCGCCAGATCGTGGCATCGGCTTCATATCCATCCGGGACCAGAATGCCGAGGTCCTGCCAGAAGGCGAGCAGATCGATCATGGTATCGATGGGAGGATTGTCGCAAGCCTCGACCAGGACCTTGAAGCCGGTCTGCCATACCTCGCACATGCCTTGGCTTGCGTTCATATGGCGGCGCAGTTCCTGCACGGCCGGGTGCTCGTCCAGTTCAGGTGCTTGGCCGAGGGGCGGCAAAGCAAGATCAGGGGGCTGGATGCCGTCCCAGATGTCCGATTGAAGCCACTGCTCGCCATGAGACCAGCGCTCCGGCGCCTGAGCTGCGGCTAGCTCGGCCAGCCGGCCGATCGTGGCACGAGGGCAATTGAGCAGAGCCCTGATGATCTCCGCTGAGCGAGGGCAGAGTGAAGGCCAGCCACTGTCGTACAAGGCGAGCATCGCTTGCTCGTCTTTGCCCAGCGTCAGCCCGGAACACCCGTCGAACGCCGCGGCCTGGCGGGGACGGCTTGGTGTGGCTGGCTGTTCGAGACGGTGCGGGCGCGTGCCGTAGCGGGCGATCCAGGCTGCGGCCAACTCCACTCGGTGCTCATCAAGCGCATCCATAATGGCTTGCATCCGCCGGTCTTCGGCTGCGCGCAGTTCGTCGCGGCGCTGCCGTTCAGCAGGAGCGAGGTGCACGGCGCAGTGCGCTGAGCCAATTCCCCTGACGATGGTCTTGGCACAGCGTTCCTTCTTCACCGTAGCGCCAGCGCACTGAGCGTGAGGGTCAGGATCCTCGCGATAGGCAGCCTCCATTTCCCGGGAAATCTGTGGGTCGATGCACGGCTGGGATAGGTCCACATCCGGGCGGACTTCAGCGGGGTCGGTCCCCGCCTCACGGGCTTGGGCGAAGATGGAGCGGACCCGAGGCGGGCCACTACCCCAGGCCGGAGCCAGCGGCAGCCGCGCCTCCATGATGGCAGTGGCATGCGCGGCGTTGAGCAGCATGTCGCAGGCTTCGCGATAGACGTGCAGCTCTTCGCTGAGATTGAGCCGCATGCCGTTGATCAGCTGCAGGATGTTGCGGATCTCCCAGGACAGCTGAGCGGCCTGCATGAGCAGCCAAGCCGGGGAGAAGCCGCCGTGGTGGTCGCGACGGGGCGGGGCGATGGTGCGGGCCACGGCGGAGCGACCGTTTCGGGAAGGGGGCATACATCTCTCCAAGGACAGCGGGACTGCAGTGGGAATGGCTGCGCGTATGAGGACGCGGCTGCATGCTTGCACGTCAGCGCGCTGTGGTGAGGTGGCCTCACCGCCATTTGTACCAACTTTGGTACAGACCTTGAAGATCAAGCCCGCCACGGTGGTTGAGTGCCCAACCCACTCACGCCACGCCTCGCTGAGCTGCGAAGACAGTTCGGCACACGGCTACGCGAGCTTCGTGAGAGGCGCGGGCTCACACAAGAGCAGCTTGGTGAACTGGCCGGCGTTGACCGCAAGACGATCAACCGCATTGAGAACGGCATGTATAGCCCGCATCTGGACAACGTATTTCAGATTGCGGACGCCTTGCGACTGCCGGTCCGCGATTTGTTTGAGCTGCACGGTACGTCAAAGTGATAGGGGCGCACGTGGGCACGCTTGATTGGGGGCGCGCCCACTAAGCTTGCCGTTTACTCTCCGACCTTCACATTTGCGGTGATCGGGAATTGAGTATGCCTATACGGCATAGCGGGTTGTCGACATTACGGTACGGTGTGTCGCCGTGACGTGGGGCGGCCACCGTCTCATCTTCGCTGTGGAATCCATAACCTCAAGGGGAGGCGGCGACCGTGACGTCCATGCTGGCACGCGCTGCAGGCGGTGTCCCAGAACTTGAGGAGAAAGAGTCGTATGGCAAGGCACTGGTAGAGCTGTCGGAGTTCCGGCATGAGTTCCATGAGTGTCTGATAGCTCGCGCGGATGAGCTCTTAAGCTGGCCGAGGCGATGTTATGCGCCGATGGGCCGGTCAAGACACTGGTCGGGCTGACGTTGGCGCCCGAACACCGGCGTGGGCACGGCGCGCTGTATGACGCGACCAACCACGGAAGCATCGAGATCAACCGGCTGCGGCAGACGCTGACTCCCCTGCCGTTGCCACGCGCGGCGGGCGGCCGGATCGTGCTGGCCGTCGATGTCAGCCTGTAGTTGCGTCCCGGTGTCCCCACCAGCGCGGACCGGTTGTGCTGTCACGCCTACGGGCGCAGCAAGAACCAGCACGAGATGATCCCGGGCTGGCCGTACTCGGTGAATGCAGCGCTGGAGACCGGCCGCACCTCCTGGACCGCGGTGCTGGACGTCGTCCGGCTGCGCCCGGACGACGATGAGGCCGCTGTCACTGCTGCCCAGGTGCGCGACCTGGTCAGCCGGTTGATCGGCGCCGGGCACTGGAACGGGGGCGACCCCGTCATCCTCATCGTCTTCGACGCCGACTACGACATCCCCCGCCTGGCCTACCTGCTGGCCGATCTGCCGGTCGAAGTGCTCGGACGACTGCGCAGCGATCGTGTGTTGCTCCGAGTGGCGCCCTCGCGTCGGGAGTTCTGCTGACCAGCCCCGCCGGTGGCCACCCGCCCCAGCATGGCGGCGATTTCTGGCTGAAGGAGGAATGCACCTGGGGCGAGCCGCGGCACCGCACCATGACCCAATCCAGCCGCTACGGCAACGCCACCATGTGCTGGGATCGGCTGCACCACAGGGTTGGGCCGCCGCTCGGCCTGGATCGACCACGTGGGCTACCTGCCCGTCTTCGGGGGCACGCTGATCCGGCTGAAGGTCGAGTACCTGCCCGGCGAGCGTGACTCCAAGCCGCTGTGGCTCTGGAACTCGGCGATCAGCATCACCGCCGCGCGCCTGGACCGGCTCTGGCAAGCGTTCCTCCGCAAGTTCGATCTTGAGCACACATTCAGCATGTTCAAGCAGACCCTCGGCGGGACCCTGCCCGTGATCCGTAGTCCGCACGCGGCCGACCTGTGGACCTGGCTGGTCATTGTGGCCCACCCTCAACTGCGCCTGGCCGCACGCTCGCGGTCGATCTTCGCCGCTCTTGGGCGCGTCCCTGTCCGGGTGAGCGACATACCCCTGCCAGCGTCCGCAGAGGGTTTCGCAACCTCCGCGGACGGCTGCCACTGCCCGCCAGTGCACGGAAACTAGCTGTGCCCGGTCCCGGAGGCCTCCGGGGATCAGCCAACCGAAGGCGTGCGCCCCGCTACGAGCCAGGCAAGACCGTCACACGCGCCACCACACTCACTGAACGCCAACGGCAGGCAGGTTAACGGCAAGCTAACAAGTGCTCGACGGCCAAATCGCCGCGCAGACCGCCACGAACCCTCCTTGCCCTCCAGTACCCAGCGTCGCAGTCTGGCCATCACATCGCGGTTCCGCACTACTCGTACCAGCTCGGCGAACCAGCAGTTGCTACGCCGAGCCGACTCCAGGGCCACCGCGCCGCGCCGTCAGGTCGGCCAGTGAAGGCCACAGTTCGCCAAACTCCTTCAGTGTGAAGCCGGCGGTGTCCATGAGCCCTGACGTGACCTCACCTTGGCAGCATCATCCCCTGTATCCCGTATGGCCTGTTCTATCCGGAACGTTGCGCTCCGTGCCCATAAGGTAGCCGAAATGGATCTTGTCGCCTTGATCTTCTGAAAGTTACGCTCTGCCTGTTTCGCAACATGCTCCGAGCCGCACGGGCCGAGACGGCTATTTCTCCTTGCCGGGTGGGGTGGAGCGACGTCTGGCGTCCCCGCGGCCGCCCCTCGTTGGTTCGGAGTGTGACGGCGTATGCGGCGCTTGCTGTCTTGGACTCATTCATCGCGTTTCGTGACTGGTCCGGCGCTTGACCCTTCGGGCTGGAGTGGACCATCGCGATGGGTGGCCCGTACCGCCTTGGCGGTTACAGTTGCGCTGCTGCCGAGCCTTCTCGGCGTAGAGGCTCAAGCGGTCGCCAACGGTCCATCGTCCGCACAGGTGGAGATACCCAGTACTCCGTCGCCTAGATCCGTAGGCGGCGTTCCTGTCCAGACGTCAGGGGCCGCGGATCAGCTCCCTCACCTCGTCGATGCGTCTGTCACCCAGCCAGACGGTCCTGGGCGGCCCGCCGACGACAGTAGCCGGCCAAAGGGCTCGCTTCCGGTGGAGAAGCTACGTGACGTAGCAGATGAGCCAGCAACCGACGGGCTGAACGCGCCGCCGCCCTTGAAGTGGGAGCAGCGCTCCGGACCAGTCGATCACGACCTTGCTGCGGAGAAGGTCGATACGGTCGGAGCGCAACCCATGCGACTTCGGCGAGTAACAGGTGATGCGACTGCTGCTCAGGGGGGCTCGTCAGTTACTCCGCCCGCCAGAGGCGTGATCTCGGCGAAAAAGACCAGTTCTGCCGAGGCACCTCCGACGGTTGATGCTGTGTCGTCGTCGGGTTCGCTGGCGTCGGGTTTGTGGACGTTTTCGTCGGTGACGCCGACTTTTAATGCGTGGGTTAGTGATCCGTTGCGTCGGTATGTTGGGTTGAAGTTGGAGGTTGAGCATGATCCGTCGGCGGCGGGTCAGGGTAGTGGTCTGATCTGGTCGGGCACCTCTAATGAGACGAGTGTCCCGATGGGGACTCGGACTGTTGAGGCGGGTATTCCGTCGGGCAAGTTGCAGGATGGGTGGCTGATTCGCTGGCGGGTGCGCGGATATGCCTCTGGCAATTCGAATCTGGGGACGCCTCATGTGGATGGGCCGTGGTCGGAATGGCAGGCCGGGAGGATCGATACGACCAAGCCGACGGTTGATACTGTGTCGTCGTCGGGTTCGCTGGCGTCGGGTTTGTGGACGTTTTCGTCGGTGACGCCGACTTTTAATGCGTGGGTTAGTGATCCGTTGCGTCGGTATGTTGGGTTGAAGTTGGAGGTTGAGCATGATCCGTCGGCGGCGGGTCAGGGTAGTGGTCTGATCTGGTCGGGCACCTCTAATGAGACGAGTGTCCCGATGGAGAATCGGACTGTTGAGGCGGGTATTCCATCGGGCAAGTTGCAGGATGGGTGGCTGATTCGCTGGCGGGTGCGCGGTTACGCGGCTGAGAATTCCGCTTTGCGGACGCCTCATGTGGATGGGCCGTGGTCGGAATGGCAGACAGGGAAAATCGATACGACCAAGCCGACGGTTGATGCTGTGTCGTCGTCGGGTTCGCTGGCGTCGGGTTTGTGGACGTTTTCGTCGGTGACGCCGACTTTTAATGCGTGGGTTAGTGATCCGTTGCGTCGGTATGTTGGGTTGAAGTTGGAGGTTGAGCGTGATCCATCGGCGGCGGGTCAGGGTAGTGGTCTGATCTGGTCGGGCACCTCTAATGAGACGAGTGTCCCGATGGGGACTCGGACTGTTGAGGCGGGTATTCCATCGGGCAAGTTGCAGGATGGGTGGCTGATTCGCTGGCGGGTGCGCGGTTACGCGGCTGAGAATTCCGCTTTGCGGACGCCTCATGTGGATGGGCCGTGGTCGGAATGGCAGACAGGGAAAATCGAAATCAATAAGCCGGCCGGTTCCGGGCTCGGCGTGATACCAGCAACACTCGGCTCCGGGGCATGGACGCTGGCGTCATTGACTCCTCAGTTCTACATGAAGATCACCTCCTCCAGCGGCGCCGCCTCATATCTGGAAGCGGAGATCGAGCACGATCCGACTGCAGGCCAAGGGAGTGGTTCGGTGTGGGCGGGAAAGGGCACAACCTCCTATCCCTCCGGATCCAACGCATGGCTCAAGGTAGCCACCGGTAAGCTCGCCGATGGCATGGCCATCCGCTGGCGGGTGCGCGGGGTAACCACAAGCGGCGTTCAGGGCACATGGTCGGAGTGGCAGTTGGCCCGTGTCGACTTGAAAAAGCCGGCCGTCGCCGCGCCTGGCATCACCCCGAGTACGGCTGAATCAAACTTCTGGACCCTCTCCTCGTTGACTCCTTGGGCATATGCACAGGTAACCGACTCGGAAGGTCGCCCGTCCCTCCTTACGGTGGAAGTTGAACATGACCCTGCGTTTCCAGCCCAGGGCGCTGGATTGATTTATGCAGGGACTGGCACACAAGCTGCCAATTCCGGATCGAAGGCATGGGTTCAGATCCCTGCGGCCAAGCTGCGGGATGGCTGGCTGGTGCGCTGGCGTGTCCAAGCCAAGACCACATCAGGCATCACCGGTCTTTGGTCCAACTGGCAATCGGCCAAGGTCGATCTCGCCAAACCGTCGGTTGAGGATCTGGGCATGGACCCAGCAGCCCGCGGCACCGCCTCCTGGACCGCAGGCTCATTGACGCCCCACATGTATGCCAAGGTGAGCGATCCGGAAAATCGACCCATGAGGCTCGACATCGAGGTCGAGCACGATCCCGATGTGGCGGAACAAGGCACGGGCCGGATCTGGGCGGGTACCACCAGCACTGACAATGCCACTAGCACACGCGCGTGGCTTGCAGTACCAGCGGACAAACTGAAGGACGGCTGGCACATCCGTTGGCGTGCTCATGCCAGGACCACCACTGGGATCGCCGGCCCCTGGTCAGACTGGGTGTATGCGAAAATCAGCGCCCTGCCTTTCGAGACGTTCGCTCCAGCCCACAACACACAGGTCGATTCACTTACTCCGGTCCTGTCGGCTAACGCGCGACCATTGAACGAGGCACCGGTGAAATACTGGTTCCAGGTGTGTGAAGGCAGTGCACCGAACTGGGCCTGGTGCGAGGATTCCAGGACTTGGAAGACCTCGGGCGCGTGGCAAGTTCCGGATGAGAAACTGGTGTGGGGGAAGACCTATTCGTGGATGGTCAAGGCCGCTACGACATTTACGACGGTAACGTCGTCCTGGCGGACCTTCACCCCTTCCCCGGAGCAGGGCAGCATCAACGGACTGCTCACGGGCGGAACCCAGGGGCGGGAATTTAACCACATCTCGGGGAACTACGCCCGCAGCGAGACCGACGCCTCGGTAGCGGTAGTGGGTCCGCCGCTGTCGGTGACCCGCGCCTACAACAGCCTGGACCCGCGCACCGACGGCATCTTCGGAGCCGGCTGGACGACCCGGTGGGACATGCGGATTGAGGTTGAACCGCAGGGAACCCTGCTAGTCACCTACCCCTCCGGTGAGCAGATGCGGTTCGCGCCCAAGGGCGATGGGACGTTTGCCGCCCCCTCGGGCACGTTCGCGACCCTGGCCACGGAACCGGGAGGAGGGTGGCGGCTGATGGACAAGTCGGCCACCTCCTACTGGTTCGATGCCTCCGGCCGCCTACTCAAGATCACTGATAACCGAGGACGGTCGCAGGAGCTGACCCGTGACACCAACGGCAAGCTGACCAAGGTGACCGCGGTCGGCAGCCGGTCACTAACGTTCTCTTGGACCGGCAGCCACGTCGCCAGCGTTTCCACCGATGCGGTCGATGGCAAGACACTTACCTGGATGTACACCTACGAGGGCGACTATCTGACCAAGGTGTGCCCGCCAACATCGGCGACGGCGTGCGCCATCTATGGCTACACAGCGGCCTCCCGGTACAAGAGCTTGGTGACCGACTCTGCGCCGGAGTACTACTACCGGTTGAATGAGAACCAGACCCGGACAGGGACGATCGTCGCAAGTGCAGCGGGCTGGAACATCACCGAGGAGCAGGCCAAGCTCACCGGCACCACCCCTGCAGACCTTGGGGCCGGTGTGCCCGGCGCGCTGGCCGGGTCGCCCGACACCGCGATGCGGTTCAAGGGCGCGGCCACCTCGACCTTCGTCCAACTGCCGCGCTCGGCGATCAGCGGCCAGGGGGGCGAGGTGACTGTGGAGGCATGGTTCAAGACCACCGCCTCTGGCACGATCATCGGGATGCAGAATTCCGCCGACAACACCCCGTCGGCGTTCGTCCCGGTCGTGTATGTCGGCACAGACGGCAAGCTTCGTGGCCAGTTCTACACCGCAGCCCACACGCCGATCACCTCCACAGCTGCGGTAAATGATGGGAACTGGCACCACGTGGTGCTGTCGGCCGCACCGTCCAAGCCTGCCACCTCCACTACCGGACCGGGGAGCCTGCAGACCCTGTACCTGGATGGCGCCGCCGTGGGCACACTGGCAGGGGAAATCAAGCACGGCGACATGTGGGAGACCCGGATCGGAACCGGCTACGGCAGCACCGCCTGGCCCTCAACCACCACCTCCACCACAGCGTTCCCGTTCAACGGCGACATCGACGAGGTCGCGATCTACGGGAAGCCGCTGAGCGCGCCTGCGGTGACGCGGCACTATGCAGCGCGCAACGCGCAGTTGCAACTGACAAAGGTCACCTGGCCCTCGGGCCGCGTGGGAGCGAACAACACCTACAGCCCCGACGGCGGCAGGTTGGTGACCCACACCGATGCTCACCGTGGCAGCTGGACACTGTCTGAACCGGCGTATGCCAAGCAGACCACCGTCTCCACCTTCGCCACCGTGACCGTGACCGACCCCGACGGCGGGACCACCACTTACGTCAACGACGCCCAGCGCGGTTACCGGCCGGTGTCGCAGACCGATCAGGTGGGGGCCACCACCACATGGGCCTACGACGTGGGCGGGTATCCGGCCAAGGTATTTGACGGTAACGGCAACGTGGTCGAGCTCGCCTACAGCTCGCGCGGCAACCTGCTTTCACAGACGACCTGCCGTACGCGCGAGGCGGACTGTTCGACTCGTTACTTCAGCTACTTTTTCGATGCGGACGAGCCATTCGACCCTCGCAACGATGTGATGCTCACCGATCGGGATGAGCGTTCTGCGTCGGCGATAGACGAAACCTACATGACCAGTTGGTTGCCCAACACCTACGGCGAGCAGATCAAGCAGACCACTCCGGCCACTCCAGACTTTCCCAACGGCCGTGTCGTTACCCTCGCCTATACAGATGGCAGTGAGCCGGCCATCTCCGGCGGGGCGACCCCGGCGGGGTTGGTGAAAACCAAGACTGATCCGCAAGGTAACGCTTGGACCTACCGCTATACCTCCGCCGGCGATCTGGCCGAGCAGAGCGATCCGGCCGGATTGGTCACCAAGCTGGAGTACGACGCACTCGGCAGGCTGATCACCTCGACTCAGGTGTCTTCCGCTCATCCGGACGGGGTCAAGTCCATCTTCGCCTATGACGGACAAGGTCGTCTGGAGGCGCAGACAGAGCCCGGAGTCAAGAACGAGATCACTGGTGTCACCCACACCAGAAGGATCGCCTTCTCCTATGATCCGGACAGCAACAAGCTCAGCGAGACTGTCTCTGACCTGACTGGCGGCGATGCCGCACGGACCACGGCCTACACCTACGATGCCCAAGGCCGTGTCGAGACAGTCACCGACCCGGAGGGCGGCGTGGTCCGCCAGGCGTGGAACGTCCTAGGCCAGCTCGCCCGGTTAACCGACGCCAGCGGAACCGTGATCGAGAACGGCTACAGCAGGCGGGGCGAGCTCATCTTGCGCACGCTAAAAGGCTGGACAGGTAGCCCGGTCAACCCGCAGCCGGCCACGGACGTGGTGCTGGAGTCGTTCTCCTACGACCCGGCGGGCCGACTGGCCGCCCGGATGGACGCGATGGGCCGCAAGACCTCCTACACCTACTATGCCGATAACCTGCTGTCCGAGGTGATCGGCGATGACGTCAAGCTGAACGGCTCCGCTACAGCCACGGACGTAGTGCTGGAGGCCAACATCTACGACGCGGCCGGCAACCTCACTAAGAAGATCACCGGCGGCGGCCTCACCACCACGGACTACGTCTACGACGCAGCCAACCGTCTCACCTGGAGCATCCTCGATCCGGCAAAGCTCGCCCGTAAGACCGCTTTTGTCTATGACGCCAATGGACTGATCACGAAAGAAACTCGTACAGGGGCGGGGAGCAGCAGGGAAGAGACCGTTGAAAACTCCTACAACTCCATCGGTGTGCTGATCAGGCAGAAAGTCGAGAACGGGTCTCAAGACTTGATCACCACCTGGCAGGTGGATGACCGCGGGCTCATCACCGCCATGACCGACCCCCGCGGCAATGCAGACGGAGCTACACCAGCAGACTTCACTACTACCCACCGCTACGATGTCTTCGGCCGACCAGTGGAGACCACAGTGCCCACCGTGGTAGTGGAAAGGGCAGGTGTACAGGCAGTCACTACGAAGCCGACCACGCGGGTCGGCTACGACACTTTCGGAAACCAGACCCACTTCGTGGACGCTGAAGGCAAAACCAGCACCACTAGCTACAACAAGTCCGGACGAATTGCCTCTCAAACTATGCCTGCCTACACCCCACCAGGCGGCACCACAGTCACGCCTCAGACAGCCTTCGCCTACGACAGTGGCGGGCGCCTGCACAGCGTTACAAACACGCGCGGACATGCCACCACCTATGAATACGATGCACTGGGGAACCGGGTCCGCGTCACTGATCCACCTGCTGGTCCAGGAAAGCCCGCCGGGCAATGGGTGTCAGAGTATGATCTGGCCGGTGAGGAACTAGCCGTCATCGACCCGACGGGCGCGCGCATCCAGGCAACATATGACGATCTGGGACGGCAAATCACCCATACCGAGATTGAGCGGAAGCCGGCTACCGCCGCCTACATCACCAGGATGACCTACAACGATGCTGGCGATCTCACCAAGACAGTCCTGCCGGATGACAAGATCACCAGCTATGAAGTGAACGCCGCAGGTGAGGTCATGACCGTGACCGACCCAATGAACGACACAACAACGTACACGTACGACATTGCAGGTCGTCCGGCCAAGGTCACTAATCTCATCGGCAATGCCACAATCGGCGAGTACGATCTCGCAGGTCGGCTCACAGATGTGAAGCGGTTGGACAGCAACGGGGCCATCGCTCGCACCGTTAGCTTCGGCTATGACGCCGCCGGGAACCAGATCCAGCACACCTCCGGCGAGGGTCACACTACCCGGCGCAACTACGACGCCACCAACATGGTCACCAAGCTCATCGAACCGGTCTCCGCTGATGAGTCGATCACCACAAGCTTCGGCCATGACGCCAACGGCGCCCGTACTCGCGTCACCGATGGTCGCGGGAACACCACATGGACCACCTACAATAGTTTAGGGCTGATCGAAACTCTCACCGAGCCAGCTACGACTGCCCATCCGGACCAGGCCGACCGCACCTGGACGCATGTCTACGACGCCGCCGGAAATGAAACCGCACTGATCAAGCCTGGCGGCGTGCGGCTAGACCGGCAATTTGACGCCCTCGACCAGGTGACAAAGGTCACCGGCTCCGGGGCGGGAATCGTTGCAGAGGACAAGACCTACACCTATGACCTCAGTGGCCGCCCCACCATGGTCAGTGGTCAGTCTCTGGAGTACAACGACCGCAGCCTGCTCACCAAAGTGACCTCGTCTACCAGCGGTACCAGCAATTTCTCCTACGACGCAGTTGGCAATCCAACGCAACGTGTAGATGTGACCGGAACGACCACCTTCACCTGGGACAAGGACGACCGACTCAAGACCGTCAACGACCCGGTGAGTGGCCGGATCAACACCTACGACTACGACAAGGCCGACCGGCTCACCACCATCACATCTGCCAACCCGGCCAACACACAGACCTATACCTACGACGCGTTGGATCGCCTGCTCACTCACACTTTGCAGAGTGGCAGCGGCGCCCTACTCGCTAAGATCACTTATGGGTGGGACAAGGACGACAATCTCACGTCCAAGGCCACCGAAGGGCTGGCTGGCGCAGGGACCAATACCTATGGTTATGACCACGCCAACCGACTCACCTCTTGGACCGGGCCGGACGGCAACACTACAAACTACGGTTGGGATGCTTCCGGAAACCGCATCAAGGCCGGTGACAAGACCTTCACATACGACGAACGCAACCGCCTTATCTCAGGTGACGGCAGCACATACACCTACAGTCCGCGCGGAACTCTGGCCGGCCAGACCAAGAACGGAGACACACGCACCCTAACCTTCGACGCCTTCGACCGGCTCATCAACGACGGTGACGCCACCTACACCTATGACGCCTTCGACCGCATGACTACACGGCAGACAGGCAGTGGGAAGCAGCGCTTCGTCTATGCCGGACTCGACAATGACGTGGTCGCCATCACCGATCAGAATGGCGCCATCCAATCCTCCTATGGCCGTGACCCTGTAGGCGGTCTCGTCAGCGTCAAAGAAGGCGGAAATCCTGCCCTGGGCGCACTCACCGATTTACATCAGGACCTGATCGGCACCTTCTCAGGCACCGCACTGTCCGCGACAAGCGCCTACAGCCCATTCGGTGAAGTCGTGGCACGTACTGGCATCAAACCTAACCTGGGATACCAGAGTGAGTACACCGATCCCGATACAGGCGCTGTCAACATGCATGCCCGTTGGTATCAGCCAGGTACGGGAGGATTCGCTTCGCGTGACACGTGGGAGTTCGCTCCTGATCCATCAATCCTGTCAAATCGTTACACATACGGAGCGGGAAATCCCCTAGTTTATACTGATCCATCAGGGAAGGCTCCCAATCCAAGGTGCTATCGAGTGGTCGGTGCTCCAGTCGTAGGCGTGCCGGTCGCGGTTGCTTGCGATGTGCTAACCGACGCGAAGGGTACTGCTTCTGATGACGTAGCTAAAGGCCCTTGCAAGTGGTCCGACCCAAGGCCGCAATGCAACAAACCGACGCCAAAACCGGATCCTTGTGCAGAGTTCAACAACAAATGCCACTTTGATAAGCATGGAACCGGAAAGAAAGACGACAACCGCAAAAAGGAACCGACCGACAGAAAGCGTCCGCGTCAGCCCAGCCCTCCCAACAACTACCATCCGCCTGCCCCGCCCGCCCCGCCCAGCCCGCGTCCCCCTGCCAAGAAAGACAAAGAACCCGTCCGTAAGCCAGATATTCCCTGGGGGAACTTCTGTGGCAACAAATGCATGATCGATGGCAATCTGCCCCTGGATGAAATTTGGCCCGTCGGTATAGACTACACGGGATTTGGTGGCGTCTGGTTTCTCGACGGCGACGGTCCTGGATTCGTCAAGCTACCGACTCAACCGACAACAGAGCCGCAAGACGATCAGGGGCCCGCGCCGGTACCAGAGCCGGTGCCTGAGCCAGTACCTAATGAGGAGCCAGCGCCAGGTTCTCCTAACGGAGGCAACGAGACTTCTGGATGCACGCCCAAAAACGAGCCTTATGTCGATCCTCGCGATGAGCGTCCGATTGGCGGATTCGCTCGATATTGCAGGCCGTCGGACCTCGAAGGAGGGTCACCCGCAAGTGTTGACCCTAAATATTGGCCCAGCACAAACCCTGCACCGAATCCCAGGAAGCCGTCAGTTCGACGCTATAGCCGATGCCATGTAGTCGGCAATCAGCTAGGTGGATCAGGAACTAACCGCAACAACCTGGTGCCATGTCTATCGACAGTAAACAACGGACCGATGAAGCGATACGAGAACGCCGTCAAAAAGGCAGTTCGAGAGGCGGCAGGAAGACGCGTGGTAGACTACCGTGTAGAGGTTAAATATGATGGCGGTAGTACGCTGCCTAGCAGATTCCGAATGACGACGTCGATAGACGGTGAAGTGGTCTCCGATGAATGCATTCACAACGATTCAGATCTAACGGTAACAGATGGCTACTATTGCTGACCTTGAAAACCTAATCGGCGCTCCGCGCAGACCTGCACCCGACAATGACTGGACCGCTATAGAGGCTGAACTAGGCCTGCGTCTTCCGAGCGACTACAAGAGGCTTATGGCCAGATACGGCAGTCTGAATCTAGACGCGTTCCTAGGGTTGTATATAGCTAACCCCGGAGATCGGCCAGGCGAGTCGATGCGTGAGGCTGTACTAGGAATACTGCACGATCTAGGGCCTCATGAGGATGAAGAGCTGGAAGTTGTAGACGATCAAGGCAAGGTCCTTGAAGTGCGCTATTTCCAACACTATCCTAGTCCGGGTGGGCTTTTCCCGTGGGGCTCGACGCAGAACGGCGACGTTTGCCTATGGGAAACGAAAGGCGATCCCAATGCGTGGAAGGCGTGCATCTCCGACGGGACTTTTATGTGGAGGCACAGCGACGGCATTCTGGATTTCTTGGTGAAGGCCAATCAAGGGAGTCTTTCATGCCCTCTCCTTCCCAACGGCGGAAAACTGGACCGGACATATACTTTCATGTAGAATGTCAGCGGTGGCAGCGTGTGCAGACATTATCGGTCATTTCCTTCATCGCTTTCCTGTCCTGCTTGTCGCTGCATTGAAGATCACGACAGCTTCGCTGACCCGGCCGTCCCTGGGGCACCCAAGGCCCAGGCCAATTGCTCCCGTTGAGCGAGCAGTTGCAGATCGTGCAGGCGCCACTGGAGCAGCACATCGGCCACACAAGGTGTGACGACTTTGCCGACCCTGCCCTTTCTGGTTCGCATGGTCGCTTACTGTGCCGCCGAAATCGCAGCCGCGACCGTTGCTGTCCTCGAAGCCGAACGCAATAACGACGGGGACCGCGAACAACTTACCTCACGACTCCTCACGTCCGTCTCGATCGCGCCCGCCTCACCGCCTCACGGACACCGAACGAGGTCCCATCCGGCTGGAACGGATCGGCAGTCTGCCAAATGGATCAGCTACCACCTGGCCACCTACCAGGTACTTCACCGCTACTTCACTAGGCAGAATAGGCCCGTACCCCGTCTCCTCATTCTCGACCAGCCAACTCAGGCTCCCTCAGGTCAGAGATCGATGATCTTGTCAGGCGCGTAAGGCACGTTGAGTCGATGTTGGGCCTGGGTGTTTGGCAGAGTCTCACGATGCCGGTCGGGGCATAGCAGGGGCTGGGTGGTCTGGTGAGATGCTGCGTCGCCGGCACTGAGCGAGTGGATGCATCCGATGCACGGGTTTGGTGGTCACGGTCGATAGGCGGTTGAGATGGCGGCTCATCTGGCGGCGAACCATGTGTCGGCTGTCAAGCTGGCTGGTCGGGCGTGGCCTGTGGGCATCCGGGGAAGAACCGACCGAATTTGGCGCTACCGCCGACCGGCTCGCCGATCGCTCAGAATGCTGAGGGCAGGGTGGGGAACGAGGGCGGGCTGCCATAGGCCGTGGAGGGTGCTGTCGCCGATTGGTCGGTCAGCACGCGGACGTAAGTCGCCGATCGCGGCATGCCCGATCAGCCGAGCGTGACAACTCTTCGAAGGCCTATGGCGTCTCGCCCTTGTCACGATCCATCCCCCGAGGAGTCTTTGTGCTCAGACGCCTGCTCGTGTCCACTCTCCTGGCTGGTTCCGCCCTTGTCGCTCCTGCTGTGGCCGCCGTGCCCGCTTCCGCGGCCGTGCACGTGAACGCTGTTGCCGCCTCCTGCTACCGGCAGGTCGGCTCCCACTGGGAATGCATCACACCGGGTGCTTTCTGTCCGAAGGCGGCGCACGGGAGGTACGGGTACGCGAAGGTGACGAAGGTCCGCTACAAGTGCACCTACAAGAGCTCTGACCCGTACTGGCGGTGGCGGCGCGCCTGAGGCAAGTCGTACGCCACGAAGCCCTAGCCCGAACCCTGGTATGAGCCTGGGGCGGGCGGGGGCTTTCTCTTGCTAGCGGCCCGCGGCGATCTGGCACAACGACCACACCGGCCAGCCGATCAAGAGATCACTCACCCGCTACGACCACTGATCACCCCGACCCCTTGGACTCAACCATCTAGTCGCCGCCGCCGCACTGGTCGGCTACCACCGCCTAGCATTTAGACGAACGTCGAACCAGCCGTCAGCACCGGAGGCTCCCGCATGACCGCCACCAGCTGGCCCCTTGTCTCGGATAGCAAGGGCGCGCAGGACGTGGCGTGCTGCGCGCCGATCGCCCGCCAGCCGCTTGGAGAGGGCGAGGCGGCCGAGTTGGCCGTGCTGCTGAAGGCGGTGGCCGACCCAGTCCGGCTGCGGCTGCTGTCCATGATTGGCTCTCACGCCGGTGGCGAGGCGTGCGTGTGCGATCTGACCGGCGCCTTCGACCTGACCGCCCCGACGATCTCCCATCAGCTGAAGATCTTGCGCGGCGCCGGGCTGACCGACGGCGACCGCCGTGGTACCTGGGTCCCGCATCATCCCCAAGACGGTGAACAAGCTCGGTGCTCTGTTCACGCCGCTGGCCGGGGCCGGTCCGACGCCTACTCCGGGCCCGGGGGACAGGGAGCTCATCGCCACCTGAGGTGGGTCGGCGCCGCGCGAGAGTTACCGGTAGGAGATGCCGCGCTCCTGATACAGCTGGAAGCCCCGCTCGATCACGAGCGTGGCCGCCACGGTGCACCAGAAAAGGCTGCTGATCGAGCCGGTGACGCGCACGAGCGCGATGTCGTCGTTGCGGGAGACGATCTCCTTGTCCAGCATGGACAGCGTGCCGTAGGTGTCGCCGTGGGCCAGAGCGCTGCAGCCGCTCCACACCGCATGTGCGACATCGCTGCCAAGCCGGGGGGTGAGCTCCCCGGCCTCGCGCACGATGGCTGTGTAGGTGGCCGCCACGGTTTTCAACGTCTTGGCGGCCTCCTCGGCCGGATGCCCGGCCGAGGCGAGCAGGTCGACCAGGCGCTGCTGCCGCTCCTGCAGAGTCTTGGACGCCGGCTTGTTGAGGAGTTCACGCAACCGCTCGGCGTCCTTGGTCTCCTTGAACTGCAGGGCCAGACGGCGGGTGACGCGGGTCAGCCGATCTTTCGGCCCGAGCATCCAGACCGCCCGGGCACCGTTCTCAACGGCCCCGCGCAGTAGCGACGACTGGGCGTGAGTGTGAATGCGCACCTCCAGTCGGTTGCCGTTCAACTGGCCCACCAGGGACGAGCGCAGGCATCCGATATGGTCCATCGCCACGGTGAGGGCGTGCCAGGCGGAATGCGACACCTCGAAGGGGTGTGTCTTGGCGTCGTCTCCGGTCAGCGGGCTCCGCGGGTCGATCTGCCAGCGGCCGGAGTCCTCCCCGGTCAGCTTCTGCCACGGCTCCAGGCGCTCCAGATGGTCCAGCAGACGGCGGAGGTCACGCTGCTCATCGGTGTTCACATCCTGAGACGCTACGGCGCAACCCGGGTCGAGCGCGAGGCGTTTTCCACCCCCACCTCTCGAGCCGACAGCGCCCAGGGGCGCGCCTGTGCGGCCGATGATCGTCACGACGCCAGTAAGTGTGTTGCTGCGGTTTCGCAGCCGTGGCCATCATGGAAAGCCATGGCCGTGAGAGCAGGGCCAGGAGAGGCTGGCGAGGAAGGGCTGCACAATCACGATGGCGACCAACGACCACACCGTGCCACGAATGTATCTGCGGCACTTCGCCCGCCAAAAGAAGAAGGCAAGCACCAACTGGTTCATCAGAGCCCGCGCTCTGATAAACCTCGACCGGACCTTCGAGGCGAACATCACGCACGTGGCGGCCGTCACCGACTTCTACGGCCCGCGCGTGGAAGCGTTGCTGTCGGACATCGAGACCCGTGCCGCCCCCGTCTTTCGCGCCGTTCTGGACGACCCGTCAGGAGCGCTTCCCCGCACATGGCCCCTGAAGAGAGAAGACAGATCGTGGATGGCCTGGTGGATCGCCGCCCAGCTGGTCCGCACCACCCGCCAACGCCGACGTCTGGCCTCCCTGGCCGCAGCGGCGGATGCCGGCCAACCGCCGCTGGAGATGCCGCACTCCCTCAAGTCCCTGGCAGGCCGAGACGCTCACCTGCGGTTCATGGCCGATCAGCTCGCCGCGCTGGCTCAGATCATTCACAACCGTCCCTGGGGGCTCGGGTTCAGCGACGCGTGCCTATGGACCAGCGACGTTCCCGTGGTGATTCTCAACGGCCACGACGACGAAGACCAGCTCCGTGCCGCGATCTACTGGGACGTGATCCTGCCGCTGGATCCTCACCGGTTCCTCATCCTCCCCGGCCTCACCACCTTGGGTGACGACGCTGGCAAGCAGCGAGACCATCTGACGAAGTTCCCCGGCGGCCTCGGCCTGTGGATCAACGGGGTCATCTTCGACGCAGCCGACAGCCACCTCTACTGCCACCCCGGGCATGACCCGCTGCCGTTCCTCGGTGCCCACCTGGGCAGCGCCCGGTTGCCTGAACCATGGAGCGGGGAAGGGCAGGCGGACCGCCCCTCTCCCTCCTATCTCGTCGAATACTCGGTGCTGGGAGCGAACCTCACCGTCGAGCGACGATGGCTGAACGAGCATCCACCCGCTCCTCCAGCCCCCGCGGCGGGGAAGGCCGCCGGGCCTTCATCGCTCACGAGATGAGTTCAGTAATCAGCTGTGCGCAGGCCGCATCGGCCCAACTCACCCCCTCGCCTCGCCCCGGCTGAGTCGATAGCGTTATCTGTCAACATCAGCCCTACGGGAGGCTCGCGCCGGGCGCGGGTGCCAAGCCCCGGTCGTTTGTTCCCGCACGGCCGCCAGGAAGCTGCACTACATTTCGCCCCATGTCCCCAGCCTTCTTCACCTCGGACCTTGTGCTCGATCCGCAGGTCTGGCATGCAAACAAATCGCCCCGCGACCTGTACTCCTACGAGGAACATCTCGGCCACGGCATGCCGATGGTGAGCAGCGGCCGCCCGGACATTGTCGAACAAGGGCGCTGGTGGTGGCCCGATGGGTATCGCCTGGTCACCAATGAGTGGGGTGCCGAAACTCGCACTCCGGTGTACGCGGCCTCGACGATGGCATCCTGTACCTCAGGCCACGGAGCCCGCCCTGATCTACTCGTCCACGAGAGCATGACGCACCTACGTGAAGGCCTGCGTGCCCGAGATGTCGTGTTCCTGGCCGGCCGGACCGCTGAGTGCTGTGGGCGAATCAGCGAACTGGCCGTTTTCGACAAGTATGGACGGCCCTTGTTCAACCGGGCCATGGCTCCGCAGAGCGGGGAAGACTACGACGAGCGCAAGGTGGATAAGTGGTGGCCTTGCGCAAGCAAGCACACGCAGTGGCTCCAGCGTCAGCAAGACGTCTGGTGCGGCCCGTTTTCGCACTGGGCCCTTCAATTCTCTCTGTTCCTGCGCTACAACAACCGAGACGTCGAGATTGCAGGTCTGGAGGCACGGGGTGGTCGCCGCCGTTCGCGGATCGTCGTGTGGGGCACCAGCCTGCTGCAGGCGCTACATCGGGAGTACGCCTTCGCGCACGGCCATCCACGCAACGGCCGCCTCCAGGATGTCAAGGACGCGCTCCGCAAGTTGCCCATGTGCGATCTACAGGAGGCCGACCTACTGTGGCGGGGCGCTGGGCAGAGCGGGGTTGTCGAGCTGGCGCATCTTGATGGCGCCACAGCCGCTGAAGACTGCCGTCTGATGTATGAGCACCTACAACTGCTCAAGCAAGACACTGACCAACTGCGCCGCAACGCGGCGTTCCGCACCGGCCCGCCGCAGACCTTCATCATGGCCAGCGCACCAGCAGCCGAAACCCTCGGCGAACGTGAAGGCTGGACGTTCCGCGACGGCAGGATCGAATTGGCCGAGGCGCCCCAGCTCCTATTGCCCGTTCAAGAGACGCTCGCCGATCCGGGAGAGCTAAGCCGGACCACCGGACTGGACCTGGAAGGCGCCACCGACATCCTGCGCGAGGTCACCCAGCGGCGCGAACAGACCAAACTGCGCCGTCATCTCTTGGGCGGCCGCACGAGCGGGGTTTGCGCCCTGTGCGGCCGGACGCTGCCAATCGCCTATCTGCATGTGGCCCACATCAAACGTCGAGACCAAGCCGATGAAAAGGAGCGGCGCGATACAGCGATCGTGATGCTCGCCTGCGTTCTTGGCTGTGATGCCCTCTTCGAGCAGGGCGCGATCTATGTCGATGCGCAAGGGCTGATCCGCACCTGTCCAACGCAAGCCCTGTCGAGCGACCTGTCCGCTGCCGTCAACGCGCTGGAAGGGCGGCGCTGTACGGCGCATTCTTCACGCTCGGAACGCTACTTCCACGCCCATCGGGAACATCACGCCAACGGTACGCCCGCCCCGCCGTGCGTGATCTCGTCCAGTCGCTGCTGATCTCCGGCCGGACCAGCCCCGAGCTGCGCGGCCTAGTAGTGCATTGTTAGGTCGGCGTGTCGTTGGGTGGCTGTGCCGGTGTGGGTAGTTTCATGCTGCGATGACCCCTCACGAGCTTGCGGTTGTGCGGCGGCGCCTTGAGGCGTTCGCCGCGGAGATGTTCGCGCCCATGGCCCGCTCCGATCAGCGAGCCAAAGGGGTGACATACCTGTGTGGGTTGTTGCTGGATGGGCGGCGTAAGTCGATGCAGCCGATGGCGGAGCGGCTCGGGGTGGATCATCAGGCGTTGCAGCAGTTCGTGACCACGTCGACCTGGGACACCTGGACGGTGCGGGCCAGGCTGGCCCGGCGGACCATCGAGGTCGTGGAGCCGGTGGCGTGGGTGATCGACGACACGGGCTTCCCAAGGACGGCAAGGGCTCGCCGTGCGTGGCGCGGCAGTACTCCGGCACCCTGAGCAAGGTGGCGAACTGCCAGATCGGGGTGAGCGTCCATGCAGTCACCGACACCGCGTCCAGTCCACTCGATTGGCGGCTGTTCATGCCCACGTCATGGGATGACCAGGCCGGTGATGCCGCCACCGGTCCGCAAGTGGCCACGCGACGGGACCGGTGGGGATCCCCGGACAGGAGCGGCATCGTCCGAAGTGGATGATGGCAGTGGAGATGCTCGATGCGCTGATCGAGCAAGGACTGCGCCCGCCGATGGTCGTGGCCGATGCCGGTTACGGTGACAGCAGTCAGTTCCGCGGCGCCCTGGACGAGCGCGGGATCGGCTACATCGTGCAGGTCAAAGGCGACGCCCTCGCGCACGCCCCAGACGTGGTCGCAGTGCCCCCGGGTCTGGTCCGGCCGCGGCCGGCCTCCCACCCGGACCGGCCTGCGTTACCCCGACGCCGCCGTCAGCTTGGCCGAACACGTCCGGGCCGCCGGCCACGACGCTGCGGTCACGCTCACCTGGCGCGAAGGCTCCAAGGGCGGCCATGAGCTCGCAGTTCGTCTTCCTGCGGGTGCGTCCGGCCGGGCACCGCATCACTCGCGTCGGCGACGGCACCCTGCCTGAGCGGTGGCTGATCACGCAATGGCCCGAATTGGCTGGGCCAGGGTAAACGGACCAACGGTTAGTTCGCAGGGGTCATTGGGTCGGCCTCCTAAGGGGAATGACGGTTCCTCTGTCATCCGAGGCGGTCTCGTTGGCCTTGACTTGGAGGACGAGGACTGCTGCGGCGAGCGCGGTCTGGTCGGCGGTCCACCGGGCGTCCTTCTCCCTAGCTCGTGCCTCTTTAAGTGCGTGCCGCAGTCGAGCGTTGTCACTGCGGAGTCGTTTCTCAGTTTCGGTGATCTGGTGAGTCTCGCTACGGACGCGGGCCTTGAATACCTCGCCGAGGTCCGCGTGTCTTTTGTAGAGCGCCATTCTGTTGACGTCGGCTTCAGCGGCGAGAGCTTCGATGGTGAGGCTGCCGCTGGAGTAGGTGGGAGTGCCAGCGAGAAGGCGGTCGATGGCGGCGGTGATGCGTTTGCGCTCGGCACCGTGGAGATCACAGTCGTCGGTCATCTAAGGATCTCCTGGGCGGTGCGGGCGGCAGCGGAGTGGGCGTCGGCGATTTGACGCCAGTCGGCGGCTTTGGCGTGGAGAGCTCGGGCCATGGGACCAGGGACGTGGGCGGCTTGGCGATCGAGGTGGTCGGCTTGCTCGCGGGCGGCACGGGCGTGCTGGTCGGTGCGGACCGCGTTGCCGCAGCCCTTTTGGCAGGCGAAAGTGAGCGGGGCGATTGCATCCGCGTCAGGCTCGCATAGGGCGTTTTGATGCTTGAAAGAGCAAATCAGGAACGCGTTAGGGTTGTCGAAGAGCAGGCGTCCGTCCAATTGACGCAGTTGTTTGGTAGCTCGGATGGTGGTGAGGGCGCCTGCGAACTGCGGAGTGTCAGCTGCGTCCAGGAGCGCGCGCCGAGCTGCGGGGCCGGAGATTTTCTCGCCGGCAGCCGTAGCGTCGCGTAGGCGGTCAGCCGTGTCTGCGGTGGCGAGGACGGTCTCCATATCGAGGATGCCGTGCATGCCGCGGCGGCCGCGGGCGCCATAACTGTGAGAGGTGCGTGCGTCGAGGAACGTGCGCATGTGCCCGTACTGGATCGCGAGCGCGATCAGCCCGCCAGGACGCCGTGCGATATGCCACGCCAGTGTGCGGCGCCACCGAGATGGGCTGATAGGACCGTGGGGGTCATCGGGGACTGTCTGCTCGGGAAGGCCCTGGGCAAGGGCTTCCCGGTTGATCCAGGCCACAAATGCTCTAATCCGGTCTGCGATGCCTACCAGCGTGAGGCTGCCCTGCTGCTGGCGGTTGTCCGTATCGTGGTGGATCGAGCTGAAGAGAAGCTCTCCTTCAGGGACCATACGTTCCAGGACCCGGATGGCGTTGACGACAGGGCGAATGGCGACCCAGGGAACAGTGCGCTCCTCGCCTCCTGAAACGTGATGACCGTTGTGGTCTCGGACGTTCTTGTAGTGGTGCCCGCGAATCAGGTATGGATCGGCCTCCTCCTCCGTCAAGGGCTCGTCGGATTCGATGGCCTCCGTGTTACTGGCGAGGCTGTGGACGAGGTGATGGGAGGTGCCGTCAGGGGCGGGATCGGGGCAGCAGCCTGCCCGCAGCCCTTGCACCTCCTGTGGGCGCATGCCGGTGAGGTAGAGGACGATAATGGCGGCTGCCGTGCCCAGGTGCCGCCACAGACACTGGGCTTCGTCGTAGTCGATGTTCTCGCGCCACGGCTGTCCGTCGATCAAGCCACTGATCGGTATCAGCATGGGGCAGGGGCCCGGCCGTTCGGCCGCCAACCTCGTTAGGTCATGTTTAACTGCGGCCCACTTCACCTGCTGGTAACTGGCGCCGGTCTTGACGGCGATATAGGTCCGTGCCAGGCCAGTGCGGCCTCGGTGAGTGGCGACGGGGATGACGGTGTTGGCCTTGAGGAGGTGTTCCACATAGGTGCGAAGGGCCGCAGCACCTTCCGGTGTCGACTCGGTGCTGTTGGCTTGGTTGGCGATGCGGGTGCGTTCGTTCCGGGCAGCGAGGATGTCGTCGGCGAGGTCCTCGATCATGCGTATCGACCAGACCAGCAGCGGGCCGACGACGGCCGGATCCAGCGGCTCCGTGGTGTTTTCTCGTGTGCTGGCCTGCTTCTCCTCGGGGAGGAAGTCGTCGATGCCCTCGGTGTCCCACGGCGGCCGTGACACCTGTGTTGGGGCGGTCGTGAGCTGGTCGAACTCCCACAGATCGGAGAGTTGGTTGAGGGAGTGTTCCATCGTTGTGCGGTTGACACCGGATGCCACGAGTCCGCTGGCGTAAGCGCGCCAATGGTCGTCCGTGCATTCGGAGAGTCGAGCCACCTCCTTCTGTCCTAGCCAGCGTGCCCACCGCAGCCACTCGATCAGCCGTTGGTGCAAAGAGCTGACGCTGTGGCGGGTGAGCGTCCGGCGGCGTGCAGCGACGGTGGGGCGGCGTTCACCATTGATGAGCGTCCAGGCCAGGACCTTGAGGTCCTCGCGGAGGTGAGCAGGGCAGTTCTTCCAGTGAATCCGGTTGAGGATCGTGCCGGGCCGGTCAGTGAGCGGACCAAGCGACCAGGTGTCGTCGCGAACGCGGTTGTTGAGGTGGTTGTTGCTGGCACTGATCCAACGGGGCTGGATGACCAAGTCGTCTGGCAGTGGGGCGGCCAGGATGAACGGGTCGTCGATGATGTCGGGAGCGATGGTCACGGGGTGAGGTCTCCCTTGAGGAGATGTTCGACGATCAGGTGGTCCCGGTCGGTGGCGCGGTGCAGGGCACCGTCGAAAATGTCCTCGCCGACGCGTTCCCGCAGGTTATCCAAACGAAGCAGAGGCTTGTTCCAGGTCCGGTCGAAGTGGCGGCTGGGCATGACTCCGCGTAGGGAGATCAGGCACTGGCGCAGAAGCGCGAGGCGGGGATGGTGGCCGTCGTGGACCCGGGAGTTCGGGCAGGCCAGGCAGTTCATGAAGGCTGTTTTGCAGCCTCCGTCTGGGTCTGACCACTGGCTGGACTTGGCATCTGCACAGTCGGACGTGACGGTTTCCTCGTCCCCGGGGCCGGGAGCGCTGGTGAGCTGGCCCATGAAAGTGATGTCGCGGGCCTGCTGCAGGGCTTCCTCTGCGCCGGCCGCGATAACCTTCCGGGCGTTCTTCTGGACGCGCTTGTCGGGCAGCACATAGACGCTCTCGTGCGTGCCCCGCTTGTGCTGCAGCGGTTCCCCCTCGTCGACTACCGCCGTTCGGCGCAACGGCTGAAACGGGGACCGTGTCAGCCCATGCCGCCGCTTCCACCAGTGCGCGTCGGAGCTGCCCAAACCGAAGCCGAGCGGCCAGATTTGCGGGGGACGATCGCCGTCTCCGTGCTCGGTGTTCGTCCGGTGGAGGCGAAAGACCATGAGAAGGTCGATGCCGGGGACGAGCCGAGCCGCCAAGGCACGGGCATGTGCTGTGGCCTCCAGCGCCTGGCTAATCAGGCGACCTTTGGAGTCCGCGCCTGAGTCGGTGATGTTCTCCGTGTTCCACCACCTTCCCTCGCCAGCGCGGTGTTTCTCCACATGAACCTGGTACGTGATGGTGCTGGTCTCTCCCGCTGACGGCGTCCGTACTGGCACCGGTACCCGGTTGTACATTGACAGGTTCCAGCCCCACTGGTCGGTCATCAGCACCGCCAAGGCGATCAGCTCAGAACGCATCAAAAACAACCGCCCCCACGTCTGCAGCGGCTGGCCTCCCCCGAGCAGCCCCGGGTTGGAAACCTCAACCGTGCCGCAGGGCCGAGCGGAGCGGGGGACGTCGCCGGTGACGGCGAGATGGTCGAGGATCTTGCCGATCTTCCATGCCTTACTGCGTTCGGCCAGTTGACCGGCCCGATAGCGGTTCAGGTGGGCCGTGTTCTCCCGGATCCGCAGCAGGGCCGTCCGGAACTCCCGCTGCGCGGCTCTCTTCACCTGCTGATATTCGTCCTCCCCCATGGACTGTCGCGTCGATGCCAAACGCCTGGCGGGGCGGGCGAGCTCCTCGGCAGCCAGTCCTTGGTTCAGCCGAGGATCACGCCGTAGCAGCCGCAGCAGGTTGGCAAGGTTGGCCCGCCTCCCAGCGGTCATGAAACTGTTCCGCAGAAGACGCAGCATTGCAGGTGAAACCTCGTACAGGTCCTGCGCAGGATGCCCCTGGTCCCGCAAGAATGCCGCGAACGCCTTCACAGCTGCCCAGTACGCGTGCGAGGCCGAATGGGCGTTCCAGTTCCGAGACTGGCGGGCGAACACACGAGCCAAGGACAGCTGCATCGGTTCGGGAACGCCCAGGTCGGCAAGGCCCGCGAAGTCGTGAACCTTCGTGGCGCCGCGGTGGTTGACCAGGGTGACCTTCAGGCCGGTCTGATCGGTACGCGGGGTGGCTTGGAATCCGGCGGGCGGCAGCACCGCCTTGTGGCCGCGGGGGCTCACGTTGGCACCTCATCGTCGGTGTCGGGCATCGGGTGGCGGTCTAGCAGCACATCCAGGTCCTGGATCCCCGACGTTTCTTGTGCTAGCCGGGCGAACAGGCTCGTGACCCGCTCTGCTCCACCGGTCTGAGTACCGTCAGACGGATGTCTCCTCTCATTCTCATCGAACGCGAGGAGGGTCTCCAGCCGCATGTGGCGGACGGGCGAGAGGTAGTGATCCTTCGTCGTTTCCACATCCGTGTGCCCGAGCAACTCGCACACCAGCAACCACGGATCCCCGTACAGTAAGGCGAAGTCTCTGCGCTCGGTCGGTGTCAATCCGAACTTCCGGTTGACCAGGTCATTCAGCACCACCAGCATGAACAGGCTGAACGAGTGCCGGGTCATGTGCGGAGTTGCCCAAGGGACACGGCCGCGGGCCTCGGCTGTCCGCAGATGCCGCGGCACCTGCCGTTCCTGTGAGGTCAGCAGCTGCTCCTCGCACCGCAGGTTCGCCAGCCGGAACATCGTGTTCCAGCGGTCAGGCAGCATCGGCATACCTTCCTCCGTCAGCCACAGCCACCATGGCTCCGGCCCCTGCTGGCCCTCCGTGAACAGCCATTGACGTTCCCGCCAGTCCAGCGCTCCCAGCTCCCGGCGACCCTGCACACCGTCTCGGTCCACCCACCTCACCACTGGTTCTGGGCTTCGCGTCACCTCCGTCACCAGCAGATAGGGCAGGTGGTCGTAACGACCCTGGCGCTGGGCTTGCGCAATCGCCCACATCCGCTCGGACTCCCTGTATGCCTCCACCTGCCGCAACGCGTCCGCCCGCGCATAAAACACCCGTATTTTCTTCGACCGAGTCAAGGCCCACGGCACTGTCCCATGAGAGAACAAGCCCCGCCGCAGGCGCTGGTCGGGCAGCTCGAACGCCAGCAGCCCTCCGACCTCCTGCCTCCGCATCCCCGAGCTCAGCGCCAACTGCGTGAACGCAGTGTTCCGCAACTCTGTCCGGCCATCCCACCCTGGCACCCGCGTTCCGTTAGGCCGCAACCTCCGCAGCCCCAGGTCCATCCACAACCGCCACGTCCGCGGCGTCAGCCACCGCACGTAACGTGTTCGCGCGTACGCCGCCCGATCCTCCCGCCGGCCCACATCCACAGGAAGCGGGTCCACCTGCCCCCATTTGAACAGGCGCGTGAACGCGGCCGCCTCACGGTTCCACTTCGCGCCACTGATCCGCTGCGGATTCAGCGGCGAATTACACCGGAACTCCCGGTAAGCGGCCAGATCATCCTCGGTCGCCTGCCACCACGCCACCCCCCGAGTCCACAACCAGTCCAGCAGCAAGCGGATATCCGTTGCATAATCTTCTCTCGTGCTCCGCGCCAGATAGCGGAACCCTCTCGACATCACAAAATCCAGCAGATCCGGATCCACCTGAAAATCCGGCCGTACGAACACCGAATCCCCTGGCCGCAAGCCTGCCCGCTGTACCGCCCCCTTTAGGTCACTGACTCCCAGCACGCCCTCCGCGGGCTCCGGGCCCCAATGGTCCCAGTCCGGCACAAACACCACACGCCAGCCACTCATCGGATGCCTTCCTAGACGCTTGAACACATCCAAGCATCAGGGAATGGCGGCAGCCTGGTCGTGATCGGCCTCCGCCACGGCCAGGCCAAGGTGGCCGCCAGATGGAACCTCCCGTTCCCCCGCGGCACCCTCACCCCCCTCACCGACCTCTTCGACCGCGAAGGCATCACCGAGATGGTCATCGTCGGCTACGGCAGAGGCGAGACGGTGACTCCCGCCGTCGACGAGGCCAGGCTCGTGGCCACCGCGTCGGAGATCCGCGTGGGGGAGGCGATCCGCGCCCACGAAGGCCGCTACTGGTCCTACGTCTGCGAGCTGCCCCGGTGCTGCCCGCCCGAAGGCACCCCGTACGACCCGACCACCAGCCACATCGCCGCCGAGGCGACGGTGCGCGGCATGGTCGCCCTCCCCGACCGCCGCAGCCTCGAACGCACGATCGCCCCCGCCACCGGCCCGGTCCGCATGGCGATGCGCCGGGCCACCGCCACCGCCGTCGCAGAGGTCCGAGCCCGCCTGACCGCCGCCCCCGACCTGGACACCTTCGCCCAGAGCTACGTCGCCGCGGCGCTCACCAAAGTCAGGGCTACCCTGAGCGCCCACGCCGGCGGCGTCCGCCTCGACGACGTCGAAGCCGCCCGGCTGGGCCTGGCCCTGACCGTGATCAGAGTCCGCGACGAAGCCTGGACCATGATGCAGGAGGCCCACCTGCCCTTGTGGAAAGACCTCACCCGCCGTCTGGAGCCCCGCTTCGTCCCTCCGGCGGCTTCCCTGCTGGCCATGGCCGCCTGGCGCACCGGCGACAACATTCTCGCCACCATCGCGCTCGAACGCGCCCTCACCACCGACCCCCACTACTCGATGGCCAACCTCCTGACGCACGCCCTGCAGAGCCTGCTCTCACCCGCCGTCGTCCGAGACCGCCTCCCCACCCCCGACGAGCTCGACACCGCCATGGGCCCGGCCAACGGCGGCTGGCTGATCCCCATGCTCGGGCTGCTCGACGACGACCCGTCCCCGCACGGGCCCGACCGGCACAGGGGGCCGGGTGGGGGCGCATGAAGAAAGGGTGCCGGTGACATCGACCAGCACCCTCTCCACCAGGACTACAGGCTGCCTTCCTCGCGGCGGCGGCGCTCGTTGTACGCCCGCATCCGAGGGGGATAGCCCGTCAGCTGCACGTCGTACACCGGTAATGCCAGATCTCTTGCGACCTTGTGGATCACGGCAGGCGACCCGACCCTGCGTCTGGTCCACTCGCCGTCGTCAGCCACCGCCACGGCGGTCGTGTCGGTGGCGAACGTCTCCGGCTCGACGTAGAACTCGACGCCACGCCGCGAACGTGCGAAGGCGATGAGCGCTTCGATGTCGGCGTCGGTCGCCTCGCGGTCGAACCGCGCGATCTTCTGCCCGCGCAGCCGACGGATACCGTAGCGGTCTCGCCATCTCATGAATCCTTTTTATACCGTCTGGAGCTCCGGCGTCGGGGATGATCTCGGGGACAGCTCCGGGTTTCTCCCGATGGCACGTCCGGCTCCGAGGACGCAGTATGAGAGTTGACCGCCGATTCCAAGGAGAGGCATGACCATCATGGCTGGGGTACCCAAGACCCCCGGGCCGGGACAGGTGCCGCCAGCTCATCTGCGCGTCACCGACCTGGACCGAGATCACGTCGTCGAGCACGTCAAGGCCGCCTACGCGGAGGGCCGGTTCGACAAGCTGGAGTTCGACGACCGGCTGGAACGCGCGATGACCGCCCGTACCCACGGTGACCTGATGCCCATCATGAACGAGCTGTACGGGACGATGGCGGTGCCCAGACTCGCGCCGCCGATGCCTCCGCCGGTCCGTCCGGTGCGGTCCTCGGACAGCAACGAGCGCCTCCAGGCGGCCTTCGGCCACCTGCTGATGGCCGTCGGGATCCCGGTGGTCGGCCCGTTGATCCTGCTCCTCACGGCGGCCAAGACCTCGCCGTACCTGCGACGGCAGGCGCTGGAGGCCCTGAACTTCCAGCTCACCGTGGTGGGGGCGACGTGCATCCTGCCCATCACCGTCATCGGCATCGTGCTTCTGCCGGTGATCTGGGTCGGGGCGATCGTCCTGGGCATCGTCGGCGGCATCTCCGCCCTGTCGGAGAGCCACTTCCGCTACCCGCTGACGGTACGGCTGGTCAAGTAACGCTTCTTCCGCGCGGGGAGGCTGTCCTCAGGGGAGAGGGCGGCGTTCCTACGGGTGGGGATGCCCGAAGGACTGCGGGGGCGGGATGTCGGGGGACGTCCGAGGGCCGTACTAGGGGGGATGCCCGAGGGACGGGCGGCCGGAGGACGTCGGACGTCGGGGACCGTCCGACGGATGTGCGGGCGGGGCCTGAGGGAATCGCGGACGGGCGCGGGTAGTCGCTGGTGGGGTGTCGGGAGGATTTGCGGGGAATGTCGGGGCGTGGAGGGTGGTGCCGGGGGAAGGCCTGGCCCGCCCCCGAGGTGACGAGAAGCCGGGGGCGGGGCCGAGAAGGGGACCGGAGGGGCGGTCAGCGGGCCAGGACCTCGTAGCGGACGGTCATCACGCCCGAACTCAGGCTGCCGATCGCGTCGAACGCGGCCCTGGAGAGGTCGAGACATCGTCCGCCCACGTACGGGCCGCGGTCGTTGATGCGTACGGTGACCGACGAGCCGTTGCGCGAATTGGTGACGCGGACGCGGCTGCCCAGGGGAAGGGACTTGTGGGCGGCGGTCATGGCGGAGGGGTTGAAGCGTTCGCCGCTGGCCGTCATCTGGGGCTCGCCGTAGTACGAGGCGCCACAGGTCCCGGAGGACAGGACGCGGACCTTCGGCTTCGTCGTCCTGAGCTTGACCGGCTTGACGGTCTTGGCCGTCTTCGCCGTCTCGGACACCGCCGTCTCGGACGCCGGCGTCTCGGTGACGTCGGGCCGTGCGGCGCCGGGCGCCTTGGGCGCGGGGGTGGCGCCGTGCGGGGAGTCCGGGACGTTCTTCGCGCCGGGCCCCGAAGCGGTGGAGGTCGAGGCGCTGGGGCTCGAAGCGCTGGGAGCCGGGGTCATGGGCTTGGCCTGGGAGACCTTGGCCGCGACCGGCGTGTTGGGGGACGTGCGGGCGGAGGGGGCCGCGGTGGCGGCGTCCTTGGCGGTGGTGGTGCCGGGGGCGTCGTTGCCGACGGCGGCCCAGGCGGTGGTCGAGGCGGCGGCCACGACGGCGGCGCCTGCGGCGATGGCGGTCCAGCGGCGCTTGCCCGGGGAGAGCCTGCGGTCGTTGGGGGACGATTTGTGGGAGTGCTGGCCCAAGGTAAACCACGGTCCTAGCTAGGGGACAGGAAAGGGAAAGGCCAGGTCGTGGGGGTGTGGAGGCGTGTGACGGCCTGTCCGCCCGCAGGGGATGGGGGATCCGGCGGGCGAGGAAGAACATATGCGACAAACAGCGGGTAAAGACAACTTAATGCGACATACAGTGACATATCCCACTTAAGGGCGCAAGAGGCCCAGAACGTCGAGCGTACGCCGAGGATCTTGGGGTTTCCGGAGAACGACAGAACTCGCCCAAGACCACGGGGCAGGAGAATCCGGCCTCAAGCCACGAACGGGAGCCGGCATGGCCGGGCACCCCTCGCGGCCGGCCTCTCCCCGCTCAGGGCGTACTGTGCGCCCGGCGAGCCTGAACGGGAGAATTGGTTTCAGAACATGAGGGAGCGGACGGTGTCCACGGTGTCGGCGTCCTCGGCCCGCTTGTCCGGCCGGTACCGCAGCACCCGGGCGAAGCGCAGCGCCATCCCTCCGGGGTAGCGCGGCGAACGCTGCACGCCGTCGAAGGCGATCTCCACGACCAGCTCGGGCCGGAGCCGGACCGCCCATTCGTCGGTGGGGCCGTCGGCGAGTTCGAGGAATCGCTCGGTCTGCCAGGCCAGCAGCTCGTCGGTGAGCCCCTTGAACGTCTTGCCGAGCATGACGAACCCGCCCTCGGGATCACGCGCGCCCAGATGGAGGTTGGACAGCTTGCCCTGGCGCCGCCCATGGCCCCACTCGGCCGCCAGGACCACCAGGTCGAGCGTGTGCCGGGGCTTCACCTTGACCCAGCCCGCGCCGCGCCGGCCGGCGGCGTAGGGGGCGGACAGAGACTTCACCACCAGGCCCTCGTGGCCGGCCTTGACCACGTCGGTGAAGAACTTCTCCGCCTCGGCCACGTCGGCGGTGACCATCCGGGGCGTCAGCAGGCCGGGCGGGACGGCGCGGGCCAGGGCCTCCTGGCGCTGCGAGTACGGCAGATCGAGCAGGTCTGCGCCGTCGGCGCGCAGCGCGTCGAAGAAGAACACGCTGAGCGGGGTCTGCTCGCGCAGCCTGGCGACGTCGGTCTTGCTGGAGACGCGGCTCGCGGTCACCTGGAACGGGTGGGGACGCCCGTCCGGCCGCAGCGCGAGAACCTCGCCGTCGAGCACCAGGTCGGCGCGGTCGAGCCCGAGCACCGCCTCGACCAGCTCGGGCACCTGGGCGGTGATGTCGTCGAGCGTGCGGGTGAAGACCCGCACCTCCGCGCCCGAGCGGTGGGCCTGCACGCGCACGCCGTCGAGCTTCCACTCCAGGGACGCGGGCGTGCCCGCCTTCTCCAGCGCGGCGGCCACGTTGGGCGCGCTGCCCGCGAGCATGGGGGAGACCGGCCGTCCCACCTCCAGCTTGAACGCGTGCAACGCCGCCACGCCGCCCGTCAGCGCCGCCGCGCCCACGGCGGGCAGCCAGCCGCGCAGGGTGAGCGCCCGCCGCACGTCGGCCGACGGCGCGCTGGACGCCTTGGCCACCGCCTCGATCATCACGCCGTCGAGGGCGCCCTGACGCAGTTCGCCGTTGAGCAACCTGCGCATGAACTGCTGCTCCTGGCTGGTCAGCCCCGCGAACAGCTCCGCGACCAGCGCCCTGCGCGCCGCCTGCGAGCCGGGGCCGGAGACGGCCTTGATCCGGGTCAGCAGCGCGTCGACGGCCGTCAGCGTGGCGGTGGCGGCCAGTTTCGGCTGCGGGACGTCCTCCAGCGAACGCCAGCCCACGCCCACCTGACGCTGCGGCAGATCACCCGACAGGTAGGCGATGGCGATCTCCGCCTCGTCCGGACCGACCCGGGCGAGCAGCTCGGCCAGATGCCCGACCTTGCCGAGCCGTGCGGAGGTGCGCGTCACCGCGTCGGAGGTTCGGACCACGTCGATCAGAAGCACACCGCTATCGTGCCTCACCACGCCGACATTTCCCCACCCGATATGTCCCGGGTTTTGCCAAAGCGGAAGAAGGCGGGGGAGAGGAAGACGGGAAGCAGGGGAGGCGGGCGGGCCGCTGTCGGCGGCCCGCCCGTTCCCGGTCTAGCTGACGCCGAGCAGGTCGACCACGAAGATCAGCGTCTCGCCGCCCTTGATGCGCGGCGGCGCGCCGCGGTCGCCGTAGCCGAGGTGCGCCGGGATGACGAGCTTGCGACGGCCGCCGACCTTCATCCCGGCGACCCCGCGGTCCCAGCCCGCGATGACGCGGCCGCCCCCGAGCGGGAACTCGAACGCCTGGCCGCGGTTCCACGACGCGTCGAACTCCTCCCCGGACGAGAACGAGACACCCACGTAGTGGACGCTGACGTTGTGGCCCGGCTTGGCCTCGGGGCCAGTGCCTTCGACGAGGTCGACGATCTCCAGATCGGCGGGCGGGTTGCCCTCGGGGAAGTCGATCTCAGGCTTCTCGAGTGCCACGAATGTGCTCCTGTTGACGGTGACAATAACCCGACGACTCTATGCCGTCGGGATATCGTCGTCGTTCATGGCCGCCCTTTCTCCCGACTCCGTGCTGCTCACCGGGCGCGTCGCCGTGGTCACCGGCGCGGGCCGGGGCATCGGGCTGGCGATCGCCGAGACGTTCGCCGCCTTCGGCGCACACGTCGCAGTCTGCGACCGCACCTGGCCCCAGACACCCCAACCGAACCCCACATCGCACCGATCGAGCCCAGCACACCAATCGAACCCGTCGAACCGGGCCGGTCAGGCGGACTTGGCGGACCGGGCGAACCCGGCGGGCACTCCTGGGGTGGAGCTGGCCATGACGCTGGACGTGCGCGACCCGGTCGCGGTGGAGCTGTTCGCGCAGGCGGTGCGCGAGCGCTGGGGACGCGTCGACGTGCTGGTCAACAACGCGGGCGGCACGTTCCACGCGGCGTTCGCGGACGTGTCGCCGCGCGGCGAGCGAACGCTCGTGGCGGAGAACTTCACCCAGGTCACCGGCATGATCAGGGCGATGCTCCCGTTGATGCCCGAGGGCTCCTCGATCATCAACGTGACCTCCAGCGAGGCACACCAGGCCGCGCCCGGCTTCGCGGTCTACGCCGCGATGAAGGCGGCCGTGATGAGCCTGACCAAGTCGCTGGCGCTTGAGCTGGCCCCGCGCGGCGTCAGGGTGAACGCGATCGCGCCCGACGCGCTGCGTACGGCGGGGGAGGCGGGGGTGCGCGAGAGCATGTCGGCCCGTCCGCTCCCGTACGACCCGGCCCGGCTGCCGCCCCTCGGTCATCTCGCCGACCCGGCTGAGGCGGCGGGGGCGGCCGTGTTCCTGGCCGGTGGCCTGGCCGGGTTCGTCACGGGGACGACGCTCCACGTCGACGGCGGTATCCACGCCGCCGGCGGCTGGCACCGCACCTGACCCACCGCCGCCCCGACGCCCCGGCCCCACCGGCATGCCGGACACCCTTGATCGACATGCCCGCCGGCATGCCGGACAGTGCGGCCTTGGGCCAGCGCCCTGCACAGATGTCCGCCCCCATGCCAGTGTCCCGGTGGGGTCGCCGGAGTGGCGCCCGTCATCGGTCGGATGAGCATACGTACGCGGGCCTGGGGCGGTGGGGAGGGGCGGGCGTGGGCGCGTTGGGGGCACCCGCCGCCCCGTTCGTGCGGGCAGCACCGGGTGCCCGGTCGGAGACACACGGCCGGGCGGTGCTGGGGCGGCGGGTGGGGTTGAGTCAAGGGCGGGGGAGCCAAGGGTGAAGGGAGCCAAGGGTGAAGGGAGCCAAGGGGGTGAGTCGAGGACGGGTTACCAGCTTTGGTGTAGCGGCATGCCTTCCGCGTAGCCGGATGAGCTCTGGATGCCGACGACGGCGTGGCGGTGGAACTCCTCCAGGGTCGCCGCCCCCGCGTACGTGCACGACGACCGCAGCCCCGCGACGATCCCGTCGATCTGGTCCTCCACACTGGGACGCTTGGGGTCGAGGTACATGCGCGAGGTCGAGATGCCCTCCTCGAACAGCGCCTTCCTGGCCCGGTCGTAGGCGGAGTCCTCGGCGGTCCTGAGCCGTACGGCCCGCGAGGAGGCCATGCCGAAGTTCTCCTTGTACTTGCGCCCGTCGGCGTCGGTACGGGCGTCGCCGGGCGACTCGTACGTGCCGGCGAACCACGAGCCGATCATGACGTTGGACGCCCCGGCGGCCAGCGCCAGCGCCACGTCACGAGGGTGCCGGACGCCGCCGTCCGCCCAGACGTGCCTGCCGAGACGGCGGGCCTCGGCCGAGCATTCGAGCACCGCCGAGAACTGCGGACGTCCGACGCCGGTCATCATCCGGGTGGTGCACATGGCGCCCGGGCCCACGCCGACCTTGAGGATGTCGGCCCCCGCCTCGACCAGGTCGCGCACGCCCTCGGCGGTCACCACGTTGCCCGCCGCGACCGGCACGCCGGGGTCGAGCGCTCGTACCGCGCGCAGGGCGGCGATCATCTTCTCCTGGTGGCCGTGGGCGGTGTCCACGACCAGGCAGTCGGCCCCGGCCTCCAGCAGTTCCTTGGCCTTGGCGGCGACGTCGCCGTTCACGCCGACGGCGGCGGCGATGCGCAGGCGGCCCTGGGCGTCGAGCGCGGGCTGGTAGAGCGTGGCGCGCAGCGCGCCCGTACGGGTGAGGATGCCGACCAGCCGGCCGTCCTCGTCCACGATGGGCGCGAGGCGGTGACGGCCCCCGTGCAGGCGGTCGAAGGCGGCGCGCGGGTCGAGCCCGGCGGGCAGCGTCAGCAGCTCGCTCGACATGACCTCGGACAGCTGCGTGTACATGTCCACGCCCTGGCAGTCGGCCTCGGTCACCACGCCGACGGGACGGTTGTCCCAGTCCACGACGATGACGGCGTTGTGGGCGCGCTTGGGCAGCAGTTGCAGCGCCTCGCCCACGGTGTCGTGCGGCGTGAGGGTGAGCGGCGTGTCGTGGACCAGGTCGCGCTTCTTGACCCAGTCGACCACCTCGGCGACGACGTCGAGGGGGATGTCCTGGGGGATCACGGTGATCCCGCCGCGGCGGGCCACGGTCTCGGCCATGCGGCGGCCGGCGACCGCGGTCATGTTGGCGACGACGACGGGGATGGTGGTGCCCGTGCCGTCGTTCGTGGAGAGGTCGACCGCGAGCCGCGATCCGACCGAGGAGCGCGACGGCACCATGAACACGTCGCTGTAAGTCAAATCGTAACGAGGCTCTTGGTCATTGAGAAACTTCACGTTCATCCATCTTATGGGGTGACAGGTTCAACAAGGGGTCTCCCCCTTTCTCCGGGGCTTATGATCGGCCGGGGACACATTTGGGGGAGGGAAGTCGTGGACATCGTCGAACGGGACGAGCTGACCGTGGTGGGCTTCGCCGTACGCACGACGAACGCCGACGAGGCGGATCCGGCGCGGGCGGCGCTGCCCACGCTGTGGCAGCGGGCGGGCGCGCCGGGGGCCTTCGCGCACGTGCCGGCGCGCGTCGACGAGAACCTCTACGCGGTGCTGACCGACTACGAGAGCGACCACACCGGCGCCTACACGCAGATCGTCGGGATCGGCGTGCGCACGGTGCCGCGCCTGCCCGAGGGCATGGTGGCGGTGCGCGTGCCGGCCGCCAAGTCGCTGCGCCTGGAGGCGCGCGGGCAGATGCCGCAGGCGCTGATCGAGGCGTGGCGGCAGGTGTGGCAGCACACCGAGTCGGGCGGTCAGCCCTTCCGCGCCTTCACCACGGACCTGGAGGTCCACCACCCCGGGGGCGCCGACCTTTACGTGGCCGTCTAGGCCCGAGGAGTCACAGGCCGAGCGCCTCGGCCGCCGCCGCGACGGCCGTCGGCTTGACCTCCTCCAGGGGGAGGCCGGCGTACTCGACCGTGCAGTCGGCCATGCCGCCGAGCGCCAGTGTGGCGCGGATCTGCTGGGCCCGCGTGAGGTCGGGGCCGAGCAGCAGGGCGATCAGCACGCGCCGCCATTCGAACATGCGCTGGCCCAGGTCGAGGTAGGCCAGGATCGAGATGTCGCGCACCATCATCCCGGTCACCTCGCGGTGGCGCCACATGAGCTCGAAGTAGTCGTCGAGCAGCGCGCGCGGGTCGCCGGGCTCCCGCGCGGCGGTGAAGCGCTCGAAGTCCTCCACCAGCGGCTGGACGATGCTGCGCACCAGGTCGTCGCGCGAGGCGAAGTGGTAGTAGAGCGCCGTCACACCCCTGACCGACGCCGACCGTCTCAGGCCAGCACCCCCTGCTCCCGCAGCTTGTCCGCCTCCTCCGGCGGCAGTCCCCAGGCGGACAGGTCCGCGAGGCGGGTGGCGGGCGACAGGTCCGGGGCCGGCACGCCGAGCAGGCGCGGCGCGGGCATCGGGTGGGTCACGCCGCCGACCTCGGCGAACGTCCCCCGGGCCACGTTGTGCGGGTGCCGCGCGGCCTCGGCCATGGACAGGACGGGGGAGACGCAGGCGTCCGACCCCTCGAACAGGGCCTCCCACTCGGCACGGGTGCGCTTGGCGAACTCCTCGGCCAGCCGGGCCTTGAGCGCGGGCCACTGCGTCCTGTCGTTCCTGTCGGGCAGGCCGGTCAGGCCCATCAGGTTCACCATGGCGTCCCAGAACTGCGGTTCGAGCGAGCCGACCGCCAGGTAGCCGCCGTCGGCGGTCTCGTAGGTGTCGTACTGGGGGGCGCCGGTGTCGAGCAGGTTGGTGCCGCGCGGGCCCCAGAAACCGCTCTGCGCGGCCTGGTAGAACATCGAGAACAGCAGGGCGGCGCCGTCCACCATGGCGGCGTCGATCACCCGTCCCCTGCCGGTGCGCTCGCGCTCGAACAGCGCCAGCAGCACGCCGTAGGCCAGCATGAGGCCGCCGCCGGCGAAGTCGCCGAGGATGTTGATCGGCGGGGTCGGCTTGCCGTCCTCGCGGCCGAGCATCGACAGCACGCCGGAGATGGCGATGTAGTCGATGTCGTGGCCGGCGGTGGGCGCGAGCGGGCCGTCCTGGCCCCAGCCGGTCATCCGGCCGTAGATCAGCCGCTCGTTCACCGCGTGCAGGTCGGCGGGGCCGATGCCGAGCCGTTCGGCGACGCCGGGACGGAACACCTCGATCACCACGTCGGCGTTGCGGGCCAGTTCCTTGAAGGCGGCCACGCCCTCGGGGGACTTCAGGTCCAGGCCGATCGTCCGCTTGCCACGGTCCATGACGTCCGTACGGGGTCTGTCGGACACGGCCTTCACCCGGTCGACCCGCAGCACCTCGGCCCCGTGGTCGGCCAGCATCATCCCGGCGAACGGCCCGGGAGCCAGCCCCGCGAGCTCCAGCACGCGCACTCCGGCCAGCGGACCGCCACTACCCTTCGACATGGACATCTCCTCGACAGTTGAACAAGCGAACGCTTGGCATGGGGCTCCGAACCCGCCCCAGTAGAACAACCTTCGGGGAGTCGTGGCAAGCGGCCTTTCCGCGTCCTCCCCGCGAACTCGTGGGAGGTATGGGAAACTTGCCCACTGTTCGGGTGGTCTACAGATCGCCGGCGTCCAGCGGCTGTCTGCAGCAGGCGCTCGCGCCGCTACAGGGGTAGGACATGGTTTCGGAGAGCAACCGGCTTGTCGCCAGGCGCTACCAGTTACTGCGCGAACTGGGCCGCGGGGGTATGGGCGTCGTCTGGGAGGGCTACGACACGCTGCTCAACCGGCAGGTGGCCATCAAGGAAGTACTGCTGCCCGAAGGGCTCTCGCCCGGCGAGCAGGAGCGCCATCTGCTGCGCACGGCCCGCGAGGCCCGTACGGCGGCCAAGCTCAACCATCCCTCCGTGGTGGCGGTCTACGACGTGGTCGAGGAGGGCGGCCGGCCCTGGATCGTCATGGAGCTGGTCGCGCACCCCTCGCTGGAGGAGGTCGTGGCCACCTCTGGGGCCCTGCCCGTACGGCAGGCGGCCGACGTGGGCCGCCAGGTCCTGTCGGCGCTCAGGGCCGCCCACGAGGCCGGGATCCTGCACAGGGACGTCAAGCCCGCCAACATCCTGCTCGCCGACGACGGCCGCGCGGTGCTGATGGACTTCGGCATCGCCACGGTCGAGGGCGACGCCTCGCTGACCAGGACCGGCATGGTGACCGGCTCGCCCAGCTTCCTCGCCCCCGAACGGGTGCGCGCGGACGAGGCGGGACCGCCCTCCGACCTGTGGTCGCTCGGCGCGACGCTGTTCGCCGCGATGGTGGGCCGCTCGCCCTTCGACCGCGGCGAGGCCATGGCGACGCTCAACGCGCTGCTCAACGAGGAGCCCGACTACCGGCGCATCCCGCCGATCATGCATCCGGTCCTGAAGGGCCTGCTGCGCAAGGAGCCCGCCGAGCGGGTGGACGCCGAGGAGGCCGACCGGCTGCTCGCGGCCATCGAGGTGGCGGCCAAGCCGGCCTACACCGACCTGCCGGAGAAGAAGCCGGGCCGCGGGCGCGGGCGGGCCGTGCTGGCCGTGGCCGCCGCGGCCGTGGTGGTCGTCGCGGGCGGCGCCGTCGCCTACCTCAAGCTCGCCACGCCCGCCGAGGGCGCCCCGCGCACCGCGCAGCCGGCCGCCGCGGCCAGCCCGCTGACCCCGTCCCCTTCGCAGCAGCCCACGACGAGCCGGACGCCGTCCGCCACCCCGACGCCGACCGTGCGCCGGGTGCGCCCGCTCGTACGCGCGTGGACCTCGCGGGACGGCTGGTCGATCCTGCGCCCGATCGGCTGGCGGGGCGCGCTGCGCGAGTCCTCCACCGAGTGGACGCGTCGCGACGGCAACGCCCACCTCGGCGTCCAGGCCCTGTTCTCCAGCCTCGACGCCAACCAGATCCTGCGCGACTCGGAGGAGACGCTGCGGGAGGAGGGCCAGGAGGTGATCAACCGCGGCCGCCGCGTGGTCGACCACCGGGGCGTCAAGGCGGTCGAGTGGGAGTTCTCCTGGACCGCCGCCAGCGCCGCGGGCACCGGCTGGATCCGGCCCGGCATGACCTACCACGAGGTGCGCCGCGCGGTGGTGTCCGGCGAGACGGCCTACATCCTGTCCTGGACGGTCGCCCAGGACCAGTGGCTGCGCAACAGGGGGCTGATGCGACAGGTGATCGACAGCTTTACTGTGAAGGCATGACGCCCTGGAACCTGCTCGCCCTGCCGCCGCTCCCCGAGGAGGCGACGCGCGGCCTGCTCGCCGCGCTCGGCGACCGGGTGACGGTCCGCGTGCCCGCCACCCGTGACCGGGCCGGGCTGCTGGCCGCGCTGCCCGAGGCCGAGATCGTGCTCGGCGACTGGACCTCCACGCTCGTGCTCGACGCCGAGGCGGTCAAGCACGCGCCCGCGCTGGCCTTCGTGCAGCAGCCCTCGGTGGGCGTCGACGGCCACGACCTGGCCGCCCTGGCCGAGGCCGGGGTGCCGCTGGCCAACACGCCGGGCGTCAGCGCCGTCGCGGTGTCGGAGTGGTGCCTGGCGGCCACGCTGTCGCTGTCGCGCAGGCTGGGGGCCGCCGACGCCGCCGTACGCGCGGGGGAGTGGCCGCAGCAGGGGCTGAGGCCGCGCGAGCTGAGCGGCGGCCGGGTCGGCGTCGTCGGCCACGGCCCGATCGGCGAGAACTGCGTCCGGCTGTTCCGCGCCCTGGGCTGTGAGGTCTCGTACTGGACCAGGTCCCCGCGGGAGGCGCCCGGCCACGCCGACCTGGAGACGCTGGTGACCGGCAGCGACGTCCTGGTCGTGGTCATCGCGCTGTCGGAGGAGACCCGCGGGCTGATCGACCCGCGCCGCATGAAGCAGGGCGCGCTGCTGGTCAACGCAGCCAGGGGCGGCGTCGTCGACCAGGCGGCGCTGGTCGCCGCGCTGCGCGACGGGCACCTCGGCGGGGCCGCGCTCGACGTGTTCGACACCGAGCCGCTGCCCGCCGGCGACCCGCTGCGCGACCTGCCGGACGTGCTGTTGTCGCCGCACGCCGCCGGGGTGACGCCCGAGGCGACGACGCGCCTGGTCACAGCCACGCTGGACAACCTCGCGGCGGCACTGGAGGGACGAGAGGTGCGTGCCGTGCTCAATGGGGTCTCACCCGTCGTACGCAGGAGATTTCCGCATTCGCCTGCCACATAGGCGTTTCACCTGGCACGGTGAACAGTTTTCGTGTCTTTAACGACCCCGGTCTGTTCGAGTCGGCCCACGGGAGATACGGTCTTACGGACGATCTCTACCAGCTCAAGGGGGTGCTTCCGTGACGACGACGATGTCGACACACCAACGGGCAGTAGAGCAGATCCGGCAGTCCTACGCCGAGATCCCCGGCGACGCCGCTCCCCGGTTGGCCAAGTCCACGTCCAACTTGTTCAGGTTCCGTGACGGGAGCAGGACGGCCAAGCTGTCGGCCAGAGACCTGGACGAAGTCATCAGCGTGGACCCGGCGACGATGACGGCCGAGGTCCAGGGCATGACCACGTACGAGCACCTGGTCGAGGCCACGTTGCCGCACGGGCTCATGCCGTACGTGGTGCCGCAGCTCAAGACGATCACGCTCGGCGGCGCCGTGACCGGCCTCGGCATCGAGTCGACCAGCTTCAGGGACGGCCTCCCGCACGAGTCGGTGGAGGAACTGGAGATCCTCACCGGCGACGGCCGCATCATCGTGGCCCGTGACGACAACGAGCACCAGGATCTGTTCCGCGCCTTCCCCAACTCCTACGGGACGCTCGGCTACGCGCTGCGCATCCGGATCAGGCTCCGCAAGGTCCAGCCGTACGTGCACCTGACCCACATCAGGTTCACCGACGCGGCCAAGTGCATGCTGGCCATGCAGGAGATCAGCGACAGCATGGTCCACGACGGCGAGCAGGTCGACTTCGTGGACGGCGTCTTCTTCGACCCGGAGGAGATGTACATCACGCTCGGCCGCTTCGCAGACCGCGCGCCCTACGTCTCCGACTACACCGGCATGCGCATCTACTACCAGTCGATCAGGCAGCGCAGCCGCGACTGGCTGAGCATCCACGACTACCTGTGGCGCTGGGACACCGACTGGTTCTGGTGCTCGCGGGCGTTCGGCGTGCAGCAGCCGGTGGTGCGCTCGCTGATGCCGCGCCGCTGGATGCGCTCCGACGTCTACCGCAGGCTGGTCGCCCTCGACCGGCGGACCGGCCTGACCGCCCGCGTCGACCGCTGGCGCGACCAGCCCGTCCAGGAGTCGGTCATCCAGGACGTCGAGGTGCCGATCGAGCGCGGCGCGCAGTTCCTGGAGTTCTTCCACGACAAGGTGGGCATGACCCCCGTGTGGATGTGCCCGCTGCGGGCGAGCTCCCGCTGGCCGCTGTACCCGCTGGAGCCCCGCAAGCTCTACGTCAACTTCGGCTTCTGGGGCATGGTCCCGCTGCCGCGCGGCCAGTTCGACGGCTACTACAACAGGCTCATCGAGGACTCGGTGCACGAGCTGGACGGCCACAAGTCGCTCTACTCGACCTCCTTCTACGCCCGTGAGCAGTTCTGGGAGCTGTACAACGGTGATGCTTATTGGCCGGTCAAGCGGGAATACGACCCGAACGGTCGCCTGCTGGACCTGTACGAAAAGTGTGTACGGGGAAGGTGAGCATGGCTCTCGCAAGCATCTTTGAGAAGATCGTCGGCTCTGACGCGAACATCTCGTTCATGGCCTACGACGGCAGTAAGGCCGGTCCCGACGGCGCCGACCTCGGCCTTGAGGTCAAGTCGCCCATCGCGGTGGCCTACCTGGCGCAGGCCCCCGGGGAACTGGGCCTGGCCAGGGCGTACATTTCCGGCCACATCGACGTGCACGGCGACCTGTACACCCTGCTCGACCGTATGTGGAACATCACCACCAACGACCTGAGCGCGGGAGAGAAGCTCGCCGCCGTGCGGTCGCTGGGCGTCAAGCCGTTGCTCATGCGGGTGCCGCCGCCCCCGCAGGAGGTGCGCCAGAGCGCCCTGGCCCGGCTCGGCTCGCGGCACGCCAAGCAGCGTGACGCCGAGGCGATCCACCACCACTACGACGTGTCCAACCGGTTCTACCGGTGGGTGCTCGGGCCGTCCATGGCCTACACGTGCGCGACCTTCCCCGAGGAGGACGCGACGCTGGAGGAGGCCCAGTACACCAAGTTCGACCTGGTGGCCAGGAAGCTCGACCTCAAGCCCGGCATGCGCCTGCTCGACGTCGGCTGCGGCTGGGGCGGCATGGTCATCCACGCCGCCAAGCACTACGGCGTCAAGGCCCTGGGCGTGACCCTGAGCCGCCAGCAGGCCGAGTGGGCCCAGAAGGCCATCGCGGACGCGGGCCTCCAGGACCTCGCCGAGGTGCGCCACATGGACTACCGCGACGTGCGGGAGACCGGGTTCGACGCCGTCAGCTCGATCGGCCTGACCGAGCACATCGGCAAGGACAACGTCCCGTCGTACTTCGAGTTCCTGTACGGCAAGCTCAAGCCCGGCGGTCGCCTGCTCAACCACTGCATCACCCGTCCGACGGGCAAGGAGAAGACGTTCAACAAGGGCGGCTTCATCAACCGCTACGTCTTCCCCGACGGCGAGCTGGAGTCCGTGGGCTGGCTGGTCAGGCAGATGGAGGACATCGGCTTCGAGATCCGCCACGAGGAGAACCTGCGCGAGCACTACGCCAAGACCCTCCGCCACTGGTGCGACAACCTCGACGCCAACTGGGACGAGGCCGTCCAGGAGGTCGGGATGGGCACGGCCCGGGTGTGGGCCCTGTACATGGCCGGCTGCATCGTGGGCTTCGAGCGCAACAAGGTCCAGCTCCACCAGGTGCTGGGCGTCAAGCTCGACGACGACGGCCGGTCCGGCGTGCAGCTGCGCCCGGCGGTCAACTGGCCGTGACGTGACGGGCGGGAGAGGGCCTCTCGCCCTCTCCCCGTGACTCATCCCGCCACGCCGAACGGGTTGTCGATGACGTACCGCCAGCGGCCGTCCTGGCCGCGGCGGGCGACGTCGGTGGCGGTGCCCTCGATGCGCACCGGCTTCCCGTCCCGGCCGGTGCCGTCGATGACCCAGTCGACGATCAGCAGCGCCAGGTCGCCGGTCGTGTAGACGTGCCGCGGCCGGACCTCGATCGGCAGGCCGAGCCCCAGGAACCGGTCGTTGGCGGCGCGGGCCTCGTCGCCGGTCAGGCCGGACCCCGGCTCGGGGACGAACACGGCCCCGCTCTCGTACACCTCCGCCACGGCCGCCGCGTCGCCCGTGTTGAAACGCTCGGCGAACACCGCGGGCACGTCCTCGGGGCGTTCGGCCAGTAGCCTCGTCATCGTCGCACGTCCTTTCACCTTCGGATCTCGGGCGGACGCGGCACACGTTAGGAGGCGCTCTCGTGACTTCCCAAACGGTTGGTCACCCTGGGCTGCCCGACGACCCCCGCGCCGAGGTCGCCGCGCCCAGCCCGTCCTGCCCGGTGGAGATCACCCTCGCGGCCCTGCACGGCCGCTGGACGACCCTCGTGGTCCGCGAGCTCCTGCACGGCGAGCGCACCTTCACCGAGCTGCGCCGGGCCCTGCCCGCGCTGTCGGACAAGGTGCTGTCCGAGCGGCTGGCCCACCTGACGGAGGCGGGCGTGCTCGACCGCCGCCGTGAGCCCGGCTGGCCGCCGCGGGTGCACTACACGCTCACCCCGCGCGGACGCCGCCTCGGCCCCGTGCTCCAGGCACTGTGGGACTGGGGCGCCGAAACCTCCTGAGGCCCCGGCCCGTCAGAGGTCGCCTCCACGCTCGTCCGCATCCCGGATCCTAGACGTCCTGCGGCCGGGTCCCTGAACGGCGCTTGGCATCGCCCGGCGTAGCGTGGTGTCACGGCGTGAGAAGGGGCGGGCGGACGGTGACGACCGGGAACAAGGTGCGAGTGCGCCGGGTCTACGAGGATCCCGCGCCGGACGACGGCGCCAGGGTGCTGGTCGACCGGCTGTGGCCGCGCGGCCTGGCCAAGGCCGACGCCCACCTCGACGAATGGTGCAAGCAGGTGGCCCCCTCGACCGAACTGCGCACCTGGTATCAGCACGACCCCGACCGGTTCGAGGAGTTCGGCCACCGCTACCGCGGCGAGCTGGCCGAGCCTGAGCGGGCCGAGGCGGTGGCGCACCTGCGCGAGCTCGCCGGGAAGGGCACGCTGACCCTGCTCACCGCGACCAGACAGCCCGAGATCAGCGAGGCCGCGGTGCTCGCGGAGCTGCTCGGAGGCTGAACGCGACGGCGACGGGCGGGAACGCCGCCCCCGGCTTCCACGCGCTCAGTAGTGGTCCTTCCTGAACGGCCGGACGAGGACGAAGGTGCGGTCCCGGCCGAGCAGCCTCACGATCCGCCTGCGCGGGTGCCGCCCTCCGGCATCCCGATCAACACCTCCATGGCCGCGAGCACGTCGTCCACCGCCAGGTCCGCCCGGGGATCCGCCACGCCCGTCCCGCGGTCGACCCAGATCGTCCGCAGCCCGGCCCCGCGTCCGCCCGCGACGTCCTTGTCCGGGTCGTCGCCCACCATCCACCCGCCCTCCAGCGCGGCCCCGCACCGGTCGGCGGCGATCTCGAACAGCCGCGCGCCGGGTTTCCGCACGCCCTCCGCGCCGGAGATCGCCCACCCGTCCACCCGCTCGGCCAGCCCGGTACGCCGGATCTTGCCCGTCTGGTTGTCGGCCATCCCGTTCGTCACGATCCCGACCGCCCACCCGGCCGCCCGCAGCCGGTCGAGGCCCGCCAGCACCTCGGCCCGGCACTCCACCAGGAACGGCAGCCTGGCCCGGTACGCCCGCCACAGCTCCTCGACGGGCTCGGCCAGGGCGAAGCGTTCGCGTACGCGGGCGAAGAAGACGTCCATGGGCACGGATCCGTCGGCGTCCAGCCGCGCCAGCCACTCCACGGCGTCCGGGCCCAGCCCGCGTCCGGCGGCGAACTCGGCCGCCCACAGCCGGAACGCGGCCAGCCGGTCGATCAGCGTGTTGTCCAGGTCGAACAGCGCGAGCGGCCGCATCAGCCGCGCCGCGCCTTCGTGGTCGGCGGGGCCGGTCAGCGGAGCTCGCGCTTGAGGATCTTGCCCGTGGCCGTCATCGGCAGGGCGTCGCGGAACTCGACGATCCTCGGGTACTTGTAGGCGGCCATGTTCTCCCTGGCCCAGGCGATCAGCTCGTCCTCGGTGACCGACGAGCCGGGCGTGCGGATGACGTACGCCTTGACCTCCTCGCCGTGCGACTCGTGCGGCACGCCCACGACCGCCGCCAGCGATACGGCCTCGTGGGTCATGAGCACCTCCTCCAGCTCACGCGGGTAGACGTTGAAGCCGCCACGGATGATCATGTCCTTGGCCCGGTCGACGATCGCGTAGTAGCCGTCGGCGTCGCGGGTGGCGATGTCGCCGGTGCGGAACCAGCCGTCCTTGATCACCTCGGCCGTCGCCTCCGGGCGGCCGTAGTAGCCCTTCATGACGTTGTGGCCGCGGATGGCGATCTCGCCGGGGCCCTCGCCCTCGACCGTCTTCCAGTCGCCGTCGATCAGCTTCATCTCCACGCCCCAGATGGGCGTGCCGATCGTGCCCGGCTTGGTGGGCCGGCCGAGCTGGTTGAAGCTGGCCACGGGGGAGGTCTCCGACAGGCCGTACCCCTCCAGGATGCCGACGCCGAAGGTCTGCTCGAAGTCCTTCAGCACCTCGACCGGCGAGGACGCGCCGCCGGCCACGGCCACCTTCAGGCTCCGCGGCACCTCGGCGCCCTCGGCGTGGATCTTCGTGAGCATGCCCCAGTACATCGTCGGGACGCCGGCGAAGGTCGTCACGTTCTCCTTGCGCATGAGTTCCAGGGCCTCGCCCGGCTCGAAGCGCGGCATCAGCACGACCGTCGCGCCGCGCATGAAGGCGGTGTTCATGACGGTCGTCTGGCCGAAGGAGTGGAACAGCGGCAGCACCGCGAGGTAGGTGTCGCCGCCCTCGCTGCGGGGGAACATCCTGTCGCTGATCAGCGCGTTCATCAGCATGTTCTGGTGGCTGAGCTCGGCGCCCTTGGGCTGGCCGGTGGTGCCCGAGGTGTAGAGGATCACGGCGGTGTCCTCGGGGGCGGTCTGTGCGGTCTCGAAGTCGGCCGGCACGCCGTTGAGCGCGGCCCACACCGTCTCGCCGTACGGGGACTCGGTGGCCAGCGGGGTGGCGGGCAGCACGAAGAAGTGCTCGCAGCCGTCCGCGGCCTCGAACCCGGCCCTGCCGCGCTCGCCCAGCGGCAGCTCCGGCGAGCCCTCGAAGCAGAACAGCGCCTTGGCGTCGCTGTCGTCGAGGTGGTAGGCGATCTCCCGGCCCTGCAGCAGCACGTTCAGCGGCACCACGGTGGCGCCGGCCTTGAGGATGCCGAAGTAGACGAACGGGAAGTACGGCAGGTTGGGGCAGGCCAGGGCCACCTTGTCGCCCTTGCCGATGCCCCGCGACACCAGCAGGTTCGCCACCTGGCGGGCGACAGTGTCGATCATGCCGTACGGCAGGCGCATGTCACCGAAGACGATCGCCGTGCCGTCGGGGTTGTTTCTGGCGCTGTCCTCCAGGACGACCGACAAGTTGAGCATGAACGCCTTCCTCCTCTATCCGCGTGCCGCCATCTTGGCATCCCCCCATACCGACCGGTAGGTAACCAAGGTTACAGATGCATATGGACGCGCCAGCTCACCTGGAGTAAGCAAGTGGCAGGTTACTTAGCCCCCTGGAGTGCTCATGCAGTACGACTACGTGATCGTCGGAGCGGGGTCCGCCGGGTGCGTGCTGGCCAACCGGCTGTCGGCGGACCCGTCGGTGTCGGTGGCGCTGATCGAGGCGGGCGGGCACGACGACAAGCTGGAGATCCGCATGCCCGCCGGCTTCGCCAAGCTGTTCAAGACCGACTACGACTGGAACTTCACGACGGCCAAGCAGGGCGAGATGTCCGGCCGCGAGCTCTACTGGCCGCGCGGCCGGGTGATCGGCGGGTCGTCCTCGCTCAACGCCCAGATGTGGGTGCGCGGCTGCCAGGAGGACTACGACCAGTGGGGCGTGCCCGGCTGGACGTACGAGGAGGTCCTGCCGTACTTCACCAGGGCCGAGCAGCGCGTCGGCAGCAACCACGGCGGCGTCTACGGCACCTCCGGCCCGCTCTACGTCTCCGAGCTGCGCAGCCCCAACGTCACCACGGCGGCCTTCCTGCGGGCCTGCGAGGAGCTCGGCCTGACCCGCCTCGACGAGCTGAACGGCCGCTCCAACGAGGGCTGCTGCCCCACGCCCGTCACCCAGAACCGCGGCCGCAGGTGGAGCGCGGCGGACGCCTACCTGCGCCCGGCCGCCTCCAGGCCCAACCTCACGGTGCTCACCGGGGCGACCGTGGACCGCGTGGTGTTCGAGGGCGCCCGCGCCGTCGGCATCGAGCACAGCGGCGGCACCCTGGTCAGGGCGGCGAAGGAGGTCGTCCTGTCGGCGGGGGCGATCGGCTCGCCGTACCTGCTGATGCGCTCCGGGGTGGGCGCGCCCGAGGAGCTGCGCGACGCGGGGGTGCCGGTCGTGCGCGAGCTGCCCCAGGTCGGCAAGAACCTCCAGGACCACCTCGCCTCCGGCGTGTACGTCGAGTGCAAGGAACCGGTCACCCTGACCAAGGCCGAGTCCCTGGCGAACCTGCTGCGCTACATCGTGCTGCGCTCGGGCATGCTCACCACGAACGTCGGCGAGGCGGTCGCCTTCGTCCGGACCTCGGCCGATGAGCCCGCCCCCGACATCGAGCTCGTCTTCGCCCCCGGTCCGTTCGTGGACCACGGGCTCACCCCGCCGACCGGGCACGGCCTGACCGTCGGCGTCGTGCTGTTGCAGCCGCAGAGCCGCGGCCGGGTCGGGCTGAGCGGCCGGGACGTGCTGATCGACCCCGGCTACCTGAGCGCGGAGGCCGACGTCAAACGCCTGGTCGCCGGGCTGAGGACGGCCAAGCAGGTGTTCGCGACGAGCGCGATGAAGCGGTACGCGGGCGGCCCGATGGCGCCGTACTGGGGGCCGGAGAGCGACGAGGAGCTGGCCCGGTGGGTGCGCGAGCGCGGCGAGACCCTCTACCACCCCGTCGGCACCTGCCGGATGGGCACGGACGAGGCTTCGGTCGTGGACCCGTCGCTCAGGGTGCGCGGCCTCGAAGGCCTCAGGGTGGTGGACGTCTCCGTCATGCCGACGCTCAACCGCGGCCACACCCACGCGCCGGCGATCATGATCGGCGAGAAGGGCTCCGAGCTGATCCTCGGGAGCCGGTGACCCGTCACCGGGCCGGGCGCCGCGACCCGGTCCGGCGGACCTTGACGTAAGTGAGCGCTTGCCCAAGGCTTGTACGGTATGACGCTCTCCACGGATCTGGACATCTCGCAGATACCGTTCTGGGGGCTGCCGCAGGCCGACCGCCTGGAGACCTTCCGCCGCCTGCGCGGGCTCGAACGGCCCCTCTTCGTGCCGGAGCAGACCGTGCCGTTCATCGGCGGCGGCCCCGGCTACCACGCCCTCGTGCGGCACGCCGACGTGACCGAGGCCAGCAGGAACGCGGCCGTCTTCAGCAGCGAGCCGTGCTCCAACAGCATCCCCGACATGCCGCGCTGGCTCAGCGTCTACTTCGGCTCCATGATCAACATGGACGACCCCCGCCACGCCCGCCTGCGCAGGATCGTCTCCAGGGCCTTCACCCCGCGCATCCTGTCGAAGATGGAGGAGGACCTGGCCAGGGCCGCCGCCGAGATCGTGGACGAGGCGATCGAGCGGGGGCCGGACGACTTCGTGGCGCAGGTCGCCGCCCGGCTCCCCGTACGGGTCATCTGCGACATGATGGGGATCCCGCCGAAATTTCATGACCTGGTGCTGCGGCGGACCAACGTCATCCTCGGCAACGCCGACCCCGAGTACACCGGCATCGACCCCGGCTTCAGCCGCGTCAACGTCGCCCGCGGCCTGGCCAAGCTGCTGCGCGCCGGCTACTCGCTGAACCGGATGGCCGCCCGCCTCGGCGACGAGCGCCGCAAACGCCCGACCGGCGACCTGGTCAGCCTGCTCGTGGGCGGCGAGGAGCGGCTCAGCCCGCAGGAGCTGGGCTCGTTCTTCATCCTGCTGGTGGTGGCCGGCAGCGAGACCACCCGCAACGCCGTCGCCTACGGGCTGAAGCTGTTCACCGACCATCCCGATCAGCGCGAACTGCTGCTGGCCGACTTCGACGCGCGCATCGGCAAGGCGTGCGACGAGATCGTGCGTCACGCGACCCCGGTGATCCAGTTCCGCCGCACGCTGACCCGGGACCACGAGATGAACGGCGTGCCGTACAAGAAGGGCGACAAGGTGCTGCTCTTCTACAACTCGGCCAACCGTGACGAGTCCGTCTTCGCCGACCCGGACGTCTTCGACATCACCCGCGACCCCAACCCGCACGTCGGCTTCGGCGGCCCGGGGCCCCACTACTGCCTGGGCGCCCACCTGGCGCGCAGGGAGATGAGCGTGATGTTCCGCGAGCTGTTCACCCGCCTGCCCGGCATCAGGACGGCCGGCGAGCCCGACTTCCTGCTGTCGAACTTCATCAACGGCATCAAGCACCTGCCGTATACGTTCTGACCGCCGCGGCCAGGGCGTCGTCCTCGCCGCGCCAGGCCACGAACCCGTCCGGCCGCACCAGCACGGTCCCGTACGGCCAGCCCTCGACCACGTGCACCGGCACCCCGGGGTCGGGCACCGGCGTCCCGGTGAACACGCTGAAATCGGGACCGACCAGGTCGAGGCTGGAACGTTCGCCGATCCACACGTGCGGCAGCCGGGAGCCGGGGGAGCCGTCGAGGCAGAGCGTCACGTCCTCGGTCGAGGGCAGCCCCTCGACCGCCGACGCGCCGCCGTACCGGTAGCCGACGTGCACGATCGGCGCGTTCACCGCGCCCGCCTCCGCCCTGAGCCGGGCCGCCTCCGGCCCGTGGCCGAAGTGCATGCGCAGGTCCCGCATCCGCAGCAGCGACTGCTCCAGCGCCAGCAGCGCGACCGGCCGCCGCTCGTCGTGGTAGGTGTCCAGCAGCGCCGCATCCGACCGGCCGGACAGCACCCTGGCCAGCTTCCAGGCCAGGTTGTGCGCGTCGGCGACGCCCGTGTTCAGCCCGAACGCGCCCGTCGGCGGCACGGCGTGGGCCGCGTCCCCGGCCAGGAAGACCCGCCCGTCCCGGAACCGGTCGGCGACCTGGCCGCGGGCCCGCCAGCCGAGCACGCTGACGATCTCCAGCTTCAGGCCGGGGTCGCCGATCGCGGTCCTGACCAGGTCGGGGTCCGGTTCCTGGCCGGTGTGGAAGACCCATTCGGTCGTGCCGTCGATGGCCATGACCATCCCGGGCGCCTCCGGGGTGGTGATCTCGGCGAGCGCGAAGCCGTACTCGCCGGTCAGGTGGCTCAGGTCGGCGTGGAACATGACGTTGTGCAGCTCGGGGCCGAGCGGGCCGGGGCCGGTCACGCCGATGCCGAGCGTCCGGCGTACCTGGCCGCGCACGCCGTCCGCGGCGATCACGTAGCGGGCGCGCAGGGTCCGGGTCCCGTCCGGGCCGGACACGACCGCCGTCACGCCGTCGGCGTCCTGCTCCAGGGAGAGCAGCTCGGTGTCGTACGCGACGTGCGCGCCGCGCTCGCGGGCGGCGTCGAGCAGCACCCGGTCCAGCCGGTTCTGCGGGCAGACGCCGCGCAGCCGGGCCGGGCTGTAGGTCATCGTGTCGAACGCCTGCCTACGGGTGGGCAGGTCGGCCGCGAGCGTGGCGAGGTCGGCGCCGGCGATCGTGTCCACGGTGATCTTGCCGAGGGTCGCGCCGGTCATGTCGACGGCCACCTCGTTCACCGCCTGCTCCAGGCCCACCTCGCGGAGCAGCTCGATCGTGCGCGGGCCGATCCCGGTGGCACGGGGGTGCGCCCGGGGGCCGGACTCGCGCTCGACGACCAGCGCGCGCACGCCGTGGCGGGCCAGGAACACGGCCGCGCTCAGCCCGACGCTGCCGCCGCCGACGACCAGGACGTCGTGAACTTCTTGTGGGAACACTGTTTCCGTCATGGGAACACTGTAGCCACAGGCGTACGATGATGGCCGGAGAGGGGGAGCCGGATGTCACTGGTGTGGAGTCGCGAGCCGTACGCGCCGAAGCGTCAGGCCCTCAGCGTCGAGGCGATCGTGCGGGCCGCGATCGCGGTGGCCGACGCCGAGGGCCTCGACGCGGTGTCCATGCGCCGGGTGGCGACCGAGGTCAAGTCGGGCACCACCTCGCTCTACCGCTACCTGGAGAACCGCGACGAGCTGCTCGACCTGATGGTCGACGCGGTCTGGGGCGAGGGCGCGCCCGCCCCGCTGACCGGAGACTGGCGGGCCGACCTGGCCGAGGTGGCCCGTGAGCAGCGCGCGGGCGTGCTGCGCCATCCGTGGCTGGCCGCGCTGATGTCCAGCAGGCCGGCGCTCGGGCCCAACTCGCTGCGGCGGGTGGAACACGCCCTGTCCGCCGCCCGGCCGCTGACCTCCGACATCACGCGGGCCGCCACCGTGATCGGGGTGATCGGCGACTACGTGCTGGGCGCGGTGGCCAAGGAGCTGGCCGAGCAGGAGGCGCGGCGCCGTACGGGGTTGTCGGAGCAGGAGTGGCGGGCCGCGATCGGCCCCTACATCCGCGAGGTGATGGCCGGTGGCGCCTATCCGGAGTTCAACCGGCGGGTGGTCGAGGCCGACGACCTGAGCTTCGGCGACCAGTTCGAGTTCGGGCTGTCGTGCCTGCTGCGGGGGTTCGCGGCGCAAGTCCGCTGAGCAGGGCCTCGACGGCCAGGTCGAAGCGCTCCCGGTGGTCCTCGGCCAGCGTGTGCCCGATCACGAACGTGGACACCGCGTTGATCACGTGCAGCGCCTGCTTGGCGGTGAAGCCCGCCCGGGTCAGCGCGGCGGCGCGTTCGACCATGCCCAGGGTGCCCGGCGTGGCCACCGGCCTGATCGCCACCACCGGCATGAGCGCGGGATGCCGCAGCAGCTCGGCCCTGATCGACTCGGGAGAAACTGGTCGACTGAGCACCCCCTCGCGGGACGTGCTCCCGCGAGAGGGCGAATGCTAGGTTTCGCAGTCATGGAGATCAGAACGATCCACGCCAACGGTGTGGAGTTCGCGTATCTGACCGTGGGGGAGGGGCCGCTGGCGCTGTGCCTGCACGGGTTCCCCGACACCGCGCACACCTGGCGGCACCTGATGCCCGAGCTGGCCGAACGCGGCTACCGCGCGGTCGCGCCGTTCAGCCGCGGCTACGCGCCCACCGAGGTCCCGGCCGACGGCGCGTACGAGGAGGCGGCCCTGGTCGCCGACGTGCGCGCGCTGCACGAGGAGCTCGGCGGCGGCGACGACGCCGTGATCGTCGCACACGACTGGGGGGCCTTCCCCGCCTACGCCCTGGCCGGGCGCTTCCGCCGGGCCGTCACGCTCGCGGTGCCGCCGCCGGGCGCGCAGCTTCCCGGGCTGCTGGCGTACGAGCAGCTCAAGCGGTCGTTCTACATCTTCCTGTTCCAGACCGTGCTGGCCGAGCCCGCCGCCGCCGACCCGGCCTTCTTCGACCGGCTGTGGCGGGACTGGTCGCCCGGCTACGACCCGGCCGAGGACCTGGAGTTCGTCCGGCGCAGCCTCGGGGAGCCCGCCAACCTGGCGGCGGCCATCGGGTACTACCGCGCGGCGCTCGGCACCACGCCCCCCTCGGGCCGCTACCCGGACGTCGACCCGGCCACCGCGGGCCCCGTCCTGTACCTGCACGGCGAGCGGGACGGGTGCATGGGGGTGGAGATGGCCAAGAGCGCGGCCGGGAGCCTGCCGCCGGGCTCGCGGGCCGAGCAGGTGGCGGACGCGGGCCACTTCCTGCACCTGGAGCGGCCCGCGGAGGTCAACCGCCTCATCCTCGACTGGCTCGGCCCCGCCTCCTGAGCACGGCGATCACCGCGTGCCGCCCCGACAGGCTCACCCGGACCGCCTCCTCGACCCCGAACCCGCCCGGCACCCCACCCGGCACCCCACCCGGCACATCGCTCGGCACCCCGCCCGGCACGCCGCCGCCGGTGCCGGGATCGTCGTGGAGCAGTGCCACGGCCAGGCCGCCGGGTTCCAGCACCCGCCGCACCTCCCGCCACAGCGGGTCCAGGCCGTGCCCGAGCAGGCCGCGCGGCGGCACCTGGCGTCCCCACGGCGGGTTCACCAGCACCCGCCGCACGCTGCCGTCCGCCACCGGGAGCCGTCCGGCGTCGGCGATCCCCCAGCGGAACGGGCCGGGACCGGACGGGGACAGGGCCGCCCGCGCGTTCGCGGCGGCCGCGGCGACGGCGGCCGGGTCGCGGTCGAACCCGGCGAGCACGGCGTGCGGGGCGAGCGCGTGCGCCTCGACGAGCGTCGTGCCCGCTCCGCAGCAGGGGTCGAGCACGACGCCGCGGAAGGCCTCCGCGTCCAGCCCGGCGAGCCGGGCCATCACGGCTGCCAGCGGCGGATGCAGCGTGCCCGGGATCGAGGCCGTCTTGTACGGCCTGCGGTGCAACGGCCGATCCCCGGCCCGCCGGGCGATGACCGCCTGGTCGCCCTCGATCGTCACCCGCCACGCCATCGCCCCCGACGGCGGCCGGGCGCCGTCCCGCCGGGAGTGGTACCGCAGCCGCCACGACCGGGCCAGCTCGTGGCCGACGGCGTCCTCGATCTCGTGCCTGGTGTAGTTGCGGCGTCCCACGAACGAGGCCGACACCTCGATGCCGGTGGTATCGGAGGCGCCCGGCCCGCCGGGGGCGATCCCGCGGGCCGCCCGAGCCAGCCGGGCGAGCGCGGAGCGGCCGTGGCCGACCCCGTCCACCACGGCCGCGGCCAGCAGCACGTCGTCCGCCGTGCGCAACCTCAGGAGCCCGGCTCCGGGCCGGGCCTCGAACCACACCTCCCGATGGCGGAGGCCGACGACCGCCCCGAGACGGGCACGCCTGATCTCCGCCGCGACCAAGGGCTCGGTGCCGCGCACCGCCCTGGCCACCGCCAAGGTGATCAACTGTTCTTCTCCCACGTAGCGACCCGGGACGGCGGCAGGCCGTCCCGCATCGCCGGCGGTGGGTCAGCCCACGGCCCGCCGGCGGATCGCTAGCCGAGGAGGAAGAAGAACGTCATGCGCGGCACCCTACAAAGCCTCCGGCGTCAGGAGCCACAGGTTTTTCGGCGTTGCCACGTACGGTGTACGTCACAACCATTGACGTAAGTGGTCGCTTTCCGAATGATGGCCCTATGACCGTCCTGGACTTCGACCTTTCGGACCGGAACTTCTGGGCCAGGCCCATGAGCGAGCGCGAGGCGGCGTTCGACCGGTTGCGCGCCCGCGACACGCCGGCCTTCTTCGAGGAGATGGAGATGGCCGTCGCGCCCAAGGGGCCCGGCTACTACGCGCTGGCCCGGCACGCCGACATCCTGGCGGCGAGCCGCAACCCCGAGGTCTTCTGCTCCGGCGACGGCGGCGCGACGAACATCCCCGACATGCCCGCCGAGTTCACCGAGTACTTCGGCTCAATGATCAACATGGACGACCCCCGGCACGCCCGGCTGCGCAGGATCGTCTCCCGCGCGTTCACCCCCAAGATGATCAAACAGTTCGAGTCGGACGTCGAGGCCGCCGCCGTGCGGATCGTCGACGACCTGGTGGCCGCCGGTCCCGGCGTCGACTTCGTCACCGAGGTGGCCGCGCGCCTCCCGCTGAAGATCATCTGCGACATGATGGGCATCCCCGAGCGCGACTACCGGTTCGTCTTCGACCGCTCGAACATCATCCTGGGCGGCTTCGACCCCGAGTACACCGGCGACGACCTCGACCAGCTCGCCACCCGCCTGCTCACCGCCGGGATGGAGCTGCAGCAGCTCGTCCAGGACCTGGCCGCCCACCGCACCGCCAACCCCACGAACGACCTGACGTCCTCGCTGGTCAACGCCAACATCGACGGCGAGCGGCTGACGATGCGGGAGCTGGGGTCGTTCTTCATCCTGCTGGTGGTCGCCGGGAACGAGACCACCAGGAACGCCATCTCCCACGGCCTGCGTCTGCTCACCAAGAACCCCGACCAGCGCGCCCTGTGGCTGGAGGACGTCGAGGGCCGCGCCCCCGGTGCCGTGGAGGAGATCGTCCGGCTGGCCTCGCCGGTGAACTTCATGCGCCGCAAGGTCACCCGCGACCACGAGATGAACGGTCACCTCTACCGCAAGGGCGAGAAGGTGGTGCTGTTCTACTGGGCGGCGAACCGGGACGAGCGGGTGTTCACCGACCCGTACCGCTTCGACATCACCCGCCACCCCAACCCGCACGTCGGGTTCGGCGGGCCGGGGCCGCACTTCTGCCTCGGCGCCCACCTGGCCCGGCGGGAGATCACGGTGATGTTCCGCGAGCTGCTGCGGCGGGTGCCGCGGATCGAGGGCGGCCGGCCCGACCGCCTGCACTCCTCGTTCATCAACGGGATCAAGCACATGGAGTGCACGTTCTGACCCGGGCGCGGCGACGCCCGGGGTTCAGGACTACTGCGCGCTCAGCTTGAGCTGGTTCATCACCGTACGGATGTCCGGAAGGAGCTGCTTGCCGGCGTCCGGGATCGACACGAACACGATGGCGGGCACGTCGCCGCCGGTGTTGATCGCCATCGTGACGATCGTGGCCTTCTCCGTGCCGGCGGTCATGGCGTACGCGATGAGCCGGCCGGTCGCGGTCCCGACCTTGATCGGCTGCTGCGCGATCTTCCTGACCTTGTTGCCGGCGGGGTAGAAGTCCTTGCGGGCCTGGAGCACCATGCGCTTGATGACCGGCTCCAGGTCGTCCTCCTGGTAGAGGGCGGACAGGTTCGACGGGAGCGGGCCCGACATGACCTGGGCGTACTTCTCGGGCGCGACCTGCACGTACTGACGGGTGTCGTAGCCGAAGGTGGACTTGACCGTGGCGCGCTGGTCGAGCTGCCAGGTGCCGCCCAGACGGGGCAGCGAGACGCCGGCCGCCGCGTCCTCCACCCGCCCGGTCACCGGGGACGCCTTGCCCGGGTACTTGGGCAGGGCCGGGATCGTGGTGGACTGCTTGCCCGTGCCCTTCGAGGGGCCGGTCGAGGCCGCGGGGGAGGAGACCGCCTTGTTCTCAGGGGTGTCCTCGCCGGCCAGCGGTCCCGCCAGGAACGCCCACAGCAGCGCCGCGATCAGGGCGATCACGACCGAGCCGCCGAGCGCGTAGATCCAGATGGGCTTGCCCGGCTCGTCGTCCAGGGAGTCGCCGCCCTCGTACTCGTCGCCGAAGACGTTGTTCCACAACTCCTGCTGGCGGTCGGGGGGCGGGGTGCGCGAGCCGCTGATCTGACCGGCCGTCACGAACCGGCGGTCGGGGTCGGAGGGGTCGCGGTTCAGGTTCGAGCCGGGGCGCGGCTGGTCGGGGTGGCCGTCGCCGGGCATGCCGGGCACGCCGGGACCCGCCGGGGGCGCGCCGACGTGGGCCGCCCCGAGCGGGCCGGACGGCATCCCGTGGTCGCCGACCATGGTGTCGGCCTGCCGGCCGCCGTACATGACGGTGTGCTCGTCGGCCGGATGGGCGGACGGCGCGCCGGGGCCGTCGAGCGGCGACGGCGCGGGCTGGACGGGGGCGTCGAGCGGGCCGGGCGCGCGGCCCAGCGTGACCGTGCGGTCCAGCGGGTCGCCGGCGGACGCGGACGGGCCGGCCGAAGAGCTGTTGGGCCAGGGCGCGGGCGTGGACAGGTTGGACCACGCACCGGGGGAGGGCGTCGGCGGCTGCGACCAGGCGGGCACCGGGGCCTGCGGCTGGGCCGGCTGCTGCTGCTGCTCGGGCCAGGAGACGGGGACCTCGTGGCGGGGCGTCTCGGGCCGGCCCTGCTCCTGCCGGGGCGGGTCGGGCCAGGACGGCCGCGCCGGCTCCGGCCACGACGCGTCGCCGCCCTGCGGGCGCGCGTCGTTGCGGTAGGAGTCGTTGCGCGGGGCGTCGGGCCAGGAGGCTTCGGCGCGCGGCGGCTCGGGCCAGGAAGGCGCCTGCGGGGCCTCCGGCCAGGACGGCTGCGCCGGGGCGGCCTCCGGCCACGACATCGGCACGCCGGAGGGCTCCTGCCCGCCGGACGGCCACGAGGAAGGCACGTCGTTGCGGACCTCCGGCCAGGACGGTGGCAGGTGTGACGCCCCGGAGCTCGCGGAATTCTCCGTTGCCATTGCTGCCGGCCCTCCCGAGGTTGTGTCCGGATGTGCCGCTATATCCGGATTTGACGTACCAGGCATGATCTCATGGGATTTTCCAGGAGATACGGCTGGTTTCGCAGCGAAACGAGCGAAGCCGTGCGGATCGGTTGGCGGATCCTGCAGCGGCAGGTCGCCCTCCGGTCGATCTGGCTCAGCTGGGTACACTACGCGACGACAGTATTCTAAAGGGACATATGAGGTCACAACGGATACATCACCATCAGGTCTCGCTGGACCTGAAGGGTCTATTGTGCCGGTGCTGGTCCTTCGAGTATCTGCATTCCGCCGAAGACGTGCGCTAGGCTTGACACATGCGTTCCGCGACCCTGCTTCTTAGCGGGCCGCGACGGCCCTGAGAGGTCTCGCCGTCGCGGCTACCCCTCGTCGTGCACGAGGGGTTTTCTTATGGGTCCGAGTCAAGCCAGAAGGACAGTAGCCGTGAGTGAGTACGACCCGCAGGCGCTGCAGGCCAAGTGGCAGCAGCGATGGGAGGAACAGGAGCCCTACCGGGCGAGCGAGGACGCGGCCGACCCCCGGGAGCGGCGCTACATGCTCGACATGTTCCCCTACCCGTCGGGCGACCTGCACATGGGCCACGGCGAGGTGTTCGCCATCGGCGACGTCGTCGCGCGCTACTGGATGCAGCAGGGCTACAACGTCCTGCACCCGATCGGCTGGGACTCCTTCGGCCTGCCTGCCGAGAACGCCGCGATCAAGCGCAACGCCCACCCCGCCGAGTGGACCTACGCCAACATCGAGACGCAGGCCAACTCCTTCCGGCGCTACGGCATCGCCTTCGACTGGTCGCGCCGCCTGCACACCAGCGACCCCGAGTACTACCGCTGGAACCAGTGGCTGTTCAACCGCTTCTTCGAGCGCGGCCTGGCCTACCGCAAGGGCGGCCTGGTCAACTGGTGCCCCAACGACCAGACGGTGCTGGCCAACGAGCAGGTCGTCGCGGGCAAGTGCGAGCGCTGCGGCGCCGACGTCATCCGCCGCGAGCTGACCCAGTGGTACTTCAAGATCACTGACTACGCCCAGCGCCTGCTGGACGACATGGAGCAGCTGACCGGCTGGCCCGAGCGCCTGCTGACCATGCAGCGCAACTGGATCGGCCGCTCCGAGGGCGCCGACGTGCTGTTCGAGATCGAGGGCCGCGACGAGCCGGTCCACGTCTACACCACGCGTCCCGACACCCTGTACGGCGCCACGTTCTTCGTCGTCGCGGTCGACGCCGCGCTGGCCGACGAGATCGTCACCGACGAGCAGCGCCCGGCCTTCGAGGCGTACCGCGCCGAGGTCGCCAAGCTGAGCGACATCGAGCGCCTGGCCACCGACAAGGAGAAGACCGGCGTCTTCCTGGGCCGCCACGCGGTCAACCCGGTCAACGGCGAGCGCATCCCGGTCTGGGCGGCCGACTACGTGCTGTCCGACTACGGCCACGGCGCGATCATGGCCGTGCCCGCCCACGACCAGCGCGACCTCGACTTCGCCCGGCGGTTCGAGCTGCCGGTCAAGGTCGTCGTCCACACCGGCCTGGCCGACCCCGGCGAGACCGGCGAGGCCACGCCCGGCGAGGGCACCCTGGTCAACTCCGGCCCGCTGGACGGCCTGACCAAGGTCGAGGCGATCTCCAAGATCATCGAGATCCTGGAGGTCGAGGGCCGGGGCACCGGCGCGGTCAACTTCCGGCTGCGCGACTGGCTGCTGTCCCGCCAGCGCTTCTGGGGCACGCCGATCCCGATCATCCACTGCGCCGACTGCGGCGAGGTGCCCGTCCCCGACGAGCAGCTGCCCGTCACGCTGCCCGACCTGCGCGGCGAGGCGCTGGCGCCCAAGGGCGTCTCCCCGCTGGCCAGCGCCACCGAGTGGGTCAACGTCGAGTGCCCCAAGTGCGGCGGGCCGGCCAGGCGCGACACCGACACGATGGACACGTTCGTCGACTCGTCCTGGTACTACCTGCGTTACTGCTCGCCCGGCTACACCGACGGGCCGTTCGACCCCGAGCAGGTGCGCAAGTGGGGGCCGATCGACCAGTATGTCGGCGGCATCGAGCACGCCGTGCTCCACCTGCTGTACTCGCGCTTCTTCACCAAGGTCCTGCACGACATGGGCATGCTCGACTTCACCGAGCCGTTCCTGCGCATGCTGAACCAGGGGCAGGTGATCAACGGCGGCAAGGCCATGTCGAAGTCCCTGGGCAACGGCATCGACCTGGGCCAGCAGATCGACGCGTACGGCGTCGACGCCGTACGCCTGACGATGATCTTCGCCGGGCCGCCGGAGGACGACATCGACTGGGCCGACGTCTCGCCGGCCGCCTCGCAGAAGTTCCTGGCCCGCGCGCTGCGCGTGATGTCGGAGGCGACCGCCGAGCCCGGCGTGCCGTTCGAGGGCGGCGACGCCGAGCTGCGCAAGGTCACCCACCGCACGATCGACGAGGTCACCAAGCTGGTCGAGTCGCATCGATTCAATGTCGCGGTGGCCCGCCTGATGGAGCTGACCTCGGCCGCGCGCAAGGCCATCGACTCCGGTCCCGGCGCGGCCGACCCGGCGGTGCGCGAGGCCGCCGAGTCGCTGGCCGTCATGCTGTCGCTGGTGGCGCCCTACATCGCCGAGGAGGGCTGGGAGCGCCTGGGCCGCACGGGGCCGGTCGCCTTCGCCGGCTGGCCGGTCGCCGACCCCGCGCTGCTGGTGCAGGAGTCGGTCACGTGCGTGGTGCAGGTGGCGGGCAAGGTGCGCGACCGGCTGGAGGTCTCGCCCGACATCTCCGAGGACGAGCTGCGGGCCCTGGCCCTGGCCTCCGACAAGGTGGCCGCCCACCTCCAGGGCACGCCGCGCAAGGTGATCGTGCGCGCGCCCAAGCTGGTCAACATCGTCCCGTAGGCGGGGCCCCCGGGTCTCGTCCGGCTAGATCCGGCGCAGGGCCGGCAGGAGCTCCTTCTCCGCCCAGTCGAAGAACGGCTCCTGCTGGTCGTGCCCGATCTGCACGAGCGCCACGTGGGTGTATCCGGCGTCGGCGAACTTCCTGACGCCCTGCACGACCGCGTCCAGGTCGTCGCCGCACGGCACGCTCTCGGCGACGTCCTCGGGGCGTACCGAGCCGGCCGCGGCGGCGAAGTTCACCGGGCCGGGCAGCTCGGCCATGACTTTCCAGCCGCCGACGCCCGACCAGCGCCACAGCCGGTGCGCCCGCTCCTTGGCGGCCTCGGGGTCGGTGTCGTAGGCGATGGGGAGCTGGCCGTAGACCGGCTTGCCCTGGCCGCCCGCGGCCTGGAACTGCTGCACCACCTCGGGCATGGGGTCGTTGATGACCAGCGCGTCGCCCAGGTCCGCGGCGATCTCGGCCGACCTGCCGCCGGAGGCCGCGATGCCGATCGGCACCTGCTCGTCCGGCAGGTCGTAGAGCTTGGCGGAGTCGACGTCGAAGAACTCGCCCTGATAGGTGACGTAGTCGCCGGTGAACAGCTCCCTGATGATCTGCACGGCCTCGGCGAACATCCGGTGCCTGGTGTCCACCGGCGGCCAGCCCTCGCCCACGACGTGCTCGTTGAGGTTCTCACCGGCGCCCAGGCCCAGCGTGAACCTGCCCTCGCTCAGCACACCCATCGTGGCCGCCTTCTGCGCCACCACGGCCGGGTGATAGCGCATGATGGGGCAGGTCACGTACGTCATGAGCGGCAGGCGCTCGGTGACCTGCGCCGCCGCGCCCAGCACCGACCAGCAGTACGGCGAGTGGCCCATCTCCTCGATCCACGGGAAGTAGTGGTCGGAGATGACCGCGTAGTCGAAGCCGACGCGCTCGGCGGTGGCGGCGTACTCCACCAGTTCGCGGGCCGGGGTCTGCTCGGACATCAAGGTGTAGCCGATTTGTACCATGCGATCGGGCTACCCAACTTTGTCTGCATTAGGGTCGGGCGTCCGGAGATCAATCGTCACTGCGGAGCTCCTCGATCACCAGGCCCAGGCCGATCGCCAGCAGCCAGAGGTCCTTGGACAGGCCGATGCCCTGCTGGGTCGGGCGCAGGCTGCCCTCCTCGCGCATGCCCGGCGTCCTGAGGTAGAGCCCGAGCAGGCCCGCCGCGAACGCGGTCAGCCCCGCGCCGGCCAGCAGCGACGGCACGAACGGCAGGACGAGCGCGGCCCCGAGGGCGAGCTCGCCCTTCGACAGCAGCCTGGTGAAGGCCACCGGGTCCTGGCCGCGCAGGAACGGGTACGTGCCCGAGGCCATGCCGTGCAGGCCCGCCGCCGTCTGCTCGTCGGCCTTGGCCTTGCCCAGGCCGGAGTTCAGGATGATGGCGGCGGCGGCCAGGCGGGGCGGGAGCTGGTGTGGGCGAGCGAAAAATCTCATGATTCCTCACAGTGGATAATTGTGGCGATTGGCTCCTTCCCTGTCGCTCCTCGCACATCCGGGCCATCGGACGGTCTTGGCTGTTCGCGTACGGTGGACCGCCGCTGTGAGAGAAAATCTTTAGCTGGTTTGGTGTTCCGCATTAGTGTCTAGCTGTGACATATGGCGCATACCTGAGATATCCACATCTGTCCGGTGACCTGGTCACCTTCGTCGCCGACGACGATGTCTGGCTCGCCCCCGTCGCCGGCGGGCGGGCCTGGCGCTTCACCGCCGACCGCGTGCCGGTCTCCGCCCCGCGGTTCTCGCCCGACGGCTCGCGCATCGCGTGGACCAGCGGCAAGGAAGGCGCCCCCGAGGTGTTCGCGGCCGAGCTCGACGGCCCCGAGGGCACGCGGCTGACGCACTGGGGCAACGCGATGACCGGCGTCCGCGGATGGGCCGGCGACGACGCCGTGCTCGCGATCAGCTCCACCGGGGAGGCGTCGCGTACCCGGCTCTGGGCGTACGCCGTCCCGCTCGACGGGGGACCGGCGGCGCGGCTGCCGTACGGGTGGGTCAGCGAGGCGGCCGTCAGCGGCACGAAGGTGGCCACGGTGTCGCCGGTCTGGCGCGAGCCGTCCCAGTGGAAGCGCTACCGGGGCGGCACGGCGGCCAAGATCTGGGTCGACGCCGAGGGCGACGGGGAGTTCGCCAGGCTGTTCGCCGACAGCCCGGCCCAGTACTGGGCGGTCAACTGGGTCGGCGACCGGATCGTCTACCTGTCCGACGTCGATGGCGCGGGGAACCTCTACTCGGCCCTCCCCGACGGCTCCGATGTGCGCCGGCACACCACCCACGACGAGTTCTACGCCCGCCACGCCACGAGCGACGGCCGGCGGGTGATCTACAGCCACGCGGGGGACCTGTGGCTGCTGGAGAGCCTGGACGCCGAGCCGTACAAGCTGGACGTCAAGCTCGGCGGCCCGCGGCCGGGACGGGCGCGGCGGCCCGCGCCCGCGCGCGTCGGGGCCTTCTCGCCGGACGCGACCGGGCGGGCCAGCGCGGTCGAGCTCCGCGGCACCGCGCACTGGGTGACCCACCGCGACGGCCCCGCGGGCGCGCTCCGGGTGGAACCCGGCGTGCGGATCCGGCTCCCGCGCGCCCTCGGCGCCGACGGCCGCGCCGTGTGGGTCTCGGACGCCGGCGGCGAGGACGGGCTGGAGATCGGCACCCCCGGCGGCGAGATCAGGACCCTGGCCGACGGGCAGCTCGGCAGGGTGCTCGAACTGACCGCCGCCCCCGACGGCAAGCACGCGGCCGTGGCCACGCACGACGGGCGGCTGCTGGTCGTGGACCTGGAGTCGGGCAACCTGCGGGAGCTGGACCGCACCACGCAGGGCGACATCAGCGGGCTCACCTTCTCGCCGGACTCCGGTTGGCTGGCCTGGGTGCACCCGGACCACGAGCCCCTGTCGCAGATCAAGATGGGCCGCGTGGACGGCACGTCCGTGATCGACGTGACGCCGCTGCGCTTCTCCGACTACGACCCGATGTTCACCAAGGACGGCAAGCACCTGGCCTTCCTGTCGGTGCGCACGTTCGACCCGGTCTACGACGCACACGTGTTCGACCTGTCGTTCCCCGCGGGCTGCCGGCCGTACATCGTGCCGCTGCAGGCCACCACGCCGTCGCCGTTCGACCCCTCGTTGCAGGGACGCGGGTTCAACGGGGAGGACGACAAGCCCGCCAAGGACGACAAGAAGGACGACGCGCCGCCGCGTACCGAGGTGGACCCCGAGGGGCTGGCCTCGCGGGTGGTGCCCGTACCCGTGCCGGCGGGCCGCTACGGCAACCTCAGGACCGCCAAGGACGCGCTGCTCTGGCTCCGCCACCCCGTGACGGGCCAGCTCGGCGACGGGACCGAGCCGGCGACCGAGACCGTGCTCGAACGCTACGACCTCAAGAAGCGCGCCAAGGCCGAGCTGGGCAAGGAGGTGCGGGCCTTCGAGGTCAGCGGCGACGGCACCAGGCTGGTCACCAACGGCAAGAACGGCCTCCAGACGCGGGCGGCCGGCGAGGGCGACGAGGTCGTCACGATCGACCTCGACCGCATCACCGTCCAGATCGACCCGGTCGCCGAGTGGCACCAGGGCTACCGCGAGGCCGGACGGCTCATGCGCGACCACTTCTGGCGCGAGGACATGGGCGGCCTGGACTGGCAGGCCACGCTCGACCGGTACGAGCCGCTGGTCGCCCGCCTCGGCTGCCACTCCGAGCTGATCGACCTGCTGTGGGAGGTGCAGGGCGAGCTGGGCACCTCGCACGCCTACGCCCGGGGCCACGACGGCGTCACCGATCCGCGCCGCCGTCAGGGCCTGCTCGGCGCCGACCTGGCCAAGGACGAGGACGGGACGTGGCGGGTCGAGCGCGTCCTGCCCGGCGAGACGTCCGACCACGCGGCCCGCTCGCCGCTGCTCGCGCCCGGCGTCGCGATCCGTCCCGGTGACGCGATCGTGGCGGTGGGCGGCCGTCCGGTCGATCCGGTACGCGGCCCGCTCGCGCTGCTGTCCGGCACCGCCGACCAGCCCGTCGAGCTGACCGTGCGGCCCGCGGCCGGTGGCTCGCCGCGCCGGGTCGTCGTCACCCCGCTGGCCGACGACAGCCAGCTCCGCTACCACGACTGGGTGGAGAGCCGGCGGGCCTTCGTCCGCGAGGCGTCCGGCGGCAGGCTCGGATACCTGCACGTACCGGACATGGTGGCCTCGGGGTGGGCGCAGTTCCACCGCGACCTGCGTACCGAGATGGCCCACGACGGGCTGGTCGTGGACGTGCGCGAGAACAGCGGCGGGCACCTGTCGGAGCTGGTGCTGGAGAAGTTGTCGCGCAAGGTCACCGGCTGGGCGCGGGCCCGCGGCTACGAGCCGATGCGCTACCCCGAGGACTCGCCCCGCGGGCCCATCGTGGCCGTCGCCGACGAGTTCGCCGGGTCCGACGGCGACATCGTCAGCGCCGGGATCAAGAACCGCGCCCTCGGCCCGCTGGTCGGCACCCGGACCTGGGGCGGCGTCATCGGCATCGACTCGCGCTACTCCCTGGTGGACGGGACCGTGGTGACCCAGCCGCGGTACGCGTTCTGGCTGGAGGGGCCGGGCTGGGGCGTGGAGAACCACGGCGTCGATCCCGACGTCGAGGTCGTGATCACGCCGCAGGACCGGGTGGCGGGCCGTGACCCGCAGCTGGAGAAGGCGATCGAGCTGGCGCTCGCCGCCCTTGAGGAGCGCCCGGCCGTCACCGCGCCCGATCTGCCGCCGCTGGGCTGACCACCACGCTGAGGGGCGGCCCGTCCGGGCGCCCCTCAGCTCAGTCTGTCGAGGATCTCCGAGAGCAGCGCTTCCGTCGTCGCGAAGTTCAGCCGTACGTAGTCCGCGCCGCCCGGCCCGAACGCCGCGCCGTCGTTGAGCCGCACCCTCGCCTCCCGCTCGATCACCTCGGCCATGCCCGGCCGCCCGGTGTGCAGCCACGCCAGGTAGGTGGCCTGCGGGACCCGGTAGCCGAACCGGTCCGGCAGCCGTTCGGCGATCAGGCGGCGGTTGCGGTCGAGCAGCTCCCGGGTCCTGTCCAGCCAGGCGTCACCGTGCCGCCAGGCCGCGACCGTGGCCTCCACCCCGAGCAGGTTCGCCGACCCGAAGAGGAACGGCGGCTGCGCCGCCACGGCCGCGCGCACCCCGGCGTGTCCGATGTGGGCGACCGAGCAGCGGATGCCGCCCAGGTTGAACGCCTTCGTCGCCGAGGTGAGGGTGACCGTGCGCTCGGGGAGGATCGTGGCGAAGGGGATGTGCCGGTGCGGTTCGTACGCGAGGTCGGCGTGGATCTCGTCGGCCAGGACCAGCAGGTCGTGGCGTTCCGCGTGCTCGGCCAGCCCTTCCAGCTCGGCGCGGGTGAACACCCGGCCCGTCGGGTTCTGCGGGTTGACCAGCAGGAGCACCCGGCAGCCGGACAGGCCGGGCACCTCGAACCGCCACGCGTCGCCGTCCGGTTCGAGCCGGATGGGGACGAGCGGGCGTTCCATGGTGTCGAGGGTCGTCAGGAACGGGTGGTAGGCGGGGGTGTGCAGGGCGACGCCGTCACCGGGCCTGGTCCAGACGTGCAGCAGCACCTGGAGGGCCTGGTTGATGTCGCTGAACGTGTGGACGTACGAGGGGTCGGCGGCCCAGCCGTGGCGGGCGGCCATGCGCTCGGCGAACGCCTCGGCCAGGGGACCGCTCTGCGGCTTGTCGAGCCAGGTCGGGTAGCCGAGGTCGCCGGCGGCGCGGCGGGTCAGGGCCTCGATCACCTCGGGGGCGGTGGACAGGTCCATGTCGGCGATCCAGGCCGGGACGACCCCGGGTGGGGTGTCTGCCCACTTGAGACCGTCATGCGTGCCTTTGAGGTCCTTCATCTCCTTGGAGACAGAGGACGCTTTGGGGGCATGCGTCTCTTTTGGGGGGTTCGTGTCGGTCACAGGTACATTCTAGGAGTTTGCGGTGTGGCGGGGTGGGGCTGTGCCCGTGGACGGGTGGCTGGGGTGGCGTACCTGCTCGGTGGCATCGGGCCTGTATGCGAAGGGGCCAGGTGGCGTCCCGGTCGGGGCCGCTCGGTGCCTTCCCTGCCGTGGGCGCCGGGGCGTCAAGCAGGGGTTGCGACTGCGTGCGCACGAGCGGCGTTCGCTCCACCGATCGCCCTTGGTAGGGCGCTGCGACGTCCCGTCGATCAGCGCCGCGCACTAGCTGTACGGCACTCGGTGGCCCTGTCGCAGGAGCGTCTCTCACCGCGTGAGGTCGGCGCGGACTGAACCCTGGGGCAGGCCGCGTCCCTTCTGCCCGGGGCCTGGAGGGACGTCCTGAGGGAACGCGAGCGGGTGTGCCCCGGCACGAGCTTCGCCGGACTGTGGGCGGCGGCACGGTGTCGGGCCGGCGGGGGCGCGTGCTCCACCGGGCCTCGTTCGCCGGGTGCTGATCGCCTGGGCGGGCCCGGTGGCCGCCGGGTGCGGCTGCCACTCCCCTCCAGGTGGACGCCCGAAACGCCGCCCCCCACGTGAGGCCGGGTGAAAGGGCCTCGCCAGGGAGGGCGGCGTTCGTTGCGTGCGACTTGCGAGGAATCGCCACATGGCGCGAGCGACCGCAGTCCCCGTACGAGGGAGGCCGGATCGCAAGGATGCCGGACGACCGCCGCAGCCTCTCAGGAGAGGGCGGCTGCCGGTCGGCGGAGAACTAGAGGCGACGGAGGACGGCCACCACCTTGCCCAGAACGCTGGCCTCGTCGCCCGGAATGGGCTCGTAGTTCGAGTTGTGAGGCACCAGCCACACGTGCCCGTCCTTGCGCTTGAACGTCTTGACCGTGGCCTCGCCCTCGATCATGGCGGCCACGATGTCACCGCTCTCGGCGACCGGCTGCTGGCGGACGACCACCCAGTCGCCGTCGGCGATGGCGGCCTCGATCATCGAGTCACCGGCGACCTGGAGCAGGAAGAGCGTGCCCTCGCCGACGAGCTGCTTGGGAAGGGCGAAGACGTCTTCGACGCTCTCCTCGGCCAGGATCGGACCACCGGCGGCGATGCGGCCCACGAGCGGCACGTACGCGGCGGTCGGCCGGCTCACCGGCGCCTCGTCGTCGGTCGCGTCGGGGTCGACCCACATCACGGGCTCGCCGGGCAGGCGCACCTCCAGGGCGCGCGGCCGGTGCGGGTCGCGCCGCAGGTAGCCCTTGCGCTGGAGGGCGGTCAACTGGTGCGACACGCTGGACGTGCTCGTCAGCTGCACGGCCTCGCCGATCTCGCGCATCGAGGGCGGATAGCCGCGCTGCTGCACCGAATCGCGGATCACTTCGAGGATCTTGCGCTGCCTGGGCGTCAGGCCCAGGGAGTCGCGTCGGCGCACCGCGAGGTCTGTGACCCCGTTCGCGTCTTCCCGCTCACTCATGCTCTTCCTCCTCGCCTGGCGGCGGCCCGCCTCACCGGCGAACCTCCCGGTCCGTGGTCTTGATGTCGCACACAGCGACCGTATCGCTGTTGAAGATCATCTTCAAACAATTGTTCGAGTCTTCCTCGAAATTCTCGCCAGCGTGGTGTACAACATCGTACGGGAGTTCGATCGACACCGTGTTCGATTTGCTGATCTATTTTGGCCGTTTCCTCGGGCCAGACGGCGGGAGGTCAATCGTGCGAACGAACCCGAGCACCGACACGACCAGCGAAGACGTCAACCGGCTCACCCTCATCGCGGACGCCACCCGGGGCGGTGGGCAACGGGGAGACGACACGCGTACGGACTCCGGCCACCACGAAAATCGGGAAAAGCGGCCCGCGCCCGATTCGAACACCCGGCGGCGCCGCGCCGGTGGCTCCGAAAGCGCCGCACACGGCTCGTCCCGCCCTCATCTGTGGCTGGTCCCCTCACCGCGGCCCGACGCGGATGAGGACACCGACCGGACGGGGGCCCGGGAGGGTGAGAGGCGGCGGCCCGCCGACGACACGCTTGCCGGCCGCCGCCGTGCCGGCCCAAGGGGTACGGCAGGCGCAGCCGGAACGGACGTGACAGAGCCCCACGACCGCCCACCCGAGACCGCCCCCGCCGAGCGGGAACGGCGCTCGGGCCGACGGGCAGGGCGTGTGGCGCGGGGCCGTGAGGCGCGTCGTCCAGGAGAGGTCACGGGCCGACCCGACGCACGCGGCCCCCGCTCCGGAGAGACGACCCAGCGGCAGGCAACTCAGGGACGCCGCTCCGGGGAAACGGCCGACCGGCCGGAAACGCGGGGACGGCGCTCGGGGGAGGCGGCCGTGCAGTTGGAGACGCAGGGGCGGCGTCGAGGGGAGATGGCCGGGCGGTTCGACAGGCGTAGGCGAGGGACCGGGCAGACGGCGGGGCAGGCGGCGGAGCGGTTCGAGCGGCGGGGCAGGCGGTCGGGGGAGGCTTCGGGTGGGGAGCGGGGGCAGGTGGTGAGCGGGCCGGGGGGCTCGGGGCGTCGGGGGGCGCGAGGTGCTGGTGGTGGCGAGGCTCGCGGGGGGCGAGAGGTGTCGGGGCGTGTTGTGGGGGTTGGAAGTGCTCGGGCCGGTAGCGGTGGAGGGCGGGCGTGGAGTCGTCGTGCGTTGCGGCGGCGGGGGCGTGGTGTTGCGGTGATCTCTCGGGATGGGGGCGTCAAGGTTCCCGCTCCTCCGGTGCGGCTGACCCGGCGGGGGCGGATCGTGCTGGTGGTGGGGATGGTTCTGCTGTCCCTGGGTGGATTCTGGCTGGGGACGCGGGCGGCGGGGCATGCGGCTGTGGGTCTCGCTGTGCCCGGCCATGCGGGGGTGTCGCCGGTGGAGGCCGGTCGGGGAGCCGCGCTGTGGGGGATCGCGGACGTGCGGTGAGAGGAAGAGGGGCGGTGGTCGGGGGGTCCGAACGATCACGGGCCGAGTGTCCCGCCACCTGCACGCCATCACGATCAGCGAAGGCCCGTTCGACGAACGGCTCGACGTCCGTCTCACCCGCGCCGCCGAGCGCGTCTGCGCCGGGCTGGTCGATCCGGACGACTTCGACGACGACCACCGCGGCCTGTCTCCGCGGCGACTCCACGACCGGCTGATCGCCGAGCGCCTCGCCACCGAGGACGCCGTACGAGACCTGCGCGACGACTTCGGCACGCAGACCGTCGACGACTTCCTCGCCGCCCACGGACCCGGGCTGGCGCGGCGCTCGCTGAGGGGGGCGCACCGCTCGGGAGTCGATGCCATTGGGCGCCTGTGGGGCCGGATGGGTTCTGAAGGGCGATGGGGCGTTGTGGCGTGAGGCCCGTGCCGCGGCCGCCTGCCGGGGTTATGGCGGTGGCGGGTGAGAAGTGGCCGGTGTGACGGCGGTCCAAGGACATTGCAGGCGGGGCCGAGGGGGAGTCGGAGTTCGGAGGTTCCTGGGGGGTTCGTGGGGGTAGTGGGTGGGGTCCTCGGGGGGCCGCGGGAGGTGGGGGGAGGGTGTGGGCTCCGGTACCTTTGTGGGGCCTGTTTGGGCTGGTCGCCGTCGGGTGACGCGAGACGGGTCGTCCGAGGCGCGCGGGGGCGTGGCCGGGGCGACACGCCCGGGGCCGGTGTGACTCGGGGGCTGATCAGCGACTTCAGCTCCAGGGTGTTGCTCAACTTGCGTTCATGGTCGCGCGCTTCTACGGTTGGACCACAACATCTAGTAGTTACACCGATGTCGGTTCACCACACCTTGTGTTTCCGTGACCGCACCATGGCGAGCCGTGGGGCGTGCGCGAGCGTACCGCGGCGAGGGTTTTACGCGTGTGGTGGGCCGTGCGGGTCAAGGAGGCGAAGCCGTGCACTGTCCGTTCTGTCGCCACCCTGACACCAGGGTCATCGACAGCCGGTCCACGGACGACGGCGCGGCCATCAGGCGCCGCCGCACCTGTCCCGAGTGCGGGCGCAGGTTCACCACGCAGGAGACCGTCCTGCTGATGGTGAGCAAGCGCAGCGGGGTGACGGAGCCGTTCTCGCGGGACAAGGTCGTCGCGGGCGTGCGGCGGGCCTGTCAGGGCAGGCCGGTCAGTGAGGATTCGCTGGCCCAGCTAGGGCAGCGGGTCGAGGAGGCCATCCGGGCCAAGGGTGCGGCCGAGCTGCCGTCGAACGAGGTGGGCCTGGCGATCCTCGGTCCGCTCCGGGAGCTGGACGAGGTGGCCTACCTGCGATTCGCATCGGTTTATCGCGGTTTCGAGAGCCTGGCGGACTTCGAGGCCGAGATCTCACAGTTGAAGGCGGAGAAGGGGGAGTCATGACGGACACGGCCAGCGGTTCAGTGGCGCGCGGGGGTAAGCGGCCGCGTAAGGGGTTGAGGATGAAGCGGATCTTCACGAAGCCCGGCGTGCACCCGTATGACGAGGTCCAGTGGGAGCGCCGCGACGTCGTGATGACGAACTGGCGCGACGGCTCGATCAACTTCGAGCAGCGGGGCGTCGAGTTCCCCGAGTTCTGGTCGGTGAACGCGGCCAACATCGTGACCACCAAGTACTTCCGCGGCGCCGTGGGCACGCCGCAGCGCGAGTGGAGCCTGAAGCAGCTCGTCGACCGGGTGGTCGGCGTCTACACCAGGACGGGCGTCGAGCACGGCTACTTCGCCGGCGAGGAAGACGCCGAGATCTTCGACCACGAGCTCAAGCACGCGCTGATCCACCAGGTCTTCGCGTTCAACTCGCCGGTCTGGTTCAACGTGGGCACCGCCTCGCCGCAGCAGGTCAGCGCGTGTTTCATCCTCTCCGTGGACGACCAGATGGAGTCGATCCTGGAGTGGTACAAGGAAGAGGGCGTGATCTTCAAGGGCGGTTCGGGCTCGGGGGTCAACCTGTCCCGCATCCGTTCGTCCAAGGAGCTGCTCTCCAGCGGCGGCACGGCCAGCGGCCCGGTCAGCTTCATGCGCGGCGCGGACGCCTCCGCGGGCACCATCAAGTCGGGCGGCGCGACGCGCCGGGCGGCCAAGATGGTCGTGCTCGACGTCGACCACCCCGACATCGAGGAGTTCATCGAGACCAAGGCGCGCGAGGAGGACAAGGTCCGCGCCCTGCGTGACGCCGGTTTCGACATGGACCTGGGCGGCAAGGACATCGTCTCCGTCCAGTACCAGAACGCCAACAACTCGGTGCGCGTCTCCGACGAGTTCATGCGCGCGGTGGAGAAGGGCGACGAGTTCGGCCTGCGCGCCCGCCTGACCGGCGAGGTCATCGAGAAGGTCGACGCCAAGGACCTGTTCCGCAAGATGGCCAAGGCCGCCTGGGAGTGCGCCGACCCGGGCGTGCAGTACGACGACACGATCAACGACTGGCACACCACGCCCGAGACCGGCCGGATCACCGCCAGCAACCCGTGCTCCGAGTACGTGCACCTGGACAACTCCTCGTGCAACCTGGCCAGCATCAACCTGCTGAAGTTCCTGAAGGACGACAACACCTTCAACGTCGCCGACTTCGTCAAGCTGACCGAGCTGATCATCACCGCGATGGACATCTCGATCACCTTCGCCGACTTCCCGACCGAGAAGATCGGCGAGACCACGCGGGCCTACCGCCAGCTCGGCATCGGCTACGCCAACCTGGGCGCGCTGCTCATGGCCACGGGCCACGCCTACGACTCCGACGGCGGCCGGGCGGTGGCCGGGGCGATCACGTCGCTGATGACCGGCGTGTCCTACCGGCGCAGCGCCGAGCTGGCCGGGGTGGTGGGGGCGTACGACGGTTATGCCCGCAACGCCGAGCCGCACAAGCGGGTCATGCGCAAGCACGCCGCGGCCAACGACAACCTGCGCACGGTCGGCACCATGGACGCGAAGATCCACGCCGAGGCGTCGCGCCAGTGGTCGGAGTGCCTGAGGGTCGGCGAGAAGAACGGCTACCGCAACGCTCAGGCCAGCCTGCTCGCCCCCACCGGCACCATCGGCCTGATGATGGACTGCGACACCACCGGTATCGAGCCGGACCTCGCGCTGGTCAAGTTCAAGAAGCTGGTCGGCGGCGGCTCGATGCAGATCGTCAACCAGACGATCCCGCGGGCGCTCAGGCAGCTCGGCTACCAGCAGGAGCAGATCGAGGCCATCGTCGAGTACATCGGCGAGCACAGCCACGTCGTCGACGCCCCCGGCCTGCGCAAGGAGCACTACGAGGTGTTCGACTGCGCGATGGGCGAGCGGGCCATCGCGCCGATGGGCCACGTGCGGATGATGGCGGCGACCCAGCCGTTCCTGTCCGGCGCGATCTCCAAGACGGTCAACCTGCCGGAGTCGGCCACGATCGACGACATCGAGCAGGTCTACCTGGAGGGCTGGAAGCTCGGCCTGAAGGCGCTGGCCGTCTACCGCGACAACTGCAAGGTCGGCCAGCCGCTGTCGGCCGGCAGCGGCGCCAAGAAGGACGAGCCGAAGGCGGTCGAGGCCGAGCCCGAGGTCAAGGTCATCGAGGTCAACCGGCCGACCCGGCGGCGCATGCCCAACCAGCGTCCCAGCATGACCACCCGCTTCACCGTGGGCGGCGCCAAGGGCTACATGACCGCTTCGTCCTACCCTGACGACGGGCTCGGCGAGGTCTTCCTCAAGATGTCCAAGCAGGGCTCGACGCTGGCGGGCGTCATGGACGCCTTCTCGGTGGCGATCTCCATCGGCCTCCAGTACGGGGTGCCGCTGGAGACGTACATGAGCAAGTTCGTGAACATGCGGTTCGAGCCGGCGGGCATGACGGACGACCCGGACATCCGGATGGCCACGTCGGTGATGGACTACATCTTCCGCCGCCTGGCCCTCGACCACCTGCCCTACGACGAGCGGGCGGCCCTCGGCATCTTCTCGGCGGCCGAGCGCGCCGCGCAGCAGCGCGGCGAGGACCCGGCGGCGCTGCAGGAGGCGGTCGACCGGGAGGCGCTGGCCCAGTCGGCGCCCATCGAGGAGAAGCCGAAGCAGGAGCCGGTCAAGGAGCTGACGCTGGAGAGCCACCAGCGGTTCACCGCCGACGCGCCGCTCTGCATGACCTGCGGCACCAAGATGCGGCCCGCCGGAAGCTGCTACGTCTGCGAGGGCTGCGGCTCGACCAGCGGCTGCAGCTGATTCCGCGCTGAGCTGAGCTGAGGGGGATCCGGGACCGGGTCCCCCTCAGTGGCGTGCGCGGGGTCAGGTCTCGGTCAGCACGTCGCGCAGGACGTCGGGTTTGTCGGTGATGATGCCGTCCACCTGGTACGTCAGCAGGCGGTGCATGATGTCGGGGTTGTCGACCGTCCAGGCGAAGACCTTCATACCGTGGTCGTGCGCGAGCTTCACGTACGAAGGGGTGATCGCGGCGTACGGCGGGTTGACGTGGTCGGCGAACCTGGACAGGCCGGGCAGCGCGGCGGTGTCCGGCGTGCCGAGCAGCCCGATCGGGACCTCGGGCAGCATCCGGTGGAAGGCGCGCATCGAGTCCCAGTCGAACGACTGCGCCACCAGCCGCCCCGGCGTGAGCCAGACGGGTTCGGCGCGCAGCGCCCGGACGATGCGGGCCTCGATGCCCGGGTAGAGCCGGGGCTCCTTGACCTCCAGCAGCAGGCCGGCGCCGGAGCCGGCCATCGCGCGCAGCGCCCCCTGAAGGGTCGGGACCCGCTCGCCGGTGTACTCCCGGTCGAACCAGGAGCCCGCGTCCAGTCCGCGGACCTGCGCGAACGTGAGGTCGCGTACCCGCCAGGGGGCCAGGTCGGGCAGGACGCGCTCGGCGTCGGTGGTCCGGGCGAGGGTGGTGTCGTGCATCAGGACCAGTTCATGGTCCTTGGTCTCCTGGACGTCCAGCTCGAACATGCCGGCTCCCTGGCGGGCGGCGAGCTGGAATGCGGCGATGGTGTTCTCCGGCGCGTACGCCGACGCGCCCCGATGGGCGACGTTGACCACGGTGTCGACGGCGGCGGCGGGCGGGGAGGCGAGGGCGAGGACGACGAGGGGCAGGGACAGGGCGAGTCGCCGGAGCATGGATCTCCTCGGTTGGGGGAGAGACCGACAAACCCGACCATGACAAGGCCGGATGACCGTGAGTTGAGGGCACAGTAACGAAGTGGTGCCCGCCGGATGAGCCTTTGACACCCGGGGCGCTGAGGCTGCCCGGACACGCGTGAGGGGCGGGTCGCCCGTGGCGGCCCGCCCCTCGTGTGTGCCGGTGTTACCTGAGACCACCGTCCAGCGCGGTGGTGAGGACGCCGGTGTCACCGGACATCTCCCAGATCATCGCGCCCAGCAGGCCCTTGCTCTTGAGCCAGGCGGTCTTCTTGCCGATCGACCAGGCGTCGTCGAACGACCACCACTGCCCGTTGTTGCCGGTGTAGCAGTAGGTGGCCACGGCCACCTCGTCGTGGTGCACCGTGCAGCCGGGCACCATGGCGAGCAGGTTGCTGTAGCCGCGCGTGCCCGCCTCCTCCTGGAACTGGCCGGGGGCCGCGCCGTGCGCGTCCTGCCACTCGCCGGCCTTGCCGCCGTCGGTCACCTGCTGCCAGCCGCGGCCGTAGTAGGCCAGGCCGATGGTGAGCTTGCGCGGGTTGACGCCGGCCTGGAGGTAGAGGTCCACGGCCTTCTCGACGCTGAAGTCCGGGTTGTACGGGCTGTCCGCGTCGAGGTACAGGTTGCCCTGGTGGCCGGTGCGGTTCGGCTCCCAGGAGTTGTCGCTGCCCGCGCCGTGGAAGTCGTAGCCCTGGATGTTGAAGATGTCCAGCGACTTGGCCACCTCGGGCAGGTCCCAGCCGGCGGCGATCTTCGCCGGGTCGGCCGGGGTGAACGCCGTGAGCTGGTACCGCTTGCCGGTCGTCGTCGTCAGCGCGTCGAGCTGGCGGCGGAACTCGGCGATCAGCAGCGTGTTGTTCGCCTTGTCGTTCGCGCCGACGTGGTTGCCCGCGTGCCCTTCGGCGCCCGGCCACTCCCAGTCGAGGTCGATGCCGTCGAAGATGCCCGCGGCCGTGCCCGGCCCGCCCTTGCCGTTGTAGTCGGGCAGGTTGCCCTTGATGTAGGTGTCGATGCAGGAGGACACGAACTTCTTGCGCGAGGCGTCGGTGGCCGCCACGTCGGAGAAGTACTTGGAGTACGTCCAGCCGCCGAGCGAGATCAGCACCTTCAGGTTCGGGTACTTCGCCTTGAGCTTCTTGAGCTGGTTGAAGTTGCCCTGCAGCTTCTCCCAGCCGGTGTCGGCGACCCCGTCGACCGACTGGGCGGAGCTGAACGGCCTGCCGTAGTCGGCCTCGGCGTCACCGGCGCCGTCGCCCTGGCTCGGGTCCTGCGGGTCGGACGTGGTGCCCTTGGTGACGCCCTGCAGGCAGGTCAGGTTCTTGGGGTCGATGTTGGCGAAGGCGTAGTTGATGTGGGTCAGCTTCGCCGCGGCCCCGGTGGTGTCGAGGTTGCGGACGAAGTACTGGCGGCCGTAGATGCCCCACTGCACGAAGTAGCCGACGCGGGCGTACCCGGTCTCGACGATGTCCGACGTCGTCACCTTCACCGGGGTGGAGGCGGCCGAGAGGTTGTCGTACAGGTCGCGGGCCTTGACCGTGAAGGTGTACTCGGTCGAGGGGGACAGGCCGGAGACGACCGCGGTCGTGCCCGTGACGGTCGTGGCCAGGGCCGAGCCGACGAAGACGTCGTAGTTGGCGACGCCGGTGTTGTCGGTGGAGGCCGTCCAGGCCAGCGTGACGCTGCTGGACGACTTGGCCGTGCTGCGCAGGCCCGACGGCACCGACGGCGCCTGCGTGTCGTCGGCCGGGTTGCGGGTGGTCACCTTCAGCGGCGTGGAGGCGGCCGACAGCGTGCCCTTGCGGTCCTTGGCCTTGACGGTGAAGGTGTACTCGGTGTTCGGCGTCAGGCCGGAGACGGTGCCGGAGGTCTCGGTGACCGAGGCGGCCAGGGCCGTGCCGTTGTAGATCTCGTACCCGACGATGGGGAGGCTGCCCTGGGTGGCGGCGTCCCAGGCGAGCGAGACGGTCTTGGTGGTCTTGACCGGCGAGCGCAGGTTCCCGGGGGCGCCGGGCGGCGCGTCGGGGGTGCCGTCGCAGTTGACGTCGTTGATCCGGCAGCTCGTCGGCTCGGCGTTGGCCGTGCTCACGGTGAAGCTCGGGCTGTAGGGCTCGGTGGTCGCGCCCGCGTTCACGGTGGTGTTGTAGTGGACGGGGGACAAGGTGACCGTCCGCCCGCTCTGGGTGAGGGAGCCGTTCTGGGCGTTGCTCGCGGTGACGCCCGCGGGCAGGTCGAAGACGATCGACCAGCCGTTCAGCGCGGTGGTGCTGTTGTTGGCGACGATGAACTTGGCCGAGGTGCCGCTGACGTCGTACGTGGCGCTGACCGGCGGCTTGGCGGGCGGATCACCGCCGGTGCCGTCGCAGTTGGCGCCGTTGATCAGGCAGCTCGTCGGCTGGACGGCCGAGCTCAGCGTGACCTTGGGGCTGTAGGGCTCGGTGTTCTTCCCCGCCTGCACGGTGTTGATGTAGAAAGCGGGGGTGAGCGTCACCTTGGTGCCGTTCTGGCGGATGGTGGCGTTCTGGGGGTTGCTCGCGGTGACCCCGGACGGCAGCTCGAAGACGATCGACCAGCCGCTGACGGCGGTCGTGCCCGGGTTGCTCACCAGGAAGGTGCCCGTGGTCCCGGAGAGGGAGAACGTGGCGATGAGGCGGCTCGCGGCCTGTGCGGGAAGGGTGCACATGCCGATGATCACGAGGACGGCGATCAGGGGGGTGACTAATCGGCGCACGTCAAGGACCTTTCTTTAAAGAAAGTTTCCTAACAATTACGCGGATAGTAAGCCCCTCCCACTGAACTTGCAAGAGCCCGGCTGATCTAGCCTGACAGGATGAGAGGGGTGCTGCCGGTCCTGCTGTCGGCGTGGTTCATGGCCCAGTTCGACTTCTTCGTGGTCAACGTGGCCGCGCCCGCCGTCGAGCACGACCTGGGCGCCGGTCCGGCGGCCCTGGAGCTGATCGTGGCCGGGTACGCCTTCACGTACGCGGCCGGCATGATCACCGGCGGCCGGCTCGGCGACCGCTACGGCTACCGGCGGCTGTTCGTCCTCGGCGTGGCCGGATTCACGGTCGCCTCGGTGTTGTGCGGCCTCGCGCCCGGCGCCGCCTGGCTGGTCGCCGCCCGCCTGCTCCAGGGCCTGGCGGGCGCCGTCATGGTGCCCCAGGTGCTGGCCATGATCTCGGCCGTCTACCCGCCCGAGCGCCGCGGGCGCGCCATCGGCTGGTACGGCGCCGCCGGCGGCCTCGGCTCCATCGCCGGCCAGGTGCTCGGCGGTCTGCTGCTCACCGCCGACCTGTTCGGCCTCGGCTGGCGGGTCATCTTCCTGATCAACCTGCCGGTCGGCCTGGTCGTCGTGCCGCTGGCCCGGTGGCTGCTGCCCGAGGCCGACCGGCGCGAGCCCGTCGCGTTCGACCTGCCGGGCGCGGCAGGGCTCGCCGCCGGGCTGGCGCTGCTGCTGGTGCCGCTCGGCCTGGGCAACAGCCTGGGCTGGCCCGCCTGGACGTGGGCCGCCATGGCGGCGAGCGCGCCGGTGTTCGCGCTGACCTGGTGGTGGCAGCGGGCGCTGGCCGCCCGCGGCGGGCAGCCGGTGCTCGACCTCGGCCTGCTCAAGGTCCACTCCTACCTGGCGGGCGTCGGGGCGATCGTCGCGTTCATGGCGTACTTCGCCTCGTTCATGTTCACGCTGACGCTGCTGCTGCAGAACGGGCTCGGGCTCACCGCCTTCCAGGCGGGGCTGGCGTTCGCGCCGATGGGCGTGTTGTTCACCGTGACCTCGCTGCTGGGCACCCGCCTGGTCGGCCGGTACGGGCTCGTCGTCGTCATGGCCGGCGGCCTGGTGACCGCGCTTGGGCTGGCGCTGCTGGTGGTGGCGGCCGGGCGCGGGTTGCCGTACATCATGGTCGCGCTCATGCTCGTGGGCTCGGGCAACGGCCTGGTCCTGCCGCGGCTCATCGGCGCGGCGCTGGTGGAGGTCGCGCCGCACCAGGCCGGCATCGGGTCGGGCGTGCTCAGCACGGCGCAGCAGTTCGCCGGCGCGGGCGGCGTCGCCGTGATCGGGGCGGTCTACTTCGCGGTCGCCGAGGGCGGCCACCACGCGCGGGCCATGCGCTGGTCGGCCGCCATCGACCTGGCGTTGATCCTGCTCGTGGTGGCGATGGTGGCCTACAACCGGCGGCGCGCGATCAGGAAGGCGTCGGCAGCAGGGTCCCCGAGAGCTGCCTCACCCTGATCCTGACCACCAGCCGGCGGTCGGCGACCATGCGGTGCAGGAACGCCAGCTCCCCGCCCGCGTCACCGAAGGCCGGCTGCATGGCCAGCAGCTCCAGCCCCACCTCGTCGCCCGGCCGGTCGCTCACGGGGGACAGCTCGGCCTCGCCCTCGGCGACGGCGTAGGAGCCGAAGTCGTCGCCGACGACGTAGAGCGCGCAGCGGGCGTCCTTGTGGAGGCGGCGCACCGTGAGCCGGTCGGCGACGGTCGAGATCCGCACCACCCGGCGCCGGGGGTCCCAGGTGTAGATCACCGTGGACAACTGCGGACGTCCGCCGGCGCCGTTGGTGGCGAGCGCGCCGAAGCGCTGGCCGGCGAGCAGCGCCGACAGAGCCTCCTCGGGCAGCTCCAGAGGCTGTGCCCCCATGGCCCCCATGGCCCCCATTGCCTCCTGTGACATCCCTCGACCCCCGTCGTGATGCGAAATGTCAGCCTATCCGAGTTGTCGGGAGAAGGACTGGACGTCGGAGATCACCCAGTATTCGGAGAATCGTCCGTCCGTCGCGCGTAGGAGGTCGTGCCCGGAGAACGAGATCCGGGTGCCCGGCGGGGCGCTCGTGCCGGGCAGGCCGCCCCGGTAGGCGCCGCTGAACGTCCACCGGGCGGCGACCAGGTCGCCGTCGACGACCGGGCCCACGTCGATCGTGACCCGGACGTCGTCGAACGGCGCGTGGCCCTGCCGGATCGCCTCGGCCAGCCCGTCGGGGCCGTGCACGTCCGTGCCGGGCCAGTGGCCGACGAAGTCCGGGGTGACGAGGTCGTGCGCGAGGGAGAGGTCGCCGTTCCACAATTCGAGCAGCCAGCGCTCGTACAGTTTGGTCAACATGGCGGCATGCCTACCCGCGCGGGACGCCCCTAGCCGCAATTGCCCCAACTGGTACGGCCGCCGCCCGCGATGGACCCGGTGGTCGCCTGGATCGTGCCCCAGAACTTCACGCAGGAGCCCTTGGCCCAGTACTTGACCGGCCCGGCGTACTGCGAGAACTTGCCGGCGTCCATGCGCACGGTCGCGTCCTGCTTCTCGTCCTTGCGCGGCTTGGGCATGACGGTGAGCCTGGCGCTCATCTGCGTCTTCGAGCCGACGAAGCTCGACTTGATCGTGACGACGCAGTTCTCGCCGGTGCCGCGGTTGTACAGGAGGTAGACCGTGCCGTAGCGCTGGCCCCCCTGCGTCTTGACGGGCTTCGCGCCATCGGACACCAGCCCGAAGCCGGAGCCGCAGATGCTCTGCGGGCTTCGCACGGCCGTGGCGTTCGCCGGGGCCGCGAGAACACCGCTGAGGCCGATCGCCGCCGTGAGAAGGATTGCCTTTGCCGGCATGCGCACTAGTACGTCCCTTTCGATTGGTCTTGACTAAAGATCTCGACAAGCATGCCCGAAACTTGGTTATCGGTCCAGGCTTTACGGTCGAAAGCGCCACGACTGTAAGTTGCCGCCATGACTCTCGCCATCATCAACGGATATGTCGTACCGGTTGACGGAGATCCCATCGAGGGCGGCACCGTCCTGGTCGGCGACGGGAAGATCGTCGCGGTGGGCCGGGACGTACGGATCCCCGACGCGGCCACCGTCGTGGACGCCGAAGGCGGCTGGGTGCTGCCCGGTTTCGTCGAGGCGCACGGCCACCTGGGCGTGTACGAGGAGGCCGAGGGCTGGGCGGGCAACGACATCAACGAGATGACCGACCCCAACGGCGCCCGGCTGCGCGCCCTCGACGCCATCAACCCGGCCGACCAGGGCTTCGCCGACGCGCTGTCCGGCGGCGTCACCACGGCCGTGATCAAACCGGGGTCCGGCAACCCGATCGGCGGGCAGACGGTCGCGATCAAGTGCTGGGGCAGGTCCGTTGACGAGATGCTGGTCAGGGAGCCGGTGAGCGTGAAGAGCGCGCTGGGGGAGAACCCCAAGCGCGTCTACGGCGACCAGAAGAAGCTGCCCTCCACCCGGCAGGGCGTGGCCGCCGTGATCCGCGACGCGCTCATGAAGGCGCAGGACTACAAGGCGAAGAAGGCCGCGGCCGAGCGTGAGGACAAGCCGTTCGACCGCGACGGCACGCTGGAGATCCTGGTCCGGGTGCTCGACGGCGAGCTGCCGTGGTGCCAGCACACGCACCGCGCCGACGACATCGCCACCGCGCTGCGCCTGGCCGACGAGTTCGGCTACCGGGTGATCATCAACCACGGCACCGAGGGCCACCTGCTGGCCGACACGCTGGCCGAGCGGAACGTGCCGGTCATCATCGGCCCGCTGTTCACCAGCCGGTCGAAGGTCGAGCTGCGGCAGCGCGCGCTGCGCAACCCGGGCATCCTCGCGCGGGCCGGGGTCGAGCTGGCGATCACCACCGACCACCCGGTGGTGCCCATCCACTTCCTCGTCCACCAGGCCACCCTCGCGGTCAAGGAGGGGCTCGACCGGGACACCGCGCTGCGCTCGATCACCGTCAACCCGGCCCGCATCATGGGCCTCGACGACCGGGTGGGCTCGCTGCGGCCCGGCCTCGACGGCGACGTGGTGATCTGGTCCGGCGACCCCCTCGACGTGATGAGCCGGGCGCTGCGGGTGTTCATCGCCGGGCGCGAGGTGTACTCCTACGTGGACGGGGAATCCGTCGTGGCCGATCCCTATTACCGCGAGTCACGGTGATGTAAGCGACTGTCAAGTGTGCGACGGCCGGGAACGCTCATAGTAGGTGCACCGAGTCGGAGAAAGGCGCCCCCCATGACAGCTCCGCAGTTCGCCAAGAGACCCAGCAAGGCGCTCCTGATCGGTCTGGTCGTCTCAGGCGTCCTCGCGCTGATCGTCCTCGGTCTCATGCTGCACAAAGGCGGGCCGGTCGGGTTCGGGCTGTCGGCGGTGCTGGGGCTCGCGCCGCTGCCGGTGCTGCTGGCCGCCGTGCTCTCGCTCGACCGGCTGGAGCCCGAACCGAAGCTGCACCTCGCCTTCGCCTTCGCGTGGGGCGCGGGCCTGGCGATCGTGCTGGGCGTCGGGCTGACGCTGGCCGGACAGGCGCTGTTCCTGCGGGCCGGGTACGGCGCCCAGCTCGTCAACGACGTGGGCACCGTGTTCCTGGCCCCGGTGATCGAGGAGGCGCTGAAGGGGTCGGCGCTGCTGCTGCTCCTGCGCAGGAAGCAGGAGATCGACGGCCTGACCGACGGCATCGTCTACGCCTCCATGGCGGGCCTCGGCTTCGCCGCCGTGGAGAACATCGGCTACTACCTGATCGCGTTCGGCCAGGACGGCACCGGCGCCGCGGTGCGGCTGTTCGTGCTCAGGGGGCTGATCGACCCGCTCGGCCACCCCATCTACACCTCGATGATCGGCCTCGGCGTCGCCTACGCGCTCACCCGCCGCACGCCCGCCAGGTTCGCCGCGATCCCCCTCGGCTACCTGGGGGCGGTCGTCCTGCACGGGCTCTGGAACGGCGCCGCCTCCGCCCAGTCGCTGGCCTGGCTGGGCACGGCGTACCTGGTGATCATGGTGGCGCTGGTCCTGCTCATCGTGGTCACCGTCGTCGAACGCCGCCAGCTCGTCTCGAAGATGGGCGTCTACCTGCCCGGCTACGGCCAGACCGGCCTGGTCACGGCGGAGGACCTGACGATGCTCAGCACGCTCAAGGCCCGCAAGGCGGCCCGCAAGTGGGCCAGGGGAGCCGGGCTCGGCCGCGCGATGAGCGACTACCAGCAGGCCGCGACCGAGCTGACCGTGCTGCACCTGCGGGCCGAACGGCAGGGCATGGACCCGGGCAGGTTCGAGGCGGAACGTGCCACCCTGCTCGCCTCCATGGCCCACGCCCGGCGCTGGTAGCCGACCCGGGCGAGCTCACGGGCGGGTGAGCAGGGCGGCCAGGGCCGTGACCGCGGCCAGCACGATGCAGGCCGCCACCGCGACCGTCGCCCCCCGGTCCACGCCGAACGCGCCGACGACCGCGGCCACGCCCGCCGCGCCCAGGGAGGAGCCGACGTACCGGGCGGTGTTGTTGGCGCCCGACCCCATGCTGACCCGGTGGGCCGGCACGCTCTCGATCGCCAGATGGGTGATCGAGGAGTTGATCAGCCCGGACCCGGCGCCGCTCACCACCAGCCCGGCCATGACCAGCGGCAGGTCCAGTGAGCCGCCCACACCCAGCAGGCCCGCGAACCCGAGCGCGGTCAGGCCGAGGCCGAGGGCCAGGCGGGCGGCGGTGCGCAGGCGTACCAGCCGGGACAGCAGCGACACCACGAACGACGTGCCCGACCAGAGGCAGAACAGCAGGCCGGTCTGCAACGGCGTCAGCGCGTGCGCGGTCTGCAGCACGGTCGGCAGGTAGCTGAGCAGGCCCACGACCGCCGCGCCGACGACCAGCGCGCCACCGGTGGCGACCAGGAACACCGGCCGTCCGAACAGCTCCAGGTCGAGCAGCGGCTCCGGCCGCCGGCGCTCCACCGCCACGAACGCCGCCACCAGCACCGCCGCCAGCGCGAACGCCCCGATCACCACCGGACGCCCCCACCCGGCACGCCCTTCGGTGACCCCCGCGACCAGCGCCCCGACGCCCAGGCTGAGCAGCAGCACACCCGGCACGTCGAACCGGCGCGGCGCGGGGGAGCGCGACTCGGCCAGCAGCCGGGCCGAGGCCGCCGCCAGGACGAGCGCGCCGGCCGACAGCACCCAGTAGACCGCCCGCCAGCTCACCGCCGTGGCCAGCACGCCGGAGGCCAGCGGGCCCACCGCCGTGCCCAGTCCGATCATCGCGCCGTAGAGCCCCGTGGCCCGTACCCGCTCGGCGCCCGAGGGGTAGGCGTGGCCGACGATGCCCAGGCTGGCGGCCAGGATCGCCGCGCTCGCCCCGCCCTGGACCAGCCTGGCCAGCACGAACACCGGCACCGACGTGCTCAGCGCGGCCACCACCCCGGCGGCGGCCAGCACCGCCGACCCCCACACCAGCACCCGCCTGCGCCCGTGGTCGTCGGCCAGGCCGCCGGAGACCAGCAGCAGCGCCGACAGCCCGAGCGAGATGCCGCCCAGCATCCACACCGGCCCCGTCGGCCCCGCGCCCAGGGACGCGGCCGTCTGCGGCAACGTCACCATCGGGACCGTGTAGTTGGTAAGGACCAGCAGCGGGGCCGAGGATGCCACGGCGAGCGTGCCCGGACGCGCCCGGGTCAGTTCGGTCACTGAACTCATTGGCGCAACGTACCACGGTTCGATGAATGAACTAGCATGGGGTCCATGGCGCTCGGCAAGAACTACGAAGGCCAGGACTGCTCGCTGGCCAGGGCCCTGGAAGTGATCGGCGAACGGTGGACGCTCCTCGTGGTCCGCGACGCCATGTACGGCGTACGCCGCTACGGCGACTTCCTCGCCCACCTCGACATCCCCAGGGCGGTCCTGTCCCAGCGGCTCGGCGCGCTGGTCGAGGCCGGCGTCCTGGCCAGGAGCCGCTACCAGGACAACCCGCCCCGCGACGAGTACGTCCTGACCCCCATGGGCCGGGAGTTGTGGGTGCCCATGCTGGCCCTGTCCCAGTGGGGCGAGCGCAACCTCGGCGGGGCCGGGCCGCGCCGCCTGTTCCACCACGCCACCTGCGGCGCCCGGCTCGACCCCGTGTCCCGCTGCCCGTCGTGCGGCACGGTCGTCGGGCTTGAGGAGATCGAGGTGCGCCCCGGCCCCGGCCTGGAGGACGGCAGGGACGATCCGGTCAGCGTGCTGCTTCGGGCACCCCACAGGATGCTCACTCCGATCGCCTGACAAAATCGGGCGGTAACCCCCGAAAGGAGATCAGATGAGCTGGGCGGAGATCGGGTCCGAGGAGGAGTTGCGGGAACTGCTGGGCGAGGTGATGCCGAGGGCCGCCACCAAGGAGCGGGTCCGGCTGCACCCGCGTGACCGCGACTGGCTGGCGGCCTCGCCGCTCTGCCTGATCGCCACGTCCGACGACAAGGGCAACTGCGACGTCTCGCCCAAGGGTGACCCGGCGGGGTTCGTCCACGTCATCGACGACACCACGATCGCCATTCCGGACCGTCCGGGGAACCGCCGGGCCGACGGGTTCCACAACGTCCTGCGGAATCCGTACGTGGGCCTGATCTTCGTGGTCCCGGGCCGGAACGAGACCCTGCGCGTGAACGGCCGCGCCCGGCTCGTGCGCGAGGCGCCGTTCTTCGACGAGATGATCGTCAAGGGCCACCGGCCGCGGCTCGCCCTGGTGGTGGAGATCGAGCAGATCTTCTTCCACTGCGCCAAGGCGTTCATGCGCTCGCAGCTCTGGACGCCCGACTCCTGGAACCCCTCCGCCCTGCCCTCGCAGGCCAAGCTGATCAAGGAGGTCCAGGTCGTCGAGGAGACGCTGGATCAGCTGGAGGAGTACTACAGCGAGTCCTACGCCAAGAGGCTCTACGGCTGAGCCGCGCGGCCGGCGGGGGGAGCCGGTCGCGTCGGGCCTCGGCGGTGCGGGATCGCGGGATCGTGCGGGATCGCGCGGGTCAGGCGGCGGGCGTCGGCCCGCCGGGGAAGCGGATCACGTTCCGGCCGCTGTAGGCCCGCAGGTCGACCACCTTGGGGTCGGCGGTCACGGCCCTTCCGCGGCGGACCGCCGCCCGGATGTCGCGGATCTTGTGCCTGGCGATGTGCGGCGGCACCACCGCAAGCCTCTTCATGTGAGCCCCCCGTGATGGTTCTGTTACCTCTGTTATCTACCGATACAGCCGTAAGTTCGCTGTAAAGGGTAGCTAATAGGGCAACCTTCGCCCCAACGGGGTGCGCGGATCCGGTTCGGGCCGACGGGCGCGGACGTCGGCCCGGCCGCGTCAGGCCCCCGGAACCAGGCGGGCGGTCACCCCGACCCGGTTCCAGGCGTTGATCATCGCGATGGAGACGACGAGCGCGGCGAGCTGCTTCTCGTCATAGTGCTCGGCCGCCTGCTCCCACACCTCGTCCGGCACGGCCTCGCCGCGGTCGGCCAGGCGGGTGGCCTCCTCGGTCAGCGCCAGCGCCGCCCGCTCGGCCGGGGTGAAGACCGTGGCCTCCCGCCAGGCCGCGACCGACCACAGCCGCTCGTCGCTCTCCCCGGCCTTCTTCATGTCCCTGCTGTGCATGTGCACGCAGTAGCCGCAGCCGTTGATCTGGCTGGCCCGCAGCTTGACCAGCTCGATCGTGGCAGCGGGCAGGTCGCTGCCGTGCATGTACGCCTCCACCGCCAGGAACCCCCGGTAGGCCTCCGGGGCGAGCTTGGCGATGTCGATGCGCTGGGTCATGGTGATCCTCCGTGTGTCGTCGCTTCCATGACACAGGACGAGGCGGCCCGGCGCGATGTGACAGCTCCGCGGAGCGAATTTCCGTCTCAGCCCGCGCAGTTGCCCCAGGAGTTACGGCCGCCCCACGCCTCGATGCGGTTGTCCGGGTCGCGCGTCCAGCCGGCGTACTTCACGCACTTCCAGCTACCGTCGATGTGGCCGGTCTCGGCGTAGAAGCGGTAACGCTGCACGTCCTCGCTCCGGCCGCCGCCGCGGACCTCGATGGAGGCGCCGGTGACCGTGCGGGTGCCGCGGTAGGCGGTCTTGATCGCCGCCACGCAGTTCTTGCCGGCGCTCTTGTTGTACATCAGGTAGACGTGCCCGAGCACCGCTCCGTCGCGCGTCTTCATCGCGCGGTGGCCGTCCTGAACGCGGTGGTAGCCCGCGCCGCAGACGCGCTCGGGCGTCTCGGCGGCCGAGGCGGCTGAGGCGGCGTAGGCGGAGGAGGGGGTGGCGGCGATACCGGCGGCGACCAGACCGGCCGCGATGACCGTGCGCGTCAGCACGATGTTCCCTTCGGCGGGGGATATTAAGGACGTCGTCGATCTTTACTGAGACTTAACCGCAATTCAAGGGGGTTGATGAATGCCGCTCATCGCGGTGTCCGCCGTCTGGGCCGTGTTCTGGGGAGCCTGGTCGGCCCTGCTGCCGGCGGTCAAGCTGGAGCTGGGCGTCTCGGCGGCGCAGCTCGGCGCGGCGCTGAGCGCCGTGCCGATCGGAGCCCTGCCCGCGATGGCGCTGACCGGCCGGCTGGCCCGCGGACGCGAGCGCCAGGCCATCATGGCGGCGACCGCGCTGTTCGGGCTCACCGTGGCGGGGCTCGCCGCGGTCACCGAGCTCTGGCAACTCGCGGCCGGGCTGCTGCTGCTCGGCGCGGCCAGCGGCGCGCTCGACGTGACGCTCAACCTGACCACGGGACGCGTCGAACGCGAGAGCGGCCGGCGGCTCTTCCAGGCGGTGCACGCGGCCTTCCCGATCGCGGTCATCGTGGCCGCCCCGCTCGCCGGCCTGGCCCGGTCGCTCGGCGTGGACGCCGGGATCGTGCTCGTGGTGATCGCGCTGCTGGTGGCGGCGACGTCCCTGTCGCTGCCGGCCCTGCCCGTCGGACGCGGCCGGCCCGCGCCCTCCGGCGACCCCCGCGCGGGGCGCCGGCTGTGGGGGCTCGCGCTGCTGCTCGGGACGCTGGCCGGCTGCGTGCTGGTGATCGAGAACGCGGTCGAGCAGTGGTCGGTGCTCCTGCTGGAGGAGCACAGGGACGCCACGCCCCTGACGGCCAGCCTCGCGCCCTCGGTCTACATGGCCGCGCTCACGGCGGGCCGGATCGCCGCGCAGACGCTGCCCCCGGTGCCGCTGCGCGCGTTGTACCTGGTCGCCGGGGTGGGCGGCGCGGGCGGGATCGGCCTGGCCGGGCTCGGCGGCGGCGTGCCGCTGTCGATGGCGGGCTTCGCGATCACCGGGCTGGCGCTCGGACCGCTGGTGCCCGCCCTGCTCAGCCGCTCGGCCGCCGACGACCCCACCGGGACGCTGGTGTGGGGCCTCTCGACGGTCTCCTACACCGGGTTCGTCGTCAGCCCGCTGCTGGTGGCGGGCCTGGCCGGACCGTTCGGGCTGCCCGCCGCGCTCGCCGTGCTCGGCCTCCTGGGGCTGCCGCTGATCGTACGCTTCGTCGTCATCGATGGTGAATCAGCCTGAATATGGTGTTTCGTTGGGCAAGAGGGCCGTGGATCGGGGTATTGCCCGAGGTGATTGGGACCGTGAAGAGGGGATCACCATGGCCGTCTGCGACAACTGCGGCAACGACTACGACATGGCCTTCGAGGTGCACGCGCAGGGCGCCGTGCACACCTTCGACTGCTTCCAGTGCGCGATCGAGGCCATGGCGCCGATCTGCGAGCACTGCGGCACCAAGGTCATCGGCCACGGCGTGCAGTCGGGCGAGCACTGGTACTGCTGCGCCCACTGCGCCCGCGAGGAGGGCAACAAGGGCATCGTCGACCGGGTGATGGCCGGCACGTCCGCCTGACCCGCGCGGGCGCTACGCCTCCTTGAGCCCCAGCAGCGATCGCATGCGGCTCAGGGAGCGGTCGAGCGCGTCCTGAGGCACCGGGGCGGCGAGGTCGAGGGTGATGGCTCCGTCTCTGGCCTCCCAGACGCCGGCCACCCGCCCTTCGTGCACCACCACGGGCGAGATCCAGCCCGCCTGGCGGCTGACCTTGGGCTTGAGCGGCGGCGGGACGAGCGGGGCGAGGGTACGCGGCGCGCCCAGGATGAACTGGTCGAAGCCCGGCAGCAGGTGGACCTCCGCCGAGGGCCGGGTGGCGGCCAGGTCGTCGGCGTGCTCGGCCAGCGCGTGGAGCACCGTGCCGTCGTCGGCCCTGACCTCCACCAGCTCCGGGGCCAGCGCCTTGACCCACCCCCGGAGCACCGCCTTCCTCGCCACCCCGCCGAACAGCCAGGTGTCGAGCATCTCCGGCGTGGCCGGCCCATGGGCGCCCAGGAACGCCCGCAGCACCCGCACGCCCGCCTCCTCCTGGTCGGGGAGCGCCCCCGGCCAGCCCGGGACCCACGATCGCGGCGCGGTGAAGGTCACCCTGCCCTCGCGGGGCGGCCCGTAGCACAGCTCGCCCAGGCGGCTCAGCGGCTTGAGCAGCGCCCCCCACCCCGACGTCAGCGCCTCGCGCAGATGGGCCTGACCGGTCAGCGCAACGACCGCGTCCACCAGCTCCTCGCGGGTCAGGGGCGCGCCCTTCAACGCCTCGGGGACGGTCTCGATGACGGCCTCGATCTCCGCGGCGGTCACGCCGTGGCCGCGTTGCCAGGAGCCCTTCTCCCAGAACCGCAGCGTGCTCAGCGCCGCGCACAGACCCGCCAGCTCGTCGGCGGGCACCAGATGGAGGGTGCCGCGCATGAGCCAGGTCTTGACCAGCGCACGGTCGGTCCACAGGGCCCGGTCGATCTCCCCCGGGTCGGGCCGGGCGCTCCTGACCGCCACCGCGAGCCGGGCCGAGGAGGCGACCTGCGCCTGCACCCCGCACAGCCGGCGGGCCACCGACACCGCGTCGGGCCCGTCGGCCGCCGTCACGAACTGCCTGCGCAGCCGCCAGGCGAGGATCTGCGGCCAGGTGAGGTCCATCGTCATGGGTCACTTCTACCGCCTCCCACCGACAGATCGCACATCGTGCGAAAAGGGGACATGGGAGAATCGGGCATTCCTCTGAACGGTCATCTTCTGGCCTTGTTCACGGTCACCACCATCGTGGCGATGATCACCCTCGGCCCGGACATGCTCTTCGTCCTGGGGTGCGGGATGCGAGGCGGCCCTCGCGCCGGGTTGCCGGCCACGGCCGGGGTGGCGACGAGCGAGGCGATCCACGTGGCGGTGGCCGCCGTGGGGCTGGCCGGGCGCATCGGCGGATGGCTGCGCCGCAGGGCCGCCGCCCGCCGCCGGGTGGACGTGGCGACGGGCGGCATCCTCATCGGGCTCGGCGTGAAACTGGCCGTGGAGCGCTGAACGCGGGTCAGCCGGTGAAGCCGATGTCCTCGTAGCGCAGGTCGTAGAAACCGCGCGCGCCGACGTTGGCCAGGGTCTGCTTGGCCGCCACGTTCTGCGGACGCTGGTAGAGCGGCAGGACGTTGACCAGCTTCCAGATCAGCCCGTCGGCCTCGTTCGTCTGGGTGCGGGCCCCCGCGGGGTCGAGGTTCTGGGCCGCCTTGTCCATGGCCTGGTCGATCTCCGGCGAGCCCGTCCGGCCGAAGTTGGCGTTCCAGGTCTTGCCGTTCGCCGAGTTCGCGTAGATCCCGTAGCTGCTGGAGATCGGGTACGGCGTCCCGATGTAGGCGAAGGGCGTCATGTCGAAGTTGCCGGGGATGACGTACTTGGTGAAGAAGTCGTCGCTCGGCACCGCCTTGATCGTGAGCTTCACCCCGATCTGGGCAAGCATGTTCTGGGCCAGCTCACCCTCCGACTTGCTGAGCTGCACCCCCGACGGCACCACGAACCGCAGGTCGAGCGGCTGCCCGTTCTTCTGCCTGACGGCCCCGTTCAGCTTCCAGCCGGCCGCGTCGAGCATCTGCTTGGCGCGTTCGGGGTTGTAGACGCCGAGACTTCCGGCGTTGTCCAGGTAGCCCTCCTGGGTGTTCATGAAGAAGTGGTTGTTCAGCAGCGCGATCGGCCAGTCGAGCCCCTGGAGGTCGGACTGAGCGATGGCCTGCCGGTTGATGCCGAGCTGGATGGCCTGGCGCACGTTCACGTCTTTGAGCAGCTCGCTCGACCCGTTGAAGGTGAAGTGCCGGAAGTCGGGCCCGGCGGCCTGGCGTACCTGGGCGCCCTGCGTGGCCCTGGCCCGCGCGTAGTCGGGCGCCGAGGGCCCGACGTCGATGAGGTCGAGCTCCCCGTTGCTGAACGCGCCGATCAGCGAGTCCTGCTCCGAGGCCCGGTAGATGATCTGGTCGAGCTTGGCCCGGTTGCCCCACCAGGCGTCGTCCCGGACGATCGTGATGGTCTTGGCCGTCTGGTCGAAGCCCTTGAACTTGAACGGCCCTGCGGTCACCGGGATCTTGTTCAGCCAGGAGTTGTTGAAGGACTGCGGGGTCCTGTTCGTGGCGGCCGGCAGCAGCGGCCCGAACAGCGACTGCCAGTCGCCGAACGGCTTGGTGAAGGTGACCTTCACCTCGTGGTCGTCCTTGCCCCGCTCGACCTTCTCGATGTCCTGGTAGCCGGTGGCGGAGACGATGTGGTATTCGGGGTTGCGGCCGTTGAGCGCCTGCCACTGGGCCTGGTAGTCGGCCCACGTGATCGGCTGCCCGTCCGACCATTTGGCCTTGGGATTGAGGGTGTAGGTGACGACCTGCTTCGGGCTCTGGTCGGTGACCTTGGCGTCGAGCACGTAGTCGCGGTCGACGGTGATCTCCGCCTTCTCGTCGGAGACGAACGGCGAGGGCAGCAGCGCGTTGCTGATCACGGCCGCCACCGCCAGGTTGCCGTCGACGTGGTTCCTGTTCCACTGGCTGGGGAACTCGTTGATGCCCCAGCGCAGCGTGCCGCCGTCCTTGACCTTCTCACGCGGCTGCGGGTTGATGTCGAAGGCCCTGATGGTCTTGTGCGCACCTTGCGTGCCGCTCGTCGAGCCGCCCCCCGAGCCGCCGCCGCCACAGCTCACCAGGGACAGCGAGCCGGTAACGGCGACGGCCACGACAAGACGTGAAGCTTTCATCGAGCGCATTCCTCCTGATCTAGACGACGTCGAGCCTCTCGGCGTAATGGCAGGCCGCGCCCTGGTCGTCGCCCACGGGCAGCACCTCGGGCTCGACGCCCACGCAGAGCGCGCGCTCGTCGTCGGTGAGCACCGAGCGGAACTTCGGGCACCGGGTGCGGAAGCGGCAGCCGGTCGGAGGGTGGGCGGGGCTGGGCAGGTCGCCTTCGAGCAGGATGCGCTCGCGCGCGCGCTCGCGGGCCGGGTCGGGCAGCGGGATCGCCGACAGCAGGGCCTGCGTGTACGGATGAGCCGGAGCCCCGTAGACCGCGTCGACCTGCCCGATCTCGGCGATCCTGCCCAGGTACATGACCGCCACCCGGTCGGCGATGTACCGCACCACGGCCAGGTCGTGCGCGACGAACAGGTACGACAGCCCGAGCCTGGAACGCAGCGAGCCGAGCAGGTTGATGATCCCCGCCTGGATCGACACGTCGAGCGCCGAGACCGGCTCGTCCAGCACCAGCAGCCTGGGCTCCAGCGCCAGCGCCCTGGCGATGCCGATGCGCTGCCGCTGCCCGCCGGAGAAGTCCTGGGGGTAGCGGGCGGCGTGCGCCGGGTCGAGGCCGACCAGACTGAGCAGCTCGCCCACCCGCCGCCCCGGCCGGCGCTCCCCGTGGGTGCGCAGCGGCTCGGCCAGGATGTCGTAGACCGTCATGCGCGGGTCGAGCGAGGCCATCGGGTCCTGGAAGACCACCTGCATGTCCCGCCGGATCGCGGTGCGCCCGGCGCCGTCGAGCCGGGCGGTGTCGCGGCCGAGCACGACCACGCGCCCCTCCTGGGGCGGGACGAGCTCCAGGATCTGGGTGAGCGTGGTGGTCTTGCCGCTGCCCGACTCGCCCACCAGCCCCAGGGTCTCGCCCCGGCGGATGTCGAAGCTGACGCCGGCCACCGCGTGCACCGTGCCGACCCTGCGCTTGAACAGCGCCCCCTTGAGCAGCGGGAAGTCCTTGACCAGGCCGTCGACCTCCAGCACCGTCCGCTCGCCGCGGGGCGCGGGGACGACGGGCTCGCCGGCCGCGTGACGGCCGGGGCCCTGGGGGCGTACGACCTCCCAGCGGATGCACGCCGCCCGGTGGCCCACCCCCACGTCGAACAGCGGGGGCTCGGCCTCGTCGCACTCGTCGATCCTCAACGGGCAGCGCGGCGCGAACGGGCAGCCCGGCGGCAGCGCCGCGGGGGAGGGCGGGTTGCCCGCGATCGGCATCAGCGGCTGCCGCCCGCCGCGGTCGACCCGCGGGATCGAGGCCAGCAACCCCGCCGTGTACGGCATGCGCATCCGGTAGTAGATGTCGTCGACGTCGCCCACCTCGACCGGGCGCCCGGCGTACATGACCAGGACCCGGTCGGCGAACCCGGCCACCACGCCGAGGTCGTGCGTGATCATGATGATCGCCGCGCCGGTCTCCCGCTGGGCCTTCTTCAGCACCTCCAGCACCTGCGCCTGGATGGTCACGTCGAGCGCGGTGGTGGGCTCGTCGCAGATGATCACGTCGGGGTCGTTGGCGATGGCCATCGCGATCATCACGCGCTGCCGCATGCCGCCGGAGAACTCGTGCGGGAAGGCCAGCGCGCGCTCGCTCGGCGACGGGATGCCGACCAGCTCCAGCAGCTCGACGGCCTTGATCGCGGCGTTCTCCTTGTTCACCCGCTGGTGGACGCGGACGGCCTCGGCGATCTGGTCGCCCACCCGGTAGACCGGCGTGAGCGCCGACAGCGGGTCCTGGAACACCATCGACACGGTCTTGCCGCGGAAGCGGGTCAGCTCCCGCTCGGAGGCGCCGATCAGCTCCTTGCCGTGCAGGCGCACCGACCCGGTCACCCGGGCGCTCGGCGGCAGCAGGCCCATGACCGCGGCCGAGGTGACCGACTTGCCCGAGCCGGACTCTCCCACGATGCCCAGCACCTCACCCGGGCTCACCGAGTAGCTGACCCCGCGCACCGCTCGTACGTCGCCGAAGGACACGTGGAGGTCGCTGACCTCCAGGACCGGGTTCGCCGCCGGCCTCATCGCCGCGCCGCCGGGTCGAAGGCGTCGCGCAGCGCGTCGCCGATGAGGTTGACCGCCAGCACGGTCACCACCAGCAGCCCGGCCACGAACCAGAACGTCCACGGCGCGTAGACCGCCGTGCGCGAGCCGTCGGCGATCAGCGTGCCGAAGGAGACGTCGGGCGGCTGGATGCCGAACCCGAAGTACGACAGCGAGGTCTCGGTCAGGATGGCCGCGCTGACGTTGAGCGTGGCATCGACGATGAGCAGCGAGGACAGGTTGGGGATCACGTGCCGGAAGATGATCCGCACCGGCGGCACGCCCATGAAGCGGGCGGCCTGGATGTACTCGCGCTCCTTCAGCGAGATCGTCATCCCCCGGACGATCTTCGAGGTCACCATCCACAGGAACAGCGCCAGCATGATCACGAACAGCACCCACTGCCCGGCCCCGAACAGCGGCGACATGATCGCCAGGATGAGGAACGCGGGCAGCACCAGCAGCAGGTCGGTCACCCAGCTCAGCGCCCGGTCGGTCCAGCCCGGGAAGTAGCCGGAGAAGGCGCCCACCACGGCCGCGACCGCCGTGGAGACCAGCGCCGCCAGCAGGCCCACGATCAGCGACTTCTGCATGCCGCGCAGGGTCACCGCGTAGACGTCGGCGCCCGTCTGGAGCGTTCCGAACCAGTGCTGGGCCGAGGGCGGTTGCAGGAACGCCGTGAAGTCCTTGTCGATGTAGGACCACCGGCTGAACAGCGGCCCGGCGAACGCCAGCAGGAACATCAGCGCCAGCACCGCGAACCCGACGAGCCCCTGCGGCGAGCGGAAGAAGCGCCCGGCCACCACCCGCAGCCGCGACGGCGCCCGGCCCAGGTCGCCGGTCAGCTCCTCCGCCAGCTCCTCCTCCGAGAGCGTCATCACGCCCGCACCCTCGGATCGAGCGCGGCGTGCAGCAGGTCGGAGGCGAGCGCGGCGCACAGCACGGCGACGGCGGCCAGGAAGGAGATCGCCGCCACGGTGTTGACGTCGTTGGTGAAGATCGAGTTGATCAGCTGCTCGCCCAGCCCGTGCCAGCCGAAGATCTTCTCGGTGAAGGTGGCCCCGGTCAGCAGGCTGCCGAACGTGAAGGCGAAGTAGGTGGCCACCGGGATCAGCGCGGTGCGCAGCGCGTGCCGGGTCAGCGCCTTGCGCCTGCTCAGCCCCTTGGCCCTGGCCGTACGGACGAAGTCGGCGCCGAGCACGTCGAGCATCATGTTGCGCTGGTAGCGGCTGAAGATCGCGACCAGGCCCACGGACAGCGAGATCGTCGGCAGGATGAGGTGTTGCAGCCGGTCGAGCGCGTACCCCCAGAACCCGGTCTCCAGCCCGGCGCTGTACTCGCCGCTGACCAGCAGCACCTGGCGGCCGAAGACGTTGTCGTTGGCCCAGGCGGCGGCCAGGATCAGCATGTTGGCCAGCACCACGACCGGCACCGCGAGCACGACGAACGACAGGCCCGTCGAGAGCCGGTCGAACCAGCCGTACTGCCTGACCGCCGCGTACGCGCCCACCAGCACGCCCATCAGGCTCCCGAAGAGCAGCCCGAGGATGACCAGCCGGAACGTGACCCCCATGCGCCGCCTGAGGTCCTCGTTGACCGGCGAGCCGGTGACGGTCTTGCCGAAGTCGCCGTGCAGCACCCCCGAGGCCCAGGTGGCGTAGCGCTGCAGCAGCGGTGTCTTGTCGTTGAGGTTGAGCGCGGTGAGCTGGGCGTCGACGACGGCGGGCGGCGGCTTGGGGGTGCGGTCGGCGTAGTTGGAACGCGGGTCGAGCGCCCCGGCGGCCAGCAGGTACGCCAGGCTCGCGGCCACGCCGACCAGCACCACGTAGTTGAGCAGCCTGCGGGCCAGGAACCCCGCCATCGTCCCCCTCCCCGGATGCGCACGATAGGTAGTCATACTGCTACAGGCGGCAGCATCGTGGCGCGGGGAAATGCCAAAGAGGGGTTAACGTCCGGAAAGTTCGTCCACGGCGGTGCGCACGTCGTCGCTGGTGATCGTCGTGAGGTCGGCGGCGCTGGCCGACCCGCCGCCCGACGCCTGGGCGGCCAGGCGCACGTCGCGGCGCATCGCGGCCCGCTCGAACAGCGACCGGGCGAAGCGGCCGTTGCCCAGGCCGTCGATCAGGCGTTCCTCGCACACCCAGGCGAACACCTCGTCGAGGTCGCGCAGGGCCTGCTCGTCGAAGCTGTCGCCGGCCTTGCCCGCCAGCAGCACCGCGATCTGCGACAGCTCGCGCGGCGAGTAGCTGGGGAAGGCCACGCGCTGGTTGAACCGGCTGGCCAGGCCGGGGTTGGTGGCCAGGAAGGAGTCCATCTCGCGCGGGTAGCCGGCCAGCACGATGACCAGCCGGTCGCGGTCGTCCTCGGCCCGTTTGAGCAGGGTCTGCACGGCCTCGGAGCCGAAGGCGTCGCCGCCCGCGTAGCCGGGGTTGACCAGGCTGTAGGCCTCGTCGATGAACAGCACGCCGCCGAGCGCGCGGTCGACCAGCTCGTTGGTCTTGATCGCGGTCGCGCCGAGGTGCTGGCCGACCAGGTCGGCCCGGTGGGCCTCGACGACGTCGGGTTTGGCCAGCAGACCGAGGGCGGCGAAGACGCGGCCGAGCACCCGCGCGACGGTGGTCTTGCCCGTGCCGGGCGGCCCGGCGAACACGAAGTGGCGCATCTGCGGCGGCGTGGGCAGCCCGCGCTCCTGGCGCATGCGGGCCACCTGGAGCTGGGCGGCGATGGCGTGCACCTGCCGCTTGACCGGCTCCAGGCCGGCCATCGTGTCGAGGTCGGCCAGCGCCTCCTCCAGCGTGGGCGTGGCCACGTAGCCGCGGAAGCGGGCGGTCAGCTCCCCGAACGCCTTCGTCACGTCGGGCGTGGTGGTGGTCACCAGGTCCTGTGTGGTCGGGGTGCCGCCGGCGCCCACCACCCGGACGTCCCTGGCCTGCGCGGCGGCCTCGACCAGGCTGCGCACGAACCGGGCGTTGCCCAGCTCGTCGACCAGGCCGCGCCGCTGGACGTCTTCGTAGAGGCCGAGCAGGGCGCGCCCGGTGTCGGGGCCCATCGTGTCGCCCCTGCGCCGCTGGAGCACCTCGGTGATCTCGGCCAGCTCGGGGGCGGAGTAGCTGGGGAAACGCACGCGGGTGGCGAACCTGCTGGCCAGGCCCGGGTTGCTGGACAGGAACGCGGCCATCTCCTGCTCGTAGCCGGCCAGGATGATGATCAGGCGTTCGCGGTCGTCCTCGGCCCGTTTGAGCAGGGTCTGGACGGCCTCGGCGCCGAACCTGTCGGGCTGGCCGTCGGAGGAGTTGACCAGGCTGTAGGCCTCGTCGACGAACAGCACGCCGCCGAGCGCCCGGTCGACCAGCTCGTTGGTCTTGATCGCGGTCGCGCCCAGGAACTCGCCGACCAGGTCGGCCCGCTGCGCCTCGACCACGTAGGGGGTCTCCAGCAGGCCGAACGCGTAGAAGATCTTGGCCAGCGCGCGGGCCACGCTGGTCTTGCCGGTGCCCGGCGGGCCGACGAAGACGAAGTGCCTGGTCGGGCGTTCGGCGGTGTAGCCGGCCTCGGCCCGCAGCCGGGTGGCCTCGATGGAGGCGGCGATCGAGCGGACCTGCTCCTTGACCGGCGCCAGCCCGATCATGCCCTCCAGCTCGGCCAGCGCGTCCTCGACGGAGATCTGCGGCGGCGCCCCCGCCTTGTCAGCCTGCTGCTCGGGCCGGCTCTCGCGGGCGCGTACGCGCACCTGCTGCTCCTCGGCGGACAGCTCCGCCTTGGCCCGCCGGGCCTGGAGGAACCGGTAGACCAGCATGACGACGGCCGCCGCGCAGGCGCCCCAGAGCGCGACGGCGGCCGACAGGAAGGACAGCCCGAAGGCCAGCACCCCGGCGGGCACGAGCGCCGCCAGTGTGGTCACCCACGGCGTGACCCAGCGGACGAGGTGGGCGGCGGCGGCCACGGGCAGGGCGAGCGCGACCATCGCGTGCAGCGCCATGGAGCCGGGGGGGAAGCGCCAGGAGAACAGCGGCAGCGCCAGCACCACCCAGCCGGCCACGACCAGCGCCGTCGCGGCGGCCCGTGGGAAGCGCATGGTCAGCGCCACGAAGGCGAGCGCCAGCAGCACGAGGGGGAACGTCGTCAGCAGATCCCAGCCGAGCGCCGCGCCCACACCCATGGCGGCGATGAGCAGCACGGCGTAGAGCACCCGGCGCACGCCCGGTGGAATCTGGAAATATCGCAGCCTCACCTGCTCGAACAGATCCCGCGCCGTGGCCCGCCCCGCGGCCTGGGCCCTGTCGGACTCACGCATCACGCCTCCCCGGTCCGCCCCCGGTTATACCGCACCCGACCGACGATTGGGCGGGCCTGACACGCTAGGTGGAGGTCACGAAAAGGGCGATCCGGCGTCCGAGTTCGGTGCCGGCGTCCTCCTGGAGGAAGTGGCCGGCGCCGGCGATCACCGGATGGGACAGCCCGGCCGTGCCCGCGACGGCCTTGAGCATGATGGGCGCCATGCCGCCGGTGATGGGGTCTCCGTCGGAGAAGGCCACCAGGAACGGGCGGTCGAGCGTCGTGAGGATCTGCCAGGCAGCGCGGTTGGCGGGCGCGGCGGGGTCGTCGGGCGTGATCGGTACGAGACCGGGCATGGCACGCGGGCCCGCTTTGTACGACTCGTCCGGGAACGGCGCGTCGTAGGCCGCCCGTACCTCGTCGCTGAGCCGCGTCCGGCAGCCCGACTGGACCAGGCGGGCGATGTCCAGCGTGGGGGTGTTGGCGACGGTGTCCTTGAAGCGGTGCCAGACCTCGGGCATGGGAATGTCACCCGAGGGCAACCCCGTGTTGGCGGCCACGATCCTGGCCACGCGTTCCGGGTGCTCGGCGGCGATCCGCAGCCCGATCAGGCCGCCCCAGTCCTGGCCGACGACGGTGACGCCGTCCAGGCCGAGCGCGTCGAACAGCAGCGCGCGGGTCCACTCCACGTGCCTGGCGTAGGTGTGCTCGGCCGGGTCCGCCGGTTTGTCCGAGCGGCCGAAGCCGATCAGGTCGGGGGCGATCGCGCGCAGCCCGGCCGCGGCCAGCTCGCGCATGACGTGGCGGTAGAGGAACGACCAGCTCGGCTCGCCGTGCAGCAGGACGACCGGCTCGCCGTCCGGAGGGCCCGCCTCGACGTAGGCCATGCGCAGGCCGTCCGGCAGGTCGGCGTGGCGGGGCTCGTAGGGGAAGTCGGGCAGGCCGGCGAAGCGGTCTTCGGGGGTGCGCAGAGTCCGCATAGAACAAAACTCTAGTCACCGTCGCTGGTGCCGGCCGGGGAACTCGCCGACGAGCACCTGCTTGGGGGTGACGCGCAGGACGTCCGGGCCGGGCAGGGCGATGCCCCGTACCTCGACCCAGAACCGCCGCTGCAACGGGTCGGCCGCGAACACCGCGACGCGCGGGTCGGCCTCGACGCCCTCCCACGCCTCGGGCCCGGCGATCAGCCGCAGCTCGCCGGAGGAGGTGACGGACCCGCTCGCGCCGACGACCCGGGGGCCCATGGGGTCGCCGTAGGACAGGACGAGGCTCCTGGCGTAGGCGAACGCCTGGCGTACCTCCGAGGACAGCGTCACCGAGGGCGCGCCGCCCATGGGCAGGTCGCACATGACGAGCGAGGCCCGCCAGGGCCCCGGCGCGCCGCGCCACCACGCGCGCAGGGCGCGTACCGCGAACACCGCCAGCGCCGCGCCCAGCGCGCCCAGCCCCGCCCGCCATCCCCACGCCGACTCCAGCGCGCCGCCCACGGCGCAGCCGAGGGCGGCGAGCGCCACCAGGCAGCCCGCGGCCAGGAACCACCCGTCGCCCCTGCGGCGGGCGCGCAGGCAGGCCCGCAGCATCGGGAACGGCACCGCCACCGCCGCCACCGCGGCCCGCGGCTCGACCGCCAGCGCGCCGCCCACCAGCGGAACCAGCACCGACCAGGTCCTGATGAGAACGATCCACAACGTCACGCCGGCGTTCCTGGCCGCCGTGCGCTCGCCCGTGACGGACCCCAGCTCGGCCAGCGCGGGCATCGGCCGCCCCCGCCACGCCTCCGCCAGCACCCGCACGACCGTCAGCGCCGGCCACATCAGCACCACGATCCCGGCCAGCCCCGCCCAGACCGGATCCAGCCAGGACGGCGCCGCCGGCACCGCGCCCAGCAGCAGCCAGGCCGCGAACGCCGACACCGACAGCCCCGCCGACACCACCGCCGCGCCCAGCCAGGGATCACGCCCGGCCATGGCCGGCACGTACGCCCACACCCCCACCCGCCGCGCCTGCCGGATGGTCAGCGGCACCAGCGCGGCCAGCGCGGCGAACCCGCCTGCGCGGGCCCACGCCGCCGCGTCGAGGGCCGGCGCGGCCGCCGCGACGGCGATCGTGGCCACGGCGAGCAGCAGCCGGGCCTGGCGGGCCCACACCTCCAGCGCCCGCCTGGCCCGTCCCGTCTGGCGCGGGTCGACGGGCCAGGCCGGGTCGTGGTGCGGGCGCGGACGGTCCCAGCGCAGCAGGCACAGGGCCAGGTTCACGCGGGCCTGCGGATGGGCCGGAGCCCTGGCGAGCGCGGCGCGATAGGCCCGCTCGGCCTCCGGATGGTCGCCGCGCAGCAGCGCCAGGTCGCCGAGCAGGACCTCGGGGTCGGCCTCCTCGGGGGCGAACCGCGCGGCCAGGACGGCGTCGGCGACCGCCTCGGACCAGCGGCCGGGGATCCGGCGGGAGATCGAGGCCAGGCGCACGCGCGCGGACCAGGAGCCGGGCGCGAGGTCGGCCGCGCGCTCGGCCGGGGGAAGGGCGTCGGCGTCGCGGCCCAGGCGCTCGTGGGCCAGGCTGATGAGGCGGTGGGCCCATTCGTCGCCGGGGTCGAGGTCGGCCGCCCGGCGCGCGGCCTCCAGCGCCGACTCGGGACGTCCGGCGGTCAGCCTGGTCAGGGCCTCGGTGCACCACTCGCGTGAGGACTTATCGGAAATATCGTCTTTCCCGGCACTTCCATCGTTCCCCACGGTTCCCATGATCGGGTGACCGGTGAGCGATGGATAGATCCGGACATATGGCTGTATCTCTCTAGAGAGGTGGGGCGTGTCGTGGATCGGCCCATACCGCTATGCCAGGCGCCTGGCATGGCCTAAGCTGCCACGCAAGCCGGAGTGGAGAGCCGCGGCAGGACAGGGCACGAGATCGCCCCCGCGAGTTCCGCCGCTTTCGACCATTCTGCACGTGCAGGCCCTGGTGACCGGATCGGCCTGCAAGGAGGCCCATGACCGTCACACAGGCCGCACCCCTCGTACGGCGTGCCGATCGCGAACCGCGGGACAACCGCTGGGCCGTCCTCGTGCTGCTCTGCCTGAGCCTGCTCCTGATCACGGTCGACGCCACCGTCCTGCACATCGCGGTGCCCGCGCTCACGGCCGCGCTGGAGCCGTCCGCCGTGCAGCTCCTGTGGATCATCGACATCTACTCGCTCGTCGTCGCGCCGCTGCTCATCGTGTTCGGCACGCTCGGCGACCGCCACGGGCGCAAGCGGCTGGTCCTGGGCGGCTTCGTGCTGTTCGGCCTGGCCTCGGCGGGGGCGGCGTTCGCGCCCACACCGCTGACCCTCATCCTGGCCAGGGCGCTGCTCGGCGTCGGCGGCGCCATGATCATGCCGGCCACGCTCTCACTGATCCGCCAGGTGTTCACCGACCGGCGCGAGCGGGCCGTCGCGCTGGGCGTCTGGAGCGCGGTCGCCGCGGCCGGGGCGGCGGTCGGCCCGTTGATCGGCGGCGTGCTGGTCGGCGTCTGGTGGGGCGCGGTCTTCCTGATCAACGTGCCGATCCTGCTGGTGCTGCTGCCCCTGGCCGTCCGGCTGCTGCCGGAGTCGCCGCTGCGCAAGGAACGCCCCTGGGACTCCCCGAGCGCCGTGTTGTCGGTGCTCGGCCTGCTCGCCCTGGCCTTCGGGCTGAAGGAGGCCGGGTCGGGCAGCCTGCTGCCGTTCTGGGCCTCGGTGCTGGTGTTCCTCACGGGGGCGGGCCTGCTGGTCGCGTTCGTACGCCGTCAGTCCCGCCTGCCGGCGCCGCTGCTGGAGCTGGCGCTGTTCCGGCGGCGCGAGTTCACCACCGGCGTGGCCGGCGTGCTGCTGGGCGTGTTCGCGCTGGTCGGCCTCCAGCTCATGCTGGCCCAGTACCTCCAGCTCGTGCTGGGCGACAGCCCGCTGCGCGCGGCGGTCAGGATGTTGCCCCTGGTGCTGTCGGCCGTCACCGGCGGGCTCGCGGCGGCCCACGTCCTGCCCAGGATCGGCATGCGCGCCACCATGAGCGGCGGGCTCGGGCTCGTCGCGCTGGCCCTGACGCCCACGCTGAGCTGGGGCGTCGAGGGCCATCCCGTGATGCTGGCGGTCTGCTTCGTGGGCATCGGGTTCGGCGTGCAGGTGGCGCTGCTGGCCGCCTCCGACACGATCATGTCCTCGGTCCCCGAGTCCCGCGCCGGTGGGGCCGCGGCCATCGAGGAGACCGCGTACGAGCTGGGCGCGGGCCTCGGCGTCGCCGTGCTCGGCACGATCACCACGATCGCCTACGCGCCCGCCCTGCCCGCCGTGCCCGGTGTGTCCGCGGGCGGCATGGACCAGGCCAGGCAGTCGCTGGCCGGAGCGGCCCACGTCGCCCGCGAGATCGGCGGCAGCACCGGGGACGCGCTGCTCGACGCCGCGCGCTGGGCCTTCGTCAACGCCCTGCACACGACCGTGGTCGTGAGCGTCGTCCTGCTGAGCCTGACCGCCGTCGCGGTGGCCATGCTGCTCAGCCGTGATTGAGGTGTGCCATGGCCCGATCAGGGCAGACAAGTACCGTGAAACAGGCCCTGCGTGATGTCGCCGCCTTAGTCGCCCGCGTCGGCGTGGGCGGCATCTTCTTCGCCAACGGCTGGACCAAGCTGGAGGACGGGCTCACGGCCACCGGCGTGAAGTTCCTCCAGCAGGGCGCCCCCGCACCCGGCGCCTGGGCCACGGTCACCATGCTCACCGAGCTGATCGGCGGCGCGCTGCTGATCGCCGGGCTGGGGGTCGCCGTCACCGGGCTGATCCTGTTCGCCGAGGCGCTCGGCGTCTTCCTGGTGGCCCCGCCGCTCAACCCCATCAGCATGAACGAGCTGATCCTCCTCGGAACGGCCTCCATCCTGCTCGCCGTCGTGGGCGCGGGGCGGCTGTCGGTCGACCACATGGTCGTGATCCGCAGGAGGGAGACCGAGGCGGCCAACGAGTTCGCCGCCGACGCCGAGGCCGACCGGGTCCTCGCCTCGCTGCGCGACTCCGACACGCCCGCGCGGCAGTCGAAGCCGGCCGAGGACGCCGGCTCCCCGGCCGAGGACGCCGAGGACGCCGGGCCGCGGGCCGAGGACGCCCCCTCGCCCATGGCGGACACCGCGCCGCACCCCCGGCCGCGCACCCGGCCCGTCAGGCCCCCGGCGGCCGAGGAGCCCGCTCCGGCGCCGGCGCCGGTCCCGGGCGACACGCTGGTGGCGGGCCGCAAGAAGCCCGCGCCCCGCGGCCGCCGTCCCTCATCGGAGGACTGAACGCGCGGGCACGCGCAGCGCGCCCTGGGTGAGCGCGATGGCCAGCAGGATGACCAGCGCGCCCACCGGCTGGTTCCAGGTGATCGTCTCGTCGAGCAGGAGCACGCCGGAGAGCACCGCGAACACCGGCAGCAGGTACGTCACCGTCGAGGTCGTCGTCACGCCCGCCATCGCCTGCACCCGGTACAGCAGCAGGTAGGCCACGCCCGTGCCGAGCCCGCCGAGGCCCAGCATGCTCCACCAGACCTCGGCGGGCGCCGCGGTGTCCACCAGCGGCACGCCCGCCACCAGCGTGATCACCGCGAGCTGGACCGCGCCGGTCAGGAGCTGCCCCGCGGCCAGCACCACCGGCGGCTCGGTACGCCGCCCGGTGATGAAGCGCCCCATGTACGCCCCGCCGATCCCGTAGCAGAGCGCCGCCCCGAAGCAGGCCAGGCTGCCGCCGAGCTGCCCGCCCGCCATGGGCTGCCACACCCCGAGCACCACCATGACCCCCGCGAACCCGAGGCCGAGCCCGGCCGCCCGCGCGGCGGTCGCCCGTTCGGCGCGCAGCACCAGGGTGAAGGCCAGCGTGCACAGGGGCGTGGTGGCGTTCCAGATGGCGGCGACGACGGAGGAGACGTACTGCTCGCCGTAGGCGAACAGGGTGAAGGGCAGCGTCGTGAGCACGACGGAGGCGATCTGGAAGTGCCCCCACAGCCGCGGGTCGCGGGGGAGTGGCCGCCGGGTGACCGCGAGCGCGATCAACAGGGTGGCCGCGCCGACCGCCATGCGGCCGAACGACACCTGCAGCGGATGCAGCGCCCCCACGGCGATCTTGATGAAGAAGAAACTGTTCCCCCAGATGGCGGCCAGCAGCAGGAACGCGGGCAACCACCTCCCCGCGGCCTCGCTGCGCACGTACGCCTCCCGTAGATGAACCATCGAGGAGCGTAGCGACCACAACCGACATTCCTGAAATGTGGCGAGATGGCGTCACATCTCGGCGGTGAGCCGGGCCACCACCCGCATCTTGTTCATCGCGTCCAGCGCCGCCACCTTGTACGACTCCGCCAGCGTCGGATAGTTGAACACCGCGTTCACCAGGTAGTCGACGGTCCCGCCGCAGCCCATCACGGTCTGGCCGATGTGCACCAGCTCGGTCGCGCCCGTGCCGAACACGTGCACGCCCAGCAGCCGTCGGTCCTCGGGGGAGACCAACAGCTTGAGCATCCCGTACGAGTCGCCGATGATCTGCCCTCTGGCCAGCTCCCGGTAGCGCGAGATGCCCACCTCGAACGGGATCCGGTCGCGGGTCAGCTCGTCCTCCGACTTCCCCACGAAGCTGATCTCCGGGATGGTGTAGATGCCGATGGGCGGCAGCTCCCGCAGCTCCTCGACGGGCTCGCCGCAGGCGTGCTGGGCGGCCACCCGGCCCTGCTCCATCGAGGTGGCGGCCAGCGCGGGGAAGCCGATCACGTCCCCGACCGCGTAGATGTGCGGCACGGCCGTGGCGTAGTGCTCGTCCACCCGGATCCTGCCGCGGTCGTCGGCGGCCAGCCCGGCGGCCTCCAGGTTCAGCTCGGCCGTCTTGCCCTGGCGTCCGGCCGAGTACATGACGCAGTCGGCGGGGATCCGCTTGCCGCTCTCCAGCAGGGTCAGCGCCCCGCGCGGGCGGCGTTCGACGGCGGCGACGTGCTCGCCGAACCGGAAGGTCACCGCCAGGTCGCGCAGGTGGTACTTGAGCGCCTCCACGATCTCCAGGTCGCAGAACTCCAGCATGCGCTCGCGCCGTTCGACCACGGTCACCTTGGTGCCGAGGGCGGCGAACATGGAGGCGTACTCGATGCCGATGACCCCGGCGCCGACGACGACCATGGTCTCGGGCACCCGGTCCAGGTGCAGGATCGCGTCGGAGTCGATGACCGTGCGCTCGTCGAACTGCACGGTGTCCGGGCGGGCGGGGGAGGTGCCGGTGGCGATCACGATCTTGTCCGCGGTGACCTTGCGCTCCTCCTCGCCGCTGATCCCGACGGTGTGCGGGTCGAGGAAGCGGCCGGTGCCGGGCAGGACCGTGACGTGGTTGCGGCCGAGCTGGCTGCGGATCACCTGGATCTCGCGGCCGATCACGTGCTGGGTGCGCATCCCGAGGTCGGCGACCGTGATCTCGTCCTTGACGCGGTAGCTGGCGCCGTACAGCTCCCGCTGGTTGAGGCCCGTGAGGTAGAGGACGGCCTCGCGCAGCGTCTTGGACGGGATCGTGCCGGTGTTGATGCAGACGCCGCCGATCATGTTCTGCTTCTCGACGACGGCGACGCGCCTGCCCAGTTTCGCCGCCGCGATGGCGGCCTTCTGCCCGCCGGGACCGGAACCGAGCACCAGCACGTCGTAGTCCGCCACATCGCCCAGTGTGAGCGTGTGGGGTCACCGGCGGAAGACCCGTCGGCGAGACTGCGCGTGTGCACACGCATTCCGTCAGGTCGACGTGTTCACATCCGTCCCTCATCGCGGCAACCCGCTCGCGGTCGTGCTCGACGGCCAGGGGCTGGACAGCGAGGAGACGCAGCGCTTCGCCGGGCTCGCCGTACGCCTACGAGGTGTCAGCGGCCTGGTCGCGTTGTGAAGCGCACCTCGTCGCCGGTCCGGAGCTGCGCGGCGACCGGCAGGTCGGCCTGCCGCACCACCGCGATCACCGGGTAGCCGCCCGTGGGCGGGTGGTCGGAGAGGAACACGATCGGCTGCCCGTCTGGCGGCACCTGCACCGCCCCGGCGACCATGCCCTCGCTCGGCAGCTCGCCCTTCCTGGCCCGCGCGAGCCCTGGTCCGCGCAGCCGTACCCCGACGCGGTTGCTGTCCTGGCTCACCGCGTACGGCCCCCCGCACAACGCCTCCAGCGCCCCCGGCACGAACCAGTCGTCCCGCGGCCCGGCGAGCACCCGCAGCACTGCGGCCGCGGGCCCCGGCGGCGGCGCCAGGTCCACCGAGATGTCCTCGACGGCGAACCCGCCCACCGGCAACAGTGTCCCGGCCCGCAACGGCTCGGGGCCGAGCCCCGACAACGAGTCGGTCGACCGGCTGCCCAGCACCGGCTCGACCGCGATCCCGCCGCGCACCGCCACGTACGTGCGCAGCCCCCACTCCGGCGTCCCCAGCCGCAGCTCGCCTCCCGGCGGCACCCAGAACGGCACCCCCATCCGCGCCTCCGCCGGAGCGCCGGTCAGCGCCGCCCACGCCCCCTCGCGGAAGCGCAGCCGCGCCAGGCCGAACGTCACCTCGATGCCCGCCGCGTCCTCGCGGTTGCCCACCAGCCGGTTGGCCAGCCGCAGGCTCGGCGCGTCGGCCGCCCCCGAGCGCGGCACCCCCAGATGGGCGTGGCCCGGCCGCCCCAGATCCTGGACGGTCGCGTACGGACCGGGCGCGATCACCTCGATCATGCTCGCTCGAACCGCACGCGCATCCCCGGCCGGAACAGCGACGGCGGATCGGCCGACACGTCCCACACCCGCGTGGTCGTGCGCCCCAGCAGCCGCCACCCCCCGGGCGAGGCGGTCGGATAGACCGCCGAGTACGGCCCCGCGACCGCCACCGACCCGGCCGGCACCGACGTGCGCGGCGTGTCCAGCCGGGGCAGCTCCAGCGCCGGGTCGAGCCCGGTCAGATAGGCGAACCCCGGGGCGAACCCCAGCCACCCGACCACCAGCTCCCGCCCGGTGTGCCGGGCGACCACCTCCTCGGCCGAGATCCCGGCCAGCGACGCGACGGAATCGAGATCGGCCCCGTCATAGACGACGGGAATCGTCACCACCGGCCCGGCCGGAGCGCCCCCCTGCGGGCCGCCCGCCTGCCCGGCGACGGCCGCCAGCCGGGCCCGCAACCGCTCCCGGTCCGCGCCGGGAGCCACCACCAGCACGGTCTCCGGCCCCGGCACGATCTCCACGACCCCTTCGGGCCGGTCGGCGCGAAGGGCCGCGTCCAGCCGGTGGGAGGCCGCCAGCGACCCGGTCTCGACGAGCAGCGCGTGCTCTCCCGCTGTACGGATCACGCGAACGCCTGGAGGACCACTCCGGCGGCCAGCAGGTCGTCGCGCACCGCACGGGCCAGCCCGACGGCGTCAGGGGTGTCTCCGTGGACGCACAGCGAACGGGCGTGCACAGACACCGTACTGCCGTCGACGGCCGTCACGGAGCCTTCCAGGGCCATCTGGCGGGCCCGCGCGGTCACCTGTCCCGCGTCGTGGACGACCGCCCCCTGCTCCCGCCGCGGCACCAGCGTCCCCGCCGCCGTGTACGCCCGGTCCGCGAACGCCTCGCTCACCGTCGGGACGCCCTCCGCCGCGGCCACCTCGTGCACCACCGACACCGGCAGCGTCAGCACCGGCAGCGAGGGGTCGTAGTCGGCGACGGCGTCGATCACCGCCGCCGCCTGCGCCTTGTCGCGGCAGATGCGGTTGTACAGGGCGCCGTGCGGCTTGACGTAGGAGACCCGGCCGCCCATCGCCCTGGCGATGCCGTCGACGGCGGCGAGCTGGTAGAGCACCTCGGCGCACAGCTCCTCGGGCTCGACCTCCATCTCCCTGCGGCCGAAGTGGGCCAGGTCGCGGTAGGACACCTGCGCGCCGATCGACACGCCGCGGTCGACGGCCGCCGCGCACGTGCGTCTGATCGTCACGGGGTCGCCCGCGTGGAACCCGCAGGCCACGTTGGCGCTGGTGACGATGTCGAGCAGCGCGAGGTCGTCGCCGAGCCGCCAGATGCCGAAACCCTCACCGAGGTCGGCGTTGAGGTCGATCGCCATCCCCCCATCATGGCGGCAGCGCTACCTCGGCGTGACGAACAACGTCTGAGTCGCCGCACCGACTTCGCCGCGCTCGTCGTACAGGGTGGAACGGGTCAGGCCGCGGCCTGACGGGCCGATCGCGGTGGCGGCGTCCATGCAGGTCCACTCGCCCACCGGGGTGCGGAACAGCGAGATCGTCAGGTCGACGTTGACGAACAGGTGGGTGGCGAAGTCGACGGCCGGGCTCACGCCGTTGCCGCTGTCGGCGAACGCGGCCAGCCGCTCGAACGGGGTGACCTCCTCGTCCTCCACCAGCGGCACGGTCAGCCTGCCCCACACCGTGGCCGGGCCGGTCCTCATCGGGCCGCCGCTGACGAACCGCCAGTCGAACACCCTGCCGTAGCCGAAGCCCGAGACCAGCCAGGAGCCGGCGTGCTCGGGCGAGGGCGGCGGCACGGGCGCGGGCGGCCCCGGCGCCGGCGTGGCGGGCGTGTCCGCCTCGCGGAGGCGCCACGCGGTGGCCCTGGCGTATTCGCGCCCGCCGGACAAGACGGCCGCCGACAGGCACTGCACGCGCTTGCCGTCGCGGACGACGCCGGTGACCACCTCCAGCTCGGCCACGGGGACCGGGGCGAACACGTCGACCGCCAGCCTGGACAGTGCCAGGCCCGGCCGCGGCGCGGTGCGGTCGAGCTCGTGCACGATCAGCGCGGCCACCGGGCCCATGTGCTGGGTGCCGGGGTCCCACGGCCCCTGGGTGTGCTCGGAGGCCAGGTAGCGGCCATGGGCCAGCCTGCGGTACATCGACATGGGGACGAACTCTAGATCTCGTCGGGGATGTCGGCGATGTCGTCGAGCGCCGCGGCCAGCTCGTCGGGGTCGCCGCCGATGCGCTCGGCGATCTCGATCAGCACGTGGAGCACGTCGTGGCGGTCGTGGCCGAGGTCGAGCAGGCGCTGGGCGGCCTCCCACAGCTGCGGCGGGTCGCCGTCCCACAGCCGGGTGGCGATCTCCTCGTGCCAGGCCAGGTGCTCCTGGTCGATCGTGCCGTCGTGGTCGATCTCGAGTAACGTGCGCCGGTCGGCCTCGTCGGCCGGGTTGAGCCGGTCGAGGTCGATCCCGTTGTGCACGCCCTGGAGGTAGGGGAACGCGAACACCCGCCTGGCCAGCGCCGACAGGTCGCCGTCGGGCAGCAGCCGCTCCAGCAGCGGCCGGTCGAGCCCGAACGACGTCGGGTCGCGGTAGGCCTCGGGGAACTTGCCCGTGGCCTCCCACACCGCGTCGAGCGTGGCCTTGAGCCCCTGCTCGGGCAGGCCGGCGCGGCGCGCGGCGAAGCGCACCCACGCCGACAGCACGTGCGGCATGGCCTCCTGCTCGGCCACGCTCAGCATCACCTTGCGCGGCAGCCAGTCGAGCAGGAACGTCTCGCACTTGGTCGGGCTGACCCGCAGCGGCCGGTTGAAGTCGCGCTCGCAGCCGTAGTCGATGATGTGGTCGGCGCAGCGCGAGGCCGCCGACGGGTCCGACAGGTGCTCGGCCGCGTCGGAGGCCAGGAACTCGGCGGCCAGCATGGCCCGCCGCTCGCGGCTGTAGGGCGCCTCGATGTGCAGCGGCGCCGGACGCTTGCGGCCCGGCGGCAGCGCCTTGAGCCGGGCGCGGGCGAAGGCGTGGTAGGCGCTGTAGCTCTCGCTCACCGGCGGCGGCGTCTTGGGCTCCCTGGTGGCCTTCATGGCCGACTCCAGCAGCGCCCTGGCCTGTTCGGGCTGGATCTCCTCGAACAGCAGCATCGGGTTGCCCGCCGCCTCGGCCCTGGCCTGCTCCAGCAGCTTGTCGACGTGCGAGGACACCCAGGCGTCGCGGGCCATCCCGCTCATGTTGTGGTCGACGACCACGACCAGCGCGTGCCGGTCGCTCGGCAGCGATGCCTCGTTCCAGCGGTAGGCGAACGTGCAGATCACCGTGTCCTGGTCGCCGTAGGCGTCGCGGGAGACGTAGCAGCCGGTGGGCTTGACCGCGCCGACCTTGTCGGCCCACCCGGGCCTGGCCACGCCCGACTCCATCATCGCCAGCGCCGCGCCCTCGGCCTTGGCGCCCTGGCGGGCGGTGCCCAGGTAGGCCAGGCACACCAGCAGCGTCAGGGAGGCCGGGGTGCCGGCCTTGGCCGCGTAGTCGACCAGGCCCTCACCGAGGACCTGCTCCACGTCACCGCCCCTGACCCGCCTGCCCCACCAGGCCCCGATCATGTCTGAGACCATCAGCTCCGCGTCGAGAGGGCTGCGCACCGCGAGCAGCTCGCGGGCCGCCTGCACCATCTCCTTGAACACGTCGTCCGGAGGGCTGCTCTCCCGGGGATCTCGTCGGTGTCGGCGCACGCCCTCACTCTCTCGTATTCCAGGCGCAAACGGTGAAGAGAACTCGGCCTGGTGACCCCGATGTTATCGGTGGAGCCGCGATCAGCGGGGACTTCGGGGCGGCGGGGCGGAGTTCACGATGGCGAGCAGATGCTCGCGGGCGATGCGTTCCACGACCTCGGGCGTGGGCGGGACGCCGAGATGCTCGGCGCACGCGCACACGTCGGCCACGCACCGGTCGATCGTGTCCACGGGTACGGTCAGGAACTCTTCGGCCAGCCGGAGACTGACCGGCTCCCTGAGGAAGCGTGTGGCCAGAGCGAGCATAGATGTGAGATTCCTCTGGAGACCCGGGAGCAAACCCCCAGGAACGTATGCAGGGTGACTTGCGCTCCCATTTCATCTTTTCTCGGCCTTGTGTCAAGGCTCTGCGGCGCCTGTGTTCGCTTCTCGTGCAAAGCTGTTTCCATGCGCATCCAGCTCGCCCAGCGGGACGAGGCAGACGAGCTCCTCGGCCGCAGCCCGCTCGCCCTGCTCGTCGGCATGCTGCTCGACCAGCAGATTCCCATGGAGTGGGCGTTCACGGGGCCGTACACCATCTCGGAGCGGCTCGGGCACGACCTGACCGCCGAGGAGATCGCCGCCTGCGACCCCGAGGCGTTCGCCGCGCTCCTCGCGCAGAAGCCGGCCGTGCACCGCTACCCCAAGTCGATGGCCGCCCGCGTCCAGCAGCTCGCGGCCTACCTCGTCGAACACTACGACGGGCGGCCCGAGCGCATCTGGAGCGACGCGGCCGACGGGAAAGACTTGCTGAAACGACTGCAGGCCCTTCCGGGATACGGAAAGCAGAAGGCCCAGATCTTTTTGGCATTGCTGGGCAAGCAACTGGGGGTCCAGCCGTCAGGCTGGCGTGAGGCAGCCGGACTCTATGGCGAGGAGGGGTCATACCGATCGGTCGCCGACGTGGTCGACACCGACAGCCTGGGCCGGGTGCGCGCCGCCAAACAGGAGGCAAAGCGCGCGGCCAAGGGCGAGTAACCTGATCTTGCTGCGCAATGTGGAGCGACTTTGACAGGATGCGTTGACCCTAAAGGCGACCGGGCGGCGGCGGGGGCTTCCGTCGGCGCATGCCCATCGCCGATGATGTACTGCAGAATCCGGTCGCCCGGAGCTGCGCTACGCCGATACACAGTTATGGAGATGTGCCGCGTGGGAGACCCTGGCACGCGACGGAGGTGCCGACCATGAGCGCCGAGACCTCCGTTCCCCGTCCCCGGGAGTCGGATGTGGACATCTCAGACTCCGCCCTGTTCAAGGGCATGCTGTCGGAGGCCGAGTTCGCCTTCGCGTTCTTCGACGGCGATGGCCGCGTCCAGCGGGTCAACGACGTGTTCAGCGACGTCGTCAGCGTGCCCGCCGAGCGCATGGTGGGCCGTTTGCCGGTCGAGGTGCTGGCGGCCGACCTGAGCCAGATCATCACCCACGCCGTCCAGGCCGTCATCGAGAGCGACGCGCCGGTCACCGAGGGTCGCGTGCGCGTGCGTTCCGCCGAGGGCGACACCCGCCACTGGTCGCTGTCGTTCTCGCCGGTCCACGACGAGGCGGGCGAGCTGCGCGCCATCGCGCTGGTGGGCCTCGACGTGACCGAGAGCAGGCAGACCGAGGAGGCGCTGCGCCGCAGCGAGGAGCGCTACCGCTCGCTGGTCGAGGCGCAGTCTCAGCTCGTCTGGATCACCTCGCCCACGGGCGCCGTCGTCGAGGACGCGCCCCAGTGGCGCGCCATCACCGGCCAGGGCCTGGAGGAGTACCTCGCCAACGGCTGGCTGGAGGTCGTCCACCCCGACGAGCGCCAGCAGACCGAGGAGGCCTGGCGCGAGGCGCTGCGCGGCCGCACGATGTTCGAGTGGAACTACCGGGTCCGCACCCGGGCCAGCGGCTACCGCCACTTCGAGGTGCGCGCGGTGCCGATCATCCGGCACGGCAGGGTCGTGGAGTGGGTCGGCGCCAACACCGACGTCACCCCGCAGCGCGAGGCCGAGGAGATGCGCGGCAGGCTGACCGACCAGCTCGGCGCCGCCGCCCTGCGCACCGCCCGGCTCCAGGGCGCCACGGCCCAGCTGGCCGAGGCCCTGACGGTCGAGCAGGTCGTCCAGGTCATCATCGACGTCGGGCGCACCGCCCTGGCCGCCGACCGCTCGGCCGTGGCGCTGCTCGACACCGACCGCGCCGCGCTCAAGCTGGTCAACGGCGAGGGCATCCCCGAGGTCCAGGGCTCGGGCGACGAGATCCCGCTGTCCCACTCCAACGTCATGACGATGGCCGTCAACAGCCGCCGTCCGGTCTTCGCCGAGTCGCCCGAGTCGCTGAAGGCCCAGTTGCTGGAGGCGGGCGACGACGAAGAGGCGCTGGCCGGCTTCATCAGCCAGGGCGACGAGCGGGCCTGGGTCGGCCTGCCGCTGCTGGCCGCCGGCCGGGCGCTCGGCGCGCTGCGCTTCTCGTTCACGCGCCCGCAGAAGATCTCCCAGGAGGACGGCGTCTTCCTGGAGGCGCTGGCCGGGCAGTGCGCCTTGGCGGTGGAGCGGGCCACGCTCTTCGAGCGCGAGCACCGCACCGCCGAGACGCTGCAGCGCAGCCTGCTGCCCGACCGCCTGCCCGTGGTCAAGGGCCTGGTGCTGGCCCAGCGCTTCCGTTCGGGCAGCCGCCACGTCCAGGTCGGCGGCGACTGGTACGACGCGTTCGTCCTGCAGGACGGGCGGGTCGCGGCGGTCGTCGGCGACGTCATGGGCAAGGGCGTCAAGGCCGCGGCGGGCATGGGCCGCATCCGCAACGCCATGCGGGCGCTGGCGCTCACCAACCCTCCGCCTGCGGCCGTGCTCACCGGCCTCGACCGGGTCTTCGAGGCCACGGAAGAGGAGGAGCAGGTGACCACGCTGGCCTACATGGTCGTCGAGCCGGTCACCGGCGAGGGCACGCTGGCCATGGCCGGCCACCCGCCGCCAGTCCTCGTCTCGCCCCAGGGCACGGCGATCCTGTGCGACGCCGAGCCCGGCACGCCGCTGGGCTGGCCGACCAGTCGCAGGCAGTTCCGGTTCGTGGTGCCCCCGGGACACACCGCTGTGCTCTACTCAGACGGTCTCGTGGAGAACAGGAAGCGAGGGCTTGACGCCGGTCTCGCAGAGATTTGCAGTGTTGTGACCGAAGCGCCGCCTGAGGTGGTCAGCAGTCCGCACATGTTGCTGGACTTCCTGGTTGACCGGATGTTGTCTGGATATGAACAGGATGATGACGTTACCGCGCTCGCAATTCACGTTCCGCCAGCCACGAAGAGTGACTGAATGAAACAGTCATAACGGTTGCTTTCGGGTATCAGTGCCCCGCTTACGTACGCACTACTGTCTCGGTCGGCCTAGGGTGGAGGACAACCGCCGGGAGGTGGCCGTATGGAGTGCGGGGTCGTGCCACAATGCTGTGTCAGGTCCGTCGCGCTTCGCACGGCCTCACCGATCTCCGAGAGAGGCAACAGCCCCCAGCGGGCATCTGGGTCCATTGTCGCCACGCGTTCGTTCGAGAGGTGTTCGTGTCGCCTGCAAGTTCGACTCGCTCGAAGCCACAAGAGCTGAACGAGCCCGTCATTCAGCGACTGCTCGAGCGTGGGCGCTCGCAGGGTTTCCTCGAGTCTGAGGATGTCCGTCAGGCCTTCGAGGAGGCGGACATCCCCATGTCGCACGCCGCCGCGTTCTTGCGGAACCTCAGCAAAGAGGGCGTGACCGTGGTGGTGACCGCCGCGGATTCGGCTGCGCCGAAGAAGTCTCGTGGTCCAGCAAAGCGCCGCACCGCTGCCCCCGTCAAGACCAAGACGGCAGCGGCCGCCAAAGAGCAGCAGCCCGAGACCGTGACCGCGGTCGTGGGCGCCGCTGAGGCCGAGCCGGCCGCCAAGAAGCCGGCCCCGGCCAAGAAGGCCGCTCCCGCTCCGAAGAAGGCGGCTCCGGCCGCCGCCAAGAAGGCCAAGCCAGAAGTCAGCGCTGGGCCTGCCGAGACCAAGCCGAAGACAGCCGAGGGCGCCAAGGCGACCGACGCGGACGACGACGATCTCGAGCTCGACGGCGACGTGGAGCTGGAGGACCTCGAGGACATCGAGGTCGACGACATCGTGGCCGAGGACGACTCCGACTCCGAGGGTGACTCCGACTCCGACGACGACTCCGACGACGAGCCCAAGGTCGCCGACGTCGTCGCCGCCACCGCGGACAAGACCGAGGACGAGGTCCTCATCCTGTCCGATGACGACGACGACGCCCCGGTCGCCCAGGTGGCCGCCGCCGGCGCCACCGCCGACCCGGTGAAGGACTACCTCAAGCAGATCGGCAAGGTCCCCCTGCTCAACGCCGAGCAGGAGGTCGAGCTGGCCAAGCGCATCGAGGCTGGCCTGTTCGCCGAGGAGCAGCTGGGCGGCGGCGAGACCGAGAGTCTGCCGGTCGACGTCCGGGCCGAGCTCGAATGGATCGCCGAAGACGGCCGCCGGGCCAAGAACCACCTGCTGGAGGCCAACCTCCGGCTCGTGGTCTCGCTGGCCAAGCGCTACACCGGGCGCGGCATGCTGTTCCTCGACCTGATCCAGGAGGGCAACCTCGGCCTGATCAGGGCCGTGGAGAAGTTCGACTACACCAAGGGCTACAAGTTCTCCACCTACGCCACGTGGTGGATCCGGCAGGCGATCACGCGTGCCATGGCCGACCAGGCGCGGACCATCCGCATCCCGGTCCACATGGTCGAAGTGATCAACAAGCTGGCCCGGGTCCAGCGGCAGATGCTGCAGGACCTCGGCCGCGAGCCCACGCCGGAAGAGCTGGCCCGCGAGCTGGACATGACGCCCGAGAAGGTCGTCGAGGTCCAGAAGTACGGCCGCGAGCCCATCTCCCTGCACACCCCCCTGGGTGAGGAGGGCGACAGCGAGTTCGGTGACCTCATCGAGGACTCCGAGGCCATCGTGCCGGCCGACGCCGTCAGCTTCACGCTGCTGCAGGAGCAGCTGCACTCCGTTCTCGACACGTTGTCGGAGCGGGAGGCGGGCGTCGTGTCCATGCGGTTCGGCCTCACCGACGGGCAGCCGAAGACGCTCGACGAGATCGGCAAGGTCTACGGGGTCACCCGTGAGCGCATTCGCCAGATCGAGTCGAAGACCATGTCCAAGCTGCGTCACCCGTCCCGGTCCCAGGTCCTGCGCGACTACCTGGACTAGGAGTCACCTCGTCGATCGCCCCGTCCGGAACCTTCCGGGCGGGGCGTTCGCCGTTCCCGGGGGTTCTCAGGCCGGGTCGGTGACGTGCACGTCGAGGAGCCAGGGGCGGTTCGGCCGCGCGGGCTCGGTGAGGGCGACCGTCCAGCCCAGGCTGCCGAGGGTCTTGGCCAGTTCCTCGGGTGTGCCGGGGGCCTCCTCCTGCTGGAGCAGGACGCGGGCGATCTCACCCCGGGTGGCCTTGGCCATGTGGCTGACGACCTTGCCGTCGCGGAAGACGCGTACCGACACCGACCGGTCGCCGGGCTGCCAGGCCCCCGCGTACGTGGACGAGCGCAGGTCCACCACCAGCCCCGGAATCCGGTCCAGCTCCTTGGCCAGGTGCGTCCGCCAGTAGGCGGCCAGGCCGCCCAGCGGCGGCAGGCCGACGCCCATCGACAGGCGGTACGGGGGCACCCGGTCGGAGACGCGCAGCACGCCCCACAGGCCGGAGAAGATCAGCACGGACTCCTCCGCCCGGGCCCTGGCGGCGTCGTCCAGGGTGTTCAGGCCGAGGTTGTCGTACAGGACGCCGGTGTAGAGGTCGGCGGCGGGAAGGGTGGGGGCGGTCCGCAACGCCGTGTTCCTGGTCGCCTCGCCCGCCAGGCCGGGCGTCAGCCCGAGCACCTGCGCGGCGTCACGGCGCTTGGAGGCCCGGATGAGCGCGGAGACGACCCGCTTGCGGGCACGGTCGAGCTTGGGGAAGGACAGCTCCCCGAGCGGCGGCCCGCTCCCCTCGGAGGCCTTTCCTTCGGACGGCGGCAGCAGAATCAGCACAACCCCACACCCTAACGGGCCGGTCAGAGGGTGTTCGCGCTGGTCGGCTAGGCTGCGCGGATGAATGTCGACCCGCTGGTGCACCAGGCGTGGCCGGCTTACGAGCAGCGTTCGCACGACGGCTGGGTGCTGCGTTCCGCCGGCGGCGTGACCAAGCGGGCGAACTCGGTGCTGGCCCTGAACGCCCCCACCGACCTGGACGCCGCGATCGGCGCCGCCGAGGCGTTCTACGGCGAGCGGGGACAGAGCTGCGCCTTCTCCGTCGGCCGCGGCACCTGGCCCGGCCTGGACGCCGAGCTGGCCCGCAGAGGGTACGAGCTGAACGACCCGACGGTCGTCATGGCCGGGTCGCGGTCGGCCGGGTCGTGCCGCAGGGCGACACGGCGGGCGTCTTCTGCATGGCGACGTTGCCGCGGGCCCGGCGGCGCGGGCTCGCGCGTACGGTGCTGCGCGCCCTGACCAGGCATGCCGGGGCGAGGAGCGCGTATCTGGTCACCACCGAGCCCAACCGGGCCGCCCAGGCTTTGTACCGCGGTGAGGGTTTCCAGACCGTCGGCCGGTACCACTACCGCGTGCGCAAGGTGTGAACGCAGAACGGCGACCCCGGCGTGGTGCGCCGGGATCGCCGTACTGGTCGTGCAATATGTGGTTATGTGATCACAACGAACGCGTCAGCGGTCGTCGTTGGGGTTCATTGATGGGGTTTCGCTGAGGCGAGCCGACTCGTCCAGGATGTCGGCGCCCTTTTCGCGCAGCGCTGCGACGTGCTGACGCCCATGGTGGGCGCAGAACAGCAGCTCCCCACCAACAGGCAGGGTCGCGCGAATGTAGGCCTGGGCGCCGCAGCGGTCGCAGCGGTCGAGGGCCGTCAGCGGCTTAACGGGGGCGAGAGCTCCAGTCACGTATCGCCTTTCGGGTCACCCCCGCCGAAGCGAGGATCTGGCGTCAGTCACTTGAGACAACATCTAACCGGACGTGGACGTTCCCAACCTCCGCCTCGCTACGCCCAGAGCGGAATGTGTCCGAAAGTAATGGCGATCAGCCGGTTGGTAACAGCAAACGTGTCGCCATGGCAAGCTTGTACGCGTGCCTGAGGGAAGAACGGTAGGCTACGCACACGTGTTCGATGCTTAGACCAGGGGAGCAAGAGTGACGGTAGTGGAGGCGGGTTACACAGCTCGTCACCTGTCGGTGCTTGAGGGCCTCGAGGCCGTACGCAAGCGGCCGGGCATGTACATCGGGTCCACCGACAGCCGCGGGCTCATGCACTGCCTCTGGGAGATCGTGGACAACGGCGTCGACGAGGCGCTGGCCGGCCACTGCGACCGCATCGAGGTCGAGCTCTACGCCGACGGTTCCATCGAGGTGCGAGACAACGGCCGCGGCATCCCGGTCGACATCCATCCCAAGACCGGCCTGGCCGGCGTCGAGCTCGTCTACACCAAGCTTCATGCCGGCGGCAAGTTCGGCAGCGGCTCCTACGGCGCCTCCGGCGGCCTCCACGGCGTCGGCGCCTCCGTGGTCAACGCCCTGTCCTCCCGGCTCGACGTCGAGGTCGACCTCGACGGGCGGGTCCACGAGATCAGCTTCAGGCGCGGCGTGCCCGGCGTCTTCGACGGCGACGGGCCCACGGCCAAGTTCAAGAAGAAGTCCGGGCTGCGGATCGGCGGCACGCTGCCCAAGAACGTCACGGGCACCCGCGTGCGCTTCTGGGCCGACAAGCAGATCTTCCTGCCCGACGCCGAGGTGTCGCTCGACGAGATCCACGTGCGCCTGCGGCAGACCGCGTTCCTGGTGCCCGGCCTGACGCTGGCCGTCTTCGACAGCAGGCAGGAGGAGCGCACCGGCGAGGAGTTCCGCTTCGACGGCGGCATCTCCGAGTTCACCGAGTTCCTGGCCCGCGACGAGCCCGTCTGCGACGTGCTGCGCCTGCAGGGTGTGGGCCACTTCCACGAGACCGTGCCGGTCCTCGACGACCAGGGCCACATGACGCCCACCGAGGTGCAGCGCGAGCTCACCGTCGACGTGGCGGTCCGGTGGGGCAAGGGCTACGAGTCGACCGTCCGCTCGTTCGTCAACGTGATCGCCACCCCCAAGGGCGGCACCCACCTGAGCGGTTTCGAGCGCGGCCTGGTCCGTACGATCAACGAGCTGCTGCGCGAGACCCGGCTGCTGAAGAACGGCGACGACCCGGTCAACAAGGAGGACATCTCCGAGGGGCTGACCGGCGTGGTCACCGTCCGGGTGCCCGAGCCGCAGTTCGAGGGGCAGACCAAGGAGGTGCTTGGCACCTCCGCGGCCACCCGCATCGTCTCCCACGTGGTCTCGCGCGAGCTCAAGGAGCTGTTCGCCAACCCGCCGCGCGGGTTCAAGCAGCCGCTGCGGGCCGTGCTGGAGAAGATCGTCGCCGCCGCCAAGGCCCGCATCGCGGCCCGCGAGCACCGCGACAACCAGCGGCGCAAGAGCGCCCTGGAGAACTCCGCGCTGCCGGCCAAGCTGGTCGACTGCCGCAGCGACGCCGTCGACCGCAGCGAGCTGTTCATCGTCGAGGGCGACTCCGCGCTCGGCACGGCCAAGCTGGCCCGCGACTCCGAGTTCCAGGCGCTGCTGCCGATCCGCGGCAAGATCCTCAACGTGCAGAAGGCGTCCGTGAGCGACATGCTCAAGAACACCGAGTGCGCCGCGATCATCCAGGTGGTGGGGGCCGGGTCGGGGCGTTCGTTCGACATCGAGGCCGCCCGCTACGGCAAGGTCATCCTCATGGCCGACGCCGACGTCGACGGGGCGCACATCCGCTGCCTGCTGCTCACCCTGTTCCACCGCTACATGCGGCCGATGGTGGAGGCCGGGCGGGTGTTCGCGGCCGTGCCGCCGCTGCACCGCATCGAGCTCACCAACCCGGGGCGCGGCAAGGACAAGTACATCTACTGCTACTCCGACGCCGAGCTGCAGAAGGTCCTGCGCGACCTGGAGCGGCGCGGCAAGCGCTGGAAGGACCCGGTGCAGCGGTACAAGGGCCTGGGGGAGATGGACGCCGACCAGCTCGCCGAGACCACGATGGACCCGCGCCACCGGGTGCTGCGCCGGGTGCGCATCGAGGACGCCGAAGGGGCCGAGTCCATCTTCAGCCTGCTGATGGGGAGCGACGTGGCGCCGCGGCGGGAGTTCATCGTCAGCAGCGCGGCCGAGGTCGACCGCGACCACATCGACGCCTGAGCAGGGGGCGCCCTTGGAGGTCGGACATCCGGCCTCAGGGTGTCACCCTGGCTCCAACGGGACACCTGCCTCCATGGGGCCTCGGTCTTCCGGAGGCTCCAGGCTCCCAATGGCCCCCAGGCTCCAGAGGGCCTGGGGCTGAGGAGAGCACCTGGGCTCCCAAGGGCCTCCAGGTTCGGGAGGGTCTCGGGCTGCAGTGTCCAGGCTCCAGATGCCCTCTGCCCCAGAGAGCCCAGTTTCCAAAGGCGGGCTGCATGGACGTGCGGTGGGTCACGGTCCTGGTCCGTCGCGCCCTTGCTGGGACGAGCAGCGGGGTCTGGTTGATCGGGGTCGGGTTCGGGTTTCGGATCCGGAATGCATTGTCCGGGCTGTCGATGATGCCGGGCCGTGGCTGTTCGCCTGTTTCCTGTCGCCGCTACGGCGTGCCCGTCCTGGCTGCGTGAGGCGGTCGCCGCGGCACCCGGTGGTGCGAGCAGGCGGCGCCATGGGGCATCAAAGGCCTCAGATCGCCTCTTCGGACTCACAGAGCCTGGCCTGCGCCGACAGACGGTGCTAGAGACGTCGGGGGCCTCAGGGCTGCCCCGGAGAGCCGGAGCGGAGGATGAGGGCGCTCCGGGGGCGTTCTGGGGGCTCCTGGGGGCCCTCGGGGTTGCTGGGCTGGTGCGGCTGAGGCTCTTGGGGCCTTTGGCCGTCGTTGGCGGTCAGGGCCGGCGGCAGGAGCCCGTTTGGGGTGCAAGACGGGGTGGCTCACTGTAAGGAACCTGGCGGCCCGGTGCTTGGTGGGCCCGGTGGCTTCGGGCCCGGGCTGCAAGCCGTGGTGCGCGAGGCCTGTGACGTGGAGGCGTAAGGCCGGGCTGGGGCCGGGGCTGGGTCTGGAGACTGGGGGCGGAGCTTCCGGGGGGCTGGGCCTGCCTGCTGGGGGCTGGGCTGGGCTTCTGGGGGTCGCGCCTGTGGTGTCGCGGCTGTGGTATCGCGGCCGCGCGCCCGCTGACTCGCGCCCGAGGTGTGGAGTTTGAGGCCCATGGGGTTGGGGCCGGGCGGGATCGGTCGTCTACGGGATCGGGGACTTGTGGTCGGGGCTGGGAATCGGCTCTCGCGGAGTGTGTTTGCTTACATAGGGTAGCGATTGGTTGCGTAGTGTTATTACGGGTACGGGCCGGACGCGACCGTTCACGGGGCAATCGCCAGGAATGAGTCGCCGGATCCCCGTCACGCGCTCGGGGCGTCGTCGCGTGACCGGTCATGGGGTGATGGGCAGGGAGGTGACCGGGGATGGGGCTGGCTGCGGGGGCGGCGGCGGTGGATCTCGGGGCGGCGCGCATGCAGATGGCGTTGTCGCTCGGCTGGCACATCGTCATCGCCTGTCTCGGCGTCGGGATGCCGGCCATCACGTTGCTGGCCGAGTGGCGGGGGCATCGCACCGGGGACAACAACTACCGGCTGCTGGCGCGGCGGTGGGCCAGGGCGCTCGGGGTGCTGTTCGCGGTCGGAGCCGTGTCGGGGACGATCCTGTCGTTCGAGATGGGGATCCTGTGGCCGGGGATGATGGGCGTGTACGGCGAGGTCATCGGCCTGCCGTTCTCCCTGGAGGGCATAGCGTTCTTCGTCGAGGCCATCTTCCTCGGCATCTACCTGTACGCCTGGGACCGCCTGCGGCCCGTCCCGCACCTGCTGTCCGGGATCCCGATCGTGCTGGCGGGGGTGGCCAGCGCGTTCTTCGTGGTCACCGCCAACGCCTGGATGCAGCAGCCCACCGGGTACCGGGTCGAGGGCGGGAGGATCGTCGCGGTCGATCCATGGGCGGCGATGTTCAACCGGGCCACGCCGCCCCAGACCGTGCACATGATCCTGGCGGCGTTCATGGTGGCCGGGTTCCTGATGGCCGGCGTGTACGCGGTCGCCATGCTGCGCGGCCGCCGGGACCGTTACCACCGCCTCGGCCTGCTGCTGCCGCTCACGGTGGCGGCGGCCGTCACGCCCGTGCAGATCGGCGTCGGCGACTGGGCCGCGCACTTCGTGGCCGAGTACCAGCCGGTCAAGCTGGCCGCCATGGAGGGCGTGTTCCGGACGGGCCGCGGCGTGCCGCTGCACCTGGGCGGGATCGCGGTGGACGGCGAGCTGAAGTACGCCCTGGAGATCCCCTACGGCCTGTCCCTGCTGGCCCACTGGAACCCCGACGCCGAGATCACCGGCCTGGAGCAGGTCCCGCCCGCCGATTGGCCGCCGGTCAACATCGTGCACTGGGGGTTCCAGGTCATGGTGATGCTGGGCTTCGCGCTGCTGCTGCTCGCGGCCTGCCTCGCGCTGTCCTGGAAGCGGCGGCGTGACCTGCCGGAGTCCCCGTGGTTCCTGCGCGGGGTCGCACTGTCGGGCGTGGCCGCCGTGCTGGCGCTGGAGAGCGGCTGGGTGGTCACCGAGGTCGGACGCCAGCCGTGGATCGTGTTCCGGGTGATGCGCACGTCGGAGGCGGTCAACCCGGCGCCGGGCCTGGTGTACGGGTTCGTACTGGTCACCGCCGTCTATGCGGTCCTGACCGTGGCCACCGTGTACGTGATGCGCCGCCTGGCCCGCGACGTGCCCGTGCCGCTGGCGCCGCAGGAACCCGACGTCACCGGCTACAAGGTCGTGTGACCATGCCGCTGCCGCAGATCATGCTGGCCGTCCTGTGGACCGGGCTGACGGCGTACGTCCTGTTCGGGGGCGCCGACTTCGGCGGCGGTGTCTGGGACCTGCTGGCCGGCGGCGCGGAGCGCGGCCGGCGGCGGCGGGACCTGGTGGAGCACTCCATCGGCCCGATCTGGGAGGCCAACCACGTGTGGCTGATCTTCGTGATCGTGCTGGCGTGGACCGGCGTGCCGTCGGTGTTCGCCTCGGTCGCCTCGACCCTCTACATCCCGCTCACGCTGGTGGCGCTGGGCGTGATCGGGCGCGGCGCGGCGTTCGCCTTCCGCAAGGTCTCCTCGCGGCTCTGGCAGCGGCGGCTGTTCGGCGCCACCTTCGCCTTCTCCTCGGTGGTGACCCCGTTCTTCCTGGGCGCCGCGGCGGGCGGCATCGCCTCCGGGCGGGTGCCGCCCGGCATCGCCAAGGGCGACCTGGTCGGAAGCTGGTTCAACCCCACGTCGCTGGCGGTCGGCGCGCTGGGCGTCGCCGCGGCCGCGTACCTGGCCGCCGTCTACCTGACCCGCGACGCCCGGCGCGGCGGCGAGGAGGACCTGGCCGAGGAGTTCCGGCGGCGGGCGCTGGGCTGCGGGGCGGTCGTCGGCGTGCTGGCGTTGGTGAGCCTGCTCGTGCTGCGCGCCGACTCGCCCGCCCTGTTCGCCGAGCTGACCTCCGGCCGCGCCCTGCCGCTGCTGGCGCTGTCGGTGCTGGCCGGGCTGGCCTCGCTGGTGCTGCTGTGGCGGCGGGCCTACCTGGCGGTACGCGTCACCGCCGCGCTGGCCGTCACGGGGTTGTTGTGGGGGTGGGGCGTGGGGCAGTACCCCGTGCTGCTCCCCGGCCTAACCCTCGACCGCGCGGCGGCCACCGACGCGGTGCTGGGGGCCAGCCTCGGGTCGCTGGCCGTCGGCGCGGTCCTGCTGGTCCCGTCGCTGTGGTGGTTGTACGCCACCTTCCAGCGCGATCGCGGCGAGGTCAGCCGCCGACCGGCGTGAGCAGGCCCGTGCGCACGTCGTAGATCGCGCCCGTCACCGGCATGTCCGCGGGCAGGAACGGTGTCGTGCGGATGCGGGTGAGGTCGTGCCGGAGCGCCTCGCCCTGGTCGGGGACGGTGTGGAACTCCAGGCTGCGGGTGTCCACCCCGCGGGCCTTGGTCAGCTCGTGCACGTCGGCGTCCGTCACCTTGGTCATCCCGCAGTCGGTGTGCGGCATGACCAGGACCCGCTCGACGCCGAGCAGGTACACGGCGAGCACCAGCGTGCGCAGCACGTCGTCGGTGACGCGGGCGCCGGCGTTGCGCAGGATCTTGGCGTCGCCGGGTTGCAGGCCCAGCAGGCCCAGTGGGTCGATGCGGGAGTCCATGCAGGTCACCACGGCCAGCCCGCGGGCTGCCCGGCCGGTGAGCCCGGAGTCGCCGAAGTCCTTGGCGTACTTCGCGTTGGCGGCATAGAGGTCGTCGAACGCAGTCATGCCTCAGATCTTCCCTTACGTCCCAAAGATGATGCTTTCCGGGGTGGCGACTGGCGCGAGTTCCCGAAGGTCCCACCAAATACACTCACCTTGAGTGATGATGTCGTCACCATCTGTACGCCGTCGAAGAAGGTCAGTCGTGAGTAGGTCCGAATCGCTCGCCGCGTATCTCCGCGCTCAGGCCCGGCGCAGCCTCGACCGTGTGGAGTCCAACGACGACGGGCGCAACGCCAGATGCGCGCTGGCCCTGCTCGACACCGCCGCGTACGCCGCCGGCCTGCCCGAGGACGACCCGATCATCCTCATGCTCGACCAGGCGGGCTGCTACGGGCCGCTCGGCTGCGAGGAGTTCGACCCGGGGGAGGCCGGGGTCCGGCTGATCCGGTCGTGGACCGGCGGCGAGCCCCACGAACTGCTGCTCGCCCTGCCCGCCGCCATCGAGGCCGCGGCCTCCGCCTGAGAGCGGTCAGGCCGTGGGCTCGTTCCCCGGCCGCCACTTGATGCCGCAGCCGATCGAGGCCCGCTGGTCGGCCGGGACGGGGTCGCCCGCGAGCAGCGCGTCGACCGCCGCCCGCAGCGACGAGCCGGTCACGGGGACCGGGTTGCCGGGGCGCGACCCGTCGAACTCCCCCCGGTAGACGAGCCGCAGGTCGCCGTCGTAGAGGAAGAAGTCGGGCGTGCAGGCCGCGCGGTACGCCTTGGCGACGTCCTGGGTGTCGTCCAGCAGGTACGGGAACGCGAACCCCGCTCGCCGGGCCTGCTCGGCCAGGTGTGTGGGATCATCGTCGGGGTAGTTCACGCTGTCGTTGCTGCAGATGCCCACCACCGACAGCCTGGAGCCGTAGCCGGCGGCCAGCGCGCCGAGGCCCGTCTCGATGTGCCGTACGTAGGGGCAGTGGTTGGACAGGAAGACCACCAGCGTGGCGGGGGAGCCCTTGAGGTCCGCGAGCGAGACGCTGCCGCCGTCGATGGCGGTGAGGTCGAAGGAAGGCGCGGGCGCGCCCAGGGGAACCATGAACGAATTGGCAGCCATGACCCTCATTCTCGTCGGCGGGGACGCCGGCGAAACAAGTCCAGGAGGTGAATGATGGACGGCATCGCGGAGTTCCGCACGACGGTTCTCGACTGCCCGGAGCCGCGGGCGCTGGCCGAGTTCTACTCGCGCCTGCTCGGCTGGCCCATCACGGACGAGGACCAGGACTGGGTGGTCGTCGAGGACGGCGGCTCGCCCAAGCGCCTGGCCTTCCAGCGCGTCCCCGGCCACCGGCCGCCGACGTGGCCGGACGGCGAGCGGCCGCAGCAGCTCCACATCGACGTCACGGTCACCGACATGGACAAGGCCGAGCGGCAGGTGCTGGAGATCGGCGCGACCAAGCACGAGCGCCAGCCGAGCGAGGACGACAGCTTCCGGGTCTTCCTCGACCCGGCCGGCCACCCGTTCTGCCTCTGCACGGACTGAGCCGGCCTGGCCTGCCAGTCGCTGACCACGAAACCCTTGAGGCCCAGCCGGCCCTTGAGCACGTCGGTGATCAGCTCCTTGTGCGCGTGCATCTTCAGCGGGCCGTCGCCGAAGTCCACGCTTTGGAGCGCGCGGGCCTGGAAGGCGTCGATCATGTCGGCCCAGGCTGCCGGGGTGTTGACGGCGGGGGTCGAGCCGCCGCCCGACAGCAGCGAGCCGAGCACGTACGTGGCGATGTCGCCCTGCCTGGCCGGCGCGCCGCGTTCGGCCTGCGTCATCTGGCCGACCTTCTCCGCAAGCGTCATCCGGGCCAGCAGGTCGGCCACGCGTCGCCGGACCGGCCGGCGCGCGTCCAGGTAGGGCGGGCCGTGCGCGTTGATCACGATGACCGGCTGCTCGGCCGGGGGGCTGGTGCCGGCGCCCGAGAGGGTGAGGGGGACGGTCTCGGCGACCTCGTTCTCGCCGTCGGCGAGCGTCCGGACGGTGAACGTGTTGGACGCGCCCGAGGCCGTGCCCGCCGCGGCGGCCGGCAGGCGCATCGAGTAGCCCCACATGGCGGCCAGGTCGAGCTCGCCGTCCGTGGGGGGCGCCGCCCGGCTGGTGGTCGGCGCGGCGGACGAAGCCGGCGAAGGGCGTCCTGATCTGCCGCCGGCCCGCGGTGTCGTCGGTGAAGGAGGACTCGAACAGCTCGGACGCGCCCGGCCCGGCGCCGCCGTCCTTTTCATATCAGCCTGACTGGAAACCGCTCTCGCGTACGTCCGGCGGAGGGGGCCGGGCCCGCCCCCGCCGGACGGCGGTCACTCCTCCTCGGTCGCCGGCGGTCGCGGCGCGTCGGCCTCGGGGCCCGCGGCCAGGGCGCCGCCGACGGCGCCGATGGTGTGGGTCAGCCGCACGCCCGAGCCGTCGCGGCGGCCGATCTCCTCCGGCAGCGGCACCGGCTTGCCCACCGCCGACACCGCCTTGGCGGGCGCGGGGCCCGCCCAGGCGAGCAGCAGCTCGTCCTCGCCCTTCAGGAAGCGCTGGGCCCGCACGCCGCCCGTGGCCCGCCCCTTCACTGGGAACTCGGCGTAGTCGGAGACCTTGCCGCCGCCGACCTGCGTGCCCGGCAGCGCCGTCGAGGACCCGGCCACGGTGACCACCTGCGACGGACGCGAGGGGTCGACCACGCCGAACCAGATGACCCGGGCGCCGCCGTCGAGCCGGATGCCGGCCATGCCACCGGCCGGACGCCCCTGGGGACGCACGAGCGAGGCCGGGTAGCGCAGGAGCTGGGCGTCGGAGGAGATGAAGACCAGATCGTGCTCCTCGGAGTCGAGCTCGGCGGCGCCCACCACGGTGTCGCCGTCCTTGAGGGTGATCACTTCGAAGTCGTCGCGGTTGGCCGGGTAGTCGGGCACCACCCGCTTGACCACGCCCTGGGCCGTGCCGATCGCGAGCCCGGGGCTGTCGGGATCGAGCGAGCCCAGGCCCACGACCTTCTCGTCCGGCTGCAGCGAGACGAATTCGGAGACCGGATGGCCACCCGACAGCGTCGGCGGGTTGGCCGAGGGCGGCAGCGTCGGGAGATCGACCACCTGGACCCGGATCAACCGCCCGAGCGAGGTCACCACGCCCACCTCGCCGCGTACGGACGTGCGCGCCACCGACACCAGCACGTCGTGCGCCGAACGATCGCCCTCACCCGCCAGCGGAGCGGCGTCGGAGGTGCGGGCCAGCAGCCCGGTCGAGGACAGCAGCGCCCAGCACGGGTCGTCGGCCACCTGCAGCGACGCCACCGGCGTGCGGGCCACGCCCGGCGCCTCCAGCAGCACGGTACGGCGCGGCGTGGCGTACTTCTTGGACACCTCGGCCAGTTCGCCCGAGACCACCTGCCGCAGCTTCGACTCCGAGGACAGGATCTCGGTGAGCGCCGCGATCTCCTGGCTCAGCGTCTCCTTCTCGCTGTCGAGCTCCAGCTTGTCGAACCTGGTCAGCCGGCGCAGCGGCGTGTCGAGGATGTAGGCGGCCTGGATCTCGGTCAGGTCGAAGACCTCCATCAGCCGGCCGCGGGCCTGCGCCGAGTCGTCGGAGGAACGGATGACCTGGATGACCTCGTCGATGTTGAGCAGCGCGATGATCAGGCCGTCGACCAGGTGCAGGCGCTCCTCGCGCTTGCGCCGGCGGAACTCGGACCTGCGCCGCACGACCTCCAGCCGGTGGTCGACGTAGACCTGCAGCAGCTCGCGCAGGCCGAGCGTGCGTGGCTCGCCGTCGACCAGGGCGACGTTGTTGATGCCGAAGGTCTCCTCCATCGGCGTGAGCCGGTAGAGCTCCTCAAGGACGGCCTCGGGGATGAAGCCGTTCTTGATCTCGATGACCAGGCGCAGGCCCTTGTGCCGGTCGGTGAGGTCCTTCAGGTCGGCGATGCCCTGGAGTTTCTTGCTGGTCACCAGCTCCTTGATCTTGGTGACCACACGCTCGGGGCCGACGTTGTAGGGCAGCTCGGTGACGATGATGCCCTTGCGCCGCGGCGTGATCTGCTCGACCGCGCACCTGGCCCGCATGCGGAACGTGCCGCGGCCGGTCTCGTAGGCGTCGCGGACGCCCTGCAGCCCGATGATCGAGCCGCCGGTCGGCAGGTCGGGGCCGGGCACGAACTTCATCAGCTCGTCGAGCGTGGCGTCGGGCTTCTTGATCAGGTGACGGGCGGCGGCCACGACCTCGGCGAGGTTGTGCGGCGCCATGTTGGTCGCCATGCCGACCGCGATGCCGGTGGTGCCGTTGACCAGCAGGTTGGGGAACGCCGACGGCATGACCGTGGGCTCGGTCTCCTGGCCGTCGTAGTTGGGCTTGAAGTTGACGGTGTCCTCGTCGAGCGACTCCACCATGAGCATCGCCGCCGGGGCCAGCCTGGCCTCGGTGTACCGCATGGCGGCCGGCAGGTCGTCGGGGGAGCCGAAGTTGCCGTGGCCGTCGACCAGCGGCAGGCGCATGGAGAACGGCTGCGCCAGGCGCACCAGGGCGTCGTAGATGGCGCTGTCGCCGTGGGGGTGGAGCTTGCCCATGACGTCGCCGACGACGCGCGAGGACTTGACGTGGCCGCGGTCGGGACGCAGGCCCATCTCGCTCATGGAGTAGAGGATGCGCCGCTGCACCGGCTTGAGGCCGTCGCGAGCGTCGGGCAGAGCGCGCTGGTAGATCACCGAGTACGCGTACTCGAGATAGCTCTTGCGCATCTCCGAGGAGACGTCGATGTCGACGATCCGCTCCTCGAAGTCCTCGGGCGGGGGTGCAGTCGTACGTCGGGCCATGTCGAACATTGTGCCGAAGAGACTCGGGTGCCCGCGACTCGTCGGCGCGCCACCTGGCCTTGACCAAGCAATTGCTTGGGTCTTACCGTCGGAGACGAGGACCCCGTCACCCCGCCTCCGGAGGCTTCGCCATGATCGAGTTCCATCCCGTGACCAAGCACATCGGCGCCGAGGTCACCGGGGTCGATCTGCGCAAACCCCTCTCCCCGGAAGACGTCGCGACCCTGCGCGAGGGGTGGCTGAGGCATCTGGTGCTCTTCTTCCGCGACCAGCACATCGACGACGAGCAGCACCTCCAGTTCGCCCTGAACTTCGGCACGATCAACCATCCGGCGTTCAAGAAGGACTCCGGAAGCCCGATCCACGTCCTGGACCAGACCTCCCCGAAGGGGGAGGGCGGCGACGAATGGCACAGCGACAACACCTTCGAGCCCACGCCGCCGATGGGCTCGCTGCTGCGCTGCATGCAACTGCCGAGCGTGGGCGGCGACACCTGCTGGGCCAACACGTACCTGGCCTACGAGACGCTGTCACCGTCGATCCAGCGGCTGTGCGACGAACTGACGGCCGTGCACGACATCACGATGTCGATGAAGAAGGCGATCTCCAAGGGGCACCCGTTCGACCTGGCCGAGATCCAGGCCAAATGGCCGCCGGTGGAGCGGCCGGTCGTCCGCGTGCACGCCGAGACCGGCCGCAAGGCCCTGTTCGTCAACCGCGCCTCCACCACCCGCCTGGTGGGGCTGAGCGACCGGGAGAACGAGGCCCTGCTGCCGATGCTCATCGACCACATCCGCTCGCCCGAGTACCAGTGCAGGCTGAACTGGCGCCCCGGCACGCTCGCCTTCTGGGACAACCGCCCCACCCAGCACTACGCGGTCGCCGACTACACCGAACGCCGCCGCATGCACCGCGTCACGATCAACGCGTTCCCCGAGCACGCGGACGAGCGGCGCCTCACAGCTTGAGGTTCGCCCAGCCCGACAGGACGAAGAACAGGGACAGCAGGGCCTCCACGGCCGTAGACGATGTTGCGTCCCGTCGGGCCGAACAGCACGTACGCCACGGCGGCCGGCGTGCACCCGACCACGAGGACCACGGCGACCACGTCGACCACGCCCAGGACGATCGCCAGCGCCAGGCGCACCAGGAACCGCAGGAAGCCCAGACCGAACCAGCCCGACATCGTGGAGTCGTCGTAGGACCACCTGGACAGCGCCATGGGGGAGTAGAAGGAGGTGTCCCAGTACTCCTGCCAGCGGTCCCCGATGCCCTTGGAGCGTTCCTTGACGGTGGCCTCGGCGTTCTTGAACTCGATGGTCCGCACGGTGCCGTTCGTCACGTCGATGAGGACCTGCCGGCGAACGACCTGGATCACGGCCGTCCCGTTGACCACGGCCGTGAACTCGCCGGAACCACTGTCGATCTTGTAGATGTGGTCGAATCCCGCGACGTTCGGGTTGTCCGGGCTCTTGCGCGCGTCGCGGACGACGACGGAGAAGGCGTCGTCGTCCGCCTCGGGGAGGTTGTACTCGGCGCTTCTCCGGCGGCGCGTCGCCGCCGGTGTCACCGGGGTGCAGGCAAGCCCCGTCATCAGCCCTCCTGGGGGCGAAAGCCGCTTGACGACTGCTCAACGTTCCTCCCGACCCCCTGGTTCCGAAAGGGCCCGCCCGCCTCCCCGCCCGGGAGGCGGGCGTGTTCCGCGTTCCTTTTCGCCCCCTTCCGAGATGCAGGGCCGTGGTGGGCGTGTTCCGTCGGTGGGAGCTGGTAGTAAGGGGGGCATGATTGAAGCCCCCGATGCGGCGATGCTGCGCGAAGAGGCCGAGGAGCGGCTGCGGGCCCTGGCCGGCGACCACGCCCGGCTGCGAGACGACCAGTGGTCCGCCATCGAGGCGCTCGTGCTCGACCGGCGCAGGGTCCTCGTCGTGCAGCGCACCGGCTGGGGCAAGTCCGCCGTCTACTTCGTGGCCACCGCCCTGCTGCGCGAGCTCGGCGAGGGCCCCACGGTCATCGTCTCGCCGCTGCTCGCCCTCATGCGCAACCAGATCGCCGCCGCCGAACGCGCCGGGATCAGGGCCGTCACGATCAACTCCGCCAACCCCGAGGCGTGGGAGGAGATCTATGGCCAGGTCGCCGAGGGCATGGTCGACGTGCTGCTGGTCAGCCCCGAGCGGCTCAACAACCCCGACTTCCGCGACAACGTGCTGCCCGAGCTGGCCGAGAGCGCCGGCCTGGTCGTCGTCGACGAGGCCCACTGCATCTCCGACTGGGGCCACGACTTCCGGCCCGACTACCGCCGGCTCGCCACGCTGTTCGACGACCTGCCGCCCGGCATCCCCGTGCTGGCCACCACCGCCACGGCCAACTCCCGCGTCACCCGCGACGTCGCCGAGCAGATGGGCGAGGGCACGTTCGTCCTGCGCGGCCCGCTGGAGCGCGAGAGCCTGCACCTGAGCGTCGTCCGGCTGCCCTCGGCCGAGCAGCGCCTGGCCTGGCTGGCCCAGACCCTGCGCGAGCTGCCGGGCTCCGGCATCGTCTACACCCTCACCGTCGCAGCCGCCCACGAGATCGCCGGCTACCTGCGCGAGCAGGGCCACGAGGTGGCCGCCTACTCCGGTCAGACCGACCCGGCCGAGCGGCTGGCCGCCGAGGAGGCGCTGCTCAACAACAAGATCAAGGCGCTGGTCGCCACGAGCGCGCTCGGCATGGGGTTCGACAAGCCCGACCTGGGGTTCGTCGTGCACGTCGGCGCGCCGCAGTCGCCCGTCGCCTACTACCAGCAGGTCGGCCGGGCCGGGCGCGGCGTCGAGCGCGCCGAGGTCATCCTGCTGCCCGGTGCCGAAGACCGCGAGATCTGGGCGTACTTCACCTCCCTGGCCTTCCCGCCCGAGCCCGTCGTGCGCGCCACGCTCCAGGCGCTCGAACAGGGCGGCGTGATGTCCACCCCGGCCCTGGAGACCGCGGTCGACCTGAGCCGCAGCCGCCTGGAGATGATGCTCAAGGTCCTCGACGTCGACGGCGCCGTACGCCGGGTCAAGGGCGGCTGGGAGTCGACCGGCGAGCCCTGGGCGTACGACACCGAGCGCTATGCCCGCATCGCCGCCGAGCGCAAGGCCGAGCAGGACGCGATGCTGCGCTACCTGACCATCGAGGAGTGCCGCGAGCAATACCTGCGCAGGCACCTCGACGACGACACCGCCACGCCCTGCGGCCGCTGCGACAACTGCACCGGCCGCCACCGCTCACCGGAGATCGCCGCTCAGGCCGTCGAGACCGCCCGCGAACGCCTGAGCAGGCCCGGCGTCGAGATCGAGGCGCGCAAGCAGTGGCCGACCGGCCTCGCCGACCTGTCCGGCAGGATCAAGCCCGAACTCGGCGCCGAGCCGGGCCGGGCGCTCGGCCGGCTGACCGACATCGGCTGGGGCAACCGGCTGCGCGAGCTGCTCGCCGGAGCCGACGGGCCGATGGCCGACGACATGTTCAAGGCCGTGGTCCAGGTGCTGTCGGCGTGGAGCTGGCAGGAGCGGCCGGTGGCCGTGGTCAACGTGCCGTCGGCGACGCGCCCGCAGCTCGTACGCGGCTTCGCCGAACGGCTGGCGCAGGTGGGCCGGCTGACGTATCTGGGTGAGCTGGGGTATCGGGCGGGGTCGCCCGGTCAGCAGTTCAACAGCGCCAAGCGCGTCCAGGCGATCAGGGGCACCCTGGCGATGCCCAAGGAGCTCGGCGCCGCGATCGCCGAGTGCGGCGGCCCGGTGCTGCTGGTGGACGACCGCGTTGACACGGGCTGGACGATGACCCTGGCGGCGGCGCTGATCCGGCACGCGGGCGCACCCGCCGTACTGCCCCTCGCCCTGGCCACCACGTCATGACCACCCCCGGCCGGAAAGCCCCATGACTCGGCTTCCGTTCTGACGGTCGTCGCAACACCCCAGCTTGGGGAGTGCCGTGGACTGTCAGAACGGGGGGCGGGCGCCCAGGTGCATGATCGCCTTGGCCGCGAGCCGGCACCCGGCGGCCAGCGACTCGGCCGGCGGCTTGCCGGCCAGCCACGGCGGCAGGAACCCGGCCGAGAACGCGTCACCCGCGCCCGTGCCGTCGACGATCTTGTCGACCGGCTCGGCGGCCACCCGGACCGGGTCGGGACGGCCGTTGCTGAACCACAGCGCGCCCTCGGCGTTCATCTTGATGATGACCTGCGGGAACCACGCGGTCAGCACCTTGGCGGCGGCCTCGGCCTCGTCGCGGCCGGTCAGCACCTTGGCCTGGTCGATGTTGGCGAACAGCAGCTTCGCGCCGTTGGTCCACTCCAGGAAGGGCTCGGCGCCCGTACGCTCCAGCGGCGCCGACGAGGCGCAGTCGACCGAGATCGACATGCCCGAGCGCCGCGCCATGTCGAGCGCCGCGAGACCGGCGTCGCGCGAGCCCTCGTTGATCAGCGTGTAGCCCGACAGGTGCAGGTGGGCGCCCGAGGTGAACAGGTCGCGCGGCAGGTCCTCCGGTGACAGGGCGGCGTTGGCGCCCGGGTCGGAGAGCATCGTGCGCTCGCCCTTGTGCGTGACGAGCACCACGCATGTGCCGGTGGGCCGCTCGGGGTCCATGACGAGCCGGGCGTCGACGCCGTAGCCCATCAGCTCCATGTCGCGGTTGCGGCCGGTGATGTCGGCGCCCCGGCGGCCGATGAAGGCCACCTCCGCGCCCTCGACGGCGAGCCACGAGGCGATGTTGGCGCCGGAGCCGCCGCCGTGCATCGTCACGATCGCGGGCGTGTCACTGGCCCTCGCGAGCGCGTAACGGGCGCGCGCGACCGCGTCGGTCATGAGATCGCCCACCACGACGACCCGCGTCATGATGCCACCACCTTGCTGCCTTCAGAACGACCCTGGCCACGGCAAAACTAACAGCTTCCGGGCTGTTCGTGGGGCTGACCACGGACACCGGGCAGCAGTCGATGCACAAGCGTTGCCCAAGAGGCCCACCGGTCTTGGCATGTGGGATGCGGGTTTACGCTCGTGGCGTGGAGGCACAGTATCCGGCTCACTGGGAGGCCGACGTCGTTCTGGCCGACGGGGGCACCGCGCACGTACGCCCCATCAGGCCCGCCGACGCCGACCGTCTCCGTGCTTTCTACTCCCGTCTGTCGGCCGAGTCGATCTATTTCCGGTTCTTCGGTCCCCGGCCCCGGCTGTCCGACCGCGACGTCGAGCGCTTCACCAACGTCGACTACGACAACCGCGTGGCCCTCATCGCCACCATCGGCGCCGAGATGGTCGCCGTGATCCGCTACGACCGCACCGAGCCGGGCGAGGCCGAGGTCGCCTTCCTGGTCGAGGACGCCCACCAGGGCAGGGGAGTGGCCTCCGTCCTGCTGGAGCACCTGGCGGCCACGGCCCGCGAGCGCGGCATCGAGCGGTTCGTCGCCGACGTGCTGCCCGCCAACATGAAGATGATGGGCGTCCTGCGGCAGGCCGGTTACACCGCGCAGAGCCGGTTCGCCGACGGCGTCGTCCGCATGACCCTCGACCTGACCCCGACCGAGACCTCGGCGGAGGTGACGGCCTCGCGCGAGCACCGGGCCGAGTCCCGGTCGATCGCGCGCCTGCTGGCCCCCGGCTCGGTCGCGGTCATCGGCGCCTCGCGCGAGCCGGGGGGCGTCGGCCAGACCGTCCTGCGCAACCTGCTGGCCGCCGACTTCACCGGGCCCGTCTACCCCGTCCACCGCCAGGTGCGGGCCGTCGCGGGCGTGCGGGCCTACCCGAGCGTGACCGCGATCGACGGCGAGGTCGACCTGGCCGTCGTGGCCGTGCCCGCGGAGGGCGTGCTCGACGTGGTCAAGGAGTGCGCCGAGAAGGGCGTCCACGGGCTGGTCGTGGTCTCCTCCGGATTCGGCGAGACCGGCGCGTCCGGCCGCGCCAGGCAGGACGAGCTGGCCCGCATCGCCCGCTCCTACGGCCTGCGCGTGGTCGGCCCCAACTGCCTCGGCATCGCCAACACCGCCCCGGCCGTCAAGCTCAACGCCACGCTGGCCGCCACCGTGCCGGGCCGCGGCCGGGTGGGCTTCTTCAGCCAGTCGGGCGCGCTCGGCACCGCGCTGCTCCAGCGGGTGGCCCAGCGCGGCATGGGCATCTCCTCGTTCGTCTCGGCGGGCAACCGCGCCGACGTCTCCGGCAACGACCTCCTCCAGTACTGGGAGGAGGACGACGCGACCGAGGTCATCCTGCTCTACCTGGAGTCGCTGGGAAATCCGCGCAAGTTCACCCGCCTGGCCAGGCGCATCGCGCGCAGCAAGCCGATCGTGGTGGTCAAGAGCGGCGGCACCCCGGCCGGTCACTCGGCCGAGGAGCTCGGGCTGCCCGACTCCGCGATCAGCTCCCTGTTCGCCCAGGCGGGCCTGATCAGGGTCGACGACCTCATCCAGCTCTTCGACGTGGGCCAGCTCCTGGCCTACCAGCCGCTGCCCGCCGGGCCCAGGGTCGCGCTGGTGACCAACTCCGACGCCCTCGGCCTGCTGGCCGCCGACGCCTGCCTGGCGGCCGGCCTCGAACCGCGCCCGCCGGTCAACCTGGGCGCGGCGGCCGGGCCGGCCGAGTTCGGCGCGGCGCTCGCCGGCGAGCTGGCCGCCGAGGAGGTCGACGCCGCCGTCGTGATCTACATGCCGCCGATCCCGGGCGAGTCGGACGAGGTGGCCGCCGAGCTGCTGCGCGTCTCGCAGGGGTCCGCCAAGCCGGTGCTGGCCACGTTCCGCGGGCATCTCGGCATGCATGCGTCGTTGCGCGTGCCGGGCGACTCCGGCGGCGCGCCCGCGCGCGGCTCCATCCCGTCGTACGCGGCGCCGGAGGAGGCGGTCAGGGCCCTGGCCCACGTGGTGCGTTACGCCACCTGGCGGGCGCATCCGGCAGTGCCGCCGCCCGAGCTCGACGGCCTCGACACCGCCCGCGCCCGCGAGCTGGTCCTGGCCGCGCTGTCCGGCGCCCCGGCCCCGGCGGGGGAGGAGCCGGGCGGGTTCGCCGAGCCCGGTCCTCCGGTCGAGATCGACGCCACCGAGCTGCTGTCGTGCTACGGGCTGACCGTCTGGCCCGCCGAGGTCGCCCGCTCGCCGGAAGAGGCCGTGGCCGCCGCCGAACGGCTCGGCTGGCCCGTGGTGCTCAAGGTGGCCGACCCGGGGGCCTCGCGCCGCGCCGGGACCGTACGCCTGGGGCTGACCGGTCCCGAGATGGTGCGTCACGCCTACGCCGAGTTCGCCGACCAGCTCGGCGAGCGGGTCGAGCTGGCCGTGCAGCGCATGGCGCCGCAGCCGGCCGTGCCCACCGTCGTGGGGGTCGTCGAGGACCGCGCGTTCGGGCCGGTGGTCTCGTTCGGGCTCGGCGAGGTGACCGCCCGCCTCCTGCTCGACCAGGGCTTCCGCCTGGCCCCGCTGACCGGCGAGGACGCCGCCGCCCTGGTGCGTTCCGTCCGCGCGGCCCCGCTGCTCTTCGGCCAGTACGGCTACCCGCCCGTCGCCGTCCCCGCCCTGGAGGAGCTGCTGGTACGCGTGGGCCGCCTGGCCAACGACCTGCCGGAGGTGGCCCGGCTCGACCTCGACCAGGTGCTGGTGGGGGAGTCGGAGGTGCTGGTCCTGGGCGCCCGCGCCACCCTGCGCACCCCGGCGGGGCCACGCCTGGACGGCGGCCCGAGGCGGCTCTCCTGACCGCGTCCACCATGTCGTTCATGTCTAGACAAAGACGTTCATAGAGCGTTATGTCTAGCGGGTGAGTGCACTGCGCGGCCCTGGCAGGATGGAGGCATGAGGGAAACCCGAGTCTCAGCCGCGGGCCTGCGTGAAGCGATCGAACGCAGCGGCTACTACCCCGACCTCGTCACCGATGCGGTCGAATCCGCGCTGGGCAAGGAGGCCGTGACCGCGTTCGTGGTCCACCACGAGGCCACCTTCGATCCCGCGATGGAGGTGCGCAGGCACGTCACCGTCCTGGTGCTGTCGACGACGAGGCTGCTGGTCTGCCACACCGACGAACACCCGGCGGTGGAGGGCGTCTCGGCCTCCCACGCGTCCACGACGACCGAGGCGGTCCGGCTGAGCCGCGTCCAGTCGGTGGCCGTGACCCGCGTGGTGCCCGACCCGGCCTCCTACGTGCCGGGCGTCCCGCCCACGGAGGTCACCCTGACGATCGGCTGGGGCGCGATCTCCCACGTCGACCTGGAGCCGGCCACCTGCGGCGACGAGAACTGCGACGCCGACCACGGCTACACCGGCGCCATCACGGCCGACGACCTGTCGCTGCGGGTCAGCGAGGCGGCCGACGGTCCCGAGGCGGTCACCCACGTGCTGGCCTTCGCCAAGGCCCTCTCCGAGGCCACCGCCAGGGCCGCCGCCTGACCACCCCCGGCCACCGCAAGGGCCGCCGCCGGGCCACCGTCGTGGCCGCCCTCTGATCACCGCCGGCCACTAGGATGTGGGGATGCTGCCGGACTACGGCGCCGGGTCGCTGGCGGACCTCCCCGGTTCGCTGCTGGCCGCCCTCGGCCTGACCGAGCCCAACCCGCTGGCCCTCGACCCCGCGGCGCGCGTCTGCCTGCTCCTGGTCGACGGCCTGGGGGCCGAGCTGCTCCGCGCCCACCCCGAGACCGCCCCCTTCCTGTCCGCCCTGCCCGCCCGCACCCTCACCGCCGGTTTCCCCGCCACCACCGTCACCAGCCTGTGCTCGCTCGGCACCGGCCTGACCCCCGGCGAGCACGGCATGGTCGGCCTGACGCTGGCCGTCCCCGGCACCGGTCAGCTTTTCAACTGCCTGCGCTGGACCCTGCCCGGCGGCCTGACGATGGACCCCGACGAGTGGCAGCCGGCCCCCACCGTCTACCAGCGCGCCGCCGCCCAGGGTGTCGACGCCGTCTACGTCGCCCCGGCCGAGTTCGAGGGCTCCGGCCTGACCAGGGCCGTCTACCGCGGCGTGCGCCACGTGGCCGCCGACGGCGTCGACGCCACCGTCGCCCGCGTCGCCGAGGCCCTGCGCGCCGCGCCCCGCGCCCACGTCACCGCCTACTACGGCAAGCTCGACGCCGTCGGCCACATGGCCGGATGGGGTGGCGAGGAGTGGCTGAGCGAGCTGGCGATCGTCGACGACCTGGCCCGGCGGCTGGCCGAGGCCCTGCCGCCCGGCTCGGCCCTCTACGTCACCGCCGACCACGGTATGGTCAACGCCACCGAGAAGATCGACGCCGAGAGCGTGCCCGCGCTGACCGAGGGGGTGGCGCTGCTCGGCGGCGAGGCCCGGGCCAGGCACGTCTACGCCCGGCCCGGAGCCGCCGGCCACGTCCTGGAGGCGTGGCGCGCGACCCTCGGCGACCGCGCCTGGGTAGTGTCCAGGCAGGAGGCGGTCGAGTCCGGCTGGTTCGGGCCCCGGGTGCGCGAGGCGTGGCTGGGCCGCATCGGCGACGTCGTGGCCGTGCCCCGTGCCGGCCTGGCCGTCATCGCCCCCATCCGTCATCCGATCGAGGCGCTGTTCACCGGCTACCATGGCTCGCTGACCGCCGCCGAGCTCAACGTCCCGCTGCTGGAGGTATCCACCCGATGAGTGCGCTGATCACGCCCGCCGAGCTCGCCGCGCTGCCCGACGTGTCCGTGCTCGACGTGCGCTGGCGGCTGGGCGGCCCGCCCGGGGTGGAGCTCTACCGCGAGGGGCACCTCGCGGGCGCCGTCTTCTGCGACGTCGACGCCGACCTCGCCGCGCCCCCCGGCGCCGCCGGCCGCCACCCGCTGCCCGGCGCCGAGGAGTTCCAGCGGGCCATGCGGGCGCTCGGCGTGTCCGACGGGCGTCCGGTCGTGGTCTACGACGACGCCGGCTCCACGATCGCCGCCCGCGCCTGGTGGGCACTGCGCTACTTCGGCCACGAGTCCGTACGCGTGCTCGACGGCGGCCTGGCCGCCTGGGCCGAGGCCGGCCTGCCGGTCACGAAGGACGAGCCCGAGGTCACGCCGGGCGACTTCACCGCCAGGCCCGGCGGCATGCCGACGCTGACCGCCGACGAGGCCGCCGCGGTGGCCGCCGAGGGCGTGCTGCTCGACGCCCGCGCCGCCGAACGCTACCGGGGCGAGGTCGAGCCCATCGATCCGGTGGCCGGTCACGTGCCCGGAGCGTTGAGCGCGCCCACGACCGGCAACGTGGGCCCCGGCGGGAAATTCCTCGCCCCGGCTGTCCTGCGCGACCGCTTCACCGCGCTGGGCGTGCGTGAGGGCGTCCCGGTCGGCGCCTACTGCGGTTCGGGCGTCACCGCCGCCCACGAGGTGCTGGCCCTGGAGCTGGCCGGCCTGCCCGCCGCCCTCTACGTCGGCTCCTGGTCCAACTGGGTCGCCGACCCCACCCGCCCGGTGGCCACCGGCTGAGGCGGGGTCAGCCGGCCGGGTGCAGGGGCCGGTCGCCCGCCCCGAAGCAGACGAACCCCAGCAGACCGGTCTTGGCCGACGCGCAGGCCAGGGCCGCGTCCGGCGCCTGCCCGGAGGCGAGCAGCTCGTGGAAGGCGCCCATCATGGCCATCGCCGCCTCGTCCCCGATGGGCACCATCCCCGCCACCACGCACGAGCTCCCGCGCGCCAGGAACGTGCCCGGCAGGCCCAGCGGCGCCCCCTCCGCCGGCGTGCGGGCCATGCCCGAGTTGCACGCCGACAGCACGACCAGCTCCGGCGCGCGGTTCAGGCCCAGCAGGTCGTAGGCCATGAGCTGCCCGTCGCCGAGGGTGATGCCCGAAAGCAGCGGGCTGCGGGCGTGGAAGGCGCCGTGCGCGGCCAGATGGAGGACGTCGGCCTCGCCGAGCGCCGCCAGCACGTCGTCCCTGCGGCCGGGCACCTCCCGCCCGCCCGGATGGCAGGCCAGCACGCGGGCCACCTCCTCCTCCGCGTGGGCCAGCGCCGGCCCGGCCGCCGCCAGCACCACCGGGGCGTCCTCCCGTACGCGGGCCCGCCGCCGCGCGCCCGCCCAGGCCGCCGCGCTCGCCGCCACGCTCACGGGACGCTCGCGCAGGCCCGGCAGCGCGCCCCACGGCAGGGTGTGCAGCGGCCCCACGGGCACCACCACCAGCGGCCGGTCGCCCAGCTCGGACACCAGCGGCCCCAGCAGCAGCCGCTCCAGCTCCGCGCCCGCGTCGGTCAGCTCCGTGAGCGCCTGCGCGGGAGCGGCCACGTCGAGCCCCGCACCCCACTGACGCAGGGCGTGGCGCAGCCGCATGATCGCCTCACGCGCCTGCCGTACGCCGCCCAGCCGCCGCAGGAGCAGCCGGTCGCCGGTGATCAGCACCGCCAGCAGCGTCTCCTCGTCGGCCACGAACTCCACCAGCGCCGCACCGTCGAGCGCCGCCCGCACCTGGTCGACCTCCGCCAGGCCGCACGCGTGCTCCGGCGCCGCGACCGCGCGCCACCGTTCGGCCCACTCGAACACCTCGTCCGCGCATCCGTCGCGGACCGCCAGCCCCAGCCCGAAGGCGGCCAGCCGCTCCCCGGACCGGGCCGCGTGGGCCCGCAGCGCCGGATCCTCGAACGTCTCCACCTGCCCGCTCACCTCGGCCAGCCCGTCGCGGACCGCCCGCAGCGCCCCCGTGACGTCCTCCCGCAGCGCCGCCTCCAGGGCCAGGGCGTGCTGGCGTACGGTTGCCGGGACCTGCGCGAGCTGCGTGGGCTGCGGCTCGGGGGCCAGCGAGGTCAGGCGGGTGCCGGCGGGCATCCAGCGCTCGGCGCGCTCGGCGTGCCGGGTGAGCCTGCGCAGCTGGGCCGAGGCGACCGGATGGTCGTCGACGGCGAGCGCCGCCTCGGCCGCGGCCAGCCGCAGCGCCGCGGCGGCGGCCACGTGCGAGGAGACGTCCTCCAGCTCGTCGGCGCACTTGATCATGCCTGTGACCAGCGCGGACGTGACCGGCCCGAGCGCCAGCCGGGCCCGCAGGACGACCTCGTTGGCCAGCGGCAGCCACGACAGCCGCTCCTGCTCGGCCAGCTCGCACGCCGCCTGCTCGGCCACCTGCCGCGCGCGGTGGGGGTCGCCGGTGAGCAGCTCGACCTGCGCCAGCTTCAGCCGCGCCTCGGCCAGCGCCACCTGCGCGCCGGAGGACTCCAGATCGGGGACGGCCAGGCTCAGCATGGCCCTGGCCTCGCCGGGCAGGTGAGCCGCCAGCAGCGCGCCGGCGAAGTCGGCCCGCATCGTGGCCAGCCGCTCGGGGAAGCCGAACAAGGTGTCCTCGGCCTCCCGGTAGTGCTCGAACGCGCCCGCGATGTCCCCCCGCCGCACCGCGAGGAACGGCAGGTTGGCGGCCGACAGCCGGGCCAGGTGGCGCAGGCCGGCGTGCCGGGCGAGCTGCAGGCAGGCCTCGATGTCGCGCATGGCGGCCTCCCAGTCGCCCCGGTAGGCGTGGATGAGACCCCGGTTGAGCAGGCCGCCGGCCAGGAAACGCCGGTCGTCGACCGTGCCCGGCGCGCCCACGAGGGCTCGCAGCGACCGGTCGCAGGCCGCGATGGCCTCCTGGTGGCGGCCCAGGTGGGCCAGCGCGACCGCGCGCTGCGTGTCGAGCTTGGCCCGGTCGAGCGGGGACAGGTAGGCCCACGCCAGGGCGGCCACGCGCAGCGCCTGGAGCGGATGCCCGCGCTCGGTGCGTACGGTGACCAGCGACAGCCGCGCCTGGGCCCGGCGCTCGGCCGGGGCGCCCGGGGTGGCGATGGCCTGCCGCAGGCAGTGTTCGGCGCTGAGGAGGTCGCCCAACTCGCGGGCGGCCAGCGCCATGGCACGCAGCGCGATCGCCTCGGCCGCCGGCGCTTGGGCGCGGCGGGCGGCGGCGAGCACGGTGCGGCCGGCGTAGAGGGCCTGTTCGGGATCGACGTGCGCGCGCAGCACGGCGGCCTCGGCCGCCTCGACGAGCGGACCGTGGTCGGCTGCTGATCCTGGTGGGGGTGAAGTGACGCTCATGGGGGGCTGACCGGCGGGGAGGAGGGGGCGGGGGTGTTCGGCGCGGACGGGTCCTGGACGGGCGCGTCACGGCCGGATGCGCACCCACCTGGTCTGGACGGGCGCATGACCGGGACGGTGACACACGACGCTCAGCCACCCCGGCGGCAGCCCGGTGGCCGCGAACCGGCCGTTCCGGGCGACCTGCCGGGTGAGCGTCAGGTGGGGGGTGCGCACGTCGATGACGGCGTCCTCCCCGGGATCGGGGAAGATCTGCCCGGCGACGTCGATCAGCCCGTCGCCCACGGTCACCTCCAGGTCGAAGGTGAGACCGTCGGTGACGAACCGCACCAGATGGGACCCGTCGTCGCGGTCGGCGGCGCCGGACCGCGCCGCGCGGCCCCCGGCGTGGTCGGCCGGGTCGGCGGTCACCGCCTGAGGAACACGCAGCCCGTAGATGTCACGCGCGGCGGCCGACACGTGCCCGGGCATCGGATCCATCCCGGCGGCGAGCCGCAGGGCCGCCAGGAAGTACTCGTCGTTGATCATTGCGCTGTCTCCTGTAGTGAGAGCAGAGTGCGCAGTTTCTCCAGGCAGCGGGCCCTGGTCGGCCCCACGCTGCCCACGGGCAACCCGAGCCGCATCGCCATCTGCTGGTTTCCGAGATCGGTCGCGACCAGCTGCAGCAGTGTGCGGCAGGGCTCTTGCAGGGCGGAGACCGACTTCCACAGCAGACGCCTGCCGTCGGCCTCCAGCACGGCGGACGCGGGATCGGGCTCCTCGACGGCCCCGAAGGTGGGCCTTCCCTCCGGATCGCTGACCAGCAGCCCCGACGACTCCTTCCGCAGCAGGAGGAGCGCCTCACGGCGGGTGGTCGTCATCAGCCAGCCGCCCACCCGCGAGGGGTCGCGGATGTCGTGCATGTGCTGGAGCAGCCGCAGCCAGGCGCCCTGGACCGCGTCGGCGGCGTCGGCCTCGCCCAGCCCGCACGAGCGGGCCAGCGCCCACATGCGCGGACCGAACCGGGACTCCAGCTCGTCCCAGGCGGATCGGTCGCCGTCGGCCGCGTCGCGGAGCAGCTCCGCCGGATCGCGCAAGTCGCTCATGCGGCCTCCTTTCGTCCCGCACGGGGAGGTCATCCTGTCTCCTCGTGATTGGCTGAGGACTGAGCGTAAACTCTACAGACTCGTGGGTACGACAACTCCCAGATCGGGAATTTGCCGGGACTGCCGGGGGTCGAGCAGTCGTTCGACGGCTTCCTTGGCCGGTTCGCGCCGGGCGGCCTCGGCCACGGCCCCCGACACCAGGGCGGCGGCGAACGACGTGCCGCTCCAGGCGGCGTAGCCGGCGAACTCGCCCGTGTTCAGGAAACTGCTGGTCAGCCAGTCGCCGCGGGCGCAGGCGTCGACCCAGGTGCCGTATCCGGAGAAGGGCGCGCGGCGCTCCTGCGCGGCGTCGAGGGCCGCCACGCCCACCGCGCACGGCAGGGCGGCGGGCCAGAACGGCCGGTCGGAGGCGGTGTTGCCGGCGCAGGCCACCGTCACCGTGTCCTTCAGGGCGCCGATGGCGTCGGCCAGCAGGGGCGGCGGCCGGTCGTCGAAGGAGTGGCAGCCGAAGGAGAGGTTGAGCACCTGGGGCGGGTCCTCGCGCATGCGGTGGAGGGTGCGCACCACGGTCGCCTCGTCGCCCAGGCCGTCGCCGTCGAGCACCCGGCGGACCCGCAACCTGGCCCCCGGCGCCTGGCGGGCCAGCAGGCCGGCGACGAACGTGCCGTGCCCGGCCTGCGCGCCCTGGGCCGCGTCGGCGCCCTCCGGCCCGAGCCTGGCGTACCATTCGCTGCCCGACCACCACGGGTGCTTGGCCACGCCGGTGTCGAGCACGGCCACGACCACGTCGGAACGCGACCTGCCCGGCCGGTACGAGACCGGCGGCACGGGGAAGGGCCGGGAGGCCGGGCCGCCGAAGAACAGCGGCTGACCGGTGAGCACGTGGTTGGGCGAGGCCCGGAAGCCCCGGTCGCGCAGCTCGGCGGTGATCTCGCACGGGTCCACCCCGGCCGACAGGTGCAGGACGGTGACTCCGTCGGCCTCGGAGACCGCCTGCGTCCAACGAGCGGCGGCCGACACCGCGCCCCGGTCGACCAGCACCTGACCTGGCCGGATGTACGCCTCGCCGACAGATTGCATGTCCATGAGCCGGTATGTTTCCCCGCCCGCCACAACTGTCACGTGACACGCCCGCACCAACTTGGTATGGCCCCCCTCTGGTGTCCGATGGCGACCGACGGTAGTCTCTCCCTAGTCACTTGTGATCATCCCGGGGCGAGGCCGTTGGGGAAGGCGCACCTCGTACCGAAACGGGAGGTCCGGTGTCTGCTCGTGGCGTGCTTTACGTCCACTCGGCTCAGCCCGCGCTGTGCCCTCACATCGAATGGGCAGTCGCGGGTGTCCTTGGCGTGCCCGTTGATCTGACGTGGACACCGCAACCAGCCGCGCCGAACGTCGTGCGCGCGCAGGCGGAGTGGGAGGGCCGCGCCGGCATCGCGGCGGCCATCGCCTCTTCGCTCATGGGCTGGCAGCGCCTGAGATTTGAGATCACCGAGGATCCGTCGCCCGGCGTCGACGGTTCCAGACACGCCTACACGCCCACGCTCGGCGCCTTCACGGCGGTCATCGGCGCGGCCGGGGACATCATGATCCCCGAAGACCGCCTGCGTGCCGCCATGATGATGGCCGCCCAGGGCCGGTGCGTGCTGGAGGACGAGCTCGACAAGCTGCTCGGCCGGCCGTGGGACGAAGAGCTGGAGCCCTTCCGGTACGCCGGCGACGGCGCTCCCGTCCGCTGGCTGCACGCCGCCGTCTGACCCGCCCCACCTCCCGCTGAGCGCCCGCCGGGGGCGGCCCGCATCGGCCCGTCGTCGCACAGGCCGTCGCGCGTCTCGTCGCACGGCCTGTTCACGGCCTGTCGTACGACTCCGCACGCAGCCGAAAGGCCCCGCACCGGGTATCGGTGCGGGGCCTTTCGCGGACGGATCTACAGCGGGATGTTGCCGTGGGCGCCCCGGGCCGGGGTGGCCTGGGCGAGCACCCTGGCGATGGCGCCGCGCGTCTCGGCCGGCTTGATCACCTCGTCGATGACGCCCAGCTCCCGGGCCCGCGCCAGGCCGCCGGCGAGCTTCTCGTGCTCCTCGGCGAGCCGCTGCTCCAGCGCCGGCCGCTCGTCCTCGGGCACCGCCGCGAGCTGGCGCCGCTTGAGCACGCGCACCGCCGCCACGGCCCCCATGACCGCCACCTCGGTGGTCGGCCAGGCGAACACCCTGGTGGCGCCCAGCGCCCGCGAGTTCATCGCGATGTACGCCCCGCCGTACGCCTTGCGCGTGACCAGGGTGACCCGGGGCACCGACGCCTCGGCGAAGGCGTGCAGCAGCTTGGCGCCGCGCCGGACGACGCCGTCGTGCTCCTGGCCGACGCCCGGCAGGTAACCGGGTACGTCCACGAGGACAACCAATGGCACCCCGAAAGCGTCACACATACGTACGAAGCGGGCGGCTTTCTCGGCGGACGTGGCGTCGAGGCAGCCGGCCAGCCGCAACGGGTTGTTGGCGACGACGCCGACCGTCCGGCCGCCGAGACGGCCCAGAGACGTGACGACGTTGGGCGCCCATTTGGCGTGCAGCTCGACGCCGGCCTCGTCGAGCAGGCCGTTGACCAGCGGCTTGACGTCGTAGGCCCGGCGTGCCGACTCGGGCAGCAGGCAGGAGAAGTCGACCTCCTCCACCTCGCCGGGGCGCACCCGGCCCTGGTGGCCGAGCAGCGTGGCGAGCTGGCGCGCCTTGAGGTAGGCGTCGGCCTCGGTCTTGGTGACGACGTGCACCACGCCGCTGCGCCTGCTGTGCGGCTCGGGGCCGCCCAGCGCCTCGCTGTCGACGTTCTCGCCGGTGACGCTGCGCACGACGTCGGGGCCGGTCACGAAGATGCGGCCGCTGTCGGCCAGGATCACCAGGTCGGTGAGCGCGGGGCCGTAGGCGGCGCCGCCGGCGGCCGGGCCGACGACCACCGAGATCTGCGGCACGACGCCCGACGCCTTGGTCATGGCCGCGAACACCCGGCCGACGGCGTGCAACGACTCGACGCCTTCGGCGAGCCGGGCGCCGCCGGAGTGCCAGATGCCGATGACCGGCACCCGCTCGCGGACGGCCACGTCGTAGGCGTGCACGATGTGCTCGCAGCCCTCGCTGCCCATCGCGCCGCCCTGGAAGCGGGCGTCGCTGCAGAAGGCGGCGACGGGCACGCCCTCGATCCGGCCCATGGCGGCCAGGACGCCGCTGTTGTCCTCGGGGGTGATGAGCCGCAGCGAGCCCTCGTCGAGCAGCGCTGTCAGACGGACGACTGGATCACGGGGGTCGGCGGGCTCCTGCTCGGAGTCTCCACCCACCACCCGGCTGTCCAGTACGGTCATCAAGCCCCCTTGAAGACGACGGTGACGTTGTGCCCGCCGAACCCGAAGGAGTTGTTGACCGCGGCGATGTCGCCCTGCGGCAGCGGACGGTTCGCGCCGTGGACGATGTCGACCTCGATGCCGTCGTCGAGGTTGTCGAGGTTGATGGTGGCCGGGACGATCCGCTCCTGCAGCGCCTTGACGGTGAAGACGGACTCGATGCCGCCGGCGCCGCCGAGCAGGTGACCGGTCATGGACTTGGTCGAGGTGACCAGCGGGTGGGTGCCGATGGCCTTGGCCACGGCCTGCACCTCGCCGACGTCGCCCGCCGGGGTGGACGTGGAGTGCGCGTTGACGTGCTTGACGTCGAAGCCGGTGATCTCGGCGTCGGTCAGTGCCTGCGTCATCGCCATGATGATGCCGCGGCCCTCGGGCTCGGGCTGGGTGATGTGGTGGGCGTCGGCCGAGTAGCCGACGCCGGCGGCGTAGGCGTAGATGCGCGCGCCGCGCGCCTTGGCGTGCTCCTCGGACTCCAGCACCACGATGCCGGCGCCCTCGCCGAGCACGAACCCGTCACGGTCGCGGTCCCACGGCCGGGAGGCGCCCTGCGGGTCGTCGTTGCGGGTGGACATCGCCCGCGCGGCGGCGAAGGCGGCGATGTTGAGGCCGTGGATGGCGGCCTCGGTGCCGCCGGCGACCACCACGTCGGCGCGGCCGAGCCGGATCATGTCCATGGCGTAGCCGATCGCCTCGGCGCCGGAGGCGCAGGCGGAGACGGTGGCGTGCACGCCCGCCTGGGCGCCCAGGTCGATACCGATCCAGGCGGCCGGGCCGTTGGGCATGAGCATCGGCACGGTGAAGGGCGACAGCCGGTTCCAGCCGCGCTCCTTCCACGTGTCGTAGGCGGTCAGGGTGGTGGTGATGCCGCCGATGCCGCTGGAGACCACGACGCCCAGCCGCTCGGGGGCCACCTCGGGGGCGCCGGCGTCCTGCCAGGCCTCCCGGGCGGCGACCAGGGCGAACTGCTCGCTGCGGTCGAGACGGCGAGCCTCGGGGCGGGGCAGCACCTCGGTGGGGTCGACCGCCGCCGTCCCCGCGAAACGCACGGGGACGGAGTCGATCCACTCCGTGGTGAGGGTCTCCACACCCGACTGACCGGCGAGGAGCGCCGTCCAGGTCGAGGTGACGTCTCCACCGACGGGCGTCGTCGCGCCAAGCCCGGTGACGACGACACGTACCCGGTTCGCACTCACGTTTTCGCGCTCCTTACTGGTCAGAACTGTTTGTCGTCAGGCCTGGATGAAGTTGAGGACGTCCTTGACCGTCTTCAGGTTCTTCAGCTGGTCGTCGGGGATCTCGACGCCGAACTCGTCCTGAGCGGCCACGGCGATCTCGACCATGGACAGGGAGTCGATGTCGAGGTCGTCGACGAAGCTCTTCTCCGGGGTCACCTCGCCGGCCGGAATGCCGGTGATCTCGTTGATGATCTTGCCGAGGCCCGCGAGGATGTCCTGGTCGGTGGCAGCCATGTTGCTACTTCTCCTTATTTGTGGTTTCTCTGTACGGCTCTCGCCGTACGAGCTCTGAACAAGTACGGCGGTAGCCGTACCGGATCCTACGGAATCTCGATCACTTGGCCCGCATAGGCCAGACCGGCGCCGAAGCCGAGGATGAGCGCGAGGTCGCCTGAGCGGACCTCGCCGCGCTCCAGCATGCGCGAGAGCGCGAGCGGGATGGAGGCCGCCGACGTGTTGCCCGCGGTGACGATGTCCCGGCCGACGACGGCCTTGTCGGCACCGAGCTTGCGTGCGATGGCCTCGATGATGCGCAGGTTGGCCTGGTGGGGCACGAACGCCGCCAGCTCCGAGGGGTCGACCCCGGCGCGGGCGCACGCCTCCAGGGCCACCGGGTGCAGCGCGGTGGTGGCCCAGCGGAAGACCGTCTGGCCCTCCTGGAAGAGGAACTTCGTCCGGTCGGCGATGGCGATGGCCTCGGACTTGTCGCCGGAGCTGCCCCAGACCACCGGGCCGATGCCGGGCGTGTCGGACGGGCCCACCACGGCGGCGCCGGCGCCGTCGGCGAAGATCACGGCCGTGGACCGGTCGGTCCAGTCGATCCACTGCGACAGCTTCTCCGAGCCGATGACCAGCACGTTCCTGGCCGCGCCCCCGCGGACCGCGGCGCTGGCGGTGCCGAGCGCGTAGCAGAAGCCGGCGCAGGCGGCGTTGACGTCGAACGCGCCCGGGGACTTGATGCCCAGCCGGTGGGCCACGACCGCCGCGGCGTTGGGGATCTGGGTCTCCAGTGTGCAGGTGGCCACGATCACCAGGTCGACCTCGTCGGGGGCCAGGCCGCTGGCGGCCAGCGCCTTGCCGCCGGCCTGGGCCGCCATGTCCTCCACGGACTCGGTGGCGGAGGCGATCCGGCGCTCCTTGATCCCGACGCGGGACTGGATCCACTCGTCGTTGGTCTCCATGGTCTTGGCCAGGTCGTCGTTGGTGACGACGTTGTCCGGCTGGTAGTGGCCGAAGGCCAGAATCCGGGCGCCGGGGGCGATGTCTGGGATCCTCATTTGATCAGCTCCCTGGCCGCGTCGAGGTCGTCGGGTGTCTTCAGCGCCACGGTCTCGACGCCGCGCAGGCCGCGCTTGGCGAGCCCGGTCAGCGTGCCGCCGGGCAGCAGCTCGATCATCTTGGTCACGCCCAGCTCGGCCATCGTCGCCATGCACAGGTCCCATCGGACGGGGCTGCTGATCTGCGAGATGAGCCGCTGGACGAACTCGGCGCCGGTGGCGGCGGGCCGGCCGTCGGCGTTGGACAGCAGCGTGACCCGCGGGTCGCCGGGCACGACGTTCCAGGCCGCCTCGCGCAGGGCGTCGACGGCGGGGGCCATGTGACCGGTGTGGAACGCGCCGGCCACCTTGAGCGGGATGAGCCTGGCACGGGCGGGCGCGTCGTCCTTGAAGGCGGCGAGCTGCTCCAGCGTGCCGCCCGCCACGATCTGGCCGGCGCCGTTGATGTTGGCCGGGGTCAGCCCGTGGCGCTCGATCGCGGCCAGCACGTCGGCCTCCACGCCCCCGAGCACGGCGGTCATGCCGGTCTCGGTGACGGCGGCGGCCTTGGCCATGGCCTGGGCGCGTTCGCGGACCAGGCTCAGCGCCTGCTCGGCGGTGAGCACCCCGGCCAGCGCGGCCGCGGCGAACTCGCCCACGCTGTGGCCGGCCAGCACGTCGGGGGAGGCCCCCAGCGCCTCGGCGGCGGCCAGCGCGGCGGCCACGAGCAGCGGCTGGGCGACGGCGGTGTCGCGGATCTCGTCGGCGTCGGCGGTGGTGCCGTAGGCGACCAGGTCGATCCCGGCGACCTCCGACCACGCGCCGAGCCTGTCGGCCAGACCGGGCAGCTCAAGCCAAGGGGTCAGGAAGCCTGGGGTTTGGGCACCTTGGCCCGGAGCGACGAGTACAAGCACAAAAACCACCATGCCCTGTAGAACTTCGACACGCGGATGGAGATCCGTACGAACTTTGTCCGGGGTGTTTTGTAGGAACCCTACAGTGAAGATTTCGGGAATGTTACGTTAGGGCCCGCCATGCCGCCGCGCCCTCGGAAAGCCGGCCGAGGATGAGGCCGACCTGCAGCGTGAAGGCCGACCTGCCCTCGGTGGGCTGGTAGCCCGTGAGCTCGGTGATCTTCTTCAGACGGTAGCGGACCGTGTTCGGATGTACGAACAGCAGCCGGGCCGTCGCCTCCAGGGAGGTGCCCTGTTCGAGGTATGTGGCCAGGGTATCGAGCAGCGGTGTGCCGGCCAACGGCAGGTAGACGTTCTCGATGAGCTGCTCCCTGGCGTCGGTGTCGCCGTCGAGCGCGCGTTCGGCCAGCAGGTCCTCGGCGTGCACCGGCCTGGGCGCGTCCGGCCAGCCCGCGGACGCCTTCAGCCCGGCCAGCGCGGCCCGCGCCGACCGTGCGGCGGCGTGCAGGTCGGGCACCTCGGGGCCGATGACGATCGGGCCCACGCCGAAGCGCGCCACGACCTGCCGGGCCGCGTCCTGGACGCTGTCGGCGCCGCCCACGATCACGATCAGCCGGTCGGCCTGGACGCCGGCCAGCAGGTCCATGCCGATGCGGCGGCCCTTCTCGCGCAGGCCGTCGATGACCGCGCGCGGGTCGTCGTCGGGGGCGTGCCCGGCGATCACGACGACGGGGGAGGAGGTCCAGCCGAGGGCCGCGGCCCAGGAGTGGAGGCCGTCGTCGACCTCGCCGCGTACCAGCGCGTCGACGATCAGCGCCTCCAGCCTGGCGTCCCAGGAGCCGCGGGCCTCGGCCTCGCGGGCGTAGACGTGGGCGGCGGCGAAGGCCACGTCGCGGGTGTAGCGGAGCATCGCCTGCTGGAGCTGGTCCTCGCCGCCCGGCGCGGCCAGCTCGTCGGTCTGGGCCTCGACCACCTCGACCACGATCCTGACGATGTCGACCGTCTGCTGGAGCGAGATCGAGCGCTTGAGCTCGCGCGGGGCCGTGCCGAAGAACTCGATGCTGGGCGTCGGACGGTCTTCGCCGGCGTGCTGGAACCACTCCACGAACGCGGCGATGCCGGCCTGGGCCACCAGGCCCACCCACGAGCGGTCCTCGGCGCTGAGCGCCCGGAACCAGGGGAGCTGGTCGTCCATGCGCGCCATCGCCGCCGTGCCGAGCGTGCCCATCGCACGCTCAAGCCTGCGCGTGGTGTCCTCCCGAGTCCGGTCTGTCACGCCTCCTAGAGTGCCAGGTCGGTTCCGATGACCGTAACAGCGGTGTTTCAGATGACCGCAACCGCGGTGATCAGGCCGATCGCCACGTGGGTGACCGCGAGCAGCCGCGCGCCGGGCTGCAGCTCCGGCTCCTTCACCAGGTCGCGTACGGAGATGCCGACGACCTTGTCGAACACCAGCATCGCCACCGTCTGCACCACGATGCCGACCAGCCCGAACACGGCCGTGCCCGCGAGCCCCTCGGCCAGCCGGCCGCCGGAGGACCAGATGGAGGCGGCCACGATGAGGCCGATCGCCGCCAGCGCGGACGTGGTGAGCAGCGTGGCGTTGGCGTTGCGCTCGGTGCGGATGATCTCGCTCAGCTTGCCGGGCGTGGCCCAGTCGATCACGTAGAAGCCGACGATCAGGAGGATCACGCCGACGGCGGCGTACGCGGCGATCGCGCCGGCGCCGCGGGCCAGGACTTCGAGAAGGGTCACGTCATTTCCAATCACGGGGGTGCTTCAGCTCGCAATGCGATGAGGGACGAAGGAGGAGGTGTCGTCGGTGATCAGGCCGGTGGTCTCCCTGATGCCGAGCCCGGCGGCCTCGTCGGCGACCACCCAGGCGCCGAGCACCGGCCGCTGGCCCTCGAACGCGGGCAGCGCCTCGAAGCCCTGGAAGACGTAGCCTTCCCGGCCGTAGCGGCCCGGCGTCTCCTGGGTGCCCTCGGGGGTGACGATGCGCATCGACGCGCCCTCCCTGCCGAGCAGGGGCTTGGCGATGTAGGAGGTCAGCTCGCGCGGCCCGTCGAGGTAGGCGGGCAGCAGGTTGGGATGGCCGGGGTAGAGCTCCCACAACACGGCGAGCAGCGCCTTGTTCGACAGCAGCGCCTTCCACAGCGGCTCGATCCAGGTGGAGTGGCGCACCGCGTGCCGGCCGAAGTCGTCGGCCAGCATCCACTCCCAGGGGTAGAGCTTGAACGCCGAGCGGATCATCTCCTCGCCGGCGTCGACGAAACAGCGGTTGAGCTCGTCCCAGCCGATGTCCTCCATGGCCACGGCGACCGTCCGCCGGCCCGCCTGCTCGGCGGTCTCCTGGAGGTAGGCGACCGTCATCGCCTCCTCGCCCGTCTCGTCGGCGTTGGTGAAGGCGAAGTGCGTGGGGCCGGGCGGCAGCGACAGCTCGCGCCAGCGCTCGATGAGCCGCTCGTGCACGGAGTTCCACTGGTCGTCGCCGGGGTGGGTGTCCTGCAGCCAGAACCACTGGATCACCGACGACTCCACCAGCGACGTCGGCGTGTCGGCGTTGTACTCCAGCAGCCGGGCCGGGCCCGTGCCGTCGTAGCGCAGGTCGAAGCGGCCGTAGAGGTGGGGGTCGCGGCGCTCCCACGAGCGCGCCACGGCGTCCGCGGCCCACTCGGGGATGGCGAAGTCGGCGTAGCGGCCGGTCGAGACGACGTGCTCGACGGCCCGCAGGCACATGCCGTGCAACTCCTCGACCTGCTCCTCCAGCGACTCCACCTCCTCCACGGACAGGACGTAGTGGACCGACTCGTCCCAGTAGGGCCTGCTCAGGCCCTCGGGGTGGGCCGCCCGGTGGTAGGCCAGGCCCTGGCCCTCGATCGTCTTCTCCCAGCCGGGACGGGCGATGCCATGCTCGCGGCGCACGTCAGCTCCCGCCGCCCCAGCTGTTGCCGAAGCCGCCGCGCTGGATCGACTTGCCGCTGCGGCTGGAGATGTTCACGTCGGACGGCCGGTACGTGGTGCCGCCCTGCATCCGGTTGCCGATCCGGTGGCCGCCGTAGTACCACATGTACGCGCCACGCGAACCCCCGTAGAAGTGGGACCCGCCGCTGCCGCCGTCGTCGTCGCAGTAGTCGTCGTCGACGACCTCGTACGTGCCGTCGTCGAGCCGCACCACGCAGTCGGCGGTGACGTCGTCGTCGTCCTGGGTGGCGGCGCAGTAGCCCACCAGCATCACCGACAGGACCCCGAGAATGGTCAGCGGGACGGCCTTGGACGACTTGCGTGGGGGTGGGGGGGCCGGCTTGCGCGGCGGATGTGCCATCTAGCTCCTGCTTTCCTGGGCGATTAGCCTATCGGTGGGCCTTGTCCCCGTTCAATGCCGGTGTTCGTCCGCTCGGGTAGGAATGACTCATGGAACCGGTTCAGGCCCTGCGCGAGATCGCCTTCCTGCTCGAACGCGCAGGTGAGCCCACCTACCGGGTCCGCGCGTTCCGCCGCGCGGCCGCGGTCGTGGACGACCTGCCGGAAGGGGAGCTCGCGCGGCTGGCCGGCGCCGGCGGGCTGGGCGATCTCCCCGGCATCGGCAAGGTCACCGCCCTTGTGATCAACGAAGCGCTCGACGGTCAGGTTCCAACGTATTTGCGTAGGTTGCGGGCCACCGAGGGCGTCGAGCTCGACGCGGAGACCGCGGCCCTGCGCGAGGCGCTGAAGGGCGACCTGCACAGCCACTCCGACTGGTCCGACGGCGGCTCGCCGATCGAGGAGATGGCCGAGGCCGCCAGGGGGCTCGGGCACGAGTACTGGGCGCTGACCGACCACTCGCCGCGCCTGACCGTGGCCAAGGGGCTGTCGGCCGAGCGGCTGGAGCGGCAGCTCGACGTGGTGGCCGGGCTCAACGAGCGGCTGGCGCCGTTCCGGATCCTGACCGGCATCGAGGTCGACGTCAACCTCGACGGCTCCCTCGACCAGGACCCGGCCCTGCTCGAACGGCTCGACGTGGTCGTGGCCAGCGTCCACTCCAAGCTGCGCATGGACCGCGAGGACATGACCCGCCGCATGGTCACCGCCGTCGCCGATCCGCGGGTCGACGTGCTGGGTCACTGCACGGGGAGAGTCGTGCGGGGCGGCGGCGAGCGCGGGGTCAAGAGGCCGGAGTCGGAGTTCGACGCCGAGCTGGTCTTCGAGGCGTGCCGGCGGTTCGGGGTCGCCGTGGAGATCAACTCCAGGCCCGACCGGCTCGACCCGCCCAAGCGGCTCATGCGGCTGGCGTACGAGATGGGGTGCGTGTTCTCGATCGACTCCGACGCGCACGCGCCCGGCCAGCTCGACTGGCAGCGCTTCGGCTGCGAGCGGGCGGCCCGCTGCGGCATCGAGGCCGGGCGGATCGTCAACACCTGGCCCCTGGAGCGGCTGCTGGAGTGGACGGCGTCGTAAGACCTGGGTGTCGGCGCGGTCAGTCCGCTCTTGCCCGGCCCGCGCGGGGCCGGTGATTGTCGGTGGCGGCGCGTAGCGTTCCGGCTGTGAACCGTACCGACCGGCTCTATGCGCTCGTCGAGGACCTGCGCGCCATCGCGCCACGCTGCCGTTCCGCCCGCGAGCTCGCCCAGCGGTTCGAGGTCAGCGTGCGCACCATCGAGCGCGACATCACCGCGTTGCAGGGGTCCGGGGTGCCGATCTACGCCGAGCCCGGTCGCAGGGGCGGCTACGCCCTCGACAAGAAGATGTCGCTGCCCCCGCTCAACTTCACCCCGGCCGAGGCGGTGGCCATCGCGGTGGCGCTCAGCCAGGCCGGCGACCAGCCGTTCGGCCGCCAGGCCCGCAGCGCGTTACGCAAGGTGGTCTCGGCCATGCCGGGGCCCGAGGGCGACCTGGCCAGGGAGCTGGCGCGGCGGGTGCAGCTCGTCAGCGAGCCGCCCGAGCCCGGCTCCCCGAGCCGGCCGCTCGGCGCCGAGGGCATCTCCCGGGCCATCGAGGAGGCGCTGCTGCGGCGGCGCGTGCTCAGGCTCGACTACGCCGACGCCAAGGGGGCGCTCACCTCGCGTGACGTCGAGCCGGGGGTGTTCCTGGGCGGGCGCGGCGGTTTCTGGTACCTCGTGGCGTGGTGCCGGCTGCGGGAGGACGTCCGCGTCTTCCGGCTCGACCGCATCGCCGCCGCCGTCGTGACCATCGAGCGCTGTCCCGAGCGGCCGCTCGAAGGGTTCGCGCCCGACGTGCCGGAGATGGTGGTACGCGGAACCATGCTCGATTAATCATGGGGAAACACCGACATAGGGTTGTCGCCATAGCGATACATCGTTGTCTTGTTCGAAAGACGAGGAGATGACGATGGACAACACGGTGACCTGGTTCGAGATCGCGACCGACGACCCCGAAGGCGCCGAGCGTTTCTACGGCGAGCTGTTCGGCTGGTCGTTCAGCCGTGACGACGACGGCCCGCTCGACTACCGCATGGTCGACTACCCGGGTGGCGAGCGTCACGGCGGCGGGCTGTTCAACAACAAGGGCGACTTCCCCGCCCACGCCGTGTTCCACGTGCAGGTCGCCGACGTCGAGGCCGCGTGCGCCAAGAGCGAGTCGCTCGGCGGCAAGGTGGTCATGAAGGTGATCGACGACGGCGCGGGCACCGACTTCGCCTACCTGCGTGACGTCTCGGGGAGCCTGTTCGGAATCTTCCACCGCAGGTGAGCCCGCCCGGCGGCCGACGCCGCCGGAGCTCGCGGGACCGTGCCCGCGCTCGCGCCCCCGGGGAAGCACCTTCCCCGCCGAACCGGGGCCGCGCGACGGGGTCCGTCCCGCCTGGGGGCGGTTCACCCGCCCTGGACACGCCGCCGATCGCCGAGCGGCGGCGCGTCCAGGGCCCCTTCCCTCGGCAGGGGGGTTGTCTCAGAAGGCGGCGGCCGCCAGCCAGCGGGTCAGCAGGTCGTGGTCGCCGAAGACGGCCGGCGACCGCGGGGGCCGCCGGCCGTAGAGCAGGAGGAGCAGTTCGCTCGCCGGGCCGCGTACGGCGGCGTCGCCCTTGGTGTGGCCGCGCTCGCAGGTGACCGCACCGGCGGCGCCCTGCGTGATGGTCCACTCGCCGTCGAGGTCGGTCGCGTGGAGGTGGATCGTGGCCCCTTCCGCGCCGAGCTCGGCCAGCGACCGGGTCACCCAGGTCGCCGACGGCAGGTTGTGCAGGAACTCCTCGATGCCGTCCACGGCGGTCGCCGCCGGGATCTCCGGGTCGAGGCCAAGTGCGAGCTCGGCGTCGGCCCGGTGGATCACCAGCTCGAAGAGCATCCTGGGCGCCCACCACCCGGCCCGCGGGTCCGGTCCCCACGTCCACACCGCGAGCTCCGGGTCGGTGGCGCGCAGCACGTCCAGCAGGTCGGCGGCCCCTTCCATGAGCCAGGCGGCGTCGCCGCTCGCGCCCTCGGGCAGCCCGCTGGGCACCTGCCGCGACCAGATGCGCTCCCGCACCTGGTTGCGCAGCACGTACGCCGCCCAGCGATGGGTCTGGCCGACATGCGTGACGAGCTCGGCGAACGTCCATCCCGGGCACGTCGGCACCGGGACGGACAGATCGGTCGCCAATGCCGCCAGCCGCGCGGCCTCGTCCTCGATCCGGGTGATGAAGGTGTCGTTGTCGGTCACCCGTCACACACTAGGCCGCCGGGCAGGTCGCGCCCTTGCTCGGCAGCTTGCCCTCCACCAGGTACGCGTCCACGAGCCCCTGCACGCACTTGCTGCCCGACAGGTACGCCCCGTGCCCCTCGCCCTCGTACGTCACCAGCCGCGCGGTCCTGAGCTGGGCCGTCAGCCGCGGCGCCCACTGGTACGGCGTGGCCGGGTCGCCCTTGCCGCCCACGACCAGGATCGGCGCCGATCCGGTGGCGTTGACGTGCCGCGCCTGGTTGCTGCCCTGGACCGGCCACACCCGGCACAGGCCGCCCGAGCCCTCGCTGCCGAACAGCGGCGAGATCCTCAGCGCCGCCGTCTCGGTGCGGCGCAGCTCCTCCTGGCTGGGGCGTTCGGCGGTGTCCACGCAGGTGATGGCCGGGAAGCTGGTCATCTGCGTGGAGTAGGTGCCGTCCTCCGAGCGTCCGGTGTAGGAGTCGGCCAGGTACATCAGCGCCTCGCCGTGGCCCTTCAGCGCATCCCCGAGCGCCTTCTCCAGGAACGGCCAGGTCAGCTCCGAGTACAGGGCCGCCGCCACGCCGGTGGAGGCCAGGCCCTGGGTGAGCTGCCGGCCGTCCACCTTCAGCGGTTTGGTGGTGAGCTGGGTCATCAGGTTCTCGACGTTGGCGTTGGCGGCGGTCACGTCCTTGCCGACCTCGCAGCCGCCCTTGACGCAGCTTCGCAGGAAGCTCTCGTACGCCTGCTGGAAGCCGCGGGTCTGGGTCAGCGTGCGCTGCTCGAAGGTGACCGTCGGGTCGAGCGGCGCGTCGAGCAGCATGCGGCCCACGTTCTTGGGGAACTCGGTGGCGTAGACGGCGCCGAGCTGGGTGCCGTACGACATGCCGACGTAGTTGAGCTTGGGGTCGCCGACGGCGGCGCGGATGCGGTCCATGTCGCGGGCGGCGTTCACGGTGCCGACGTAGGGGAGGACCTTGCCTGAGTGCTCCTGGCAGAGCCGGGCGAACTCCTTGTTGGCGTCCAGGCTCTCCTGGTGCGTCTGCGCGTTGGTGGGCAGCGTGTCCAGCGAGACGAACCGGTCCATCTGCGCGCTGTCGCCGCAGCGTACGCCCGAGCTGCGCTCGACGCCGCGCGGGTCGAAGCTGACCAGGTCGTAGTGGGCGCGCAGGGACGTGAGCGCCTTGGCCGCCTGGTCGAGGGTGTCCACGCCGGAGGCGCCCGGCCCGCCGAAGTTGAACACCATCGAACCGAGCCGCTTCTTCGGATCGGTGACCGACAGCTTGATGAGCGCCAGCTCCAGCTTGTCACCGTCGGGGCGCGAGTAGTCGAGGGGCACCGCGAGCTTTCCGCAGCGCACCGAGGCGTCCTGCCGGGCCGGCGGCTCGCCGTCCGGGCGTCTGATGTCGGTGCACGGCCCCCAGGTGATCGTGTCGGTGTCGGCGGCCGGGCCGTCGGTGGCGGGCTCTGCGGGTGCACTCGCGCAGCCCGCGGCCGTCACGAGCAGGGCGGCGGCTAGGACGCGTCGCATACGAACATTCCCCTTCGTGTCTTCGGGGGAAGTAGTGCCCACGATACGGGACCCCGCGTCAAACCTGGGTGAGGCGGCACGTACCCCTCCTGGACGTGCCGCCTCATCCGTCTGACGGAGCGGGGGCCCGGACATGACGGCGCTCCCGCGAAATACTCTTCGCGGGAGCGCCCCTTCCGGATGACTCAGACGCCCATCGACTGGGTGTCGTTGCTCTCCGCGCCGCCGGCTTCGGTGACGCCGTTCTTCAGGTGGTAGCGGGCGATGGCCTCGCGCAGCACCTCGCCGTCGAGCTCGCCCCGCTTGACCAGCCGGGTGAGCACGGCCAGCGTGATCGAGGCGGCGTCCACGTGGAAGTGGCGGCGCAGCGCCGAGCGGGTGTCGGACAGGCCGAACCCGTCGGTGCCCAGCGAGGACCAGTCACCCGGCACCCACTGCGCGATCTGGTCCTGGACCGCCTTCATGTAGTCGCTGACGCCCACGAACGGGCCCTCGGCCTGCGAGAGCACCTGCGTCACGTACGGGACGCGCTGCTCGGCGTCGGGGTTGAGCAGGTTGTGCTCCTCGCACGCCAGCGCCTCGCGCCGCAGCTCGGTCCACGACGTCGCCGACCACACGTCGGCCGACACGCCCCACTCCTCGGCCAGCAGCCGCTGGGCCTCCATGGCCCACGGACCTGCCACGCCGGAGACCAGGATGTTGGCCTTCGGACCCTGTGTACGCGGCGCCTCGGCGAACTTGTACAGGCCCTTGAGCAGGCCCTCCACGTCGAGGTCGGCCGGCTGCGCGGGCTGCAGGTACGGCTCGTTGTAGACGGTCAGGTAGTAGAAGACGTCTTCGGGCTGCTCGCCGTACATGCGGCGCAGGCCGTCCTTGACGATGTGGGCGACCTCGAAGGCCCAGGACGGGTCGTAGGAGACCGCGGCCGGGTTCGTCGAGGCGATGAGCGGCGTGTGGCCGTCCTCGTGCTGCAGGCCCTCGCCGTTGAGCGTGGTGCGGCCGGCGGTGGCGCCGAGCAGGAAGCCGCGGCCCATCTGGTCGCCCATCTGCCACATCTGGTCGCCGGTGCGCTGCCAGCCGAACATCGAGTAGAAGATGTAGACCGGGATCATGTGCTCGCCGTGCGTGGCGTAGGCGGTGCCGGCCGCGATGGTCGAGGCCATCGAGCCCGACTCGCTGATGCCCTCGTGCAGGATCTGCCCCTGCACGGCCTCCTTGTACGACAGCAGCAGCTCCCTGTCGACCGCCTCGTACGTCTGCCCGTGGGGCGAGTAGATCTTGGCCGTCGGGAACATCGCGTCCAGACCGAACGTACGCGCCTCGTCGGGGATGATCGGCACGAACCGGTGGCCGATCTCCTTGTCGCGCATGAGGTCCTTCAGCAGGCGCACGAACGCCATGGTCGTGGCGACCTGCTGCTTGCCCGAGCCCTTGCGGAACTGGCTGTAGACGTCGTCGCCGGGCAGCTTGACCGGCTTGGCGCGCATGACCCGCTTGGGCAGCACGCCGCCGAGCGCCGCGCGCCGCTCCTTCATGTACTGGATCTCCGGGTCGTTCTCGCCCGGGTGGAAGTACGGGGGCAGCTCGCCCTCCAGGGCCGAGTCCGGGATCGGCAGGTAGAGCCGGTCGCGGAACTCCTTCAGCTCGGCCTTGGTGAGCTTCTTCATCTGGTGGGTGGCGTTGCGCGCCTCGAAGTCCTTGCCCAGCGTCCAGCCCTTGATGGTCTGGGCGAGGATCGCCGTCGGCTGGCCGACGTGCTCGCGGGCCGCCTTGAAGGCCGCGTAGACCTTGCGGTAGTCGTGGCCGCCGCGCGACAGCTTGCGGATGTCGTCGTCGGACAGGTGCTCGACCATCTTGCGCAGGCGCGGGTCGCCGCCGAAGAAGTGGTCGCGGATGTAGCCGCCGGTCTCGACCGAGTAGGTCTGGAACTGGCCGTCGGGGGTGGTGTTCATCTGGTTGACCAGCACGCCGTCGACATCGGCCGCGAGCAGCGGGTCCCAGTCGCGGCCCCACACGACCTTGATCACGTTCCAGCCGGCGCCGCGGAAGTACGACTCCAGCTCCTGGATGATCTTGCCGTTGCCGCGTACCGGGCCGTCGAGCCGCTGCAGGTTGCAGTTGATGACGAACGTGAGGTTGTCCAGCTCCTCGCGGGCGGCCAGGCCGATCGCGCCGAGCGACTCGGGCTCGTCCATCTCGCCGTCACCGAGGAAGGCCCACACATGGCTGCGCGAGGTGTCCTTGAGCTGGCGGTTGAGCAGGTAGCGGTTGAACCGCGCCTGGTAGATCGCGCCGATCGGGCCGAGGCCCATGGAGACGGTCGGGAACTCCCAGAAGTCGGGCATGAGCCGCGGGTGCGGGTAGGAGGGCAGGCCGCGGAAGCCGTGCGACAACTCCTGCCGGAACGCGTCGAGCTGCGCCTCGTTGAGGCGGCCCTCCAGGAAGGCGCGGGCGTAGATGCCAGGCGCGGCGTGGCCCTGGAAGAACACCTGGTCGCCCGACTCGCCGTGGTCCTTGCCGCGGAAGAAGTGGTTGAAGCCCACCTCGTAGAGCGAGGCCGCCGAGGCGTAGGTGGCGATGTGGCCGCCCACGTTCGTACGGGCGTTGGCCCGCGACACCATGACCGCCGCGTTCCACCGGATGTAGGCGCGGATGCGCCGCTCGACGTGCTCGTCGCCCGGGAACCAGGGCTCGCGCTCCGGCGGGATCGTGTTGATGTAGTCGGTGCTGCGCAGGCCCGGCACGCCGACCTGGTGCTCGCGGGCCCGTTCCAGCATGCGGAGCATGAGGTAGCGGGCTCTGGTGCGGCCTTCGGTCTTGACGACATTGTCGAGAGACTCGAGCCACTCGTTGGTCTCACTGGGGTCGACATCAGGCAGCTGGCTGGGTAGGCCGTCGCTGATGATCGAGAATCGCTGGCGTCCGGAAGCCACTGGGTCTCGCCTTCCGAGAATGACTGAAGTCTGGTCTGGGTCGCCTTCCATCCTGGTCGCTAGTCGTAGAAAACGCATCTCTACTGACGGGTAACCAGAGCGTCCCTGCTGGCAGGGCCATGTTGGTGGCCTAGACCACCGATGGTAGGACGAATCGCCACCAAAGGTGACATCGGTGGAGCAATTTAACAAGACTAGAAAACGGACGAAATTTCGCCCCAATCCTAGGGGGCTGTCCGGGTGGGTCGGCCTCCGCCCTCACCCCTCCCCCGAACCGGGCGCTCCTCACGTGGACGGGGTGGCGCGCCGCGCGAGTCTAACCACCGACCTCGCGGTACGAGGCCGCGGGGCGTGCGTTCGCGAGGGCGCAGACCCGCACCGCTTCTCCGTGCTCACCGCAGCCCGCGGCGGGCTCCGGCGGACCTGTGATCGTGCGTTGAGTGGACGCCGCCGCCCCACCCCTGAAGAGCCCGCCGGTGCGGCAGCCTCCGGCTCCAAGGCTCCGGCCTGGCCCGAGGCTCCGGCCGGCCTCATGGCTCAGGCCGGTCCCCACGGCTCCGGCTGGCCCGCACGGCTCTGGCTGGCCCCCAAGGCTTCGGCTGGCCCCATGGCTATGGTCGGTCCCCACGGCTTTGGCCGGCCCCAAGCTCCGCCCCGCAGTCCCCCCAGGTCCTTGCGGCAGCCGCATATCCGTCCTGGCGGCGCGGAGGCTCCACCGCACCACGATTCGGGGGCGGGGTTCCTCCGCCGGCGCCTTCGGCCCGTCGGGCGCATTGAAGACGTGCGGCGTCTCGTCGGGTCGCCGGAGGCGGCACGTCCCGCTCGGACCCGGCGGGCGTCGCGCGTTCTCCTTGCAGTCGGTCGTCACCACGGACCCGCTGCTGCCCCCGCTCTGTGGCGCCTGGCCATGGCTGGGCGCCCGCCGCCCCTTCCTCCGAGGGCGCCCCTCGACGTATCGCTCTGTGCTCGCCCAACCGAGACCTATATCCACTGAATCAAGAGGCGCGGCTGCACGCATCCGCTGGAACGGCACCTCCGCCAGCTTCCGGGCTCTCCGCCGCCCCCCTCCGGCCGCCCTCCCTCACGTGCACACGGCTCCAGAGCCGCGCGCAGTTCCCCTCCTCCGCCACTCCAGGTACCCGGGCCTCGGGGCCGCTCCCAGGCGCCCGCTGCTGAAATGAGGCCATATCGGAATCATCGAGCGACAGGGCAGACCCCGACCCCACGACCACGGCCCTGACCGGCAGCGATGCCGTGGCAGGCGCGAGCGCCGCCCGGACCACCGTCCGGCCACGAACCCTGAAGTGCCCCGCCCGTGCCTCGTAACGTTTCGGGCATCATTTTCGGCCCGAATGAAGACCGGGCAAAAAATCGCCGTCCGCGGCATCCGCTCTTTTCCTCGGCGGTCCGCCGTACCAATCTGGAAGGTATGAATGCGACGGCAGGAGACCGGCTCCTGATGCACGGCAATACCGTCGGCGAGAAGGAGCGAGGTGGCGTCATCATCGAGGTCCACGGCACGGAAGGCGGGCCTCCCTACATCGTGCGGTTCGACGACGGCCACACCGGGCTGGTCTTTCCCGGTCCTGATGCCGTCGTTGTGCCTCAGTAGGATTTACCTGTGAGATCAGAAATCATCTCCGTGGCCACGGGTTCACGTGAGACTGTGCACGACATCACCGCTGAATGCGTAGATTTCGTGCGCGCGCAGGGAGAAGACGGCCTGTTGCACGTTTTCGTACCGCACGCGACCGCGGGCGTGGCCCTGCTGGAGCTCGGGTCGGGCAGCGACGACGATCTGATCGCCGCGCTGCGTGACCTGCTCCCGGCCGACGACCGCTGGCGTCATGCCCACGGTTCGCGCGGTCACGGCAGGTCACACGTCATGCCCGCGCTGATCCCGCCGTACGCCACGATCCCCGTGCTGGGCGGGAGAATGGCGCTGGGCACCTGGCAGTCCGTGGCGCTCGTCGACCTCAATGTCGACAACACGCAACGCCAGGTTCGCCTGTCGTTTTTGTCGGGTTGATTCTGGCCGACTACGGCCGTACCCGTGGCGACCGTTGACGACTGAGGGTCACAGCGTGTGGACTGTGCCGAAGCGATAACCGCATAGAGCGGGGCCACTCAAGCAGGAGGGATAAACGTGAGCGCGACCGCGGGTCAGGCGCAGGGCGAGCGCGGCCTGGCCGAACGACTCGGCCTCAAGCCGGGTCAGGTGGTGCAGGAGATCGGTTGGGACGAGGACGTCGACGACGAGCTTCGCGACTCCATCGAGGACCTGACCGGCAACGAGCTGCTGGACGAGGAGAGTGACGACGTCGTCGACGTGGTGCTGCTGTGGTGGCGCGACGGCGACGGGGACCTCTTCGACGCCCTCAGCGACGCCATGCGAGCACTCGCCGAAGCCGGCCAGATCTGGCTGCTGACTCCCAAGGCCGGGCGCGATGGCCACGTGGAGCCGAGCGACATCGGGGAGGATGCCGCTACCGCGGGTCTCTCGCAGACCAGCAGCATCTCAGCCGCACCCGACTGGTCCGGGACCAGGCTCGTCGCCCCGAAGGGCCGACGTTAGGAAACTCCGAGGCCGGCCGATACGGCAGGATGGTCGCTGTGAACGCACATCCTGCCGAGGTCGGCGCACTGGCTCCGGATTTCGAGCTGCAGGACCAGCACGGCGCCCCGGTGAGACTGTCCATGTTCCGGGGCGAGAAGGTCGTGCTGGTCTTCTATCCGCTTGCCTTCAGCGGGATCTGCGAGGGCGAGCTCACCGCGCTGCGTGACCAGCCTCTCGACGCGCGGGTGCTCGCCGTGTCCGTCGACTCCGTGTTCGCCTTGCGTGCCTGGTCCGATCGGGAAGGTTACGGATTCGCCCTACTCTCCGATTTCTGGCCACACGGACAGGTCGCCCAGGCGTACGGTGTGTTCGATGAGGCGAAGGGGCTCGCGCGTCGGGGGACCTTCGTCATCGACGGCGAGGGCGTGATCCGGTGGTCGGTGATCAGTCCGATCTCCTCGGCACGCGACGTCGCCGACTACGTCAAGGCACTCGCCGACATTTCTTGACCTCGGAGGGAACGATGCCCTGCTACCGATGCGGGGCCCGGCAGACCGACCCGGTGCGTGGCGCCAGCCCGTGGCAGCGCGGGGTGCGCAACGAGTCCCAGGTGCTGATCTGCCCGGACTGTCAACGGCTGCACGACCTCGATCTCGACTCCTGTGCCACGTGCGGGTCCACCGCGCTCATCTGCCGGCTGGGGGAGGTCGAGTGCCGCGGTTGCGGCGCCGTCCGGATGGCTCGGGCGTCGGAGGGGTTCGGGAAGCAGGGGGCGTACGTGGGGTCGGGGGCTCCGCCGGGGCTGTCGGCGGAGGTCGAGGCGGCGCTGAACCGGGTGCTGGGCAGGGCCTGACCGTCCGCGCCTCGCCCCTGCCCTCCTTGCCGTCGGACGGGGATGATCACTGTCATGTCGTTCTCCCGACGTGCGGCTTGCCGGCTCCTCCCGCCTGAGAGATTCTCAAGCGCCTTTTCGGACATTTGCTGACCTGCGCTATCGTCTCCTTTCGTGTCCGCTATGAGTTCGTTCGTCGTCGCACTCGACGTCGGTGGCACGTCCATGAAGGGCGGCCTGGTCAGCGAGTCCGGCGAGGTGCTGCTGCGCGAGCGGCGCCCCACCCCTCGCGCGGAGGGTCCTGAGGCGGTCGTGTCCGCCATTTCAGACTTCATCGGCCACCTGGCCGCCTCCGGTGACAGCGACCCGGCAGGCGTCGGCCTGGCCGTCCCTGGGCTGGTGTCCGAGGACGCGGCTCTCTATGCGGCGAACCTGGGCTGGCGCGACGTCCCCGCCTCGAACTTCACCACCCTGGACATCCCCGTCATGCTGGGCCACGACGTCCGGACGGGCGGCCTGGCCGAGAGCATCCTCGGCGCCGGAAGAGGCGTCTCCGACTTCCTCTTCCTCCCCATCGGCACCGGTATCGCCGGCGCCTCCATCATCAACGGCGACCCGTACGGCGGCTCCTCGGGCTGGGCCGGCGAGATCGGCCACACCCCCGTCTTCCCCGACGGCGAGCAGTGCGCGTGTGGCCAGTTCGGCTGCCTGGAGACCTACGCCTCGGCGGCCTCGGTCGGCCGACGCTACAGCCAGCGCACGGGCGTCGAGGGCGTACGCGCCGAGCAGGTGGTCGCCTCCGACGACCCCATCGCCATCGAGGTGTGGGACGAGGCCGTGGAGGCCCTGTCGCTCGCCCTGGCCACGTACACGCTGCTGCTGGACCCTTCGGTGATCGTCCTCGGCGGCGGCCTGGCCGAGGCCGGTCCCGCCCTGTTCGACCCCGTACGTACCCGCCTGGGCAAGCGCCTGGCCTTCCGCGACGCACCCCCGCTGGTCCCGGCCGCGCTGGGCGTCGACGCCGGCATGCTGGGCGCGGCCCTGCTGGGCTGGCGCGCCGCCGGCCACCCGGAACTGGGCCCCGGCTGGACGGTGAATGTGCGATCGGCCCCTCGGGTGTCGTAAGGTTAGTGCCGATCAGGGGCGGTTAGCTCAGCGGTAGAGCACTCGCCTTACAAGCGAGGGGTCACTGGTTCGAACCCAGTACCGCCCACCAGCGTAGACGTACAATCTCTGATCTTGAAAACGGCGTCTGAGTGACTAAGTGAGGGACTAAGTCCCGAAGATCTTGTCCATCGCCGCAGCTCCCTACATGATCACGGGCCGGATCTGATGCCGGTAGACGGTCTCGGTGACCACCGTGTTGGAGTGCCCGACGAGGCGTGAGATGTCCTCGATGGGGACGCCGGAGTCTGACAGCACGGACACGAAGCTGTGCCGCAGCTCGCGAGGCGACCACTCCCGCCCGGTGAGTCTTGCCGCCTCCACGACCTTCCGGAAGTCGCGTCGTACGTTGTGCGCCGTGACGGGAGTGCCCGTGCGCGTGCAGAACACGAGGTCCGTGTCCTTCCACCGGTCGCCGGCCTTCTGCTGCGCGACGTCCTGGGCTTCTCTGAGCAGGCGTAGCGCCTCCACGCAACGCCGGGGGAGTTTGAGTGATCGCCGAGACTTGACGGTCTTGGTGTCGCCCTTCTGCCGTACGGATCGCCAGACGTAGACCGCGAAGTCGTCGTGCTCCCAGCCGGTCTGGGTCACCGGCAGCCAGGATGCACGGGCCTCGTCGTACGCCACGACGTGCGACCAGAGAAGTGCCCTCAGCTCTTCGGTGCGAGCACCGATCAGCAGGGAGAGAACGATGTAGGCTCGCATGCGCTCGCCGCCCTGTTCCGCCTGTGTGAGGACGGCGAGAGCTTGGGCCAGTGTCAGGGCCTTGGAGGGACGTCCAGTGCGCCCCTCTGGGATGTCGCAGAGATCCACGACGTTTCGCTTGACCTTGTCACGGCGCATCGCGCTCTTCACCGACCGGTTGAGGATGCCGTGGATCAGCTTGAGCGACCGGGCGCCCAGTTCGCCGGTCTTGCCAGCGAGCCACTTGTCGACGTCCTCCACTGAGAGATCGCGTAGCTTGCGAGCCCCGAGGGCAGGGATCACGTGCTTGGCGGCATAGGTGTTGTACATCTTCACCGTGGCCTCTGACCTCGCACCGAGGCCGTGTTCCAGCCAGTAGCGCACCGCGTCAGCCACGGTGTAGTTGGTCGGCGCGATGGCCAGACCGTCCTCGTGGTCGCGGATGATCTCTTTGAGCTTGGCCTTGGCTTCGGTCTTGGTCTTGCCGCTGGCCTTCTTGACGATGCGCTTGCCCGCCGGGGTGTAGCCGACCGTGACTGAGGCGATCCAGCGTTGCCGGTTCTCGTCCCAGTGGAGGCCGCCGTCTCCTCGGCTGCGTCGTTCGGTCATGGAGCCTCCTGTTCGAGCAGGGAGATGTAGTCCTCTATGGCTGAGGCGGGGATGAGCCGGGTCCGTCCCTGGGTGACGGAGCGGAGCCGGCCGGAGCGCAGGAGTTCGTAGATCACGCTGCGGCTGAGGCTGAGCAGGTGCATGGCGTCGTCCGGTGCAGGCCCGGCAGGACAGGCGGTGATCGACGGTGCCGGTGGCTTCGGCACCCTTGGTGGCGTACTTGGCGATGTAGGAGGCGACGGCGCGTTCGCTGAGACCGTCGGCGCGTGGGTCGAACAGGATGGGGCGGATGTCGAGTTGCTGGCCCCAGGTGAGGGTCCATCGGCCCAGGTCGCTGGGTGATGTGGTGACGGTGACCTGTTGTACGTCGGGTGGGATGGCCTGGGTGAGCAGGTGGTGGTCGGCCCAGTGGGGTGGCGGCTGGTGCGGTCCGGCGGGGCCGTCGAGGCGGATGATGGCGTGGAAGTGGATCAGGCCGCGTCGCTGGTACTCGACGACCTTGGCGAACGACACCTTGACGTGCTGAGCGAAGGCACGGCGGGTCATCCCGCTCTGGGTGGCCAGTTCTTGCCGCAGGGCGAGGGTGAAGCGGTGCCACAGCGCGCCCGCGTGTGCCTGCCACAGGACCGCGCCGGTGTAGTCGTAGCAGTCAGGGCACAGGGGTTGGCCGAGTCGTTCGTCGTGGGGCTGGTGTCGCAGGTGGCAGCCGATCGGCTGTCCGTGCTCGCATCGGGTGTCGTGTTTGCGGGGGTGGCAGGCGCGGCCGTCGCGGTAGGAGTGGACGGGGCCGAAGGACGGGGCGGTCGGGTTGCTATCGATTCACCCGGGTTGCTGCCTGTGGTGGTGCCCGGCGTGCCGCAGGGCCGTTCAGGCCGACCCGTGAAGAGACCTCTGCTTCTTCCCTAACCTGGTCTCCGCTTGCAGGTTCGCAGCCAGTTCTTCCAACGTCGCCCCGCAACGGACGTTGGACTGCCCGCTTGTACGGGGAACGGACTGTTTCCGAATGGCCGCCCACCCTGCGGCCATGTCGTGAACCTGCCACTCCGGATATTCGGCGATCAACTTTGCCGAGGTCATGGGCATGGTTGCACTCCGGCGACCGGCGTACAGAGTGGCTGAGACTCCCGAAGCCGGGCGTAGCGGAGAGCGATTCGGTGGGCGGCCCAAGCGGGCCCGGTGGAGGGGGGCCAGGCGTAGATGACTCGCTGTCGTCTCGCGTCCCGTGCTGATCGCCACCAGTACCGCCCGCCGTGACACCAGATGACCGGTCCGACCCGCACGGACACCAGCGCAAGCAGGCCACTGCGCAGAATCTCCTTCACTGCGGGCTCGCTTCCGTGGATTCCGGGCGCAGACTGCGGATCGTCTCCGAGAGGGGGTGGCGTCGTTGCAGGTCCGCGTAGCGGAAGGCAACCCGGCGCGCGGCTCTCGACGGTTCGATGGCCGGATGGCGGGCGTACAGCACTCGTTTGCGGCGGTCGTCCCAGCCTGCCCGCCACCAGTACCAATCGCCGTCGCACCAGACGACGAGCCCGACCCACACGGACACCAGGCTCAGGCCATAGCCGTCATGGACGTCTGCGGATACGCCGTGAGCGGCGAGGGCGTCGGCCAGGGCATCGGCGGCGTGCTTCTCTGGCGTGGGGTGTCGGTTCGGCGGTTGCATGAGTTACCTCCCATCACGTACGGCAGTGACGTAGCGTGACGGTATGTGTCGGCCGAGCTGTGAGGCCGGAAAGAAATTCAGGGGTCCGTCGTAGGCATCCGATGAGGATGAGGTGCATGCGAGGAATGACCAGCAATCTGTCCATCGGCCAGCGCGTGGCCTGGTACCGGCGACGGCGTGGGATGTCTCAGGACGTATTGGCCGGGCTGGTGGGACGGACCACCGATTGGCTGAGCAAGGTGGAGAACGACCGCATCACCTTGGATCGTCTGTCCGTCATCAAATCCCTGGCGAGCGTATTGGACGTGTCCCTCGGTGATCTACTGGCCGAGCCGCACCTGTTCGAGTGGACGGACGGAAGCGGCGATCAGACCATCCCAGCACTGCGCGCCGCGATCACGGACTATCGGCAGCTCTCGCCGATGGCCGGGCTCGTGGAGAACGCGGAACCCTCCGGGCAGGCCGACCTGCGACGTGCCCTTGCCGAGGTGTGGCGGGCGTACCAGGGAGCCCGGTACGGCTACGTGATACGGACTCTGCCCGGACTCCTGGGGGAGGCGCATCATGCTGCGCGCGCAGCGAACGGTGACGCGCGCATGGCCGCATCGGGAGTGCTCGGGCAGGTCTACCACGCCGCTGCCAGCATCCTGACCAAGGTGGGTGAGGCTGATCTCGCGTGGATCGCCGCCGAGCGGGGACTGTCGTTTGCACGGCAATCCGGTGATCAGCTCGTGACGGCCTCATTGCTTCGCTCCGTGACCCACGCCCTTCTGTCCAACGGCCGCTACGAGGCAGCCAAGCAGCTCACGATGGACGCCGCCGACCTGCTGTCTCCTGACCTCCCGCACGCCACGGCTGAGCTGCTTTCGGTGTACGGCACGCTGTACCTCGCCGGGTCGATGGCGGCGGCGCGAGACGACGACCGCAGCACGACACGCGCGTTCCTCGCCGAGGCACAGGAAGCGGCGGTGCGGCTCGGCGGTGACGCCAACCATGTCTGGACCGCGTTCGGGCCGACGAACGTCCGTATCCATCAGGTGGCCACGGCAATCGAGCTGGGAGACATCCAGGTGGCTGTGGAACTCGGGCCGAAGCTGGATACCAGCGGGCTGCCGATCGAACGTCGCGCTCGTCATGGCCTGGCAGTGGCGCATGCCCTGAGCCTGTGGAACCGTACCGACGACGCGATGGCCGCGCTGTTGGAGGCCGAGACCATCGCTCCCGAGCAGGTGCGCCATCACTACCTCAGCCGCCAGCTCACGATGTCGTGGATCAGAAGGCAGAAGAGCAAACCCAGTTTCCAACTCGCAGCTCTCGCGCGGCGACTGCACATCGTGTGAAGGCAGTCCCTGTGGCGTAAGGTCGGGGCTGTGAACGATCAGGAGGCTCCGCCGTTCGCCCAGGCCCGTGCCGCCGCCGGTGCGCTGTTCTTCGATGACAGCGGTCGTGTGCTTCTCGTCCGTCCTACGTACAAGCCCTCCATGGACATCCCGGGCGGGTACGTCGAGCCGGGAGAGACCCCGTACGAGGCGTGCGTTCGAGAGGTGCAAGAGGAGCTGGGCATTCAGCCGGCCATCGGTCGCCTCCTCGTGGTCGATTGGGCGCCTCTCCCCAAGGAGGGTGACAAGGTCCTGTTCGTGTTCGACGGCGGCACCTTGGACGGCGAATTGCTCAAGCAGATCAGGTTCGTGGACAACGAGCTGAGCGCCTACGAGTTTCATCCCGTCGAGGAACTGGACGGGCTGTTGATCGAGCGGCTTGCCCGTCGCGTCAAGGCCGCCGCCACTGCACGCGAGCTTGGCAGGACCGTCTATCTGGAGCACGGCCAGGCCGCCCCCACTGAGTGACTATCTGAGTGACAACAGCCCAGGACGAGCGTGGACGATCGAGGACCAGGGCGGAACGTTCGCCGAGGCGGGACCCCGAATCACCCGAGGTCCCACCCTCTCGCGGCGAGCCTTACAAGCGAGGGGTCACTGGTTCGAACCCAGTACCGCCCACCTCGTAGAACAGCCCCGTTTCCGATCACGGAAACGGGGCTTCGTGCCATCAGCCGGTATGAGAACTCTTTTCGATCTTCGCGTTCGTGGCGTCGGCCATCCTGCGGTCGGCCTCCGCCGTGCTGTGCTGGTAGATCGGGGCGGTCCGCATGAGATCTTCGTGGCCTGCGCCCGAGCCGGCGGGCGATCGTGTTGCCCATGTCTGTCCCACTTGGTCGCGCGGCGGAAGTTACTGTTCCGGGATGTCGCCACGTGCCTCCAGTGAAGATAGCGCGTCGGTTTCCGAACTCGTGAACTCGTCCAGATGTTCGCTGAGGGACGGGGATGATCGCTTCCGGGATGGCAATCGTGCGGCCACCCGCGGGGGACTTGGTGGGCCGCCGAGGAGTACGCCGGTGTCTAGTTCCACATGCCGTTGCCGAACGCTGATGGTTCGGGCGTTCAGGTCCAGGACCACCGCCGGGAGGGCCGCCGCCTCGCCCCAACGCAGGCTGGCGAAGGTGGTGAGGAGAACCAGGGCGGGTCGGTGTAAGGTCAGCCGGCTCGAACACCTTCGCCGCGGTGAGGACTGGCCGTTTTGCGGGCTTTTCCTCGCCGGGACCACGGATGCGGCAGGTATGGCGAGGGATGATCTGATCGTCCGCCGCCATCATGTGAACGGCCCGCAGGAGGCGATACGCCTTGGCCACCTCCGACTGGCCGACACGGCTGCCGAGCGACACGTCATGCCGTTCCTTCTGTCCAACGGCCCCTACCACCGACCTGTTGTCTGGACCGCGTTCGAGCCGACGAACGTCCGCATCCATAGCTGGCGACGGCAATCGAGCTGGGCGATCCAGGTGGCGGTGGAACTCGGGCCGGTTTTGGATGCCGGCGCACTTCCGATCGGGTGGCGCTCGTCACGACTTGGTCGTGACGCATGCATCGAGCCTGTTGAACCATACCGACGACGCGATTGCCGCGCTGTTGGAGGACGAGACCATCGCGCCCGAGCAGGCTACGTGAGCCGTCAGCTCACGATGTCGTGGATCAGAAGGCGGAAGGGCAAGACTAGTTTCAGCTCTCTTGCCTGCCGACTGCACATCGTGTGAAGGAAGTTCTCGTGGCGTAAGGTCGGGGCTGTGAACGATCAGGAGGCTCCGCCGTTCGCCCTGGCCCGTGCCGCCGCCGGCGCGCTGTTCTTTGATGACAGTGGTCGTGTGCTTGTCGTCCGTCCTACGTACAAGCCGTCCATGGACATTCCCGGTGGGGGCGTCGAGCCGGGAGAGACCCCGTACGAGGCGTGCGTCCGAGAGGTGCAAGAGGAACTGGGCATTCAGCCGGCCATCGGTCGCCTCCTCGTGGTCGATTGGGCGCCTCTTCCGAAGGAGGACGACAGGGTCCTGTTCGTGTTCGACGGCGGCACCTTGGATGACGAATTGCTCGAGCAGATCACGTTCGTGGACCACGAGCTGAGCGCCTACGAGTTTCATCCCGTCGAGGAACTGGACGGGCTGTTGATCGAGCGGCTTGCTCGTCGCGTCAAAGCCGCCGTCACTGCACGCGAGCTTGGTAAGACCGTGTATCTGGAGTATGGCCAGGCCGTTCCCGCCGAGTGACAACGGTCGAGGACGAGGTCCCACCTTCTCGCGGCGGGCATCATAAGCAAGGGTTACGGGTTCGAAGAGAGTGCCGCCCACCCTGTGCAAACTTTTGAGTTTCGGCGGTCTCGTCCAGCGGCGTAAGTCCCGGCATGATGGCGGTGTGTGGCCTGCTCTTCTTCGGGGAAGTCTTCGCATTTACATACATGATGTATGTATGTACTGTTGGCGTCCTCATCACCCCGGGAGGGCGGTCATGCGGGCGATGCGGCAGTCGGCGTGGGGAGAGGCCGAGGTCATGGCGTTGGTCGAGGTGGAGGAGCCTGCGCCGGTGTTCGGCGAGGTGCTGGTCGAGGTCATGGCGGCCGGGGTCAATCCGGTGGACGTCTTCACGCGCCGGGGGCAGGCGTACAACCGGGTGCTCGATCTGCCGTTCATCAACGGCTGGGACGTCGCGGGGACAGTGGTGAGCACCGGCTACGGCACGACCCGCTTCCGGACCGGCGATCGGGTGTTCGGGATGCCGTGGTTCCCCAGGGCCGCAGGTTGTTATGCCGAGGACGTCACCGCTCCGGCCCGCCACTTCGCCCGGATGCCGGAGGGTTCGAGCTTCACCGAGGCGGCGGCGAGGCCGGGCTCGGAGCGCTGGAGTGCCTGCGGCCGGGCGGCGTCCTGGTCAGCCGGCAGGCGGCCTGGACCCCTGGGTTGCACGAGCGCGCAGGCGAGATGAACTGAGGAGGAGCAGTGTCAGAACAGCACGCCGCGCCGGTTGAGGTGGTCCGGGCTTGCGCGCGGGCCAAGAGCCGCGCCGACGTCCGGACGGCTCTGCGGTACTGCAGCCCGGACACCGTTTTCGAGACGACAGCGTTCGAGGCCGTCGCGACCGGCATCGACGACGTCGCCCGGCAGACCGCCGCCCCTCTCCGCACATTTCCCGATTACGGCGTGGAACTCGAATACCTCGTCGCGGCGGACGACCTGGTCGCCGGCGCCGGGACGATCCGGGCCACCATGACGGAGAGCCTGGTGGGGATCGGGCCCACGGGCGGAGCGTTCGCGCTGCCGTTCGCCTGCCACTGGAGAGTGCGGGACGGGTTGATCGCCCAGGAGCGGATCTTCTTCGACTTCCACCAGATGTGCGAGCAACTCGGGCTGTCCACCGCCGACGCCGCGGCGCGGTTCGCCGCCTGGCGGGAGCGGAACGCGAAGGCGGTGGCGCGATGACGGCGTACGTACTGGTGCACGGGGCCTGGCACGGCGGCTGGTGCTGGCGGCACGTGGCCGCGCGGTTGAGGGAGGCCGGTCATGAGGTTCACACTCCGACGCTGACCGGTCTCGGCGAGCGGGCCCACCTCGCCGGCCCGGCGATCGGCCTGCGGACGCACGTGGACGACCTGCTGGGCCTGCTGAAATACGAGGATCTGCGGGATGTCGTGCTCGTCGGGCACAGTTACGCCGGTCTGGTCGTGCGCGAGGCCGCCGACCGTGCGCCGGAACGCGTCTCCGAGATCATCATGGTCGACGCCTGGGCGGGCCGGGACGGCGAGTCGCTGGACGATCTGGCTCCCGCGTTCTTTCTCGACTGGATCGACTCGGTCACCGCGAACGGCATGATCCCGCCCTCATCGGCGGCCGCCGTCGGCGTGACGGAACCGGATCAGGTGGCATGGCTGGAGCCCCTGCTGACGGCCCATCCCCGGCGGACGTTCTCCGACCCGACCCGGCTGTCCGGAGCCGTCGACGAGATCGCGTGCCGAGCGGTGCTCTGCACACCCGGCGGCCCCATGCCGTTCCCGCGGGTGGCCGACGAGCACGGCTGGGCCGCCACCGTCCTGGACGCCGGCCATGACGCCATGGTCACCGCGCCGCAGGAACTGGCGGACCTCCTGCTGAAGGACAGGTAGTCGGCACGGACGTGCGGTTCGCCGTCGGACCGGGTTGCCGAGCTCCCGTCCTGCCGCTGCAGCGCGGCGGGACCCGTGAAGAGAGGTGGCCACATGGCCGAAGTGAAGATCGGCTACCTGCTTCCGACCCGCGATCAGGCCGTACGCGGCGACGACGATCCGGCCCTGATGATCGCTCATGCTCAGTACGCCGAGTCCCTCGGGTTCGACTCCTTGTGGGCCGGTGACAGCCCACTGACCCGGCCACGCGTCGATCCCCTGCTCCTGCTGGCCGCCGTGGCCGTCAAGGCCCGGCGGCTCACGCTCGGCGCCGCGGTGCTGCTGCCCGCGCTCCGCCACCCGATCCTGCTGGCGCATCAGCTCGCCACCTTGGACCGGATCGCCGATGGGCGCCTGATCGTGGGCATGGGCGGCGGCCATCCAGCGGGACGCGTCCCGCCCGGTCACCCCCGCCATGTACGCGACGGTGTCCCTGGACGACGACCCGGAGCACGCGCGCGAACTCCTGAGGAGGAGCGTCGAGCGTTACTACAATGCCCCGTTGGAGGCGGTGGCGAAGATCCAGGCCATGTTCGCCGGCTGGCCCGCGGAGGCCGCGGAATGGCTGAACTCCTACATGCGGGCAGGAGCCCGGCATGTCATCGTCCGGCTGGCCGCCGATGACCATCACGTGGCCTTGGAGAAGGTCGCGGGCCAGGTTCTGCCGCTGCTCCGCCTGCACGGGCGCCCTTGAGGGCCCGGGGAACACGTTCGCCGCGTATGTTCTTCTAACCTCGGGTTCAGAGCGACTCGGGTTCGGAGTGAGGGGGACACGCGGGTGGCAGAGAGCACGAGTGTGCGACGGAGCCAGCAGGAGCGCACCAAGGCGACCACGTCCGCCCTGGTCGCGGCGGCGCGCGAGCTCTTCATCGGCGACGGTTTCTCCGCCACCTCTGTGGACGACATCTGTGCCAGGGCCGGCGTGACACGTGGCGCCTTCTACCATCACTTCAGCAACAAGGAGCACATCTTCCGCGAGGTCTACGCCGCCGACCAGAAGGCGCTCTCGCTGATCGTCCGGCAGGCGTTCCAGGCCCAGCCTGATCCGTGGGACGGGGTGGCGGCGGGCTGCCGGCGCCTGCTGGAGGCGTCACTCGAACCCGGCGTACGCAAGATCACGCTGGTCGAGGCGCCGGGCGCGCTCGGCTGGTCCGCCATGCGAGACATCCAGGCCGGGTGCAAGGAGCAGATGCGGCGCGGGCTGGCCATCGCGATCGAGGCCGGGTGCATCCCGGACCGGCCGTTGGACCCCGTCACCTCACTGCTGTACGGGGGGATCTGCGAGAGCGCCCTGGACATCGCCCGCGCCCCGGACCAGCGTGCCGCGATGGAGGACTCGCTGACGGAACTCGGCCTGGTGCTCGCCGGCGTCGCCCATCGTTCGGCTCCGGGCTGCATGCACACGAGCTACTCCTCCGTAACGGCGGCGAAGTATTGTGGTGGGGGTCCTGGGGGTAAGGGCTTTTAAGGTGAAAGGGCTGCGCAGTCCGCGAACGGAGAGCCATCTGCCCATGAGAAATCGGACGTTGCGGATTCCCGCCACCCCTGCCGCCGTCCAGGAGGCCATTGATCAGGCGACAGCGGGAGAGGTCGTCCTTCTGGAGCAGGATGGCCGCCTGGTGGCCGCTGTGGTGCCGTACGAGGTGGCCGCCGCCGGCGTGGACGTGCTCCATGAGGCTCGGGATGCCGCTGACCGGCTCCTGGGCCTGAGACTGATCGCGGAGCTCGGCATCGGCATGGGGACGACGCGGCTCAGCGACCTGCGCCGTGAGCTCGCGTCATGAAGGGCTACTACGAGATCCAGCTCGCGTCGTCGGCGGTGCGGCAGATCCGTTCCGTTCACGCTTCCGATCCGATGGCCGCCGCCTTCGTTCTCAACTGCCTGGAATACCTCTCCACCGACCTCGACTCCGGCTTGCTGCGGACGATCGACAAGGAAGCAGGGTTGCTGAAGGCGGAGATAGGCGACTTCGACGCCTTGTGCTGGGTACGGCACGAGAAGATGAGCCTCGTGATCCTGAACGTCTCACGGAGTCGTCACCCAGCGTGACGCCGCGCCGTCGTTCGCTCGGACGGCGAAGTCGAGGACATCCCCGATCCGCTGCGCGCTGACGGGCTCGGCGTAGATGTATGGGCACATGTCTGACGGTGTCATCTTCGATCGCTGGTAGAGCGAGAAGTCGCACCAGGCGTAGTCGTGCCGCGAGAGCTGCTCGATCACCTCCTCCCTGATGCGTTCGCCGTACATGGAGTCGTGCATCTCGATCAGGAGCGCCGGCTGATGGTGAGCGATCGTCTCGTTCGCGCCCGCCAGAGCCTTCCCTTCATGACCCTCGATGTCTATCTTGACGAGCCGGATCCTCTCCCGGGACCGCGACGTCATGAGGTCGATCGGCAGGGCGTTCACCTCACCGAGGAACGCGCCGAACCCCTCCTCGCCGTGATGGAGGGCGGAAGTGGCGCAGTCGGCGGGAACGGTCGCCGCCTCGCCGACACCCAACGTACGCGTGCAGGGTCCAGCGGTGACGTTGTAGGGATCCCAAAGTCGTAGTCGTGCGCTGGAGTCATGCGAGGCCACAGGGTGGATGTCGACGTTCTCGATGTCGTTGAGTTGCAGATTGAGGCGCAGGGCGCGGAGCGCGACCGGGTTCGGTTCGACGGCGATGACCCTGGTGAAGGCTCGGGCCATCCGTAAGGCGTAGTGGCCGACGTGAGCGCCGACGTCGAGAAACGCGGAACCCGGTTCGGCGAAGTACTGCAGGAGGCGCCAGATGTCCTGCTCGTGCGGCCCCGGTCCGACGCGGTCACCACTGGCAGGCCTGAGAGCCCAGGTGAGTCCGTCGCACTGCGAGAGGGAAGGTGCTGTTGGCATCAGGACTCCCGGGGAGGTGTTCTGCGCTCACCCACTTGTGATCGATCTCGCGTCGGAGGAGATCCAGCTTCGGTACGGACAGAAGCTCTTCAGTTCCCGCATGCGGGAGGAGTCCGCGAAAAAGACGAACTCGATATTGGCGTGCCGCACCATGCTGCGTTTGGAATTTTCGCTCAACAGGCCTCCGACCACCGGGACGGCATTGACCGCCACTTCGGTGAGCGTCGACAGCCCGGTCATCGCGAACCGTTCGGCGACTTTCGCGAGCCCAGGCATCCTCTTGCGCAGGAAGATGCCGAGCTTCGTGGACCTGACCGCCAGATGGGGCCGCGTCGCCCGGATGTGGTCGCATACACGCTGCCAGTAGTCGGCGGCGCAGTCGGCCAATGCTGTGGCCAGCGCGTCGTCCGCGTCGCGGGCGTTCGAGACTTCGAGGTAGGACTGGATCTCGAACAGCTCTCTGGCCTGTTCGCGCAGTGCGATGATCTCCTCGAAACGCAGCATGGCGAGCAGGTCAGGCGGCGGACCCTCGACCATCCGATAGGCCGTCTCGACGAGTTCCCGCATGTCGAGCTGAGGATCCGGCTGCCTGTGCTCAAGCCTTCCATCCGTGAGAACGGCCTCGGCGAGGCCCGTGCCGTCCCCGGAATTCCAGTCCGATCCCATGATCCTCGCGTTGAACGCACGTGCGTGGGCGGTCTCGCCGAAAAGGCCGTGGATCTGGATCAGTTCGCTGCTGACCGGCAGTCCGGAGTCGTGGAGCAGCGCGAAAATAGGTGTGTGGGAGAACCGCGGCCTCGAAAGGATCTCGTCGTACCGTCTTCTCAGTTCGATCGGCTGCGCCGACAGAAGGCCGGTCAGCACCGAGCCCGGCGAGTTGGCCGCCTCGCGGACCTGGCGCATGAAGTCGTCCTTGGTGCTGACATAGTCGTAGCGGACGACGACCGAACCGTCGCCGGCGAGGATTCCGTCAAGTTCCTCGATCATGTTGTCGCGTGCGACCGAGACCGGCGAGATGACCCATCCTTTGCCGTCAGGACTGTTCCGCTTCCAGCTGTTCAGAACCTCGGCCAACGAGTCGCAGGGGACGAGTCTGTCTTCTTGGAAGAGGTAATTGTGGCCGCGGAGCCCGACCGCGACGACACCGCTCGCGATGAGGTCCCTGAGCAGCCGGTAGAAATTGCTCTCCCGCAGGTCCGACCTGCTGAAGTCGCCCACGACCCGGGGATTGTCGACGAGTTGGGTGTCATGGACGTAGACCCGTTCGTTGAAGAGCGCTCCGAACACCAGGAGAGCCCGCAACTGCATGGTGGAGCTGATACCAGCCCAAATCGGTTCCAAGGCGGCGAACTGGGACGTGGCACGCATGGCGTTGATGGAGCGGGAGTCATCGCGCTTCATCTCTTCGAGATACCACCCTTGGGAGCAGCTACTGTTCGCCGGCTTGACGATGACTTGCCCGTTTCTCCGCCGGGGCGCCACCGGTTACCACCCAAGACAAGCACAGCCGAGTACCGCAGGGAAGGTCATCATTGAGAGTGGCCGCCTCGTCTCGTGTGCGGATGGGACGTCCGTGGAGGAAACGAATCCTTGGGTCATTGCCGACAAAACGGCCCACAGTTTCGCTAACCAATCGAACGGTGTCAGTGGCTGAGGAAGGGGATTTGCTGTGTCTTCCCTTGAGGAGGCTCTGGAGTCCAGGGATCATCTCGTCGCTGTCTGGGGCGCCTTGGTGCGGGATCGAGGCGGTCGGGTCAGTACGGATGACGGGATCGTCCATATGTGGGCTGACAGCTCGTTCGGGTTCTGGAACACCGTGACGCTGGCAGGGACGGATATCTCGGCGGACGCGCTCAGCGAACGGCTCGCACGGGTGGCGGCGTTCATGAGGTCCAAATGTGAAAGCGGATATCTGTGGGTCTTCGAGGATCTGCTGAGTGCTCAGGCGAAGGGGAGTCTGGTCCAGCGCGCCGCCGAGGCCGGTCTGGAGGTGGCGTTCTCCGGGCGGGGTATGGCGGGGGACCTGCTGGTGCCTGAGCCGTACCATCCGGAGCTGGAGTTCCGGCGGGTGGAGAGCGAGGAGCAGCTCGCCGCGTACGGCGACATCAACGCACGTGCCTACGGCATGGCGCCCGAGGCGGGCCGGGTCGCTCTGGCCGGTTCCGAGCTGTGGTGCGGCGACGTCCACGCCTATCTCGGATACCGCGAGGGACGGCCGGTGACCTGCGCCGCCACCGTCGCCGGTCCGGCTTCGATCTTCCTGGCGCTCGTCGCCACCCTGCCCGGAGAGATGCGCAGGGGGTACGGCGAGGCCGTCACCCGCAAGGCGATTCACGAGGGCGGCGAGCGGAGCGGGCACCGGCGGCTGGTCCTCCATGCCACGCAGGCCGGGCAGCCCGTGTACGAGCGGATCGGGTGTCGCGCCAACACGGCGATTCACTTTCTGCAGCTCGCCGTCCAGGGCTGAGGGGGACGGGCGGCGGACTGCCTGTCGCGGTGTTGGAAGGGTCGTTCATGTCGGCCATGAGCTGTGACGTCGCGTTGCGGTGGAGTTGGTGCAGGGGCGCTGCCGGCGGGTTCGATGCGTCCCGGAGTGAAGCGGGTCCGCCGTCGAAGGGCGTCGGGGACGGCTTCGCCCTCGTCTCCGTACGCGGATGCCTACATCGGATGATCACGGGTAGCGCTGTGCAACCACCCCAGCTACAGAAGTGGAAGCCGGCATGATCACTCTTGTTCTGCTCATCCTCGCCCTGGCCTGCTTCGTCCTGTCCGCCTTCAACATCGGCGGAGCGCGCGTCAACCTGCTCGCACTCGGTCTGGCGCTCTGGGTTCTCGGCGAGCTCATCCCGAAGCTCGGCGAGCTCTGACCCCACGAACGGCTGAGGTCACCCCCTACGGGCAGGAACACTCATATGGACGCCCTCACCATCCTCGCTCTGCTGGCGCTCCTCGCCGGCATCCTGGTCGCCCTCACCCAGAAGGTGTGGCCCATCGCGTTGCTGTGCGGAGGGTTGTTCCTGGCCGTTCTCGCCGACGCCGGTCTCATCGTCACGTAGGTGGGACCAGTGCGTGAACAGCCCTCGCTCTCCTCGCGGGCGAGGGCTGTCCGTGCTTCAGCAGTAGGCGATGCCCGTGACGGTGAACGGGATGTTGTGGTACGGCGTGTACTCCGACCGCTGGCCGGGGGAGACGCAGGGGCCGCCCTCGGGCCACGAGCCGACCTGGGGGTCGGGGTGGGTGACGCGGATGACTACGGCGTAGTTGCCGGAACCGCCGGTGCAGTACGCCCAGGCGGTCTTGCCGTCGCGGCCGGTGGTGCAGCCGGTCGGGGAGGCGTGTGCGGGAGAGGCGGCGCCGACGAGGGCGACGGTGGTGAGGACGGTGGCGAGGGGGAGGGCCAAGTGCTTTCTCGCGCGCATGTGCTGACCTCCAGCGGGTCGTCAGGCAGTGCACTCTTAGGAAAGCTTCCTAAGAAAAACTAGCCGCGCTGTCCGTGGCGTCAACCCCCCGGCCGGGCTCTCAGCGGGGGCGGTTTCCCTTCTTCTTGCGGCTCGTCGGTGCGGCGCGGCGGTTGGAGCGGTTTTGGGTGGGTTTGGGGGGCTGGCGTGGTGTCGGCTTCTCCGGTGGGGAGGCGGGGGTGCGGCCCCGCGAGCTGTTCACCGTGCGGCCGCGCACGATGCCGATGAAGTCCTCCACCAGGTCGGTGGTCGCGTCCGTGGGCCAGGCCAGGGCGATCTGGGACTGGGGGGCGTCCGTCACCGGGCGGTAGGTCAGGTCTTTGCGGTGGTGGAGGCGGGCCAGCGACTGGGGGACGAGGAGCAGGCCGGTGCCGGAGGCCACCATCTCGATCGCGTCGGCCGTCGTGGCGGGCCGGGTGAAGGCCGGCCGCCCGGGCCGGGACGTCCACTCGATGGTGTCGTCGAGCGGGTGGAAGATCTCCTCGTCGGCGAGGTCGGCGAGGGTCACCTCGTCGGCGGCGGTCACGGCGTGGTCCTTGGGCGCCACGACCACCGTGGTCTCGATGTAGAGGGGGATCGCGCTCAGGCCCTCGCGGTCGATCGGGAGCCGGACGAACGCGGCGTCGGCGCCGCCGCCCCGCAGGAGGCCCAGCGCCTCGGGGTCGGGGGCCGTGAGCAGGGTGAGCGGCACGTCGGGCAGCCTCTCGGCCCAGACGTTGGCCCACTTGGCGGGGGTCACGCCGGGCACGTACGCCAGCCGGAAGCCGGTGCCGGTCTCGTCAGTCACGTCCTCAGGGTATCGATGTCCGGGACGGTGTTCCGACTGGCTAGGCTTGGGGTCATGACCTCGTCCAAACCGAAGAGCATCCAGACGATGAAGCCCGAGACGGCGGCCAAGAAGCTGGGTGTCCTTCTCTCGGCCACGCCCGCGGAGTTCCAGGCGGGTGTCGTCTCCAGGGACGAGCTGAACGAGCTGCAGGCGAAGCCGCCCGCGTGGCTTGCCGACCTGCGGCGTAACGGGCCGCATCCCCGGCAGGTCGTCGCCGCGAAGCTCGGGGTCTCGATCTCGGGTCTGCTCAGGGGCGGGATCACCGAGCCGCTCACCACTGCCGAGATCGACGCGCTGAAGGCGGAGAATCCGGACTGGCTGGAGCGGGAGCGGACCGTCCAGGCGGAGAACCGCAAGGAAGCGCTCCGGCTCAAGGAGCGCTAGCCGGCGACCGGCGCCGGCGGCCGACCGAGCCGCCGGACGCCGCTGAATGCCGGGAGATGCCGAGCGGGGCCCGAGACGCCGGTGCGGCCTGCCGGTCGGGGCAGGCCGCGGGGCGCGATGTGGTCAGGCGCGGGCGAGGTCGGGGATGCTCGACAAGCCGTGTTCGAGGTCCTCGTCCGTCGGCGCGTCGTCGGGCAGCAGTCCGGCCTGGAACTTCTCGTAGGCGGCCAGGTCGAAGTGGCCGTGTCCGGACAGGGCGATGAGGATGGCCTTCGAGCGGCCCTCCTCGCGGCAGCGCAGCGCCTCGTCGATGGCGGCGCGCACCGCGTGCGCGGACTCGGGGGCGGGCACGATGCCCTCCTCGCGGGCGAACAGCACGCCTGCCTCGAAGCAGTCGTTCTGCCGCATCGCGACCGCCTCCATCAGCCCGTTCTCGACGGCCCGGCTGATCAGCGGGGAGATGTCGTGAGCGCGCAGCCCGCCGGCGTGCACGGGCGGCGGCACGAACTTGTGGCCCAGCGTGTGCATCCGGGACAGCGGGGTGAGCCGGGCCGCGTCGGAGTGGTCGTAGGCGATGCGGCCACGCGTCAGGGTGGGGCAGGCGACCGGTTCGGCGGCGATGAGCCGGATGTCTCGGCCGCGGCGGAGCTTGTCGCGCAGGAACGGGAAGCACATCCCGGCCAGGGTGCTGCCGCCGCCGCAGGGGCCGACCACGATGTCGGGGTAGTCCTCGGCGAGCTCCATCTGGAGCATCGCCTCCTGGCCGATGACGGTCTGGTGCGCGCACACGTGGTTGAGCGAGCTGCCGCGGGTGTAGCCCAGCTCGGGGTTGCCGTAGGCGACCTCCAGGGCCTCGGACTTGGCGATCCCGAGGCTGCCCGGGTGGTCGGGGTCCTCGGCCAGCACGGCCCGTCCGGCCGCGGTCAGCGGGCTGGGGCTGGAATTGCAGACCGCGCCGTACGCCTCCATCAGGGCCCGGCGGTACGGCTTCTGCCGGTAGCTGACGCCCACCATGAACACCTGCGCGCTCAGCCCGAACATCGCCGCGGCCGAGGCGATCGAGCTGCCCCACTGGCCCGCGCCGGTCTCGGTGACCAGCCCGGTCTTGCCGACCTGCTTGTTGTAGTACGCCTGCGGCACCGCCGAGTTGGGCTTGAGGCTGCCGACCGGCGAGACGCCCTCGTACTTGTAGTAGATGCGGGCCGGGGTGTCGAGGGCGCGTTCGAGGCGGCGGGCCCGGTAAAGCGGGGTCGGCCGCCACTGGCGGTAGATGTCGCGGACCGGGCCGGGGATCTCGAACTCCGGCTCGGTGCTGAGCTCCTGGTCCACCAGCGGTTCGGCGATCGTCCTGCACAGCTCGGCGCGGCTGATCGCCGCGCCGGTGGCCGGGTCGAGGATGGGGGCCGGCTCGCCGAAGTCCGCGGCGATGTTCAGCCAGGTGTATGGGATGTCGTCCTCGTTCAGGGTGTATTTGACGCGCTCGTTCAACGGATACCTCTCAAAAGGGACTTCGTCGATGGGGGTCAGACGCCCGCTTCTGCGGTCAGCGAGCCCTTCACGGTCTGGTCCCGGCCGCCCAGCAGCCCGGGGTGGGCCGTCCGGAACCCCTCCAGGACCAGCTCGTAGGGGAAGTCGTCGAACTCGCCGTGCCAGTGCAGGAACTCCATGTGCCGCCGACCTGAGTCGTCGTGCGGGTGGTAGACGCTGTCGGCGGTGCCGTCGAACTCCAGGGGCTTCAGGCGGTACAGCCGGCAGAGCATCTTGTTGAACACGGGGGTGGCCTTCACCCAGCGCCCTTCGAGCTGGACGGAGACCAGGCCGTGGAAGCGGAACACGTCGCCGCCGACGAGCTCCTTGAGCCGCCCGGAGGCCAGGTGGTTGCGCACGTCGGCGAACACCAACCGGGACGGGAGGCCGAGGGAACGGGCGGCGGCGGCGTACACGACCGACTTGTGCAGGCAGAAGCCGCTGCCGCGGGAGATGATCGTGCTGGCCCGCAGGCCGTCGCGGGACATGTCGATGTCGTAGACGTCGTACAGGATGTCGTCGCGCACCTTGTAGTACAGGCGTACGGCCCGCTCGGTGGGGGTGGTGGCGCCTTCGACGGCCCGTTCGGCGAACTCGCGCACCACGGGGTGGCCGGCGTCGAGGAACTTCGTGGGGGCCAGGGCAGCGGTCATGTGTGTGACTCCTTGAGGCCGAGCATCCGGGCGATGCGGATCCGTTGCATCTCCGAGGTGCCGGAGTAGATGGTGCCGCCGACCGCGTCGCGGAGGTCCTTCTCCAGCCCGGTCCCGGTCAGGTAGCCGCTGCCGCCGAAGATCTGGATCGCGGCCAGCGCCGACCTGACGTTCGCCTCGCTGGCCACCACCTTGGCGATCGCGATGTCGGTGGCGACGTCCCGGCCGGCCGCGAAGCCGCGCGCGGCGTCGTACAACCAGCGCCGCGCGGTCTCCACGTCGATCTTCATGTCCACGATGCGGCCGGCGACCATCTGGAACGAGCCGATCGCACGGCCGAACTGGCGGCGCCGGGAGGCGTGCTCGACGCAGCGGTCCAGCCGGTGCCGCATCGCGCCGACCTGGACGATGAAGGAGCACAGGATCTCCCACCGCATCACGTGCTCCAGCACGGTGAACCCCATGCCGGGCCGCCCCACCACGTTCCCGGCCGGGACACGGCAGTCGCGGAAGGTCAGCTCCCCGAGCGGGGACGTGCGCAGCCCCATCTTGGGCACGTCCGGGCCGGCCAGCAGGCCCGGGGTGTCCCGTTCGACCAGGAAGGCGGTCAGGCCGAACGGGCCGAGGTCGCGGTCGGTCAGCGCGTAGACCACGAACAGGTCGGCGACCGGGCCGTTCGTCACGAGCACCTTGTCGCCGTCGAGGATCCAGTCGTCGCCGTCCTGTTTGGCGGTCATGCCCATGCCCAGCACGTCGGACCCGCCCCCGGGGTCGGTGATCGCGTGCGCGGTGATCGTCGTCCCGGCGCAGATGCCGGGCAGGTGGCGGGCCTTCAGCTCGGGGCTGCCGAAGCGTTGCAGCGGGATCCCGGCGCTCACGATCTGCGTGCAGAGCGAGAAGCACAGCCCGCCGTCCCTGCAGCGCTCGCCGAGCCCCTCCAGGACGTACATGGTGCTGAGCAGGTCCAGGCCGCGGCCGCCCCATTCGGCGGAGAACGGCAGGCGCAGCAGCCCGGAGGCGCGCACCTGCTCCCACTTCTCCGCGGGGAGGCCCGCCGCCCGGTCGGCGTCCAGGTGGCCTTCGCCCAGCACCTCGTACCAGTCGGCGAACTCGGCCCGGAGCTCGCGGTGTGTGTCGCTCCACTCGTCCATGGGTGACCAGATCCGTCAGTAGTGGGAGAACTGAGCCTCAGCCAGCCGGTGGCGCTCGTCGCCCTGCAACGCGGGGGAGAAGACGCAGATCAGCCGCAGGTCCTCGCCGGGGTCGGCGATCAGGTGGTGCGGGTCGTTCTGGTCGAGGGCGTACATGGTGCCCGGCTCCAGGATGTGCTGGCGTCCGTCGGCGTCGATCACGGCGCCCCGCCCGCTGATGCAGTAGCACGCCTCCAGGTGCTTGCGGTACTGGAGGGGGGAGCTGGTCCCGGCCCAGACGATCGTGTCGGTGAGCGAGTAGCCCATGCCGTCGCGCTCGACCAGGAAGCGGTGGCTCAGGCCGTTCCCCCACTCGACCGGCGTCACGTCAGAGATCTTGCGGATGATCATTGCAGTGTCCGTTCTGCTGGTGCTGATAATGCAGTTCCGACGAATTCACGAATGGCCGCCACGGTCCGGAAGTTCTCCGGGGCGATGTCGAGCTCGTCGACCGGGACGTCGAACCTGTCCTTGATCCAGCCGATGAGCTTCAACAGGCCCAGACTGCTGATGACCCCGTTACGGAAAAGGTCGTAGTCGGCCTCGAGTTCGTCGGGCGGAGTATCGGGGAGATACTCGGTCACCACGAATTCTTTAATCTGGCGTGTGATGTCCACGAAAGGCAGCATCACACGCGCGAGCCCGCGGCGGCATCTCCGAGAATGCGCGTGCCCGCAATATGCCTTTGCGTGTCAGCCGATGCGCTTCCGGTCCACCTTTCCGGTCGAGGTACGCGGGAACGGCTGCTCGACCAGCCTGATGGCGGACGGGATCGCGGCCCGCGGCAGCCGCATCGCGCAGTGCGTACGCAGGCGCAGCCCCGACAACCGCCCAGGGCCGGTCCCGCGGACGAACGCGGTGAGCCGGGTCTCGGCGCCGTCCATCGCCGGGACGACGGCGGCCTCCACGACGTCGTCGTGCTCCAGCAGCACCCGCTCGATCTGCTCCAGGTTGACCCGGATGCCGCGCACCTTGAGCTGGAAGTCGTCCCGGCCGACGAGGAACAGCCGGCCGGCGGCGTCCCGGCGGACCAGGTCGCCGGTGCGGAAGTAGCGGCGGCCGTCGGGCCCGGTCACGAACCGGCCGGTCGCCGCGGCCGGGTCAGGCGTCACGTACCCGGCGGTCTGGAACGGCGTCCAGACCAGGAGCTCGGTGCCGCCGTCGTCCGGCGGGACGGGCGCCAGGCCGGGGCCGAAGGCCGCGACGACGCCGGGCAGCGGCCGGCCGATCGGCAGGGGGCCGGGCCCGGCGGCCTCGGCGGCGTCGAACTCGTGCCAGAAGCTGTCGTTGGTCTCGGTGCAGCCGTAGACGTTGTGCAGCCGGGCGCGCGGGAATTTGCGCGGCAGGGCGGCGCGCAGGGGCACCGGCGCGTGGTCGCCGGTGACGATCACGTGCCGGACGCCGGGGAAGACGCCCTCCTCCAGCAGCTGGTAGAGCATGGGCACGCCCTGGACCACGGTGACCCGCGAGGCGGTGAAGAAGTCGCAGACGTAGCGGGGGTTGGCGGCCAGGGCCGGGTCGACCAGGGCGACGCATCCGCCGTGCCGCAGCGTGGCCCACACGTCCAGCAGGCACAGGTCGAAGTTGAGCGGCGCGTAGTTGAACACCACCTCGCCGGGGCCCAGGCCGAACGCGTCGCCGGCCCAGTGCGTGAACCGGGTCACCGCGCCCGCCGACAGCGGCACGATCTTCGGGGCCCCGGTCGAGCCGGAGGTGGTCAGCATGAACGCGGTGTCCTGCTCGGCGACCGCGACAGGCGTCAGCGGGGCGGGCCCGCCGCCGCGCCCGCTGATCACGGTGGTGACCACGTCCGGGTGCTCGGCGGCGTCCTCGGGGGTGGCGGCGAGCACCTCGACGCAGCCCGCCCGCGCGCACAGCTCGCCGAGCGCGACCGCGCCGAGGTCGATCGGCGGCAGCAGCAGCGGACGACCGGCCGCCAGGCAGCCGAGCACGAGCGCGACCGCCTGCGGGGATTTGCGGGCGAGCACCGCCACCGGGCCCGGCGGAAGGGCGTCCAGTTCTTTTTGGGCCCGTCCGGCCAGTGCGGCCAGTTCGGCGTAGCCGACGATTTCCGTCCGGGTGCGCAGTGCCGGCGCGGACGGTTCTCTCTCGGTGTGCGCGATGAAATCGCGGAGCAGTTCTGTGGTCATCGGAGGTCACCCATCGATTTCTTGGTTGCCGGATACCAATGATTGTGTTCGATGTGCGACTTCGGTGTCGGGAACGCGGGCTTCAGCTAATTGCCCGCGCCCGGCAGCTTCCTGTCAACGAGAAAGGGTCAGGACCGTACTTCCAGTTCTTCCGCCCGCTCCGGCGGGCCGGCCGGGGCGGGCGTCTCCTCCTCGGCGCGGGTCGCCAGCACGCACCCGCCCAGGATCAGCACGAACGAGACCACGATCAGGGCGGTCAGCGGCTCGTCCAGGATCAGCACCCCGGCGACGATCGCCACCGCCGGGTTCATGTACGTCGACACCAGCGCCCGCGACGGCCCGGCCTCCTTGATCAGCTCCACGAACACCACGAACGCCAGCCCGGTGCAGATCACGCCCAGCCCGGCCAGCGCCGCCAGTACCTGCCCGCTGGGCATGGCGGACGGCCAGGTCCAGATCGCGGCGGGTGTGTAGACCAAGGCGGCCAGGGTGAGGCAGGCGGCGGTCAGCGGGATGGTGGGCAGGTCACGCAGGTGCCGGTCGGCGACGAGCGGGGCGATCGAGTAGCAGAGCGCGGTCAGCAGCACCTCGCCCATCGACCAGGCGTCCCCGCCGCTCAGGTGCGGCCCGGCCAGCACGGCGACGCCGGCCAGCCCGACCACCAGCCCGGCCCAGCGGGCCCTGCCGAGCCGTTCGCCGCCGCCGCTCAGGCGGGCCAGCGCCACGCCGAGTATGGGGGCCGCGGCGATCAGCAGGCCGCTGGTCGAGCTGGTCAGCCGGCGTTCGGCGTCCGACAGCAACCACCAGGGCGCCAGGATCTCCAGGAAGGCGAACGCGGTGACCGGCCGCCAGTACCGCCGGACCATCGCGAGCTGCCCGCCGCGGATCGCCAGCGGCAGGAGCAGCGCGGCGCCGATCGCGGTGCGCGCGAAGACCAGCACGGGCACCGGCACGCCGCCGACCGCGACCTTGATGAGGAGGTAGGGGATGCCCCAGATCACGGACATCAGGGCGAACAGCACCCAGCCACGGCGGCTCACATGCGGCTCCTTGGGATCGAGATGGACGGTCTGCTCAAGGCGAGGGGCAGGCGAGCGGTCGGCGACGAAGCGGCCGGCGGTGGAACAGGAAAGGCGGGAGCGGGAGCGGCGCCGGGGATGCGGGCCGGCGGCCTGCGTGAGACCGACGGCGAATCCATGAAAATCCTCCAGCCTATTCGCTGCCGCGCGACAATTCCCGCACGAAAGCATTTCTCCCGACAATCGCACGGCACCCGTGTCGCGGCTTCTTCCAACGTGCTCTTTCAGTGGACAATCGGCTCGATCCCAAGGGATGCTTGACGCGCGACCGGAGTGCCGCCGATCGGTGTCCTCGCAGGTCAGCCGCGAATCACCGGCTCTCGCCGGACGGCATCGGGCCGCTGGTCCCGCCGCGCCAAGCCGTGCATTGTCACCCTGAAACGGAGGGAAACCACCAATGACTGATAAATCCCCCAATCCCGCGCTCCAGCAGCTGGACGTCCTCATCGGCACCTGGCGGGTCAGCAACGTCGAGGACGGCAAGCCGACCGACGCCGGCACCGTGCGCTTCGAATGGCTTGAGGGCGGCAACTTCCTGGTCCAGCACGTCGACCTGGCCGACACCAAGGCCGTCGAGTACATCGGCTACGACGAGGAGAGCAAGACCCTCAAGTCGCACCTCTTCGGCCAGGGCGCCGAGATCCTGAAGTACACCTGGGAGGTCAGCGGCGACACGCTGACCATCTGGTACGGCGACCAGGGCTCGCCCGCCCGCTTCGTCGGCACGTTCAGCGAGGACGGCAACACCAACGCCGGCGCCTGGGAGTGGCCCGGCGGCGGCTACCAGTCCACCATGACGCGGGCCTAGCCTCCTCGGTGCTCCGCCCGGCGGCCGGGGTCGCCGGGCCGGCGGCGCTCGCTGGGCGATCTGGCAGCTTCTTGTCAAGGATGACCGAAACATCCGTAAGATACGTGGCCTATTGATACGGATGTGACTTGGGGGCCTGACGTGACGCTGCTGTCCCGGCGAAATCTGCTCAAAGCGGGCGCGATCGCGGTTCCGGCCGCGGTTCTCGCGCCCGGAACGGCGGCGCGGGCGGCGAAGCCCATACCCGGGGTCGAGATGTCGGGGATCGCCCCCGCCTCGCTGGCCGGTTTCGACAACGTGGTGAAGAAGTTCGTGCTGGACCGGCGGATCACCGCCGCGCAGCTCGCCATCATGAAGAGCGGCAAGATCGTCCTCGCCCGGGGCTACCGCTACAACGACTTCTCCAGGGCCCTGCCCACGGTGTCGCCGACCTCGTTGTTCCGGATCGCCAGCCTGAGCAAGAACATCACCTCCGCCGCGATCATGCGCCTGGTGCAGGACGGCAAGCTCAGCCTGTCGGCCAAGGTCACCCAGCTCCTCGGGCTCACCCCGCTCGACACCCGCATGGGGCAGGTCACCGTACTGCGCCTCATGCAGCACCTCGGCGGCTGGGACCGCGACGTCTCCAAGGACCAGCTCTGGCTGGACCACACCATCTCGGCCGCGCTCGACGTGCCGCTGCCGATTAGCCACGCCGACATCATCAAGTACGCCACCGCCCGGCGGCTCGACTTCGACCCCGGCGCCAAGATGGTCTACAGCAACTACGGCTACCTGCTGCTGGGACGCGTCATCGAGAAGGTCTCCGGCATGTCGTACGAGTCGTACATCAAGACCAAGCTGCTCCAGCCGCTCGGCATCACCCGCATGCGGCTCGGCCGCAGCCTCAGGAGCGAGGCCGTGGCGGGCGAGGTCGCCTACGAGTCGCAGTACACGAACAAGTCGGTGGTGGACACCTCCGGCACCGTCGTCCCCTACCAGTACGGCGGCTTCAACATGCCCAACCAGGACGCCAACGGCGGCTGGCTCGCCTCCGCCGTCGACCTGGTCCGCTGGACGCTCGCCTTCGACAAGCCCGGCACGGTGCTGACCTCGGCCTCGATCGCCAAGCTGTTCGCCAAGCCGGAGATCGGCGTCAACCAGTACGGCTCCTGGTACGGCGGCGGCTGGTGGGTGCGCCAGGTCACCGGCCACCTCAACACCTGGCACGACGGCTCGATGCCCGGCACGTTCTCCTACCTGGCCCGGCTGCAGAACGGCTTCAGCTACGCGGTCGTGTTCAACCGCAGGGAGGAGACCGGGTCGCTCGACTTCGACACGATCGACGACGACATGAACAAGGTCAGCGTCTCCTCCTGGCCCACGACGGACCTGACGTCCCGCTACTTCTGAGGACGCCGTAGGTCCCGGGGCTCACTTCGCCGACCGGAGTTCCCTCAGCGGCTTGAGACCCGCCTCCGTGACCCGTGCGAGTCACATCCGCGTCCGCGCGTACGCCTGGAGCGCGTCGCGGACGAACATCGCCCCGGCGGTGTCGTCGTACATGGTGGCGAAGCGGGGGTCGTCTGCGTACATGTCGCCCAGGCAGGTCACCATCTCGATCGAGCGCTCCCGGTCGCCCTCGGCCGTGGGCGTGCCGGGGATCAGGCTCAGCCACCGGACGTGCCGGGCGGCCAGCGACTGAGCGTGCTCCGAGGTCGGAGAGACCCCGGACCTCACCGCGGCGACCCAGGCGGCGACGAGGTACGGCTGGTGATGCCGGCCCTCGCCGCGAGCTCTTGGATCGTCCACTCCATCGCTCCAGTGTCACCCGCGGCGGAGCGTGGTTGCGATGATCTCCGAGCTGTCGGCGCGCAGTGCCTGCGCCGCGGTCTGCCCGGTCGCCGCCAGGTAGGTGTCGACCAGCCGGTTGCCCGCGGCGTACCCGGCGCCCATCGGCAGTCCCACCGGGGTGACGCCGAGATGCTCGGCGCCGGGGTCGCCATGCACCCAGGCAGTGAAGTTGTGCATGCCTGTCACGTCGAGGCCGGTGAGGACCTTGGCGAAGACTTCGTCGTCGTGCAGGTGCGGCACGCCGATGCGGGCCGGGCCGAGCTCGTCCCCGTAGAGCTGGCGGGCGAAGGCGTCGGCCAGGCCCTCGCCGACGATGTGCTCGCCGACGGTGACGGTCATCGGGTCCCACACCACCCCGCCCGGGCTCCACCGCAGGTTGTGGTTGAGTTCGTGCACGACGGTGGCCTCCAGCCGCTCCACGTTCTCGGGGAAGGGCCAGAACGTGATGGCGATGTTGCCCGAGATGCCGCCGAACCCGGTCAACCCCAGACAGGGGCCCATGAAGTGCTTGTCAGCCGGATCGCCGAGGACGAACAGCACGGTGATGTCCGGGGCCTCCAGCCCCGGCGTCGCCTCCAGCAGTACGGCCAGAGCGTCGTCGAGCGCGCGTTGCATCCGCTCCCAGGCCCCGGCCGCCGCCAGGGTTTCCAGCGCGTCGAGGCAACGCTCCTCGTCACGGTCGATGGGGAACCCTGACGATTGGAGGTGCACGGCGACCAGGTCGAGCTCGCCGGGGTGGTAGCGGTACATGCCCCTGTTGGCCTCCAGCATCGAACGCAGCAGATCAGCGCGCTTCGCGACCGGGGCCAGCAGGATCTGCTTCATGGCGGAGCAGGTGTCAAGAACGGTGATGGACATGGCCCCTGATGCTAGAAGTTGACGCACCGTCAAGGTCAAACCGGCGGCATCCGGGGCCGCTGCCCGGCGGTGGTTCAGAATCCGATGCTCTCGCGGAGCAGCAGGACGGTGCCGCGTCCTGGCTGGTATTCCGCGTTGAGGATGAGCAGGCGGTTGACGGCGCTGGGCGCCCCGTAGGCCGCCTGGGCGCGGGCGTTCTCCAGCGGCAGGCAGTGGTCTTCGACGCGACGCAGCGCGGTGTCCAGGTCGGGCACCACCTTCTGCGCCCCGACGATCCAGATCGCGCGGGCGGCGCCGCCGCAGTAGCTGGGCAGCTGGCTTCCGCTGCCCGAGGCGACCACGAGGGAACCGGTCTCGGTGACCGCGTGGACGCTGCCCACGACGACGTCGGGGCTGGCGCGCAGCCGCCGGATCTCGTCCATTTGGGTGACGCGGTCCATGGCCAGGGTGCGCGGCTTGACGGCCTCGTACCGGCCGCCGGTGTTGATGTCCTCCTCGATGCCGGACAGGCGGAGGGTCTCGCTGGACCCGGTGAACACGCCGGCCCCGTCCGGGATCAGCTCCCTGACCCGGGCACGCGCGGCGGCGGCGTCATCGAGGATCTCGACGGTGAAACCGTGCGCGGTCAGGGCGGCGGCCGCCCGCTCCAGGCGTTCGGCGGGCGCTGCGTCGGCGAACGGAGTTTCCGGAACTGAGATGGTCATGATGTCGGTGAGCTTTCTGTTCGCCGGATGATGTGTGGGTCTCTGCAGCTCGACAACGCGGCCCTGGGGAATGTGAGGCCGGTGCGCCGCCTCACACTCCGGTGCGCCGTCTTGTCGGAACCGGTGAGGACGGCAGCGACACAGGGAGCGACGGCGCCATGACCACCCGATCCGAGCCGGAACAGAGCCGGCCCGACCCGAGCCTGGACGCGATCATGAGCGAGCGGCGTCACCTGACCAATCTCGCGTACCGGCTGCTGGGCTCGCTGGCCGAGGCCGAGGACGCCGTGCAGGAGACCTACACCCGCTGGTACGCCATGTCCCGGCAACAGCAGGACGCCATCAGGTCGCCCGGCGCCTGGCTGACGACGGTCGCCAGCCGCATCTGCCTCAACGTGCTCGGCTCGGCACGGGCCCGGCGGGAGACCTACGTGGGCGAGTGGATCCCCGAGCCGCTGCCCGACGGCACCGCCGCCGATCCCGCCGACCGGGTCACTCTGGACGAGTCGGTCAGCCTGGCCTTCCTGATCGTCCTGGAATCGATGACGCCGGCCGAACGCGTCGCGTTCATCCTGCACGACGTCTTCTGCCATTCCTTCAACGAGGTGGCCGAGATCGTCGGCCGTAGCCCGGCGGCGTGCCGCCAGCTGGCCTCCTCGGCCCGCCGCCGCGTCCGGGCCTCGCGGTATTCCGCGACTCCGGCCACCCGGCCCGCCGGCGTCGTCAGGGACTTCAAGCGGGCATGGGAGGCCCAGGACATCGAGGCACTGATCGGCCTGCTCGACCCCGACGCCACGGCGACCGCCGACGGCGGCGGCCTGGCCGTCACCTTCCCGCATCCCATCGAAGGCGGTGAGCGGATCGCACGCGCCTGGGTCGACCTCGCCCGCCGCAGGCCCGACGACATGGCATTCCTGGAACGCACGGTCAACGGTCAGCCCGGTCTGGTGGCTCAGCAGGACGGCGTCATCGTGACGGTGTTCGCGTTCGAGGTCGCGGGCGACCGGATCAAGCACATCTGGGTAGTACGCAACCCCAACAAACTCCGCCACTGGACGACGGACTGAGACTCCCCCGGCCGACCGCCATCGCTTCGACGAGGCCGTACCGAGGCGTTGTACGTCCTCAACTCATGGTGATCCCGCTGATGGGAGAGCCAGGAGGCAGAGCGCGTACCTGCTGGTGGATCTGGCCGGCGATGTTCAGCCCGACCACGAAGTCGATCACTTGCAGGTTGTCCGCGCCCACCTCGCCTCCGAGCACCGGTGGGCGCGTGAAGTCGTACATCTGTCCGGCCGCCAAGGTCAGTCCTCGCTGCCCAGCCGCCTGCGCGAGGCTCGCCAGCAGGTAGTGCTCCTGACCGTCCTCGGTGTTCAGTTCCGCCAGCAGCGCGTCGGCGTCCGCCCACGACCGGGTGAGGGTGCCCTGCAACGAGTCGAGCCACCAGAAGCCGTCCGCCGCCTGGAAGATCACATCCCCGAACAGGGACGCGATCACCGGTACCTTGCCCTCCAGCCCGATCCAGCGCCAGGACTCCAGGCCCTGCTCGAACTGTTCAGAAGTGAACACCTTCGTCAATTCCATCCCGATATCAAACCGTATGTCCGTTAAGGGGACATCTCGCTGCCCGACTCAGCCGGCACCTGGCCAAGCTGCGGCCGGCCGGGCTGGTCAAGGGCCGCCGCGAGGGCGTCAGCCTCCGGTGATGACGAGCACCAGCCCGGAGGCGACCAGTCCCGCCTCGACCGCCACCACGAAGGCGCCGGCGGGCAACCGCTCGACGATCTTCTTGCCCGCCCACGCGCCGGCCGCGCTCGCCGGTGCCAGGGCCAGTCCGGTGGCGGCGCCGGCCGTGGTGAGCACGGCGGCCGCGCCGAAGACGATCAGCTTGGTCAGGTGCATCACCACCGCTGCCGCGGCCTCGGTGCCGATGTACGCGCCCCGCAGCAACCCGCGGGCCAGGAAGAACGGGGCGACCATCGGCCCCATGGAGCCGACCAGCGCCGACCCGAACCCGGACGCGGCCCCCACAGCCGCGAACGCCGTGTCGTCCAGCCGGACGCCATGCGGCCGCCGACGTCGCCAGGCCACCATGACCAGCAGGAACACGCCGATGACGCGGGTCAGCGCGGCCAGCGGCGCGGTGGCGAACACCAGCGCGCCGGCCACGGCGGCGGGAACGGCCCCTGCGGCGAAGATGATCACCAGACGCCGGTCCACCTCGGCCCGGTTGAACCACACGCGGCTGCCGTTGCTGGCCAGCTGCGCGACGGTCAGCACCGCGACCGCGTCCCGGGTGCCCAGGACCGCGACGAACAGCGGCAGCAGCAGCACCCCGCCGCCGAACCCGGCCACCGCCGACAACACCGCGGTGGCGAACGTCGCGGCCACCATGACGACCATGACCAGGACCGTGCTCACGACGACGCCTCTCCCCTGGTGCGAACGGTGCAGACACGCTGGGGCCGGTCAGCGGGCGGCTCCGTGCGCACGCGGCAGGGCGAGCGGCCGGGGCCATGTCACTCTGCGGACGCCGAGCAGCAGGAACAGCCGGGAGCGCAGGTGCCACAGCCGTCGCCCTCCGCCTCGGCGTCGCTGACGGAGGCCGCCGGGACGGCGCAGCAGGCGTCCCCACGCCATGCCTCGCGGCCCTCCTTGACCGCGACGGCCGCGATCACCAGCGCGGCGACCGGGTCGGCCCAGGACCAGCCGAACGCGCTGTTGAGCGCCAGGCCCACCAGCAGCACGCCGGACAGGTACGTGCACAGCAGGGTCTGCTTGGAGTCGGCCACCGCCGAGGCCGAGCCGAGCTCGCGGCCCGCGCGGCGCTGCGCGTAGGACAGGAACGGCATGACCACCAGCGACAGGGCGGCCAGGACCAGGCCCGGAGTGGAGTGCTCGGCCTCACCCGCGCCGAACAGAGCACGCACGGCATCGACGGTGACGTAGGCGGCCAGCACGAAGAAGGAGATCGCGATGACCCGCAACGCGGCCCGCTCGCGGCGCTCGTGGTCGGCGGCGGAGAACTGCCAGGCCACCGCGGCGGCCGAGGCGACCTCCACCACCGAATCGAGGCCGAACCCGACCAGCGCCGCGGAGGAGGCCAGGGTCCCGGCGGTGATGGCCACCACCGCTTCGATCACGTTGTAGGCGATGGTCGTCGCGACCAGCAGCCGGACACGGCGCCGCAGGACCGTCCGCCGCGCCGGGGCGGTGGGGTTGAGGGCGGTCACGACACCGCCTCTCCCGCGACCTGGTCACCGCTCGGCTCCCCGAGCTGGTCGAGCGCGGCCGCAGGGCCGCTCGGGACGGATGTCCCACCGGTGGGACGGCCCTCGTGGAGGGGACGCAGCGCCACGGTGCGGCCGGTGGCGGCCAGCAGTTGCTCGGCGGAGGCGAGCAGGTCCATCAGCTCGGGCCTCGTCAGGGAGTAGAACGACTGGCGGCCTTCGGCGCGGTAGTCGATCAGGCCGCAGTCGCGCAGGCAGGCCAGGTGCTTGGACACCGTGGACTGGGCCAGCCCGAGCTGGGTGGTCAGGTCCACCACGCGGGCCTCGCCACGGGCCAGTCGCTGGACGATGCGCAGCCGGGTCTCGTCGGCCAGGGAGTGGAACAGCGCAGCCGCGGGGGAGATGCCGGCGGCGATGTCGGCACTGACGCATCGGCCGCCCTCAGGATCAATCGCCATATACCGATGTTAACCCGATGTCGTGATGTGTTGGCAAGCCCGGTGCGTCGCGCTCCTGCTCGTGGTCGCCCTGGCCGGTGTCGGCCTCGGCGCCGAGGGGGCGATCCTGGGCCGCCCGCCTCGCTGAACGCGGCACCGCTGCAGCCACCTCGGCCGGAGCGCTCAGGGGGAGGGTGAGGGGCAGCAGGGCGGCCGCGGTGGTGACGATCCTGGCCGTGCTCGGGTTCGTACGCATGGCGTCACTCCAGGGACGGAAGGTCCGGACGGGAGAAGACGCGCCGGAGGAGACAGGGGTGTACCGCCGGAAGGGCACGGTTATGTCACTCCTGGTCGAGGCGTGGCGACGCTGCGTTTAGGGTTTTGTCTGGTCGCCGGACCCTCGGGTTGCGACTGCTGTCCATGTTCAGAGGCTTGCGAGGCCCTCGCCGGTTCGCCTCGCGCTGACGGGTGCGCGTGCGCGGTCGGGTAGGGCCGTCAGGGCTTGTCCGGCGCGGGAACCGCGATAAGCTCGCACTGGTGTTCGATAAGCTGCCTCTGGGGGAGTGTCGTGGTTGTCACCAAGGAAGCCGGATGGGTGGGCCTGGACTGGGATGACTGGTGCGATCTGGGCGAGATCCGCGCCCGGCTCGACTCCGGCGCCGATCTCCACGCCGACCTGTGGCATGAGGGGCCGCCACTGCACCTCGCCGCCGAGTACGGCTCGCCCGAGGTGGTCGCCGAACTGGCCCGCCGGGCCGGCGACGTGGACACCGCGTACGAGGGGCGTAGCGCTCTCTGGCGAGCCGTGTTCGCCCACCGCAGGGACAACGCGCTCGCCCTGGTCGCCGCGGGGGCCGATCCGTGGCGCCCCATGACGGGCGGCTGGTCGCCCGGGCGGCTCAGCCTGGCCGGGCCCAACCCGGGGCTGTTCTTCCCCTTCCCGCGCGACAAGCCCTCGCTGTCGGCGGCGGAGAACGCTGCCGTCCTGGAGGCCGAGCGGCTGATCGAGGCCCTGGGCGACTTCGAGTACGAAGGGCTGGGGCTGGTGTGCGTCGCGGGCGTCACCGCGGCGGAGGCCGCGTGGCGGCTGGGCGCGACGGTGGCCGAAGGGGCCGGGATCGACGGGGTCCTCGACGAGCCGTACCCGGATGAGGGGGGCGGCCTGGTGGGCGCCACCGACGTGCCGGGCGGGTGCGCGGTCAGCCAACGCCGGGGGCACGAGGTGACGAGCGCCGACGTGATCAACCGCCTCTCGGTGGGGACCGTCTGTCACGCGCTGTTCGCCGATCCGAAGAGCGGCGACCAGGGGTTCAGCTCGCGGGGCGGGGTCATCGAGGAATGGGACACGTTTCCGGGCGGGGGCTGGGTGCCGCCGGACAGCTCGTCGGACGAGGTGCTGACCGCCTTTCTGTACCAGGGGGAGGCTGTGGCGTACTGCTGCGCGTACGCGGGGCTGCGGCTCACCGACGCCCGGCCCGTCCTGGGCCCACCCGACATCTGGCTCCACCTCCCCCCTCGCGACTGACGCCTCCTCGGCACGCCGCCTCTTGCGCACGCCACCATCGGCGAGCCGGGGTGGTCTGCTGGGGGGTGGGAGAGCGCTGGCGCAGCTTGTCCCAAGGGGGAGCTGTGGCGCCCGGCGGTGCTCCGGAGTCAGGGCATGGCTGCTGAGGCGGCGCCCAGGACGGCTCCGTGCAGGCCCAGGGCGGAGAGCCGGACGGGGATGGAGCCGATGCCGCGCGGCGCGCACCGGCGGACGGTTTCGATCAGGGGAACGGTCAGGAGGTCGCCGAGACCGGTGACGCCGCCACCCAGGACGATCACGTCGGGGTCCAGGAGGGTGGCGGCGGACGCGATCGATCTGCCGAGGATGAGGGCGGCCTCACGGATCACCTCGCGGGCCAGGGGATCAGTCGCCTCGGTGACGTCCCGCTGGCCGGTGGTCCCGGGCAGGCCCGGTAGGCCGGTGGGCTCGGACGGGTTCTGTGTGACGGGTTGGTGCCCTGGGACCGGGGGGTTGGGGAGGGATCGGAGGTCGGTGGCTGTGCCGCCGCGGGCGCGGTAGGTGGACAGGATCGCCGGGCCTGACGCGTACGCCTCCAGGTGGCCGGTCGCGCCGCAGGGGCACGGGCGGTCGGCGGCGACGCCCGGAGGCAGGACGGCGGGGGTGTGGCCCAGGGAGCCCGCCATGCCGTTGCGGCCACGCAGCAGTTCGCCGTCGCGTACGAGGGCGCCGCCGATGCCGGTGCCGATCGTGAGGACCAGGGCCAGACGGCTGCCCTTGGCCGCGCCGTGGCGGGCCTCGCCGAGCGCCCAGGCGTGGACGTCGTTGAGCACCGTGACCGGCAGGCCGAGCCGGTCGGTGAAGGCGGCGGCCAGGTCGGTGCCGCGCCAGCCGGGCAGGGCGTCGGTGGCGTGCGTGACCACGCCCTTGTCGTCGATGGTGCCCGCGCTGCCCACTCCGCAGGCGATGACCTTCATACCGGCGGCGCGTGCCTGGGTGAGGCGGTCTGCGGCCAGGTCCAGTGCGGCGGCCAGCACCGCCGACGCGCCGCCTTCGGCGGGCGTCCGGACGCGGGCGGGAAGGTGGACCTCCGTCTTGGAGGAGGTCGGCACGTGGGAGGAGAGGTGGAGCTCGGTTCCGGGGGAGGTCGGGATCAGGGCGGCGGCGGTCTTGGTGCCGCCGATGTCGATGCCGAGGACGACCGGGGTGCCGTCGGTGGGGCGGTGTGGGGTGCTGGTCGTGTGGTGTTCTGCGGGGTTGGTCATGGGTTCGCCGGTGTGGTGGGGGCGGGGGTGGATGGGGGTTGGGTCACCGGAGGCTTCCCTTGGGGGTGGCCGCGGTGAGGTGGCGGGTGATGGCAAGGGGGTCGGTGATGGCGCCGCCGATCACGACCGACCAGGCGCCTCGGGCGAACGCCTCCGCCACGTGGGCGTCCGTACGCAGCCGGCCCTCGGCGACCGTACGGATCCCGAGGGCGGCCAGCTCGCTGACCAGGTCGAGATCGGGCTCATGCGCGAGCCCCGGCCCAGGGGCGGAACCGGTCCTGGGGCCGGGGTCGGTGGCGGCGGTGGGGTCAGCGGTGGTGGTTCTCAAGGGGACGGTCGGGGGGTGGGCGGTGGTGTAGGGGGTGTAGCCGGAGAGGGTGGTGGAGATCAGGGAGGCGCCTCGGTCCCAGGCTCGCAGGCCCTCCTCGGCCGTTGACACGTCGGCCATGACGGGCACCCCGAGCTCCCCGCGCACCCGTTCGACCAGGGCCGGCAGGTCGCCGACTTGCGGTTCGGCCTCGGCCGTCACCTCCAGGGCGACCATGTCGGCGCCGGCTCGTACCAGGTCCTCGCACAACGCGAAGGACGGGGTGATCAGGGGGCGGGCGTGGGGGCGGGGGACCTTGGCGAGGCCGATGAGGGGCAGGCGCGAGACGGCCTTGACCGCGCGGACGTCCTCGGGGCCGTTGACGCGCAGGCCGGCCGCGCCGCCCAGTTCGGCGCAGCGGGCGAGGAGCGCGATGGTGCGCGGGTCGCGGAGGGGGTGGCCCTCGGGGGCCTGGCAGCTCACGACCAGGCCGCCTTCGATCGCGGTCACCACGTCCATCTGGTACAGCCCAATCTGTCGGTATGGAGGTGAACGCCCACCTCCAGGTTGCTCGATTGGTATAGCCCAATTACGATCGGAGCGTCAAGAGGCGCACCCCGACCGAGGACGACCACCCGTGACGAAGATCGGCCAGCTCAGAGACCATCTGCTCACGCTCATCGAGACCGAGCTGAAGCCGGGCGAACGGCTGCCCGCCGAGCGTGATCTCGCCGAGGAGTTCGGGGTCAGCAGGCTGACCGTGCGGCGGGCGGTCGACCGGCTGGAGACCGACCAGCGGGTCTACCGCGTCCAGGGGGCGGGGACGTTCGTCGCCCACCGGAGCATCGCCAAGACGATCGAGCTGACGTCGTTCAGCGAGGACATGCGAGGGCGCGGGCTGGAGCCGGGGTCGCGGCTGCTTGAGGCGGCCGAGGTGCCCGCGGGAGCGCGGGTGGGGCAGGCGCTCGGCATCAGCCCGGCGGACGCGGTCGTGCGGTTGTGCCGGGTGCGTACGGCCAGCGGTTCGCCGATGTGCCTGGAACGTGCCCACGTGCCGGCCGCGTACGTGCCGGGCCTGCTCGACCGGCCGCTCGGCGGGTCGCTGTACGAGGTGCTGGCGGGGGCGTACCGGATCAGGCTGGAGCGGGCCGAGCAGTCGATCAGGGCCACGGTGCTGGAGCCCGAGGAGGCGGCGCTGCTGGAGGCGGCGCCGCTGTCGCCGGCGCTGCTGGTCGAACGGGTGGCCTACGACCAGCGGGGAAGGGCGATCGAGGCGGCCAAGTCGATCTACCGGGGCGATCGCTACTCCTACGAGATCGCGATCCGGCGGTGATGGTTATCCGAACAAAAGGGGACTTGTCTAACCATGGAAGCGTGCGGTAGACGACTGGAGGACAGGCGGCGTCCGCCAGAGAGGTCGATCGGAATGCGATGGAGTGACATGTCGAAGCGGCGGCGGGCGATGCTGCTCGCGCTCGGTTCGGCGGAGCTGGTGCTCACCGGGGCCGCCGCCGCGGACCTGCGGCGCCGGCCGCAGCGGGAGATCCGCGGCTGGAAGGGCATCTGGTGGCCGGGCATCTTCGTGCAGCCGTTCGGCCCCGTCGCCTACCTGGCGTACGGCAGGCGGAAGGGTCACGGGAGCTGACGGAAGCCGCCGTATCCGTTGGGGCTCATCCGCGGGTGTCCACCCAGACGCTCACGGTCGTGTGCGCCGTGATCCCGGTGTAGGACGTCTGCCCGGTCAGCGTGGCGCAGCCGGCGGTCCATCTTCTCGCGTTCATGCGGGGGCTCCTCGGAGGTGTGCGCGCGGCGAGAATTGCTTAGGAAAGTTTCCTAAACATTAGGCCCGGGAGGCCATACCGTCAACGGGTCACCACCGGTCGTGGACCTGCGGCCGGATGAGCTCGTCGTAGACCGACCGCACGGCGTCCAGCGTCTCGGCGGAGAGCGAGCGGAGGCCGGCGGCGGTCGCGTTCGAGCGCGCCTGGCCGGGGTTGCGCGCGCCGGGGATGACGACCGAGACACCGGGCTGGTCGAGGATCCAGCGCAGCGCGAACTGGGCCATGGACGCCCCCTCGGGCACGAGCCCGGCCAGTCTGCGCACCGCCTCCAGCCCGGTGCCGAAGTCCACGCCGGAGAAGGTCTCGCCGACGTCGAACGACTCGCCCTGCCGGTTGTAGTTGCGGTGGTCGTCGGGGGCGAACACGGTGTGCTCGTCGTAGCGGCCCGACAGCAGGCCGCTGGCCAGCGGGACGCGGGCGATGACGCCCACCCCGGCCGCGCGGGCGGCGGGCAGGACTCGCTCCAGCGGCTTGAGCCGGAACGCGTTGAGGATGATCTGCACGGTGGCCACGCCCGGCCGGGCGATGGCGGTCAGCGCCTCCTCGCAGGTCTCCACGCTGACGCCGTACGCCGCGATCCTCTGCTCGGCGACCAGCGTGTCCAGGGCGTCGTAGACCGCGTCGGAGGAGTACACCGGGGTGGGCGGGCAGTGGAGCTGGACCAGGTCGAGGGTGTCCACGCCGAGGTTGCGCCGGGAGCGCTCGTTCCAGGCGCGGAAGTTGTCCATCACGTAGTTGGCCGGCACCTGCGCCATCCTGCGGCCCATCTTGGTGGCCACGGTGAGCCCGGGATGTCCCTTGGCGAAGCGGCCGACGATCTGCTCGCTGCGGCCGTCGCCGTAGACGTCGGCGGTGTCGACGAAGGTGACGCCCGCCTTCACGGCCGCCTCCAGGGTGGCGGACGCCTCGACCTCGCTCACCTCGCCCCAGTCGGCGCCGAGCTGCCACGCGCCGAGGCCCACGACGCCGACCTGGCGTCCCGTACGTCCGAGTGTGCGGTGTTCCATGCTTTATGTCCGTTCGTCTGGTTCCTGCGACCAGTGTCCCGGACGAGGAGGTCCGGGCGCGCCGCGGGGGGCGCGCCCGGACCGCCGTCAGCGAGGCCGGTAGCTGCAGCGCACGCCCGTGTGTACGGTGGCCCGCAGCTCTTCCCCCAGCGCCTGGTCGGCGGAGGAGACGCGGGAGATCGCCCGCCTGATCGCCTTGCCGACGGCGATCCGCGCGCGTTCCCCCGTGCCGGTGAACGGCCGCGCCCGCCCGCCGATCCCGGTCGCCGCCGACAGCTCGGCCACCAGCCACTCGCGCTCCAGCCGCAGCGCGGCGGCCCGTTCGATGTCGTTCATCGCCTCCAGCTCGTCGATCTCGGCCTGCAACTCGCTCAGCCGCTGCCGGTAGGTCTCCCTGGCCAGGTCGTCCAGCACCGGCTGCGCCGAGGCGGGCTCGCTCTCCTGCGCCGGCGCGCCCGCGGCCAGGTCGGCGGCCAGGATCTCCCGCCCCGGATTGGCGATCAGGGTCGCCAGGTGCCCCATGCCGACGCTGTGCTCGACCACCACCAGCCGCCCGCCGTGCTCCACCTGCCAGTGCCGCCCGTGCCTGCGCAGCCGGAACGCCCCGTTCGCCGCGGCCGCCCTGCCGACCACGGCGGGCAGCGCCATGCCGAGGTCCCTGGCCTCCTGCGCGGCGGCGCTCTGGTGGGCGCGCGCCGCCTTGTCCTGCGGCCCGTCGCGCAGCGCGAGCGCCTGGCCGAGCCGCCAGCGCGACAGCGTCGCGGCGGGCCAGTGGCCCAGCGCGAGGTCGGCCCGTACGGCCTCCGCCAGGTGCCCGGCGGCGCGGTCCACGTCGCCGGTCGTGAGCGCGGCCATGCCCAGGCTGTGGTGCACCGAGCCGAGGCAGACCACACCCAGACTGGCCACCACCGGCAGCCCGGCGAAAGGCAGCAGCAGCGCGTACGCCTCGGCGGCGGTGTCGGCGTCCTGGAGCAGGTGGGCGGTCTCGACGACGCAGTACATCGAGAACAGCCACGTGCTCGACCTCGGCAGGTCGTCCAGGTCCCGGCCGCGCAGCCGGGCCAGGTGACCGGCCGCCGCCCTGCGGTCGCCCGAGGTGGCCGCGGCCAGCGCCAGGGCCGCCAGGTAGGAGTTGTCGACCGGGCTGAGCGTGGGCGAGCTGACCAGGTCGGCCAGCACCGGCAGCAGCTCGGCCGTACGGCCCTGGTACCAGCGGATGGCGCCGATCTGGCCGCCGTACCAGCCGGTGGCGTCCATGTCGCCGGCCTTGAGGCCGCGCTCGAAGCAGTCGCCGGCCATCTTCTCCGCCTGGTCGAACCGGCCCGCCCTGACGGCCAGCATCGCCCTGATCACGTCGGTCACGAACCCGACCGCCAGGTGGTCGTGCTCGGCCAGCAGGCCCCGCAACTCCTCCAGGCAGCGTCCGGCGTGCGGGTCGGCGGCCAGGTAGAGGTCGACCGTCCGCCACAGCAGGCCCATCAGCAGGTCGCCCCTGCGCCGGGTGACCGCCGCCTGGCCGATCAGCTCCCTGGCCAGCTCCAGCCGCGCCGGCCCGTGCTCCGGGCCGAGCAGGCAGTGGTGCGCCAGGCTCAGCGCCTCGGCCAGCGCCGCCGGCTCGCCCGCGTTCCTGGCCCGCGCGACCAGCCGCAGGATCTCCTCGTGCCCGCCCGCGCTGTAGTCCTCCTCCCCGGTCATCCTGATCCGCAGCCGCAGCGCCAGCGGCGAGTACGGATCGATCAGCGACAACGCGTGCCGCTGCCGCGCCCGCACCATCTCCGACTCCGCGCACGTGCGGTGCTCCTGCACCCACACCCCGCCCAGGCCGAGCGCGGCCCTTGCCAGGGCGGGCACGTCGCCGCGCGACTCGGCCTGCCGGTAGGCCGAGTCGAACCAGCGCCTGGCGGTCTGCAGGTCCCCGTTCACGTACAAAGCGCGCTCACCGAGCACGAGCGCGAGCCTGATGTCCGGATACGAGGGCAGGCGAACCCCCAGCTCCTCTAAAACGCCCACGGTTTCCGTCCCCATTCGGTCATCCGGGCTGAGCTTCCAGACGGTCCCCCGAATACCGTTCTGCTGTAACGACGTACGGGGGCGGTGGACGGTTCAACCAAAAGCGCTGGCTACCCTGTGCGCATGATTCGCCCCGCCGCCCCGGAAGACGTCCCCGCCATCGTGAGCATGATCCGCGAGCTGGCCGCGTACGAGAACGCCCTGCACGAGGTCCGCGTGACCGAGGAGATGCTGCGCGGCTCGCTGTTCGGCGAGCGGCCCGCCGCGTTCGCCCACATGGCCGAGCAGGACGGCGAGCCCGTCGGCTTCACGATCTGGTTCCTGACCTACTCCACCTGGCGCGGCGTGCACGGCATCTACATGGAGGACCTGTACGTGCGCCCCGAGCACCGGGGCGGCGGCCACGGCCGCGCGCTGATGGCGGAGCTGGCCAGGATCTGCGCCGAACGCGGCTACCAGCGCCTGGAGTGGTCGGTGCTCGACTGGAACGAGCCGTCCATCGCCTTCTACGACAAGCTCGGCGCCGTGCGGCAGGACGAGTGGCTGAAGTACCGGCTGACCGACGAGCCGCTGGAGCGGCTGTCCCGCTGAGGCCGCCGGCGGCGGGGTGTGCCGCGCAGGCCGGCCCCCCGGCGTGACCTGCGCGGCGTCCTGGTCAAACGCCGACGTGCGACCTGGCCCGCTGGCCCTGGCTGCTGTCGAACATCTCGGTGCCCCCCTCTTCGAGGTCCTTGTGGGTCTCCTCGATCCGCAGTGCGACGCCGATCGCGAAGAACGTGGGCGCCCACTCGCCGATGAAGATCCCCCATCGGTCGGCCCGGTCGAGGCCCGCGCCCTCCTGGTTCTTGGAGATCATCCAAGAAGCGAAGGACAGGCCGATGGACGCCAGTCCCGCGGCGTACATGTGGCCTGACTTGATCCCCATCTGATGCAGCTTTTTGATCATTATTCCCCCCTTGCCTTGAGTGCTGTTACCCCGGGGAAGACCGCGTAACCAGCCAGAACTCCGATCATTTCCGGCATGTTTCGCAGGTGACGCTTGTGCGCGCCTTGTTACAGCGGTGAATCACGCGTAACCGACACACCGCCGCCGGCCGTCAGAACGCGTAACGCGCCCTTCCTACCGTGGTGCTCCCGACGCCGAGCGGAGGAGAGAGTGATGGCGCGCTGGATCACCGAGTGGCACCCCGACGACCCGGCCTTCTGGGAGCGGAGCGGCAGGCACGTCGCCCGGCGCAACCTGGTCTTCTCCATCGTGGCCGAGCATCTCGGGTTCACCGTCTGGACCTTGTGGAGCGTCGTGGCCACCAGGATGGGGACCTACGACTTCTCCACCGACCAGCTCTTCTGGCTCGTCGCGCTGCCGAACCTGGTCGGGTCGGTCCTTCGGGTGCCCTACACGTTCGGGCCGGGCCGGTTCGGCGGGCGTGACTTCACCGTGGCCAGCGCGGCGCTGCTGCTGGTCCCGGCCGTGCTGCTCGGGGTGGCGGTGAACGATCCGGGCACGCCGTACTGGCTGTTCCTGGTGATCGCGGCGCTGGCCGGGGTGGGCGGCGGGAACTTCGCCTCCAGCATGGCCAACATCACCTACTTCTACCCGCGCGGCCGGCAGGGGGTGGCGCTCGGGCTTAACGCGGCGGGCGGCAACGTCGGGGTCAGCTCGGTGCAGCTCGTCGTGCCGCTGGTGATCGGTTCGCTGGGGCTGGCCGCCGCCGGGTGGTTCTGGATCCCGTTCATCGTGGTGGCCGCGGCCTGCGCGTGGTTCTTCATGGACAACCTGGCCGGCGCCAGGGCCGAGCCGCGCGAGCAGCTCGCGGTGGCCGGGCGGGCGCAGACCTGGATCATGTCCTTCCTGTACGTCGGCACGTTCGGCTCGTTCATCGGCTACTCGACCGCCTTCCCGCTGCTGAGCAAGAGCCTGTTCCCCGACGCGCCGTACGCGGCGGTGGCGTTCGCCGGGCCGCTGCTCGGCTCGCTGGTCAGGCCGGTGGGCGGCTGGCTGGCCGACCGGCTCGGCGGCGCGCCGGTGACGCAGTGGAACTTCGCGGCCATGGGCGCCGGGGTGCTGCTGGTGTGGCTCGGCAGCGCCTCCGGCGGGTTCTGGCTGTTCTTCCTCGCCTTCCAGCTGCTGTTCCTCACCGCGGGCATCGGCAACGGCTCGACGTACCGGATGATCCCGGCGATCTTCCAGGCCAAGGCGGTCGCCGAGCGCGGCGAGGGCGAGGAGGCCCTGCTGTACGGCAGGCGCCAGGCCGCGGCGGCGATCGGCATCATCTCGGCGGTCGGCGCGCTCGGCGGGTTCCTCATCAACCGGGCCTTCGGCATGGCGTTCGCCGCGGCCGGCACCCCGGCGCCGGCGTTCCTGGCCTTCGCCGCCTTCTACGCCGCCTGCCTGGCGCTGACCTGGTGGTGCTACACGCGCACCGTCGGCGTCAAGGTCGTCGCCAGCCTCGCCCACGCCCGGGTCTGACATGACGAAGACACACTGCCCCTACTGCGCGCTCCAGTGCGGCATGCGGATCGGCCCCGGGCTGGAGATCAGCCCCAGGACCGACATCCCGGCCAACGCCCCCGGCGCGCTGTGCCAGAAGGGATGGACGGCGGCCGAGCTGCTCACCAACGGCGAGCGCCTGACCACCCCGCTCCTGCACGGCGAGCCGGTGGAGTGGGAGGCCGCCCTCGACCACGTCGCCGACCGGCTGTCGGAGATCCGCGCCGAGCACGGCCCCGACGCCGTGGCCGTGTTCGGCGGCGGCGGCCTGACCAACGAGAAGGCCTACCAGCTCGGCAAGTTCGCCAGGGTCGCGCTCGGCACCAGCCAGATCGACTACAACGGCCGCTTCTGCATGTCCTCGGCCGCCGCCGCCTCCAACCGCGCCTTCGGCATGGACCGCGGCCTGCCCTTCCCGATCACCGACCTGGACGACGCCGACGTCGTGCTGCTGGCCGGCGCGAACGTGGCCGAGACCATGCCGCCGTTCGTCCGCCACCTGTCGGGGGCGCGGCTGATCGTCGTCGATCCGCGCCGCACCCCGACGGCCAGGCTCGCCTGGCTGCACCTGCAGCCCACGCCCGGCACCGACCTGGCGCTCGCGCTCGGGCTGCTGCACCTGGCGATCGCCGACGACCTCGTGGACGCCGACTACGTGGCCGCCAGGACCACCGGGTTCGACGAGGTGCGTACCTCGCTGGCCTCCTGGTGGCCCGAGCGCGTCGAGCGCGTCACCGGGGTGCCGGTGCACCGGATGCGGCAGGCCGTCCGCGCGCTGGCCGCCGCAGGCAACGCCTACGTCCTGACCGGGCGCGGCGCCGAACAGCACGCCAAGGGCACCGACACCGTCACCGCGTTCGTCAACCTGGCCCTCGCGCTCGGACTGCCCGGCCGGTACGGCTCCGGCTACGGCTGCCTCACCGGCCAGGGCAACGGCCAGGGCGGCAGGGAGCACGGCCAGAAGGCCGACCAGCTCCCCGGGTACCGCAGGATCGACGACCCGGCCGCCCGCGCGCACGTCGCGGAGGTGTGGGGCGTGCGGGCCGAGGACCTGCCGGGGCCGGGGCGGTCGGCGTACGAGCTGCTGGACGCGCTCGGCACCCCGGACGGGCCGCGGGCGCTGCTGCTGTTCGGGTCCAACCCGGTGGTCTCGGCGCCCGCGTCCGCGCACGTCGGCGGCCGGATCGCCGGGCTGGACCTGCTGGTGGTGGCCGACGTGGTGCGGTCGGAGACGGCGGCGCTGGCCGACGTGGTCCTGCCGGTCACCCAGTGGGCCGAGGAGAGCGGCACGATGACCAACCTGGAAGGCCGCGTCCTGCTGCGCCGCCGGGCCGTCGCGCCGCCGGAGGGCGTCCGCGGCGACCTGGACGTCATCGCCGGGCTGGCCGCCAGGCTCGGGCACCGCTTCGACACCGAGCCGGCCGCCGTCTTCGACGAGCTGCGCCGGGCCACCGCGGGCGGCGTCGCCGACTACTCCGGCATCACCTACGAGCGCATCGCCGCCGAGACGGGCGTCTTCTGGCCCTGCCCGTCCGGCGACCACCCCGGCACGCCCCGGCCGTTCCTGGACCGCTTCGCCCACCCGGACGGCCGCGCCAGGTTCGTCCCGGTCGAGCACCGGCCCCCGGTCGAGGAGCCCGACCAGGACTACCCCGTGTACCTGAGCACCGGCCGGATCCTGTCCCACTACCAGAGCGGCGCCCAGACCCGCCGGATCGCGTCGCTGGTGCGGGCCGCCCCCGAGCCGTTCGTGGAGCTGCACCCCGACCTGGCCGAGCAGCTCGGCGTCGCGGCGGGCGACCTGGTGCTGGTCAGCAGCCGCAGGGGCCGGAGCAGGGCGGTGGCCAGGATCAGCGACGCCATCAGGCGCGACACCGTGTTCATGCCCTTCCACTGGGAGGGCGCCAACCGGCTCACCAACCCGGCGCTCGACCCGGTCTCCGGGATGCCGGAGTTCAAGGTCTGCGCCGTCAGGGTGGAGAGGGAGTCATGAGGCTCGTCGTGGTGGGGAACGGGATGGCCGGGTCGCGCCTGGTCAGTGAGGTGCGGGCGCGCGACCCGCGGATGCGGGTGACCGTGTTCGGGGCCGAGGTGGGGCCGCCGTACAACCGGGTGCTGCTGTCGGACGTGCTGGCCGGCGGCTCGCGTCCCGACCAGGTGCGCCTGCTCGACCCCTCCTGGTACGCCGCGCACGCCGTCGAGGCCGTGCCCGGCGCCGAGGTCGTCCGCGTCGACCGGGACACCCGGCACGTGGTGACCGCGGACGGGCGGCGCGAGCCGTACGACGTGCTGGTCCTGGCCACCGGCAGCGAGGCGGTCGTGCCGCCGCTCCCCGGCGCCGGGCGGGCCGTGCCGTTCCGCACGCTGGAGGACTGCGAGCGGATCATGGAGGCGGCCGGGCGGGCGCGCCGCGCGGTCGTCGTCGGCGGCGGGCTGCTCGGCGTCGAGGCCGCCCGCGGCCTGGCCGGGCGCGGCCTGCCGGTCACGCTGCTGCACCTGGCCGGGCACCTGATGGAACGCCAGCTCGACGCCGAGGCGGGCCAGGTGCTCGGCGAGACCCTGGCCGGGCTCGGCGTGGCGACCCGCACCGGCGTCAGCGCGACCGCGATCGAACCGGACGGCGTCCGGCTGGCCGGCGGCGAGCTGGTCGAGGCCGACCTGGTCGTCCTGGCCTGCGGCGTGCGCCCGGTCACCGGGCTCGCCGCCGAGGCCGGGCTGGAGGTGCGGCGCGGCGTCGTCGTGGACGACGAGCTGCGCACCGACGACCCGTCGATCTTCGCCGTCGGCGAGTGCGCCGAGCACCACGGCACGGTGTACGGCCTGGTCGCCCCCGCCTGGGAGCAGGCCGCCGTGGCCGCCGAGGTGATCACCGGCGGCAAGGCCCGCTACCGCGGCTCCCGGCTGGTCACCAGGCTCAAGGCCAAGAGCGTCGAGCTGGCCGCCATGGGCGAGACGCAGCTCGGCGAGGAGCACGCCGAGGTGGTGCGCTTCAGCCACCGCGCCCGCGGCACCTACCGCAAGCTCGTCATCCGCGACGGGCGGCTGGTGGGCGCGATCCTGCTGGGCGAGAGCGACGCCGTCGGCACCCTCACCCAGCTCTTCGACCGCGGCGGCCCGGTGCCGGGCGACCGCGCCGGGCTGCTGTTCCCGGGCCTGGCCTCGGCGCCGGTCGCCGACAGCCCGGTGCTGATGCCGGACGCGGCCGAGGTCTGCCGGTGCAGCAACGTGACCAAGGGACAGATCAGGGCGTGCTGGGAGGCCGGCGCCCGCGACGTGGCCGGGGTGGCGGCCGCCACCAGGGCCACCACCGGATGCGGAACCTGCCGCGACGCCGTGGAGGGCATCGTCGGCTGGCTGTGTGAGCAGGAAGGAGTTCCGGTATGAGGAGGATCGTCGTCGTCGGGTACGGCCCGGCCGCGCACCGCTTCGTGGAGACCCTGGTGAGCCGGGGCTTCGACGGGCGGATCACCGTCATCGGGGAGGAGCCGCGCCCGGCCTACGACCGGGTGGCGCTGACCTCGTACCTGTCGGGGACCACCGTGGCCGACCTCACCTACCCGGTGCCCGACGGGACCGTGACCAGGCTGGGCAGCCGGGCCGTCGCCGTCGACCGGGAGGCGCGCACGGTGAGCGTCGAGGGCGGGGCCGCCGAGCCGTACGACGTGCTCGTGCTGGCCACCGGGTCGGCGCCGTTCGTGCCGCCGGTGCCCGGACGCGAGCACGCCCACGTCTACCGCACCATCGACGACCTGGACGCGATCTCGGCGGCGGCCGTCGATGCCGCCGAAGGCGTCGTGGTCGGCGGCGGCCTGCTCGGCCTGGAGGCGGCCGACGCGCTGCGGACGCTCGGCCTGCGGACGCACATCGTCGAGATGAGCCCCTGGCTGATGCCGCGCCAGGTGGACGAGGGCGGCGGCGCGGTGCTCAAGGGCCACGTCGAGGCACTCGGGCTCGGCGTGCACGCCGGGGCGGGCGTCCAGGAGGTCGTCACCGGACCGGACGGCCGGGTCGCCGGGCTGCGCACGCCGGACGGCACGCTGATCGCGGCCCAGGTGGTGGTGTTCTCGGCGGGCATCAGGCCGCGCGACGAGCTGGCCAGGGCGTGCGGGCTGGAGGTGGGCGAGCGGGGCGGCGTCGTGGTGGACGCCGGGATGCGCACCTCCGACCCGTCGGTCTACGCCATCGGCGAGTGCGCGCTGGCCGGCGGCATGGTCTACGGCCTGGCCGGGCCGTGCAACACGATGGCCGAGGTGGCCGCCGACCGGATCACGGGCGGGACGTCCACGTTCGCGGGCGCGGACCTGTCCACCAAGCTCAAGCTGCTCGGCGTCGAGGTCGCGCAGTTCGGCGCGATGGACGGCGCCCTCGACGTCACCTACATGGACCCGGTGGCCGGGGTCTACAAGAAGCTGTTCATCAGCGACGACGCCCGCACGCTGCTCGGCGGCATCTGCGTGGGGGACGCCGGGCCGTATGCGGCGTTGCGGCCGTTCGTCGGCAAGCCGTTGCCCGCGCCGCCCTCCGACCTGCTGTTCAGCGGCTCGGGGGCGCGGCTCGACCTGCCCGACGACGCCCTGGTCTGCTCGTGCAACAACGTGTGCGCGGGGGACGTCCGGCACGCCGTCGCCGACCTGGGCGTGACCGACGTGCCGGGCCTCAAGGCGTGCACGCGGGCCGGCACCACGTGCGGGAGCTGCGTGCCGATGCTCAGGCAGTTGCTGGAGAAGTCGGGCGTCGAGGTCGACAAGGCGCTGTGCGAGCACTTCGCGTTCTCGCGGGCCGAGCTGTTCGACATCGTCCGGGTGCGGAAGATCACGACGTTCTCCCGGCTCATCGCCGAGCACGGGCAGGGACGCGGCTGCGACGTCTGCAAGCCGGCCGTGGCCTCGATCCTGGCCTCACTGCACAACGGGCACGTGCTCGACGGCGAACGGGCCGCGTTGCAGGACACCAACGACGCCTTCCTCGCCAACATCCAGAAGAACGGCACGTACTCGGTCGTCCCGCGCATCCCGGGCGGCGAGATCACGCCGGACAAGCTCATCGTGATCGGCGAGGTCGCCCGCGACTTCGGGCTCTACACGAAGATCACCGGCGGCCAGCGCATCGACCTGTTCGGCGCCCGGGTCGAGCAGCTTCCGGACATCTGGCGGCGGCTCGTGGACGCCGGCTTCGAGTCCGGCCACGCCTACGGCAAGGCCCTGCGCACGGTGAAGTCCTGCGTGGGCTCCACCTGGTGCCGCTACGGCGTCCAGAACGCGGTCGGCCTGGCCATCGCCCTGGAGCTGCGCTACCGCGGCCTGCGCTCGCCGCACAAGCTCAAGTCGGCCGTCTCCGGCTGCGCCCGCGAGTGCGCCGAGGCCAGATCGAAGGACTTCGGCGTCATCGCCACCGAGCAGGGCTGGAACCTGTACGTCGGCGGCAACGGCGGCTTCAAGCCCCGCCACGCCGACCTGCTGGCCACCGACCTGAGCACCGACGACCTGATCAGGACCGTCGACCGGTTCCTGATGTTCTACGTCCGCACCGCCGACCGGCTGCAACGCACCGCCGCCTGGCTGGAGTCGCTGGACGGCGGCCTCGACCACCTACGGAAGGTGATCATGGAAGACTCGCTCGGCATCTGCGCCGACCTCGACGCCCAGATGGACCAGCACATCGCCACGTACGCCGACGAGTGGGCGGCGACCCTGGACGACCCGGAGAAACTGGGCAGGTTCGTCAGCTTCGTCAACGCCCCCGGCGTGCCCGACCCGTCGATCGTGTTCGCCTCCGAGCGCGGTCAGATCAGGCCGGTGATGGCCCGATGAGCTGGACCCCGGTCTGCGAGTACGCGACCATGCTGCCCGAGCGCGGCGTCTGCGCGCTGGTCGGCGGCCGGCAGGTGGCGCTGTTCCGCACCCACGAGGGGCACGTGCACGCCCTGGACAACCTCGACCCGTTCAGCGGCGCGTACGTGCTCTCGCGCGGCATCGTCGGCACCAGGCGCGGCGAGCCCACCGTGGCCTCGCCGCTGCACAAGCAGGTCTTCTCGCTCGTGTCCGGGACGTGCCTGGACGAGGAGGCCGTCCAGGTGCCCGTCTACGCCGTACGGGTGGCGGGCGGGCGGGTGGAGGTCAGCGTTTAGCCGATCAGGCCACGGGCATTGACCTGCTGAAACATGGGGGACGGGGGTGTGCGCGTGACCTACGACGCCTCCGCCTACGGGCGCCGGATCGCCGACATCTACGACGCCACGGTGACGGAGCTGCCGACCGGGGCAGCCGTCGAGCGGCTGGCCGCGCTGGCCGACGGCGGCCCGGTGCTGGAGTTCGGCATCGGCACCGGACGACTGGCGCTCCCGCTGGCCGCCCGCGGCCTGTCCGTCGCCGGGATCGACGCCTCGCCGGAGATGACCCGCGAGCTGCGCGCCAAACCGGGCGGCGAGGCCATCCCCGTGACGGTGGGCGACTTCTCGACCGCGCGGGCCGAGGGCTCGTACGGGCTGGCGGTGCTCGCGATCAACACGATCTTCGCGCTGCCCACCCAGGAGGCGCAGGTCGACTGCTTCGCCAACGCGGCGCGGCACCTGCGCGCGGGCGGGCGGTTCGTGGTCGAGGCGTGGGTGCCCGACCCGGCCGCCTTCCGCGACGGCTCGGCCCTGAGGCTGCTGTCGCTGGCCGAGGACGTCGTCCTCATGGAGGCGGCCAGGCTCGCCCCGGCCACCCAGCACATGCGCACCACCCGCGTACGGCTGACGGACGAGGGCGTGCGGCTGCTGCCCGCCAACCACCGCTACGCCTGGCCGTGCGAGCTCGACCTGATGGCCAGGCTGGCCGGGATGGCTCTGGAGCACCGCTGGGCCGACTGGATCGGCAGCCCGTTCACCGACGACAGCCGCGCGCACGTCTCCGTCTACCGCAAGGCCGCGTGATGCGCCTGCCGCCCGCGCGTGGCGCGCTCACCGACCTGCTGTTCGACCGGCTCGCCCGGCCGCCCGCGACGCTGCCCGAGGCACCCGCCCCCGCCGGCGAGGAGGACCTCCACCTCGCCCTGTTCGCCTGCTACGAGCTGCACTACCAGGGCTTCGACGAGGTCGACGACCGCTGGGAGTGGGAGCCGTCGCTGCTGCGCCTGCGCGGCCTGCTGGAAGGCCGTTTCGAGCGGGACCTGGCCGAGGCCGTCCCGCGTCCCGGGCCGGTGCCGCCCGGCGAGGTGCGGCGCGCGCTCACCGCCATGACCGCCGAGGACGAGGACGAGCCGTCGGTCTCGCTGTTCCTCCAGCGCGAGGCCGGGATCGAGACCTTCCGCGAGTTCGTGATCCACCGCTCGATCTACCACCTGAAGGAGGCCGACCCGCACACCTGGGCGATCCCGCGCCTGCGCGGCCGGTCCAAGGCCGCCCTGGTGGAGATCCAGGCCGACGAGTACGGCGGCGGGCGGCACGAGCGCATGCACTGCGAGCTGTTCGGCCACACCATGCGCGGCCTCGGCCTCGACGACTCCTACGGCGCGTACCTGCCGAGGGTGCCCGCGGTCACGCTGGCCGTCAGCAACGCCATGTCGCTGTTCGGGCTGCACCGGCGGCTGCGCGGCGCGCTGGTCGGCCATCTGGCCGCGATCGAGCTGACCTCGTCGCTGCCCAACCGCCGCTACGCCATGGGCCTGCGCCGGCTCGGCGGCGACGCGGCGGCGGCCCGCTTCTACGACGAGCACGTGCAGGCCGACGCCGTGCACGAGCAGATCGCCGCGGGCGACCTGTGCGGCGGCTTCGCGGCCGCCTTCCCCGCCCTGACCGGCGACGTCCTGTACGGCGCCGCCTGCGCCCTGGCCCTGGAACGCCGCTGGGCCGGGCACGTCCTGGGCCACTGGGAACGCGGCGCCTCCTCCCTGCTCGCCCGGCCGGTGCCCGCGTGATCGACCTCGACTACGTGGTCCCGCTGCGCTGGCAGGACGACTCCGGCCTCGACGAGCTGACCGGATACCTGCGCGCCCTCGCCCCGCACGTACGCGTGACCGTGGTGGACGGCAGCCCGCCCGAGCTGTACGCCCGGCACGCCCGCCGCTGGCGCTGCCTGGTCCGGCACGTCAGCCCCGCCGCCGGCCTGTCCTTCGCCAACGGCAAGGTCGACGGCGTGACGACCGGGCTGCGGCTGGCCGCGGGCGACCGCGTCGTGATCGCCGACGACGACGTGCGCTACGACCTGCCCGCCCTGGCCGAGATGCACGCCCTGCTCGCCCGCGCCGAACTGGTCAGGCCGCAGAACTACTTCGACCCCGCCCCCTGGCACGCCCGCTGGGACACCGCCCGCAGCCTGCTCAACCGCGCGTTCGGCGCCGACTACCCGGGCACGTTCGGCGTCCGGCGGTCGTTCTTCCTGGCCATGGGCGGCTACGACGGCGACGTGCTGTTCGAGAACCTGGAGCTCGTCCGTACCGTGCGCGCCCACGGCGGGCGCGAGCTGTGCCCGCCCGGCCTGTACGTCCGCAGGCTGCCGTGCGACGCGCGGCGGTTCTGGTCGCAGCGGGTCCGGCAGGCCTACGACGACCTCGCGCAGCCGGTGAGGCTGGCGTCCTTCCTGGCGGTGCTGCCCGCGCTCGCGCTGGTGCGCCGGCCGCTGCCGCTGCTGGCCGCCGCCGGGGCGGCCGTCGGGCTGGCCGAGGCCGGGCGGCGGCGGGCCGGCGGGCGGCGCGTCTTCCCCGCCTCGGCCTCGCTGTTCGCGCCGGTGTGGGTGCTGGAGCGGGCGGTGTGCTCCTGGCTGGCGGTGGGCGCGGCGTGCGCGGGCGGCGTGCCGTACGCGGGGGCCAGGCTCGCGCGGGCCGCCCACTCGGCGCGGTGGCTGCGCGCGCGGGCTCAGCAGTCGGCGGGCGGGTCGGGCTCGCTCGACGCCCGGAAGCCGACGGACTTGTGCGAACCATCGCAGAACGGCTTGGTGGACGATCGGCCGCACCGGCACAGCGCGACCGTGGCCCTGCCCGGGTCGATCGGCTCGCCGTCCTGAGTCAGCAGCGTGAAGGAACCCCTGATCAGCAGCGGTCCGTCCGCACAGGGCGTGACGGTGGTCGTCGGTTCGTCCATCGTCGTCCCCTGCCCCGCCGGCCGGCCGACTACACGGCCTCGACCGGTGGATAGACGTGCAGGCTACGGTGAGCCGCAGGCAGGACGCACCGCCGCCCGGACCGGACGCTGGCGCAGCGTTCGGCGTCCTCGCGCTGGGGCAGTGGCTCGGGGTTCGCCTGTGTTGGCCGCACTGGAGGGACGCTATAGGCGGCCCTTGCCCATCCGGTCTCGGCGCGGCAACGATCGTGGCTCTGAATGATCTCACCAATGACAGTGAAGCGTGACCGTGAGTAATACCGGCCTCAGGTAAAGGCGTCGTGCGGAGTGCCTAAACCGGGCATTCGGTGACGACTGGCGCGGGCATCAACCCCGCCATGAGCAAGATTTTTCAGCGCAGGGCACTCCTGCTGGCCGCTGTCGTTCCCGTCGTCCTGGTCGCGGGCTGCTCCTCCGGGAGCAACACCCAGGCGATGAAGGGCGAGGCCAGCCCGGCGACGCCGACCGAGACCATGATGACGCCCACCGAGACCGGCATGGAGTCGCCGACCACGACCGAGACCATGACCGAGACCGCCACGCCGACCGGCACCATGACGGCGGCCACCCAGCCGCGCGCCGCCGTCCAGAACTACTTCGACGCCCTGAAGTCCGGCAACGTGGACGCGGTCGTGAAGACGTTCACCAACGACGCCGTGGTGGCCATGGACGGGCAGGCCACGGCCACGGGCTCGCAGGCCATCCGCAGCCTCTTCCAGAAGCAGCTCCAGGACGGCGCCGACCTGAAGTCGGCCACGCACACCATCGACGAGACGCGGAACGCGGGCAGCCAGGACGCCTTCGCGCGCTCGACCAGCAAGCAGGGGGACACCACCTACCGCGAGCTCTTCATGCTCACGCACCAGGGCGGCCAGTGGCTGATCTCGCGCTTCATGAACAACCAGGGCGGCTGACGGACCTCGCCAGGAATACGGTAGGGGGGTACCGTGTTGCGGTCGGTGTAGCGAGCGAGAGGACCGGGAGATGGCCGGGTACACCGACGGCAAGCAGGACCACCTCCGGCGGCTGCGCCGGATCGAGGGCCAGGCGCGGGGCATCCAGCGCATGGTGGAGGACGACAAGTACTGCATCGACATCCTGACCCAGGTGTCGGCGACGACCAGCGCGTTGCAGTCGTTCGCGCTGTCGCTGCTGGAGGAGCACATGGCGCACTGTGTGGTCGAGGCGGCGCGCAAGGGCGGGGCCGAGGCGGAGGCCAAGGTCAAGGAGGCGGCCGACGCCATCGCCCGCCTCGTCCGTTCGTGACGGATCGCGCGGCGCGGGCGGGGGCGGGTTAGCGTGGGGGACGTGCAGGACCTGTCGCGGTTCCAGAACCCCCGCTTCGCCCAGGCGTACGAGCGGATGAGCGCCGAGTCGGAACGGCGTGGCGCGGCCGAGCACCGGCGGCGCCTGCTGGCCGGGCTGAGCGGGCGGGTGCTGGAGATCGGCGCGGGCAACGGGATGAACTTCGCGCACTACCCGGCGACGGTCCGCGAGGTGGTCGCCGTCGAGCCCGAGGACCGGCTGCGCGAGCTGGCCGGCCGGGTCGCGGCCGGTGCGCCGGTGCCCGTGCGGGTGGTCGCCGGGCACGACGCGGACCTGCGCTTCGAGGACGGTTCCTTCGACGCCGTGGTGCTCTCGCTGGTGCTGTGCTCGGTGCCGGACCAGCGGGTGACGCTCGGCGAGGTGTCCCGGGTGCTCAGGCCCGGGGGCGAGGTGCGGTTCTACGAGCACGTGCGCTCCTCGCGGGCCGCCGGCGCGCTGGTGCAGGATCTCGTGACGCCGCTGTGGCGGCGGATGGCCGGCGGGTGCCGCCTCAACCGCGACACCGAGCGCGCCATGGCCGACAGCGGCCTGGTGGTCGAGGAACGCGAACGGTTCGCGTTCCGGCCGTTGCCGTTGTCGCCGAGTATGCCGCACATTCTGGGACGCGCCAGAAAACCCGCTTGACCGGTTGTCCGGCCGGTTCGTCACGGTGGCTGTGGCGAGAAATCTGGAAAATGGGCTTTTGTTCTGATGCGCGTTATTGTGTTGCGGTGTCGCCGGGGATGCGCGGAGTGATGCGGCGCTGATCCACCAGTGCCAGATAGACCGCGAACGCCCCCTGCGCCCACATCCCGGCCTGCTGCCCGGTCAGCCGCACCTCCTCGCCCTCATGCGTGACGATCAGGTAACCGCCCGGCGCGCGTCGCCAGGCCACCAATACGTTCTCGTAAACCAGAACGTCGAGCATCGCGGTCAGATATTCGCCTGCGGTGGCGGACACGGCGTAATCCTCCTCGCTCCTCGCCGAATTCTCGCCCTGATTTCCTCGTGCTGACTCCATTGTGCTCGCCGTACCGGAAATTGTCGCACCCGTCTGGCATGTTCCCGGCATAAATGCTGTCGCCGTTCCCGGCTTCCGCCGCCACACCGTCTGGGGCCTCCACGTCGCCGTGGGCGGCGAGCGGCCGGCCGTCCCGCTGCTGCCCGGCTTCCCCCAGACCCATCTCGCCCGGCGGCACGTCGGCCCGCTGCTCGCCGACCGCTTCCACGTCGTCTGCCCCGGCCTGCAGGTCACCGGGAACGCGAGCGGATCGTGGACGATGCGCGCGCTCCGCCCTGATCGGCCACGACCGCGGCGCCCTGGCCGCCTACCGGACGGCCACTTCCTGCCCGAGTCCCAGCCGGAGGCGGTGGCCGAGGCGATCGGCAAGCTGCTCGTCTGATCCGCGGGCGGAACCTGGCGGGGCGGGGCGGTGTATGGGGGGGCGGAGGTGCACGATGAAAACAACTCTGGCCATGCCGGCCACGCTGGCCGCCCGGCGAGCGGCCGTCCCGGCCGCCCGGCCTGTAACCCGGCCGGCTGCCGTACGGGCCGTTGTGGCTGCCGTCCGGCGGGGCGTCGTGTCGGTGGGGCGGCTGGCGGCCGTGGTGGCTGTCCTGCTGGCCGTTCTGCCGGCGTTCGGATGGTGGGAGGCTCCGGCCTCCGCGTCCGTACGCGGGGGATGGGCGGTGACCTACCTCGATCCGCCGCCGGAGGTGTTCGGGGGTGGGAAGTCGTACACGGTGGGGTTCTGGGTGCTGCAGCACGGCACGCATCCCTACGTGGGCAAGCTCGACCCCGTCGGCCTGCGCCTCACCCGGGCCGACGGCAGGACCGTCACCTTCCCCGGCACCCCGCTCCCGGAGCCCGGCCACTACGCCACGTCGGTGGCCGTACCGGACGGGGTGTGGAAGGTGGCGGGCGTCCAGGGCTGGTTCGAGCCCTATGCGGTGGGGACGCTCACGGTTCCCGGGCGCCTGGTGGTCGACCCGGTGCCGCAGGACAAGGTGGCGACGTTCGGCGGGGACGGGAAAGACCCTTGGGGCGCGGTCCGGCCGCCGGGGTTCCCCATGGGCAAGAGCGCGCCCGTGTTGACGGGGGGCGAGGCCGACAGCGGAGGGAGCGCGACTACCGCGGTTCCGTCCACGGAGCCGCCGGGCGCCGAGGTGTCGTCCATGGAGGCGCCGGGCGTCGGGGCTGAAGGGGGCGGCGCTCCGGGGGGCAGGGTTCCGGCGTACGCGCTGCTGCCGGCGGCGGTGGGCGGCGCCTTGGTGGTGCTCGTGGCGATACGCCTGCCTCGTCTGGTGGGCAGGTCACGCCGTCCCGGTCGGAAGGACGGGGATCAGGGCCCTGCCGGCGAGGACGGCTCCTCGGAGACCCTCGTCATCGGCGGTTAACCGGACGGCGGACCTGGTCGGCGGGCTGGGGGCGTGTCGTCGGCGAGGGGGGCCGTCGTGTTCGTGCTGGTGAGAGGGCGGTTCGTGGGTGGATGTCGGTCGTGGGGAAGGGGGTTTCCGGTTGCTACGGTGAGTAGCAGGTTGTTCTGATCTTCGGGGCTCTGCGGCAGGTGAGAGCGGTGGGCGCTGTGCTGGGGCTCGTGGCGCTGCTCGCCGCCGGGGTCGCCGGGGTGTATCTGGCCTCCCTGATCCTGTCGCCCCGGGGAGTCGTGCCGGTGGGGCCGTTCCTGTCCGGGGCGCGGCCCCGGGAGCATGCCGTCTCCCGCTTCCACGTCCGGTGGTACGCCGTGACGCTGGTCTTCCTCGCCTTCGACATGGAGATGGTCTTCATGTACCCGTGGGCGATCGTGGTGGCCGAGGTGGGGGTCCCGGCGGTGGTGGAGATGTTCGCCTTCCTGGGGCTGCTGCTGGTCGGGGTTCTGTACGCGTGGCGGGAAGGGGCGTTCCGGTGGGCCTGAGGGGGTGGCTTCTTCGGCAGGCGGCGCTTCGGCCCCGGGTGCTCGTCGTCGCCTCCCCGTACGGGACGGGCGCGCGGCTGCTGGCCGAGGCGGAGGTGGGCCGTCGTGGATGGCCGGTGGCGGCGTCCCCGGCGGAGGCGAGCTTGGTGGTGGTGTGCGGGCGTCCGGGACCGGAGCTGGCGGGAGCCGTACGGGAGGTCTGGAGGGCGGTTCCGGTCCCCAGGGCGCTGGTGGAACTGCCGCCGGACGTCTCGGGTGGTGAGGTCGTGACCGCGTTGGACCGGGCGGTTCGCGTGCTGGGGGACGAGCGGGGCCAGTGGCGGGACGCCGGTGCCATGGCCTCGGGGACGCCTCGGGAGGGTGCGGACGAACCGCCCATGGCTGAGCGGGGGGCCGACCGGGACGGGTTGAAGCTGGATCGGCTTCACGTGCCGTTGGGGCCCGTACTCGTGGACTGGCCGGCGGGGCTGGTGGTGGAGACCGTCCTGCAAGGGGACGTGATCCAGGAGGCGGAGGTGCGGGCTCTTCCGGCTGAGGGCGCGGGGAGTGCGTTCTGGGGACCGGGGTCGGGGGCGAGCCGGGAGGAGGCACGGCGGCGTACGGCGGCGGCCCGTCTGGACAGCCTCGGCAGGCTGCTCGGCGTGGCCGGATGGCCCGCCGCCGCGAGAGACGCCCGGCGCCTGCGGGACCGCCTGCTCGCGGGCGCCGTCGATGACGGGGCAAGGCGTCGGTGTGTCCGGTTCACGCGGCGGGTGCGTCGGTCATGGGTGCTGCGGTGGATGCTGCGCGGCGCCGGTGAGCTCGGCCCCGACGCGCCGCGGCCGCTGCGGGGGGACACCCTGGATCGGGTGCGCCGGTGGCTCGACGACGTTGAGGCCCTGACCGAAGAGTGTTCCGGGCCTGAGGACGGCGGGGACGTCCCGGTGGACGGGGTGCTGGCGTTGTTGCCCGGCCTGTTGGCCGGGGCCGAGCTCGCCGTGGCGCGGCTGATCGTGGCCGGTCTCGATCCGGACCTCGACCGGCTGCCGTCGGTAGCCAGGGACGGGTGAATCGGTGGTTGTGGGGACGGCTCTGGGGATGGCGGTGCTGACGTGGGGCGCGGCGGCCTTCGACGCGGCGCTCGGCGCGGGCCGGGGCTCGTGGCGGGCGGCGGCGGTGGCGCCGTTCCGGGAGGGGGCGCGGCTGGTGGTGCAGCAGCGGCGGCGGACGGACAGGGCCGACGTCCTGCTCACCAGGGCCGGGGTCGTGGTGTTGCCGCTGGCCGCGCTGCTGGCGGCCGTCGTCCTGCCGGTCGGGGGTGCGCCGGTGCTGGACCTGGGGGCGGGGGTGGTGTGGTTCAACGCCATGGAGGTGTGCGTCTGGGGGGCTCTGTGGCTGGTCGGGTGGGGGGTCAACGCGGTGTGGCCGCTGGTCGGCGGCTACCGGTTTCTGGCGCAGGGCCTGGCGTACGAGCTGCCGCACATGTTCGTGCTGATCACCGCGGGCGTGGGGGCCGGGTCGTTGCGGTTCGCGGACGTCGTGGCGGCGCAGCGGGGGTTGTGGTTCGTGGTGTGGATGCCGGTCGCGTTCGTGGTCTATCTGGTGTCGGCGGTGGCGATGGCGTTCTGGGGGCCGATGTGCCAGCCCGTCGGCCGGGACGTGTGCGGCGGCGTGCCGGGCGAGCTGGGCGGCCCCGACCGGCTGGTCTTCCTGGCCGGACGCTACGCGCTGCTGGTCGTGGCGGCGGCCGGGGCGGTGCCGTTGTTCCTCGGGGGCGCGGCGGGGCCGGTGTTGCCCGGCTGGGCGTGGGGGCTGCTCAAGACCGTGGCGGTGCTCGCCGTGCTGGTGCTGGTCAGGCATCGGGTGCCGGTCGTGCGGATGGACCGGTTCGTGCAGTTCGCGTGGGTGGTGCTGATCCCGGTCACGCTCGTGCAACTGCTGGTCGTCGCGATGGTGGTGCTGCCGTGAACGTGGCGTTCTGGGCGCTGGCGGTCGTCGCGGTGGCGGGCGGGGTGGCGGTGTTCGTGGTGGACTCGATGGCGCGGGCGACGTTCGCGCTGCTGGTGTCCTTGCTGGCGGTGGGCGGGACGCTGCTGCTGATCGACCTGGAGTACCTGGGGGTGCTGGTCGTCCTCATGATGGTCATGGAGATGATGGTGATGGCCGTCTTCATGATCATGTACATGATGAACCCGGCCGGGCTCATGCCGATGAAGATGGTGCACAACCGGCGCGGCGCGGCGGCCATCGCCGGGACGGTGTTCGTCCTGCTGGCGTCAGGGGCGCTGCTCGCTTCCTGGCCGAGCCGGCGCGGACGGCCGCCGGCGGACCCCACGCACGCGCTCGGCCTGTCCCTGATGGGGCCGAAGATGCTGGTCATGATGGTCGTCGGGGTGTCCGTCCTGGCGACGATGATCTCGGCCGTGCTGCTGGCCACCCACCGGGGACGGTACGACCGGTGACACTCCAGGCCTTCCTGCTGCTGGCCGCCGCCCTGTTCTCCGTCGGCCTGTACGGCGTCCTGTCCCAGCAGTCGATCGTCATGCTCATGATGGGCCTCGAACTCATGATCAACGGCCTGATCGCGGCCGGCGGCGCCTTCTGGTACCACGTCGCCCCGGCCGCCGCGGACGGCCAGGTCCTCGTCCTGGTGGCGGTCACCGTGATGGCCCTGGAGATGGCGATGGGCTTCGCCGTCACCACGGCCGTCTTCCGCGCCCGCGACGTGGACATGACCGATGCCGCCGGAGACCTCAGAGGATGAGCCCGTCCCTGTGGTTGCTGCCCGCGCTGCCCGCCGCCGCCGGCGCGCTGCTGATCCCGGTACGCCGCGCCGCCCCCGCCCTGTCCGTCGCCACGGCCGCCGTGACGCTCGGGCTGGCCGTGCACGCGGCGGTGACCAGGCCCTCGGCGACGGCCCGGTTGATCTTCGGCGAAGGGCTGGCCGTGGACGGGCTCTCGGCCGTCATGGTGGTCACCGTGGCGGCGGTCGGGCTGGCCGTGCTGGTGTTCGCCGCCGGAGAGCCGCGGTCGGGACGCTTCCACGGGCTCATGCTGATCTTCCTGGGCGCGATGCTGGCGACGGTGACCGCGACGGACCTCGTCCTGCTGCTGATGGGCTGGGAGGTCATGGGCGCGATGTCGTACGCGCTGATCGGCTACCGGTGGCGCGACCGGGAGCACGTACGGTCCGGCGCCGTCGCCTTCGTCACCACCCGGGCCGGCGACCTGGGCCTTTACGTCGCCTGCGGCGCGGCGCTGGCCGGCGGCGGCGGGCTGGCGCTCGCCGGGCTGCCGGGGCTGCCTCCGCCGTGGCGTGACCTGGTGGCGGGCGGGGTCGTGCTGGCGGCGCTCGGCAAGTCGGCGCAGGGGCCGTTCGCGTTCTGGCTGTCGCGGGCGATGGTGGGCCCGAGCCCGGTGTCGGCCTTCCTGCACGCGGCGACCATGGTGGTCGCGGGGGCGTACCTGCTGATGCGGCTGCACGCCCTGCTCGCGGTCACCGGCTGGGCGGCGGCGGTGGTGGCCTGGACGGGGGCCGTGACGGCGCTGCTGCTCGGGCTGGTGGCGGTGGCGCAGCGGGACCTCAAGCAGCTCCTGGCCGCCTCGACCTGCGCGCAGGTCGGGTTCATGGTGCTGGCGGCGGGGGTGCCGGCGGTCTCGGGCGGGACGGCCCACCTGGTCGCGCACGCGGCGGTCAAGAGCCTGCTCTTCCTCGCGGCGGGGGCCTGGCTGGCGGCGCTCGGCACCGAGGACCTGGCCGGGCTGCACGGGGCGGCGCGGCGGTTCCCGCTGGTGGGTGTGGTGTTCGGGGTGGGGGCGATGGCCTTGGCGGGGGTGCCGCCGCTGTCGTTGTGGGTGACCAAGGACGCCGTCCTGAGCGGGGCCGGGCAGCCGGGGCCGCGCGTGGTGGGGTTCGCGGCGGGGGTGGTGGCCGCGCTGTACGCGGGCAAGGCGCTGGCCGAGGTCTGGCGGCCCGCCGACGCGGCCACCGGGACCGGGACCGGGGCCGGGGCCGGGAGCGGGGGCGGGAGCGGGGGCGGCGGCGGGACCGAGCGGCGGGCCTCGGGTGGGGTGGCGGGGCCGGAACTGCTGCCGCTGCCCGTGCTCGCCCTGGTGGCGGCCGGGTTCGGGGTGGTCGGGCTGCCCGCGGTGCACGGCTGGTGGTCCCGGCTGGTCGGCGATCCGGACGCGCCCGGCCTCACGGCGGGCGGGCTGGCCCTGTCCGGGCTCCCGGCGCTCGCCCTGGTGACGGCCGCGATCGCGGTGAGGCCCGGGAAGGCCGCGATCGCGGTGAGGCCCGGGAAGGCCGGGATCGCGGTGAGGCCCGGGAAGGCCGCGATCGCTTACGGAGGCGGGGTTTTCGGGCGGTGGCTGGGGCTGGAGAGGGTGGCGCGGGGTGTGGTGTGGGAGCCGCTGCTGGGGGCGGCGCGGTGGGTGGCGTGGTTCGACGAGCGGGTCGTGCAGGGCACGGTCGAGGCCGTCGCGCGGGCCGGGCTTTCGGCCGCGCGGCTGGCCGCGAGCCCGTTCGAGGCAGGGCTGGACGGCCTCGTACGGCGGGTCGGCGGCGCCGTACGACGCCTCGGCGGGCTGGCCAGGCGCCCGCAGACCGGACAGGTCCACACCTACTTCGCCCAGGCCGCCGTCGCCCTCGTCGTGCTGGCCGTCGTGTTCGCGATCGTGAGGTGAGGCGTGCTCGACGTCGTGGTGTTCCTGCCGCTGGCCGCCGCCGCCCTGCTCGTCCTGCCGGGCGTCACCGCGCGCGCGGCGGGCCGGATCTGGCTGGCCGCCTCCGCCGCCGACCTCGCCCTGGTCATCGTCCTGTGGACCGGGTACGGAGGCGGCCTGGCGTACGAGACCAGGCTGCGCTGGATCCCGACGGCGGGCGCCGGCTACCACGTCGGCGTGGACGGCCTGTCGCTCCCGCTGATCGCCATGACCGCGGTGCTGTTCCTGCTCTGCGCCGTCCACTCGCTGCGCGAGCCCACCAGGCCCAAGGCGTACGCGGCGCTGTTCCTGTTCCTGCAGACCGTCTCCACCGGGCTGTTCGCGGCGCTCGACCTGCTGCTGTTCTTCGTCTTCTTCGACCTGTCCATCGTCGGCATGTACTTCGTGATCGTCGGCTGGGGGCACGGCGACCGGGCCAGGTCCGCGCTGACGTTCTTCCTCTACACGTTCCTCGGCTCGCTGGCGCTGCTGCTCGGCTTCATCGGCCTGTACCTGGCCGCCGAGCCGCACACCTTCGACCTCGCCGACCTCACCCGCCGCCCGCCGGACGCGGGCGCGGCGGTGCTGCTCGCGATCGGGATCGGCCTGGGGGTCAAGACGCCGGTCGTGCCCGTGCACACCTGGCTGCCGCCCGCGCACACCGACGCCCCGGCCGCGGGCTCGGCCGTCCTGGCCGGGGTGCTGCTCAAGATGGGCACGTACGGGCTGGCCCGCATCGCCGTGCCGCTGCTGCCCGGCCCATGGCGCTCGTACGCCTGGCTGGTCATCCTGATCGGCCTGCTCAGCGTCCTGTACGGCGCCCTGGTGGCGCTCGCCCAGGAGAACCTCAAACGGCTGATCGCCTACACCTCGGTCAACCACATGGGCTACGTCGTCCTCGCCCTGGGCGCCGCCGGGCTGGCCGGCGGCCCGGCGCGGGCCAGGGAGCTGGCGGTCACCGGCGCGGTCACCCAGATGGTCAGCCACGGCCTGGTCACCGGCGCGCTGTTCCTGATCACCGGCGTGTTGTGGGACCGCGCGGGCGGCTACGCCCTGGGCCGGTACGGCGGCATCGCCGGACGGGCGCCCGTGCTGACCTGGCTCACGGCGGTGGCGGCGTTCGCCTCGCTCGGGCTTCCGGGATTGTCCGGGTTCATCGCGGAGTTCCAGATCTTCACCGGGGTGATCGGCTCGGGGGCCGTCGTCGCAGGCGCGCTCTCCGTCGTCGGCATCCTGATCACCGCGGCGCTGTTCCTGCGGGTCCTCCAGCGCGCCTTCCTCGGCGAGCCGGGCGAGCTGACGCCGCGGGTCACCGACGTGCGGCCGCGGGAGCTGGGGGCAATCGCCCCGCTGCTCGTCCTGTCCCTGCTCATCGGCCTGGCCCCGCGCCCGCTGCTCGACCTGATCGAGCCCGCCGCCCGCGCCGTCGTCGCCCTGGCGGGCCGATGACCGCACCCCATGGCGGCGCGGCGGTGACCCTCCTGCTGCCCGAGGTCCTGATGCTGGCGGGGGCCGTGGCGGCGCTGGTCGCGGGGCTGTTCGTGGCGCGCCACCGGCAGCGCGTCGCCGCCTGGGTCTGCATGGCGGCGCTCGCCGGGGCCGCCGCCGCGAGCGCCGCCGCCCTGCGCCGCCCCGCCGCCCTGGCCTTCGACGCCTACGCCGTCGATCCGCCGACCGGCGTGGCCCGCGTGACCGTCTGCCTGGCCACCCTGCTCGCCGTGTGGCTGGCGACCGGCCGGGCCAGGGGTGACAGCAGGGAGACCGAGCTGTACACCCTGATGGTGCTGGCCGCGCTGGGGTCCGTCCTCATGGCGGGGGCGGACGACCTGCTCGTGCTGGTGGCGGCGTACCTGCTGGCGAGCATCCCGGCGTACGCGCTGGCGGGCTTCGCCAAGGACGCGTCCGGCACGGAGGCGGCGCTCAAGTACTACCTGATGGGCGCGTTCCTCGGCGTGCTCATGCTGGCCGGGGCCACCCTCGTGTACGGCTGGTCCGGCGCCACCGCCTACCCCGTCGCGCGGGCCCCGGCCGTGGGCGCGGTGCTGCTGCTGGCCGGGCCGCTGTTCAAGGCCGGGGGAGCGCCCGCGCACTTCTGGGTGCCCGACGTCACCGAGGGCACGTCGGCGCCGGTGGCGGCGTTCGTCACCACGGTGCCCAAGATCGGGGCGCTGGTGGCGCTGTACCGGCTGGCGACGACGGTGCTCGACGAGCCCGCGCTGCTCGCGGTGCTGGCCGCCGGCACGATGACGCTGGGCAACCTGGCCGCCTTCCAGCAGGAGAACGTACGGCGGCTGCTGGCGTACTCGACGGTCAGCCAGGCCGGTTACCTGCTGGTCCCGGTCGCGATGGCGGGACGCACCGGCCTGGCCGCGCCCGCGCTGCTGTTCTACCTGGCCGCCTACGCGGTCACGAACCTGGGCGCGTTCGCCGTCGTGGTCGCCACGGGGGCCGAGCGGCTGCGGGACTACGCGGGGCTCGGCCGGCGGTCGCCGTGGACGGCGTTCGCGCTGGTGGTCTGCCTGCTGGGCCTGGTCGGGACGCCGCCGACCGCCGTGTTCGCCGGGAAGCTGCTGATGTTCGCCGCGGCCTGGGACGGCGGGTACGCCTGGCTCGCGGTGGTCGCCGCCGCCAACACCGTCGCGAGCCTCTTCTACTACCTGCGCTGGATCCGCCCGGTCTTCGCCCAGGAGGGCCCGGCGACGCCCGCCGCACCGGCCCGCGCCGTGTCGAGCCCGGTCGCGCAGGTGTGCGCCGCCGCCTCGGTCCTCCTCGGCCCGGCCGCCGCTCTCGCCCTGCTGATCGCCCGCTGAACGGGCGCGTGGGTCACAGTTCGCGTTCCTGGTCGTCGAGGATGGCGACCGAGACCTCGACCGCCCTGGCCGCGTCGCCCGCCTCGATCGCCGCCAGCAGGTCGTCGTGCGACGGGTCCGGCGCCAGCGCCGCCTGCTCCTTGTCCCTGACGCTCTCGCGCAGCGCGTCGCGCATGCTGCGGTAGAGGTCGGCCAGCAGCGGGTTGTGCGCCGCGTCGGCCACCAGCAGGTGGAAGTCGGCGTCGGCGTCGGCGAACCCGTCGAGGTCGCCGGTGCGCGCGGCCGACCCGCGGCGGGCCAGCGCCTCGCGCATCGCGGTCACGTCGTCGCCGGTGCGCTTGACCGCCGCCAGCCGGGCGGCCACCAGGTCGAGCCCGCGGCGCACGTCGATGATGTCCATCGCGGCCGCCCGGTCGAGCCGCCGGCGCAGCGCCACCTGCGCCTCGTCGGTGGCGGTCACGTACGTGCCGTCGCCCTGCCTGGTCTGCAGCAGCCCGGCGTGGGCCAGCACCCGCACCGCCTCGCGCACCGACAGCCGGCTCATGCCGAGGCTCTCGGCGAGCCGGCTCTCGGACGGGATCTTCGTCCCGACCGGCCACGCCCCGCTGCTGATCTCCCTGCGGAGCTCTTCGATGGCGGAGTCGACGAGCGAGGTCCGCGCGACGTTTCGCATGCGATCCCTTCCGTCCCGGTGAGCCTCCAGCCTAGAGGAGCGCGGCGGCCAGGCGCTCGATCGTGTCGCGTCCCTCCAGCGGTGTCAGCCAGGCGGCCGGCAGCGCCGCCGCGCCGCGCAGCGCGCCCACCAGGTTGCCGCAGACCGAGCCGGTCGAGTCGCTGTCGCCCGAGTGGTTGACCGACAGCAGCAGCGCCCGCTCGGGCGACGGCTCGGCCAGGGCGCAGTAGACGCCGATGGCCAGCGCCTCCTCGGCCACCCACGCGCCGCCCAGCGACTCGACCCGCTCGGGGGAGTGCGGGCCGGACGCGGCCAGGTCGAGCGCCGCGCGCAGGGCGCCGGACGTCTCCTCGTGCCGCGGCTGACCGGCCAGCAGGCCGAGGGCGTGGTGGACGGCGGCCTCCAGGGGCTCGCCGGTCATCAGGCGGGCGATGATCGCGGCGAACGCGCCCGCGGCCAGGTAGCCCGTCGGGTGGCCGTGGGTGATCTGGGCGCAGACCGCCGCCAGCTCGAACGCCGCGCCCGCGTCGTACGGCGCCACGAGGCCGAACGGCGCCGAGCGCATCACCGTGCCGCAGCCCTTGGAGCCGGGGTTCACCGGGCCCGGCGTGCCGAACGGCGACGGGCCGGGGAAGGGCCGGCTCAGCCCGGACAGGCAGGCGTTGCCCGGGGCCCGCCGGGAGTACAGCCAGCCCTCCTCGCGCAGCGCGCCGGTCCGGTGGGGACGGTCGGCCGGCGGGGGAGCCTGGTGCTCCTGGGTGTCGAGCCAGCGCAGGTACGCCTGCCGCACCCCGCCGGGCGTGCGGTCGCCGGTCAGCGCCTCGACGGTGAAGAGGGTCATCTGGGTGTCGTCGGTGACGAGGGCGCTCGTGCCCCGCCAGGTGGCGACATATCCGGTGATGCCGTCCTGGCCATGATGCCTGCGGATCTCCCGCAGCGACTCGAACTCGATGGGCGCCCCGAGCGCGTCACCGATCGCGCCGCCGAGCAGGCAGCCCCGGATCCGGTCCTTTACGTCCATACGTGGGATCTTGTCAGCTTTGGGGACGGGTGAGAGATTGCGGGGGAAATTACGACACTCGTCACGGAGGTCACGCGTGCCACAATTACGCCCGGCCCTCTTCGCGGTCGCCCTCACCCTGGCGATCGCGACCCCGGCACAAGCCGCTGCCGGCCCCGGAATCACCGTCGAGAACGGCCGTACGCAGCCGGTCTTCTCCTACGCCGACGCCGTCCGCGAGCACGTGTACGTCGAGTCCACCGTGGACAGCGACCTCGACGGCGCGCTCGACAGGGTCAGGGTGGACATCATCCGTCCCAAGGAGTCCGGTCCGGGTCTCAAGGTGCCCGTGATCATCGACGAGAGTCCGTACTACGACAACTCCGGGCGCGGGAACGAGGGAGAGCGCAAGGAATACGACGCCTCCGGAAATGTCACGAAATTCCCTCTGTTCTACGACAACTACTTCGTCCCGCGCGGCTACGCCGTCCTCAACGTGGACATGCTCGGCACCACCAGGTCCGACGGCTGCCCCGACATGGGCGGCAAGGCCGACGTACTGGGCGGCAAGGCGGTCATCGACTGGCTGAACGGCCGCGCCAAGGCGGTCAGGGCCGACGGCACCCCGGCCGTGGCCGACTGGACCACCGGCAAGGCCGCCATGATCGGCAAGTCGTACGACGGCACGCTCGCCAACGCCGTGGCCGCCACCGGCGTCGAGGGCCTGAAGACGATCGTCCCCATCTCGGCCATCAGCTCCTGGTACAAGTACCAGCGCTCGAACGGCGTGGTCTACAACTACGACTACGCCTCCTGGCTGACGAACTACGTCGACACCGACCCCGAGGCCAAGTGCCAGGCCGTCCGCGACCGCATGGACGCCGAGGACGGCGACGACACCGGGAACTACACCGCCTTCTGGAACGAACGCGACTACCTCAAGGGCCTGCTCGGCGACGCCTCGAAGGTCAAGGCCAGCGTCTTCGTCGTGCACACGGTCAACGACCTCAACGTCCGGCCGGACAACTTCTCCGCCTGGTGGCAGGCCCTGGCCCAGCGCAACGTGCCGCGCAAGATCTGGGTCGGCCAGTACCAGCACGTGGACCCGTTCGACTTCGAGGGCCGCAGGGACCTGTGGGTGGACACCCTGCACCGCTGGTTCGACCACTGGCTGCACGGCGTCCGCAACGGGATCATGAACGAGCCCCGCGCCGACGTGCAGCTCGGCCCGGCGCAGTGGACCACCCAGCGCGACTGGCCGGCCCCGTACGCGCTCAAGGCCGTGCTGCGGCCCGCCGCCGACGGCTCGCTCGGCCTGCTCAAGGCCCGTGGGAACAGCACCGCCACCTTCACCGACCTCGCGCTGAGCGAGACCGAGATGGTGGCCGACGTCGGCGCTGCGAAGCCGGGCCGCGCGGCCTTCACCACCGGCGCGCTCCCGCTCGACCTGCGCCTGTCCGGCACCCCCACCGCCGACCTGCGGGTCAAGCTCGACAAGCCCACCGCCAACCTGACCGCCCTGCTCGTCGACTTCGGCGAGGACACCCGCGTCGACTGGCGGCGCGGCCAGGGCGTCACCACGCTCACCGAGGAGGACTGCCACGGCGAGAGCACCGCGGCCGACGACGCCTGCTACAAGAAGGTCACCACGAACGTGGCCACCCGCCCGCTGGAGATCGTCGCCCGCGGCTGGATCGACGTCCAGAACCGCGACTCGCTCAGCCAGGCCCGGCCGCTGCCCGTCGGCACGTACGGGACGGTCAGGTGGCTGACGCTGCCGCAGGACTACACTTTCAGGAAGGGCCACCGGATCGGCCTGGTGCTGGCCGGGACCGACACCACCTACACCAGTGAGGACGGCACCGGCGCGACCGTCACCGTCGATCTGGCCAGGAGCAGCGTGGCCGTGCCGTTCGTGCTCGGGACGCCGCTGGCCGACGTGCCCAAGGACAGCGCCACGTTCAGGGGACCGCAGCAGCTCGACCTGCCGGAGCCCGAGCCCGGGTTCCAGTTCTTCTAGCCGCGCGTGAGGCCCCGGCGGGTCCGGGGCCTCATCCGCAGTTGCTCCAGTGGACGCCGCGCTCGGCGTCGAGCCGCCGCACGCCCTTGTCCCTGGCGATCGTCCAGCCCACCTTCAGGGTGAGCGTGCCGCCGGCGGTCGCCGTGCCGCCGGTGCGCAGGCCGTCGCCGGTTGCGCGGCCCGTCCAGACGATGGTGATCCGGCCGCGCCGCACGTCGGGCCCTCCCGGGCAGCCGGGCCGCGAGCGCGGGTCCTTGACGCGGAACGTCGTGCCGTCCACGACGATGCCGCGCGTGCCGGTGGCCGAGACGACCCGGCAGGTCCCGGTGCACGCCAGGGAGAACGCCCCGGTGCGCCCGGACCCCAGCCACGCCGACCGGGGCGACAGCCGGGCCGTGGGCGGGGCCGGCCTCGGCAGCTCGGCCTTCCTGTCCAGGGACGACAGGCCGGAGCCGGCGGCCGGGCCGACCGCGGCCGTCCAGCGCGTGGGCGTCCCGGCCGGGACGCTCGACTGCGCCGCCGCCCTGGTGACCGTCGTCGCCGGGTGCGCGCGGGCGTTGAGCACCGCCCAGACCAGGCCCACCACCAGCAGCCCGACGCCCAGGAGCAGGCCGAGCCTGGCCACCGTGCGGATCGGGGCCTCGGCCTCCTGCTCGGGCTCGGCGGGCTGCTCCCGCCAGAACTCCTGCCAGGGCGCCTCGCCGTCGAGCCGGTCGAGGCCGCCGGGCTCGCCGTTCCAGCCGATGCCGCCGTACCGGATGATCATCGCGCCGGACGGGGCGGCGGCGCCGTCACCGCCACCGGCGTCCGCGCCGCCGACAGCGCTTCCGTTGGAGGTGCCGTTGGTCGTGCCGTTGACCACGGTGCCGCTGAGGCCGCCTTCGGCGCGGTCGCCGTACACGAGCTTGTCGCCCTGGGAGCCGCCGCGGAAGGGCCGGGTGCGGCTCGTCGGCGTGAACGGGTGCCGCCCGCGCGCCGCCCGCCCCGGGGGCTCCTGGTCGGCGGCGGCCGCGCCCGCCGCCGACCAGGGCTTTCCCGGTGTCGCCGTCGTGGGGTCGGCGACCGGGGGCATCGGCGTTGCCTCCACGCCCGGTGGAGCCGCGAGGGGCTCCACCAGGGTGCGTGCCTGCACGGGGAAGCCGTCCGCCCGCCAGAAAGGTGCGTCTCCGGGCAGCGGCTGCGCCGAGGCGAGCCGGGTGGGCAGTGTGCCGGGCAGCGCCGCGATCGGCAGCCGGCGCAGCAGCGTGGCGGCCGACATGGTCCTGGGCGCGGCCCGGCAGGCGGCGCAGCCCCGGATGTGACGGCTGATCCGGGCGCGGGCCCGGCGGCCCGGCGAGGTCACCCAGGCCGCCACCCGCGTGGTCAGATCAGGACATCCCGTACGGCCGCGTGCGGCGATGATCGCGGCGAACCAGCCCTCCAGCCCGTCGGCCGCCCGTGTCACGACGCCCCTGACCTCGTCCTGGCCCAGACCGAAGACGGTGGCCAGCTCGGCGTCGGACAGGCCGTGGCGCAGCGACAGGTCGAGCAGCTCGCGCAGCGGACGGTCGAGGGAGAGCAACGCCTCGGGCAGCAGCTCCGACATCCGCCCGGGACGCGACCACGAGCCGATGCTGGCCGGCTTGGCCACGAACGCGCGATGCGCGCGGGCCAGGGCGTAGAGCCAGGGCCGGTGCAGGGCGGGGTCGGGCATCCGGTCCGCGTAGAGGTGGGCGGACACCAGCGCGCCCGCGACCGCCTGCTCGGCGTCGCCCGCGGCCAGCTCGGTGCGGCAGTAGTCGTAGAGGCGGGAGCCGTGCGTGTCGCACAGCTCGCGGATGGCCTGGCGCGCTTCGTCCGAGAGCGTTCGCCACATGCGGTGTCACACCTCCTCAGCGGTGTCTCAGACGGGCCGGGCTCCGCCGGCGGAGCCGGGAACGGTGTCGAGCAGCGAGGCCTGCGCGAGATAGGCCCGCGTGGCCTCCGGATCACCGGCGATGGCCCGCAGCCCGGCCATCGCCGCGGCCAGCCGGGCGCTGTCGCGCTCGCGCACGCCGGCCAGCCGCGCCTCGCCGCGCGGGATCACCCGTTGCAGCAGCACGGCCCGCCGCCGCCACGCCCACGCCTCCAGCGCGGTGGGCGGCGCGAAACCGCCGAGCACGGCCGCGATCACCTGGCCGACCTCGACGGCGTCGTGGATGCCGGCGTTCATGTTGAGGCCGCCGACCGTGGAGGTCAAGTGGGCGGCGTCGCCGACGAACAGCACCCGCCCGCAGCGGTAGGAGGTCAGCACGCCCCTGGACAGCCCGAACCGGTCGGCCCCGGTCACGTGGATGGGCCCGCTCGCCCCCGGCAGGGCGCGGCGGACCAGCATCGAGACGTTGGGCGACGACAGCGGCTCGGTGGCGTCGCAGGGGATCCTGAAGATGATCCGCCAGTGGTCGGGCAGCGCGAGCAGCGTGCACGACTGCTGCACGTCGCGGACGTAGGTGAGCGGCGCCAGGCTCGGCAGCAGCCGGTCGAGCGGCGAGTCGGTGAACACCCGCAGCGCCTGCGTCGGGTAGGCCGACCTGGGGAAGGGCAGCCCGAGCGAGCCGCGTACCGTGCTGTGGCCGCCGTCGGCGGCGATCATGTAACGGGCCCGCGTCCAGGTGTGGCCGACGCGGACCCGGATGCCGGTGCCCCCCTCGGAGACCCCGTCGACGCGGGTGCCGAAGCGCACGTCGACGTCGGGGTAGGCGTTGAGGGCCGCGAGCAGCAGCGGGGTGAGCGCGGCCTGGTCGGCGTGGATCCTGAACGGGTGCTTGGTCAGCCCGTTGAGCCGGTTCATGCCCATCTCGGCCAGGACGATCCCCGACCGGTCGCGCCACTGCACCCGGTCGACCACGCGGCCCTTGGCGACGAGTTGCGAGGCCACGCCCAGCTCGTCGAGCAGGTCGAGCGTGGCCGGGTGGAAGGTGCAGGCCCGCGCCTGCACGGCGAGCTCGTTCTCCCGCTCCAGGACGGTGACCGGGATCCCGGCCCTGGCCAGCGAGAGCGCCGCGGTCAGCCCCGCCGGGCCGGCCCCGACCACGATGACGCCGTTCATGCGGGGCGCCTCCCCTGTTCCGCCATGTGGCGGCGGTAGGGCACCCGGCTGAGCGTGACGTGCTCGCCGATGGCCCGCGACAGGGCCCACCAGGCGGTGCAGAGGTTGGACGTGAGCAGTGTGCGGTCGTTGCCGGCGCTGAGCGGCCCGAGCACGGGCAGCGTGGCCATGCCGGTGCCGGTGAACAGCAGCACCGCGTCGCCCGGCACCTCGGCCCGCTCGACCTGGGTGATCAGCTCGGCCGGGGTGACCGCGTAGGAGGAGTAGCCGCCCTTGGCCGCCCGCACCTGGACGACCTGCGTGACGTTGAGCCCCGCCGTCTTCCAGAAGCGCTCGGCCAGCTCGGTCAGCCACGGCTGGTACGGCGAGACCAGCACGATGTCGCTCGCGCCGACGTGCTCGACCGCCTCCCTGGTCGCCTGCGTGGAGGAGGCGAACGGCACGCCGGTCGAGGCCGACAGCCGGGCGCACTGGTCGCCGTCCTCGTCGGGGCCCAGCAGGTAGCGCGCCTCGCTGCAGGCCATGACCAGGGCGTCGAGCGGCAGGCCGTCGAACGCGCAGACCATGCCGGGCAGGGCCGCGTTGTAGCTCTCCAGCCGTTCGGCGAGCGACACGCCCCGGTGCACGGGGAAGCGGGTGACGTGCATGTCGGCGCGCGAGCCGAGCAGGCGGGTCAGCTCGGGCTCCGCCGAGGGATTGGCGGGGGCGACGATCACGCCCACCCTGCCGCGGCTCATCTGACACCTTCCGGGTCGAGGACCGTCCGCATGACGGTCAGGCCAGTGCCTGGTCGATCTCGCCGATCGCCTGGACGGACACCTGCCGGATCCGGCGCAGCCGGTGGACGGTGCGCGCCGGGGCCTCGGCCCGCGCCGGCTCGTCCCGGCCCTCGCCCCTGGGCTCCGCGGGCAGGGGCCGCGCGCCCCTGGCGTGCACCTCGTGCGGCTGCCGCCTGGACACCTCGTCGGTGAGCATGATCACTCCTGTCGGTCGCGGATCTGGGTGAGGCGGGCCGGGCGCGGCCCGCGGACGTCATGGCCACCGGCACGGGGGCCCGCACGGACGCCGGCCCCCTGAGGGGGCGGTCGATCAGAGCCGTGGCGCCCGTCACGCCGATCGTCGCGCCCGGCGTGGCCGCCGTGCCGGTGGTGGCGACCGGGGAGCCGGGCGGGCCCGCCTCCCCGATCGCGGAGGCCGCCGCCCGGTCACGGGCGGACGGCCGCGAGGAAAGCCGGCCCCAGGCACTACCCCTTGAGTTGGCCAGCACGCCAGCCGCTACCGCGCCGGCCGTCAGCACCGTGCCGACTTTGTCGGACACGTGACGCACGGTGCCGGAGGGATGGGGTAGCGCCGGAGCCGGCCGCAGGAGGGCCGCCACCGTGGCCGCACGCGATGCGGACGGGCCGGTGGGCGGCGAGGCCCGGCGTCGGGCGAGGGGGATCGGCGTCATCGCGCCGTCTCCGGGTCGAGCGCGGCCGGCGCGGCGGCGGCCCTGTTGGGCACGCTGACGCAGACCATGCGCTCGGTCAGCCCCGCGCGCGGCCCGGAGGCGCGCGAGCGGACGGGCGGCGCGTCGCCGGCCACCGTGCGCGCGACCCTGGAGGCCAGCGCGAGGTGCTCGGCGCAGCGCCGGCTCACCTTCGACTCCAGCCCGGCCACCTGGGCCAGCCTGAGCCTGATCGGTTCCAGCGACGACCTGCGTTCGAGGCCGTCGAGGTCGGCCAGCCGGGCGGGCCAGCGCAGCGCGTCGCGGCAACGGTCGACCACGGCGGCGGGCAGCTCGGCGGCGGGCAGCCCCTCGTGCCGCAGCCGGGTGGCGATCATGACGGCCGCGAACGACGTGCGGTCGAAGTGGGCCAGCCGGCCGGTCAGGGCCGCGCCCAGCATCCTGGCGCGGTGGCCCAGGCACACCGGGCTCCAGCCGAGCAGCAGCAGCCGGTCGGGGCCCGGCTCGGTGTGCCAGCCGGCCAGCCGCAGCTCGCGGGCCATGCGGTGATGGAGACGCCAGAGGTGGCGCGGGCTGTCCAGCCAGATCTCGACCCCGCCGAGCGGCAGCTCGGCGACATGGACGTCGCGGCCGGTCAGCGGGCCGGCGATCCGCGCGCAGATGCGCCGGACCACCTGCTCCTGCCCCCGGGAGACCGGATCTTCCAGGAAGCGCGAGCCGCCGAGGGAGTCCATGGTCACGTCCGGCCACCTCCTCCCCGGAGACTCTCGCGAATCGTCCGGGCTGTTAAGCCACAGTTACCACGCGCTCCGATACTGTGCTGGAAAGAGGGGCTATGTCAACTCACACTTTGCGAATAAGTTGATACCTACCCGCCGGGCAGAGCTGGCCCGCGTGGCAGGGGACAGTAGGGGTCTCGTACCTTAGGCTGGGAAAAGTTCACGGGCGGTAGGAGGTGTGCCGTGGCGAACTTCGCCGAACGGCTCGATCTCGCGCTGACCAAGCGCGGCTTCACAGGCGCCCAGGTCGCCTCCGCCCTCACCGAGGCGGGCATACCCATCACGCGTGCCTACGTCAGCCAGCTCCGCACCGGCAAGCAGACCAATCCGACCCTCCAGGTGCTCCGGGCGCTGGCCTCCTGCCTCCAGGTGAGCGTGGGCTGGCTGGTCGGCGACGAGCACTACGAGTCCGGCGCGGTCGAGGACCTGCAACTGCGGGCGGCCGCGATCGGCCTGTCGGCCTCAGGGTTGTCCGAGGGGTCGCTGGCCGTCCTGCGCGGCGTGGTCGAGCTCGCTCGCCGGGCCGAAGGGCTGCCCGGCGAGCCGGAGCCGGCCCCCGAGATCCCCGACGCCGCCACGCCGCTCAATGACTCCCAGCGCCGCGCGCTCGGCAAGCGGCTCCACGGCCTGCGCATGGGTGTGCAGCTCTCGGTCGAGCAGGTCGAGATCGCGCTCGGCAGGGGCGCCGCCGCGATCCCCGCCATCGAGGAGGGCCGCCTCGCGCCCACGCCGATCACCGTCGAGCGCCTGCTCGGCCTCTACGGCGTGACCGCCCCGCCCGTCCGCGAGTACGTGCTCTCCCTGGCCAGGGGCGAGCGCGAGGCCGCCTGGTACGACGCCCAGTCGGTGCCCGTCTGGCTGGCCACCGCGTACGCGCTGGAGCAGCGGGCCACGGTGATCCGCACGTACCAGCCGCAGTTCGTCCCGCCGATGTTGCAGACCGAGGACTACGCGCGGGCCGCGCTCACCGTGGCCGGGCCGGCCACGCTCGGGCAGTCGTCGGTGGAGGAGGCCCTGGCGCTGGTCATGGCCCGCCAGGAGGTGCTGGCCGGGGCCGGTGACACGGTGTTGTGGGCGGTGATCGACGAGGCCGCGCTGCTGCGCTCGATCGTCGGCCCGCACGCCCAGCTCCGCCAGCTCGACCTGCTGCTCGACCACGCCAAGCGGCCCAACGTCTCGCTGCACGTCGTGCCGATCGACGACCCCGCGTACGTGCCGCGCACCGGCCCGTTCACGCTGTGGCGCTTCGCCGAGGCGTTCGAGCCGGACGTCGCCTGCGCCCACGGCATCGAGTCCGACGAGCTGATCACCGACGTCGCCGCGGTCGAGACCTACCACCAGGCGTTCACGAAGTTGTCGGTGACGACCACCACCCGCGAGGAGACGTACGAGGTGCTGGAGCTCCACCGCGAACGCCTGTCGCGCTCGATCGGAAAATGATCTCTTCGTAGGCGCGCCATTCAGGTAAGGCATATTTCCGCAGAATTCATGCTTTTCCTGTTGTCTTCCTGTGCGTAACGAGGATCATATGGTCTGGGTCATCGAGTGGGGTCCGAAAGGATCAGCTTTTCCCGAGATAGTGGGCGAGGGGAAAGGGGCAACACTCAATGCGTCAGCGTGCCATCCGAAACCTGGCGAAGCTGGAGATGACCCGAGCGAGGACAACCCGTGTGCTCGACGCGGCCGCGGGCGGGAAGAACAACTTCTCGGCCGACCGCGATCTGGTGCGCCGATATGACCAGGCAGCCTCCGTGACGACCACCGCCGCGCGGGCCGTGCTGCAATTCCTTACGCGCGTGGTCCGTCATGTGGCGGCGGAAGGCGTGGACCAGTTCGTCATCGTGGGAAGTGGCGTGCCCAGCGGCCTTCCCGCGGGCCGGCGGTTGCACGACGTGGCCGCGGGCGGCCCCGGCGGCGCGCCCGCCCGGGTGGTCTACGTGGAGAACGACCCGATGGTGCTGGCCCTCGCGCGGGCCACCATCGAGCCGGTCACCGACCTGGTCCGCGTGGTCGAGGGCGACGTGCGCGAGATCGACGCGATCCTCGACGACGGGGTGGTACGGCGCTTCCTCGACTGGGACCGGCCCGTGGCCGTGCTGCTGCTGTCCACCCACAGCCTGACCGACGACGAGTACGTCCACTACGTGATCAAACGGGTCCGCCAGGCGGCGCCGGACGGCAGTTACCTGTCGCTCCTGCAGACGACGTTCGACGGCGTGCCCGGCGAGCTGCTGCCGGCGATCCGCGACCTGCTGGCGATGACGCTGCCCGGCCACGCGATCCGCGGCAGGCGGGAGGTGGCGGCGCTGCTCGACGGTCTGGTGCTGGTCGATCCGGGGCTGGTGTGGGTCCCGGAGTGGCGGCCCGACGGCCCCGGCGCCGCCTGCTCCGACCAGCCGAGCTCGTCGGGCACGTACGGCGCCGTGGCACGCGTCCCCTGAGTGCCAGGGCCCTGACGGAAGTCGTGGCGGGCGTCCCTTGAGTGTCAGGCGCGTGTGGAGGCGGCGGCGGGTGTGGCCGGTTCACCGGCCGCGCCCTTCGGCGGCTCGACCCCGAACACCAGCACCGCCACCACCGCCAGGATGAGCGGGACCGCCCCGAGCAGCGCGGTCGTGCCGATCGACGGCGCCGCGGCCCCGGCCACGAGCACGGCGGTCACGGCCACGCCGCCGGCCTTGCCCATCCCGGCCGACAGCCCCGAGCCGCGCGAGCGCACCCGGGTCGGGTAGATCTCCGAGCTGTAGGCGGCCAGCACCGCGGCGATCGTCGCCGTCCCCACGATCGGCCCGGCCAGCAGCAGGTACAGCCAGGTACGGTCGTGCGCCAGGGTCTCGCCGGAGAAGGCCAGCACCGCCAGCGCCGCACCGACCAGCGCCGACAGCGTGACGATCGTCTTCTTCGCGCTCCACAGGCCGTACATGGCGGCCGAGATGAAGATCAGCGGCAGCCCGAGCAGCGTCGAGTCGCGCAGCGCCCGGTCGGCCGTCTGCTGGTCGAGGCCCAGTTTCTGCAGGTTGGACGGGATCCAGAGCTGGAAGCCGTAGGTGACCAGGCCGATGCTCAGCCCGAGGACCACCACGGCCACCGTCAGCCCGGTGAACGGGCGGCGGAACAGCCGCGAGTAGCCGCCCGCGTGCTCGTCCTCGACGCGCTCCACGCCGGCGCCGGCCTCCTCGGCGGCCTCCTGGGGGGTGGCGGACGCGCCGTACCGGGCCAGGACGGCGCGGGCCTCGGCGTCGCGGCCGTGCGCGAGCAGGAAGCGCGGCGACTCGGGGATGAACCGGTTGAGCAGGATGAGGAACACCCCGGTCGGCAGCCCGACCAGCCACAGGACGCGCCAGGAGAACGTCGGCGCCAGCGATGCCGACAGCCAGCTCGCCGCCAGGTAGGCGACGGCCAGGTTGCCGCCGATGAGCACCATCACCCAGCCCTTGTGCCGGGGCGGGATCGTCTCGGCCAGCAGCGAGAACGTGATCGGCAACATGCCGCCCGCGCCCAGCCCCATGGCCACGCACATGGCCAGGTTCCATTCGAAGTCCGGCATGACGCCGCAGATCGCGGTGCCGATGAACAACACCCCGGCGAACAGGATCGACGGCTTGCGCCCGATCTTGTCGCCCATCCAGCCCCACAGCAGCGAGCCGAGCACGGTCCCGGTGAGCCCCGCCAGCGGCAGCAGCGCCACGGGCAGCTCGCCGGCCGGGTTGAGCGCGGACTTCAGCCCGTACTCCTTGGCCATGCCGGGCGCGACGAAGCCGAGCGTGATCGGTTTCATGGCGTCGATGATCACCGCGACCGACATGACCACGATCAGCCCGATGTGCGCCGGCCGCATGCGCGCGTCGTCCAGCGCGCGGACCCGTACCTCGGCGGCGGGCCGGGCGGTGAGCGCGCCGGGCGGGATCAGCCCGTACGCGGTGACCGCCAGCCCCGCCACGATCAGCGCCATGCCGATCGCCATCGGCAGGTCCATCGGCATGCCCGCCAGGCGGTAGTGCATGTCGGCGCCGTGCAGGTACATCGGCAGATGCAGCACGACCCCGGCCACCGTGGCCAGGAAACCGAGCCAGAAGTACAGCGGTCGAGCCAGCTCGACGCCCCCCATTGCCCCTCCGTGATCAGATCCGTGTTCAGAGCAGGCGGCCGCCGCGCAGCCGCCATTCGACGAACAACACCCGCATCGGCCCGTTCACGAACAACCACTGGCCGAGCCAGACGAAGGCGAACATCACCGCGAACGCCCACGCCCTGACCGGGCCCGCGACCCCGGGAACGAGCCCGCCGTCCAGCAGCACCCACGTCAGCAGCCCCTCGGGCACGGCCGTGACCAGCCCGAACAGCGTCGGCCAGTCCTTGTCCCAGCGGAACTGCATGAGCAGGTGGTACAGCAGCTCCCAGCCGACGCCCGCGACGGCGACGGCCAGCAGCACGAGATAGGCGTCCTTGAAGGACATCGGCAGCACCAGGGTGATCAGCGCGGTCAGCGCCGCGCCCACGGTGGCCAGCGTGAACAGCCGGGTCTGCAACCGCCCGGCCAGCGTCGGGATCAAGCCGGCCTCCTGTTCGCCGCCCACCGCAGCCACTGGGCGGTGGACCTCATCGGCCCGAGCCCCTTGCAGAACCCGCGCCTGGTCAGGTCGGCGGCGATGTCGAGCGCGGCGGTCTGCATGCCCAGGAAGCTGTCCACGGCCAGGAAGTGGTTGCCGGCCGTGGCGGCGCCGGAGGCGTACAGGACGCCGCCCTCGCTCTCGGCGCCGCGCACCTCGAAGTTCGGGCCGACGCGCAGCTGGCCGGCCTTGTTGGGCTGGGCACCGCCGTGCCGCAGCAGGTCGTCGAGCACGCGGTGCTCGGGCATGTCGGCCTCCAGGCCGGTGCAGTCGATGATGAAGTCGGACACGTACTGCATGGCGGCGGCGTTCACGCTGCGGGTGTGGGTGACCAGGCGGCCGTCGGGGGCGCGTTCGATGCGGTCGACCACGGCCTGGGTGGGGTGGTACCAGTTGCCCTGCCGGCCCCTGCGCATCTGCTCCTGCCAGCGGGCCAGCTTCGGGGTGGTGGTGCCGGCCAGCGCCTTGGAGATCGCGGCCCGCTGCTCGGGCGTGGCCTTCCTGAAACGGGCCTTGAGCTGGCCGCCGAAGGCCGACTTGGGCATGGTGAACGCCTGGTAGGCCCAGCCGTCGCCGCCCTTGCGCCGCATGAACACGCTCGGGCCGTGCGGACCGGCCACGTACGTGCGGAACAGGTGGACGATCTGGGTGTGCAGGCCGTACCGCTCGCGGTCGTCCATCAGGCGCTGGAGGACCCGCGAGGCCACGATCCCGCCGCCGCGCACGACCACCACCCCGGGACGCTTGCGCAACTGGTCGTAGACGTGCTCGTGCGGCTCGTACGCGTTGACCACCCGGTAACGCTCGCCCTGCGCCTGCCGGAACTCCTGGAGGTCGTCGAGGAACTTCAGCCCCGGATAGCCGACGGCCAGGTGCACGTACTGGGAGCGCAGCACCACCCGCTTGGTCGGCGAGGTGCCCGGCGGCGGCGTGAGCACGGTGAAGTACCCGCCGCCCAGCCGCTTCCTGACCATGCGCACCTGGCCCTTGGCCAGCATGTGCCAGTAGCCGATGCGGTCGGCCTCGCGCCGCACGGTCTGCGTGACCAGCCCGGCGCGCGGGCTGTAGAAGTCGGTGAACAGCGGCTCGGCGAGCACCTGGAGGATCGGCTTGAGCGAGCCGTCCTGCCAGGCCTCCTGCACCGCGTACGAGGGGAAGCCCCAGACGTTGTCGGGCCGCGCGCCGGCGTCGGAGCGGATCCGCTCGTGCGCGGGCAACTGGGAGACGCGGGTCAGGTACTCCCACGTCTGCCACGGCGTGTCGCTGGTCGAGAGCACGCGCATGGCGGGGATCGGCACGCCCCGGATGCGCAGCACGTCGACCATGGTGAACGAGCCCAGCCCGCCGCCCACCGACACCAGCGGCACGTCGTGGACGGGGATGCCGGCCGACTGCACCAGCCGGTCCGTCCAGGACGAGGAATGCAGTAACTCCGGAGTCAGGTCTCCCCGTGACATGCTGTGACCGAGCCCTCCTGTCGCGGTTAAAAGTAGCGTAAAAGCCGGGGATTCAGTCCCACCAGAACGACCAGGCGTGTTGCCCGATGATCTGGTCGGCGTACCCCTGGAGGTCGCCCGGCCCCTGCACGACGTTGTCGGGGCAGAACGCCCAGTGCTCGGCGGCGACGTGCAGGGCGTGCTCGGGGTCGGCGGGCGGCGCGGCCACGCTCAGGTCGAGCGTGTTGAACCCGACGCTCACCACGCGGGCACCGAACCGGTCCTCCCAGCTCCGCACCACGGCCGCCAGCGGCACCATCCACTCGTTGTGGTGCAGCGCGCCCTGCCAGCCCATGACCGCCAGCGCGTCGGCCCCCCGCCCGGCCGCGACCAGCCCGAGCGGCATGCCCTTGGGCGCCAGCTCGCGGGCCAGCCAGTCGGCCACGTCGCCGGGGTCGGCGCGGGGCACCCCCGGCGGCGCCAGCCCCGGGCAGAGCGCCCCGTACGGCTCTAATTCCGCCAGCGCGTCGCGCGGCATCTGCGACACCCACTCCTGCCACACCTCGGTCATGAACCCCTCGGCGGTGAAGTGGCCGATCAGCAGCGGGTCGTCGGGGACGATCTGCCCGATCGCCCACGGCTGGGCCGACTCGTCGAGCAGGACCGGCCACAGGCCGCTGTGCGGATGCCAGACCCGCATGAACGACCAGTCCTCGCCCGCGGCGCGCTCGTCGCTCATCCAGAACGCCGGCCGGGCCGCCGCGTCCTGCCGGGTGTAGGCCGGGTCGGGCCAGACCACGTCGCCCTCGGGCAGGCCCGGGGGCAGTCTGCGCCCCCTGCCGCCGTCGGCGAACAGCTGGCACAACTCAGGTGGCAGCTGGTGATCGTCCATGCCCTACCGTTCCGATACCGAATCCCGTCTCGGAGATGGTAGTGCCGCCGGTCGCCCCGGGGCCTTGGCGGCACGCGAAACCTTCTCGGACCAGCGGATGCGGTGCTTCACGGCACAATGATGGCTGTGATCCCCTTCGACGCGGTTCTCACCGATCTTGATGGCGTGCTCCGCCTCTTCGACGACACCGTCCAGGCCGAGATCGAGGCCCGGTACGCCCTGCCGCTGATGGCCACGGCCTTCGCTCCCGAGCTGATCGAGCCGGCCACGCTGGGCCGGATGACCGAGCGCGAATGGCTGGACGCGGTCGCGGTCGCCCTCGGCGGCGACGAGCGGGCCAGGCAGGCGGTGGCCGAGTTCGGGGCGGTGCCGTTCCGGGTGGACGAGGAGGTCAGGGCGCTGCTGGCCAAGGCGCAGCGGCACGTGCCGGTGATCATCGTGACCAACGCCATGGACACCGTGGAGGAGCACCTCGACCGGCTGGGGCTCACCTACTTCGCCGACGACCTGGTCAGCAGCGCCCGGGTGGGGGTGGCCAAGCCCGACCCGCGCATCTACGAGATCGCCGCCGAACGCGCCGGGGCCGACCCCGCGCGCTGCCTGTTCGTCGACGACCGGCTGCCGAACGTGGAGGCCGCCAGGGCGCTCGGCATGACGGGCGTCCACTACCGCACCGTCGCCGACCTGGTGGCCGTCCTCGGGCAGCTCTGAGGGCGGACGTGCGACGGCCCCGCCCGCGGGGTGGCGGGCGGGGCCGTCGACGGGGTCAGTCGGCGCAGATGGCGAACACGCTGATGCCGACGTCGTTGTAGCCGATCTGGCGGCCGAGCGCGATCCAGCCGCGGGCGTCGTCGGTGGGGAACGACCCCACCAGGATCGCGCCGTTGCCCCGGGCCTCGCCGCCGCCGCCGAGCACGTGTTTGCCACCCGGGCAGTAGACCGTGCGGCGCTGGAAGTTGGGGACGTTGGAGTTGGGCAGGGTGACGAGCTGATAGCCGGACGGCAGCGCCGCCTGGCGGGTGGCGGCCGAGACGGGGCTGGACGCCTGGAGGGCCACGACGGTGGCCGTCACGCAGGCCGCGGTGGCGAGGGCGGCGACGGAAAGGAACAGAGACTTCTTCGATGGCATGGTCTCTCCTTGTCCTGTTCCCTGACAGGCACGTTTCCGGGCAGCACACAACACGCCGGCTTGTGCGGTGCTGGGGGCGACGTGACAGCAGGGACGAGGGTGTTGACACGTTGAGTATCTGCTCCGTCGCACTCCGTGTCCATACGTCTTGCTCAGGTTTTCCGGAGATCCCGCCAGGTGGGGGGTGTTTCCGGCGCGGCTCGCGCCGGCCGCGCCGGAAACGTCGAGGGCCCCGTTCGGCAGCCGCGTCAGTAGCCGCCACCGCCGCCGTAGGGCGACTTCGACTTCGTGGGCGCGGGCGTGCTCGCGGGGGCGGCCGAGGAGGTCGGCCTGGTGCCGGTGGGGGCGATCATCCCGATCAGGCCGTGCTTGGCGCCGTCGATGCCGGCGGAGAACCACAGCGTGTTCACGCCGCCGGTGGCCGCGGTGCCGGGTTCGAGGTCCCACAGGCCGGGGAGCGTGACGGGGCGGCCGTTGGACGTGGTGATCGCGCCCAGGTGGCGGTTGCCCTTGTAGGCGTGCACGGTGCCGTCGCCGAAGTTGCCGACCAGCAGGGCGCCCGCGTACTGGCCCCAGCCGCGCGGCGCGGCGGTCATGGCCCAGGGGGCGTTGAGCCCGACCTTGGAGATGCGGCCGGTCAGGCGGCCGTCGGCGTTGAAGCGGCTCACGAAGCCCTTGCCCGCGCCGAAGACGGGCTTGCCGGTGGTGCGGTCGCGCAGCGCGTACGACACCCAGACGCTGCCGTTGACCACGGCCACGTTGTAGGCGTTGTAGCCGCGCGGGACCTGCGAGTCCTGGAACTGCCAGCCGGCCAAACGGATGCGCCGGAAGTTCTCGTCGAAGGCGTGGACGCGCCCGTGGGCGAAGTCGGCGGCCAGCAGGAAGTCGCCGTCGCCGGTCCGTACGAGCTCCAGGCCCTTGTAGTCGGCGCCGCGGGTGAAGGCGGCGATCACGGCGTTGGCCGGGTCCGCCTCGGCGTTCCAGCCGGTGATCGCGCCGCTGGGGCTGCAGAAGATGAACGTGGCGGGTCTCCCCTTCACGGTGAAGCCGTCACCCGGGTTGAACACCTGGCCGGTCGGGGAGCCGCCCGGGATCCACACCTCGGTCTTCTCCTTCCTGCCCGTGCCGGAGTAGACGGTGGCGGTGCCGGTGCCCGTGTTGGAGACCCACAGCGTCTTGCCCATGGCCAGGCCCCACGGGTTGACGACCTTGGGGTCGGTGACCGGGGCCTTGCCCTTGACGTCCGACACAAGGTTGATGACGTCGAAACGGGTCCTGGTGGTCGCGTGTGCGGGGGCGGTGAGAGTCGCTCCCGCGACGGCCGCGACAGCGCAGAGCGTGATGATGCGGAGCCGCATCCGTGCCTCCTAATTAGCGCTTGTGACGCGAGATACGCGGAGGGCCCGGAGCGGGTTCAGCCGGGCCGGAAATATCGGTAGGCGAGTTTTCCCGTCCAGGGCGGGGGAGAAGGAGAGTCATGAACGTGTTGGGCATCGACATCGGCGGTTCGGGAATCAAGGGCGCCCCGGTCGACACCGAGGCCGGAGAGCTCGTCCAGGAGCGGCTGCGCATCGCCACGCCCCAGCCGGCCAAGCCCGAGGGGGTGGCCGAGGTGGTGGGCGAGATCGTCAAGCACTTCGACTGGGACGGCCCGGTCGGCGTCACCTTCCCCGGCGTCGTCGTCAACGGGGTCGTGCACACGGCGGCCAACGTCCACCGCTCGTGGATCGGCGTCGACGCCGGCGAGCTGTTCGGCGGCGCGACGGTGCTGAACGACGCCGACGCCGCCGGCATCGCCGAGATGACCTTCGGCAGGGGCCGCGACCAGAAGGGGACCGTGCTGATCCTGACGTTCGGCACGGGCATCGGCAGCGCCCTGTTCGCCGACGGCACGCTCGTCTGCAACACCGAGCTCGGCCACCTGGAGCTGCGCGGCAAGGACGCCGAGGAGCGCGCGTCGGCGCGGGCCCGCGAGGAGCACGACCTGAGCTGGGAGAAGTGGGCCGAGCGGGTCGAGGAGTACCTCAGGCACGTGGAGATGTTGTTCTCGCCGGGCCTGATCGTGATCGGCGGCGGCGTGAGCAGGAAGGCCGACAAGTTCCTGCCGCACCTCACCCTCGACACCCCCGTGGTCCCCGCCGCCCTGCAGAACGAGGCCGGCATCATCGGCGCCGCCCGCCACGCCGCCACCCGGTCGGCCGGGTAGGGGTCACGGCGATATTGGGATGCGGGAGGCGGGCCGCGTCGGGCAGCATGGGCCGTTGGCTCCGGGGCCACGGGGCTCAAATATCCTGAAAGCAGTATGGGAACGCCTTCGTTGTCCTCTCCGCTCGCCGACCTCCAGTCCCGCCTGCCCGAGCTCATGCCGCGCGACCAGCGGCGGCTGCGGCGCAGGCTCGACGGCATGCGCCGGGTCCGCTCCCGTGACGCCCGGGACAAGATCGTCACCGAGATCCTCGCCGACGTCGAGCGCGCCGAAAAACGGCTGGCGCGCCGCCGCGAAGCCGTGCCGCAGGTCCGGTATCCGGAGAACCTGCCGGTGTCCCAGCGCAAGGACGACATCCTCGCCGCCATCCGCGACCACCAGGTCGTGATCGTCGCGGGCGAGACCGGGTCCGGCAAGACCACCCAGATCCCCAAGATCTGCCTTGAGCTCGGGCGCGGCGTGCGCGGGCTGATCGGCCACACCCAGCCGCGCCGCATCGCCGCCCGTACCGTCGCCGAGCGCGTCGCCGAGGAGCTCGGCACCGAGCTCGGCGAGGTCGTCGGCTACAAGGTGCGCTTCACCGACCAGGCGAGCGAGCGCACCCTGGTCAAGCTGATGACCGACGGCATCCTGCTGGCCGAGCTGCAGAACGACCGCATGCTCGACCAGTACGACACCCTGATCATCGACGAGGCCCACGAGCGCAGCCTCAACATCGACTTCATCCTCGGCTACCTCAAGCAGCTCCTCCCGCAGCGCCCCGACCTCAAGGTCATCATCACCAGCGCCACCATCGACCCCGAGCGCTTCTCCCGCCACTTCGGCGACGCGCCGATCATCGAGGTCTCCGGCCGCACCTACCCGGTCGAGGTCCGCTACCGCCCGCTGGAGGAGGACGACGACCAGACCGGCGGCATCGTCGACGCCTGCCGCGAGCTGGTCACCGAGGGCCCCGGCGACGTCCTGGTCTTCCTGTCCGGCGAGCGGGAGATCCGCGACGCCGCCGACGCCCTGGCCAAGGCCGACTTCCGCAACACCGAGATCCTGCCGCTCTACGCCCGGCTGAGCGCCGCCGAGCAGCACCGCGTCTTCCAGCGCCACACCGGCCGCCGGATCGTCCTGGCGACCAACGTGGCCGAGACCTCGCTGACCGTCCCCGGCATCAAATACGTGGTCGACCCGGGGTTCGCCCGCATCTCCCGCTACAGCCACCGCACCAAGGTGCAGCGCCTGCCCATCGAGCCCATCTCGCAGGCCAGCGCCAACCAGCGCAAGGGCCGCTCGGGCCGCACCTCCGACGGCATCTGCATCCGGCTCTACGAGGAGGAGGACTTCCTCGGCCGGCCGGAGTTCACCGACCCGGAGATCCTGCGCACCAACCTGGCCTCGGTCATCCTGCAGATGACCTCCATCGGGCTGGGCGACATCGAGGCGTTCCCGTTCGTCGAGCCGCCCGACCGCCGCCAGGTCAAGGACGGCGTCAGCCTGCTCCACGAGCTGGGCGCGTTCGACGCCCAGGGCAAGCTCACCGGCGTCGGCCGCAAGCTGGCGTCCCTGCCGGTCGACCCGCGCCTGGGCCGCATGGTGCTGGAGGCCGAGAAGAACGGCTGCCTGCGCGAGGTGATGGTGATCGCCTCCGCGCTGTCCATCCAGGACCCGCGCGAGCGCCCGTCCGACAAGCAGCAGCAGGCCGACGAGAAGCACCGGCGCTTCGCCGATCCCGAGTCCGACTTCCTGACCTACCTCAATTTGTGGAACTACCTGCGCGACAAGCAGAAGGAGCTGTCCTCCAGCGCGTTCCGGCGGCTGTGCAAGGCCGAGTTCCTCAACTACCTGCGGGTCCGCGAGTGGCAGGACATCTACAGCCAGGTCCGCCAGGCGCTCGGCGCCCAGCCCGGCAGCGTGCCCGCCGACCCCTACCAGGTGCACGTGTCGCTGCTGGTCGGGCTGCTGTCGCACATCGGCGTCAAGGACGTCATGGACAAGCAGCGCGCCGCCGACGGGCGCCGGCCCATGCAGGAGTACATCGGCGCGCGCAACGCCCGCTTCGCCGTATTCCCCGGCTCGGCCCTGGCCAAGAAGCAGCCGCAGTGGGTGATGTCGGCCGAGCTGGTCGAGACCTCGCGGCTGTGGGCCCGGGTCAACGCCAAGATCGAGCCCGACTGGGTCGAGCCGCTCGCCCAGCACCTGGTCAAGCGCACCTACTCCGAGCCCCACTGGGAGAAGAACCAGGGCGCGGTGATCGCCCTGGAGAAGGTCACCCTCTACGGCGTGCCGCTCGTGGTCGGCCGCAAGGTCAACTACGGCCGCATCGACCCCGACCTGTCGCGCGAGCTGTTCATCCGGCACGCCCTGGTCGAGGGCGACTGGGACACCCACCACCGCTTCCTCAAGGACAACCGCCGGCTGCTCGAAGAGGTCGAGGAGCTGGAGAACCGGGCCCGCCGCCGCGACATCATGGTCGACGACGAGGCCCTGTACGACTTCTACGACCAGCGCGTCCCCGCCGACGTCGTCTCGGCCAGGCACTTCGACTCCTGGTGGAAGAAGGCCGGGCAGGAGCAGCCCGAGCTGCTCACGTTCTCGCCGGAGATGCTGGTCAACGAGGGCGCCGACATCAGCGCCCGCGACTACCCCGACACCTGGAAGCAGCTCGGTCAGCGGATGAGGCTGACCTACCAGTTCGAGCCGGGCGCCAACGCCGACGGCGTCACCGTCCACGTGCCGTTGCAGGTGCTCAACCAGGTCAACTCCGACGGGTTCGACTGGCAGATCCCGGGCCTGCGCGAAGACCTGATCACCGCGCTGATCCGGTCGCTGCCCAAACACCTGCGCCGCAACTTCGTGCCCGCCCCCAACTACGCCAAGCAGGTGCTGGCCGGGGTCAGGCAGGGCGGCGAGCCGCTGCTGGAGGCCGTGGAGCGCGAGCTGCTGCGGCTCACCGGCGTCCGGGTGCCGCACGACGCCTGGCAGCTCGACCAGGTGCCCGACCACCTGCGCATCACCTACCGGGTGATCGACGAGCGCAAGCGCACGGTGGCCGAGGACAAAGACCTCGACGCGCTCAAGCGCCGGCTCGCGCCGCGCCTGCGCAAGACCCTGTCGGAGGCCGGCGACGACCTGGAGCGTACGGGCCTGCGCACCTGGAGCTTCGGCACCCTGCCCAAGGTGTTCGAGCAGGGCCGGATGAAGGGCTACCCGGCGCTCGTCGACGCGGGCGACTCGGTCTCCGTCAAGATCTTCGAGACGGCCGCCGAGCAGCGCCGCGCCCACTGGCCCGGCACCCGCCGGCTGCTCCTGCTCAACGTCACCAACCCGGCCAGGTCCCTGCTCGGCGGCCTGTCCAACCAGGCCAAGCTGGCCCTGTCCCGCAGCCCCCACGGCGGCGCCGTGGCGCTGTTCGACGACGTGGTCAACGCGGCCGTCGACAAGCTGATGCTCGACCTGGGCGGCCCGGCCTGGGACCCGGCCGGCTTCGACCGCCTCCACCAGCACGTCCGGGCCGAGCTGCACGACACCGCGGCCGACGTGCTGGCCAAGGTCGAGCAGATCCTGAGCGTCTGGCACGCCGTGGGCACCCGCCTCGACGGCCTGCGCGCGAGCGCCTCGACCGACGACGTGCGCGACCAGCTCGGCAAGCTCGTCTTCAAGGGCTTCGTCACCGCCACCGGCACCGGCCGCCTGCCCGACGTCCTGCGTTACCTGCGGGCCGTCGAGCGCCGTCTCACCAAGCTCCCCGAGGAGCCCTGGCGGGACGAGGAGTGGATGGACCGCGTGCACAAGATCGAGGACGACTACCAGGACCTGCTGGCGAGCCTCCACCCGGCCCGCCGGGGCGACCCCGACGTGACGGAGATCCGCTGGATGATCGAGGAGCTGCGGGTCAGCTTCTTCGCCCAGACCCTCGGCACCCCCACACCGGTGTCGGAGAAGCGCATCGCCAAGGCGATGGAGAAGCTGCGGCCCTGAGCCAGGGGCGGCGCACGGACGAACAGGGGAAGTGATGGTCAAGGCCGTGGTGCTCGACGTCGGTGAGACGCTGATCGACGAGACGCGCATCTGGTCGCGCTGGGCCGACCGGCTGGGGGTGAGCAGGTTCGTGCTCATGGGCGCGCTGGGCGGGATGGCGGCGCTCGACCGTTCCCACCGCGAGGCGTTCGAACTGGTCCGTCCGGGTCTCGACGTGGAGGCCGAGGCCGCCGCCTGGGAGCGCGACGACCCGGCCGGCCTGCGCAACCACTTCGACGCCGACGACCTCTACCCCGACGTGCGGGAGGCCCTGGCGGCGCTGCGCTCGGCCGGGTTCCAGGTGATCGTCGCGGGAAACCAGCCCCGGCGGGCCTTCGACGCCCTGGTGGCGATGGACCTGCCGGTGGACTCCGTGCACACCTCCGACGGGTGGGGGCTGTCCAAGCCCGCCCCCGAGTTCTTCGCCAAGGTGGCCTCGGTGGCCGGGCGCGAGCCGGCCGAGATCCTCTACGTCGGCGACCGGCTCGACAACGACGTGCTGCCCGCCGCCCGCGCGGGCATGCGCACCGCGCTGCTGCGCCGCGGCCCCTGGGGCTTCCTGCACGCCGAGCGTCCGCAGGCGAAGGCCGCCGACGTGATCGTCGACGACCTGCACGCCCTGCTGCCGGCCCTGCGGCGGCTCACGTGAGGATCCCGGTGACTCCCGTCAGGTGAGGTCCTCGTCGGGGTCGATGCGCAGGGCGCGCTCCTCGGCCGACAGGTCCTCCCGGTCGGCGCCCCAGTCCATGCCGATGGCCTCGTCCTCGGTGTCGGGGTGGGCGCCTTCGTCGGGCTCGGTCAGGCGGTGCTCGGGCCTCGGGGCGCGGCGCGGGCGGTCGGGCAACTCCTGGCGCAGCCGCTCGTCGAGCGTGGCCTCGTGCTGGGGGTCGTCCTCTTTGACCTCATGGTGCAGGCCGAGGTCGTCGGTCCACTCCCTGACCTCGATGTCCTGCTCGTCGGCCATGCCGAATCGGTCCGGAGGTAGTTCGCTCATACTGCGCCCTCTACCCACCGTACGGACCGGAATCCTGCTACTTGGCCCGGTTTAGGGCGTCCGGTAGCTCATCCTTGTCCATCTGGCGTCCGTCTAGCGGCCGATCGCGGCGCCGATGAGGGAACGGGGGTCGGCGGCGCCCGCCAGCATGCCGTCCGGGCGCACGTCGATGAGGTGCGCGTGGCCGAAGGAGCTTCCGTACGGCAGCGTGCGCACCGGGTGGCCGAGCACGGCCAGGCCGTCGGCCCAGGTGGTGCCCTCCTCCAGGTCGAGCACGGCGTCGTCGGGGGCGTCCCAGGTGTCGAAGCCGTTGCCGCCGCCCAGCCGCCAGCGCGGCGCGGCGAGCGCCTGGCCGGGCTCCTCGCCGTGATGCAGCAGGCGGGTGATGATCTGGGCCAGGATCTGCGGCTGCGCGTCGCCGCCCATCGTGCCCACGACCGTGCGCAGCCCGCCGCCGGGACGGGTGATCAGCGCGGGGGTCAGGGTGTGCGGCGGGCGGCGGCCGGGGCCGTACTCGGCGGGGTGGCCGGGGCGCAGCGAGAAGCCGATGCCGCGATTGTGGAGGTTGATCCCGGTACGCGGCTCGAACAGCATGCCGCCGAACCCGGACGCGTTCGACTGGATCAGCGACACGCCCATGCCGTCGCCGTCCACCGCGCACAGGTACGTCGTGTCACCGTCGGCGGACGGCGCCCGCAGGCGGCTGCGCCTGACCGGGTCGACCAGCGCCCGGCGGCGGGCGATCTCGCCGGGGTCGAGCAGGTCCTTGGCGTCCTCGTGCAGCAGGGTGAGCCGGTCGTGCCCGGCGGCCCTGGCGGCCTCGGCCAGCAGGTGCGCCCAGGCCGGATGGCGGGGCGAGCCGGGCAGATCGAGCCCGTCGAGGACGGCCAGGGACATCAGCAGCAGGTAGCCCTGGGAGTTGGGCGGCATCGACCAGACCTCGTGGCCGAAGGCGCGCACCCGCAGCGGCTCGACCCAGTCGGCGCCGGGGGCGGCCAGGTCGGATTCGGTGTACTCGCCCGCGCCGAGCTCGATCAGGCCCTGCCCGAACTCGCCGAGGTAGAAGCCGTCGCGACCGCCGTCGGCCACGGCCTGGAGCGCGCGGGCCACGCCGGGGCGGGTGATCCGGTCGCCGGCCCGGCGGACGTGGGCGAAGTCGCCGCCGCCCGGCCGCTCGCCCGCCGTACGGGCGCCGGGGACCAGCAGCGGGGAGGCGGGGAAGCCGGCGCGGGCCAGCGCGATCGCGGGCCGCAGCAGGTCGGCCATGGGCAGGCGGCCGTGCCTGGCGTGCAGGGCGAGCCACCCGTCGACGCAGCCGGGCACCGGCACCGACCTGACGTCGTGCAGGTGCGGCATGCGCGTGTGCCCCTCGGCGCGCAGCCGGGCGGGATCGGCGCCGGACCCGGCCCGGCCGGAGGCGTTCAGCGCGGTGACCGTGCCGTCGTGGACGAGCGCGAACAGGTCGCCGCCGAGGCCGCACATGTGGGGCGCGACCACGGCGAGCACGGCGTTGGCCGCGATCGCCGCGTCGGCCGCCGAACCGCCGCGGTCGAGCGCGCCCACCCCGGCGGCCGAGGCCAGATGATCGACGCTGGACACCATGCCGTTCGGGGCGTATCGGGTGTTGTGCACGTGAAGAGACTAAGCCCGTCCCAGGGTCAGGCGTTCTCCAGGCGCGGCCGGAAGGCCGCCTGGCGGACGGTCCGGCCGGACAGGCGGGCCAGCGCGAGCGCCGCGAGCAGCGTCGCGGCCACGCAGGCCACGCCGCCGATGCCCAGCGACAGGCGCGGCCCGAACGCGTCGCTCAGCCACCCGAGCAGCGGGCCGCCGATCGCGCCCGCTCCCGCGCTCACCATGCCGAGCGCGGCGATGACCCGCCCGCGCATCTCGTCGGGGCTGTCGAGCTGCGCCCGCGCCGAGACCGTGGTGTCGATGATCACCGCGCCCGCCGCGATCGGCAGCATCATCGTGGCGAACGTCCCCAGAGCGGGCATCAGGCCGCTGAGCGCCTGCGCGACCCCGGTCAGGAACGCGGTGATCAGCAGCAGCCGGATCGTCAGGTGCGGCCGGGTGGCGGCCAGGAAGCCGCCCACGACGGTGCCGACGGCGAACACGGTGGACAGCAGGCCGTACCCGCCGGCGCCGGCCGCCAGCGGGCCCGCGCTCATGGCGGCCATGGTGACCTGGTAGTTGCGGCCGAGGCTGCCCAGCACGAGCGAGAGCGCCAGCACCACGAGCAGCCAGGGGGTGCGCAGCACGTACCGCAGGCCGGCGGCGACCGCGCCGGGCTGCCGCTCGGAGGCGGCGAGCCGGTGGAACTCCGCGCTCCGCATGAGCGCGACGGCCCCGATCACGACGAAGAAGGTGGCCGCGTTGAGCAGGAAGAGCCCGCCGTTCCCGGTCAGCGGCAGCAGCACGCCGGCCAGGCTCATGCCGAGGATGCGCCCGGCCGAGTTCAGGATCGAGCCGAGCGCCATGGCGTTGGGCAGGTCGGCCGGTGGCACCACCTCGGCCCCGAACCGCCCGAGCGCCGGGCCGCCGAGCGCGGAGACCACGCCGCCCGCCAGCGCCACCGCGTAGATCGGCGCGACGGAGTCGACGCCGGAGAAGGCGATCAGCGCCAGTACGGCGGCCAGCGCGGCCTGCGCGAGCTGCGCGGCGACGACGACGGGCCGGGTCGGCAGCCGGTCGGCCAGCGCGCCGCCCCACATGCCCAGCAGCAGCGTCGGCAGCGCCTGCATCACCAGGCTCAGCCCCACGCTGGTGGCCGACCCCGTCATGGTGAGGATGAGCCAGTTCACGCCCAGGACCTGCATCCAGGTGCCGGTGACGGAGACGATGTCGGCTCCGGCCCAGAGCCGGTAGTTGTGGTGGCGCAGGGCGCGGAAGGTGGAGGAGCGCGGTGGCAAGACTGGTCCTAGCCTCGGAAGGGGCAAACGGGGGAGTCAACGCGCGGCTCGATCGCGACGATTCCGATTTATCCGAAATGTGAGGCAAGACACGTTTAAAACTGGTTTGGGGTGAAATTTCAGACCAGTTCGAGGGGGCGGTCCCGATCCACCAGGGCCGCGTAGTGGCCGCCGAGGGCCATCAGCTCGTCGTGGGTGCCGCGCTCGACGACCTTCCCGCGGTCGAGCACGACGATCTGGTCCGCGTCGCGGACGGTCGACAGGCGGTGGGCGATCGTGATCGTCGTACGCCCCCGCGCGAGCGTGTCCAGGGCTTCCTGCACGGCCCGCTCGGTCTGGGTGTCGAGGGCGCTGGTGGCCTCGTCGAGGATCAGCACCGGCGGGTTGCGCAGCAGCGTGCGGGCGATGGCCAGGCGCTGCTTCTCGCCGCCGGAGAACCGGTAGCCGCGCTCGCCCACCATCGTGTCGTAGCCGTCGGGCAGCGAGGCGATGTGGTCGTGGATGCGCGCGGCCCGCGCCGCCTCCTCCAGTTCCTCGTCGGTGGCCGCCGGGCGGGCGAAGCGCAGGTTGTCCGCGATCGAGGCGTGGAACAGGTACGTCTCCTGCGAGACCACCCCGACCACCTCGCTCAGCGTCTCGAACGTCAGGTCGCGCACGTCCACGCCGTCGATGGTGACCCGGCCGCCGGTCACGTCGTACAGGCGGGGGAGCAGGTAGCTCAGGGTGGTCTTGCCCGAGCCGGTCTCGCCCACGATGGCCAGCGTCGTGCCCGCGGGGACGGTGACGTCGACGGCGTCGAGGGTGCGCTCGTCCTCGTAGGCGAAGTCGACCCGCTCGAAGCGCACCTCGCCGCGTACGCCGTCCAGGGTGCGGGTGCCGGGGTGGAGGTCCACCGACAGGTCCAGGTACTCGAAGATGCGGCCGAACAGCGCCAGCGAGCTCTGCACCTCGACGCCCAGCCGCAGCAGCGACACCGTCGGCCGGAACAGGCTCGACTGCAGCGTGGTGAAGGCCACGAGGGTGCCGACGGAGATGATGCCGGTGTAGCCGACGGCCCAGTAGATCAGCGCGGGCATCGCGGCCATGATGATCTGGATGGACGACTGCCGCCACCGTCCGGCCATGCTCGTCCGTACGCCCAGCTCGGCCAGGTCGTCGGAGGCGCGGCCGAAGCGTTCGGTCAGCTCGGCGGAGCGGCCCATGGTCCGGCCCAGCAGGACGCCGCTGATCGACAGCGACTCCTGGACCATCGAGGAGATCACGGCGAGCTTGCGCTGCCGTTGGTCGGTGATGCGCTTGCGCTCGCTCCCGACCTTCCTGCTGATCCACACGAACACCGGCAGCAGCAGGAGCGAGACCACCGTCAGCCGCCAGTCGAGGGCGAGCATGGCCACGATCGTGGCGATCACGGTGGTGAGGTTGGAGATGATCGAGGTGGCGGTCGAGGTGACCACCGACTGCATGCCGCCGATGTCGTTGGCGATGCGCGACTGCACCTCACCCGTCTTCGTACGGGTGAAGAAGGCCAGCGACATGCGTTGCAGGTGGGAGTAGACCGAGATGCGCAGGTCATGCATCACCCGCTGGCCCACCGTGGTGGAGATCAGCGTCTGCAGCACGTCGAACACGCTCGTGGTGACCGCGACCGCGATCATGCCGAGCGCCAGCAGCGTGAGCAGCAGCGCGTCGCGGGACGGGATCGCCACGTCCAGCACCTCGCGCAGCAGGAACGGCGAGGCCAGTCCGACCAGGGACGACAGCAGGATGAACGCGCCCACCAGGGCCAGCCGGCCGCGATAGGGGGTGAAGAGTCCGATGATGCGCCGCAGCGGCGCGCGTGGTTCGTCGGCCAATATGGGGCCTCCTTTCGGATGTCCACTCAAACAGAGGTTAACTCATAATTGTTCCGGCTAAAATCGTCGGCATGGGAGAGAAGGAGCTCGCGGAGCTCTTGCACCTGGTCAGCAGGCGTCTGCGGCACGGATACGTGCATCGGCTGGTGCCGCTCGGGCTCAATCCGGGGCAGGCGCGGGCGTTGCGGGCGCTCGGCGACGCCGACCGGCCGCTGCGCATGGTGCAACTGGCCGACGAGCTGCGGATCGTGCCGCGCTCGCTGACCCCCGTCGTGGACGCGCTGGAGGAGGCGGGGCTGGTGCGCAGGGAGGTCGATCCGGCCAACCGCCGCTCGACGCTCGTCGTGATCACGGACGCGGGGCGGGCCGTGGCCGAACGGGCCAGGGACGCGCGCAGGGAGGCCGGCGAGGGCCTGTTCGCGGTGTTGTCGGAGGAGCAGCGGGACCAGCTCAGGGACCTCCTGGGCCTGGTGGACGGCCAGTTCCGATGAGCCCGGCCGATCACTGTTCGTGGAGGGCTGCCCGGCCCGAGCGAGCCGATCCGGTTCGGTCCGGCGTCCAGGCCCAGGGATCGCGCTCCGCCCAGTGTCGCGGCCGTCCACCAGGGGGAAGGCAATCAGTCGCCGCGGGCGTCCCGGGGCTGGTAGCGCCCGGACAGACGGGCCAGTTTCAGGCCGAGGTGCAGGGCCAGCCGCTCGCCGCCGTCCTTGAGGTCCGTACGGGCCAGCTCCTCCACCCGTTGCAGCCGGTAGTACAGCGAGGTCCGGTGCAGCCGCAGCGCCCGGGACGTCGCCACCGCGCTGCCCGCCAGGTCCAGGTACGTCTCCAGCGTCTCCAGCAGCGGCAGGTACTGCTCGTCGGCCAGCAGCCCGTCGAGCCCGGGATGCACCTCCTGGTCCGGGAGCTGGGTGAGCATCCGGTAGACGCCGAGCCGGGCCCACTCGGCCGACCGCCCGAGCCCCGGCACCCGCGCGGTCACCTCGGCGGCATGCCTGGCCTCCGCGTACGCGCCCGCCGCCAGCGCCAGTTCGTGCCGGGTACGCCCCACCCCCACGACCACGGGCACCGGCATGGCCGCGTGCAGCTCGTCGGGCGGGACCGGCGGCCCGGAGGTGAGCAGCACCGCGTGGTCGTAGCGCACCAGGTGCAGCGGATGGTGGCCGCTCAGCCGCCGTCGCAGCGCCAGCAGCCCCTGTTCGAGCGCCAGACGCAGCCCTTCGTCGGGCTCGGCCGAGCGGGGCCGCGCCACCAGCACGGTCACCGGCTGGCCCTGCGGGAACGCGCCGGCCTCGATGAGCTGCCTGGCCGCGTCCCGCTCGCCGCGCAGCAGCCCGGTGACCGCCTCCAGCTCCCGGTGCGAGGCCAGCCCGGTCGCCAGGCTCTCGTGGAACAGCGCCAGCGCCAGCCCGGGGACGGCCGCCACGGCCTCGGCCACCTGCTCGTCGGACATGGACGGCCCGGCGTCGATGAACCACAGGAAGCCGAGCAGGCCGTCGGTGTGCCGCAACGGGACGCACACGCGCGGCAGCAGGCCCAGATGCGGCGCGCCGGCCGTGCGCAGGGGGGCCTGCGCCTCGTGCACGCCCGCCGCCCGCAGCCACTCGCGCACCTCGGACGTGGTGTGCCGGCGCAGGATGGAGTCGCGGCGGATGTCGTCCATGGCGCCGTTCTGCTCGCTGTAGGCGATCACGCGCTGCACGCGGTCCTCCAGCAGCAGAGGACGCCCGAGACGGACGGCGAGGTCGTCCACGATCCGCTGGAGATCCGCCACAGCTCCACCTAGGTCACGCTGGCTATTTCGACAAATGTCGGAAGGGTTGCTACACGTCTTCCCTACAGCTGATCGGTGATCTCCGTCAATATCGTCTATACCGTCAATCCGTGAATGCCCCGAAGAAGCTGCTCAAGGGTTTGCTGGCAGCCATCGTGCTGATCCCGGTGAGCCTGATGGCGACCCCTGCTTCCGCAGCACCCCCCACCGCTGATCCCGAGTACCCCTGGCGGCAGAACCACTGGCCGCAGACCCAGCCCTGGCAGCAGGACGAAGGGGCCGACGCCCAGACGCTGCGCGCCCGTCCTCCCGGCGGCCTCACGCCTCTCGACCCGCAGAACTGGGAGAACCCCGACCACATGACGTGGGCGGACTACAAGAAGCCTCCGGGCACGAACTGGAACGACCCGGCCGTCAAGGGCTCCAAGCGCACCTTCAAGGGCGCGCTGGTGCTGCTCGACTACCCCAACCAGGCGTTCGTCGTCACCCAGCCCAAGGGCTCGACGATCTACGCGAACCCGAGCGCCGAGGCCCACGACGTCCCGCGTGACCAGGTGGCCACGTTCTACCAGGACTTCCTCAACACCCCGAACACCCTCAACAAGGGGCACACCATCCACGAGTACTGGATGGAGGACTCCGGCGGCCGGTACGGCGTCGAGCTGACCGGGTTCGGCCCGTACACGATGCCGGGCAAGGACCACGAGTACGCCCTGGAGCCCGGCTTCAACGGCACCTCCGGCTGCCCGGCGGGCGACACCTGCAACAAGAACCTGCGCATCGACGGCCACAACGCCTGGATCAACGCCGTCGGCGAGGACGTCGCCAAGCAGTACGACTTCGTCTTCTACCTCAGCGCCGGCCAGGACGAGTCGTCCACCTGGCAGGAGTTCGGGATGATGAAGTTCCCGACCAAGGAGGACGTGCCCGACGAGTGGGGCCCGCCCGACCCGGCCCTGCCCAACTGGCTGAAGACCCGCTACGTCGACTGGTCCTCCTGGCAGGCGGCCTCCAACTTCTGGCCCAACGCCAACATCGGCGTGGACTCCGTCCAGGCCGAGAGCTCCGGCATGGCGGTCTACGCCCACGAGTTCAGCCACATCCTCGGCGTGCTGGACAACTACAACAACCCGTACGGGGTGCCGCCGGTCCGGGCCTACACCGGCGTGTGGGAGATGCTCAGCCGCGGCAGCTTCAACGGCCCCGGCGGCCCGCACTCCCGCTGGCTGATCCCGCCCACGGCGGGCGCGTCCATGGGCGCCCAGCACATGCTGCGCAACAAGCTCAAGCTCGGCATGGTGGACGAGCAGAACGTGCTGCGCCTGTCGCGTGAGGCGCTCGACGAGTCCGGCCTGGTCACGGCCAAGATCCTGGCCCGCGCCGTGCGGCCGGGGCAGGACGACCTGGCGGGCGTCAACATCTCCTTCGACGCCCCCGGCGACAAGAGCTCCTGCTCGGCGACCGACCCGCTGTGCGACCGCGGCGGCTACCAGAACTACACGGTCGAGGTCGTGGACCGGATGGGCTCCGACTCCTTCACCCCCGACTCCGGCGTGCTGCTGGCCAAGACCAAGAACGAGGACCGGGCGCCGTTCGAGTGGGTGATCGACGCCAACCCGCAGGACATCGGCATGACCGACTACGTGATGCCCGACGGGACCAAGGTGCCGATCACGGTCGGCGACTACCGCCAGCTCTCCGACGCCCTCTTCCACGCCGGCACCGACTCCGGCAGCCAGTACGAGTACCAGGACCAGGCCAACCGCCTGCACTTCTACGTCACCGACCTCAAGCGCAACCGGAACGGCGAGCTGTCCTACACCGTCGCCGTCCGCTCGCTGGACGGCTCGGGCCCGCAGAAGCGCGGCGTGCGGGTGCTGCCCGCGGCCGGCGTCCCCGCCGGCAAGAACGTCTCCACCTGCACGTTCCCGCTGTTCAACACCGGCAGGGCGGCCCCCGCCCAGGGGCAGCACCCCGAGGACGTCAGCGCCTACCTCAACTCCGACGTCTACCGGGTCAAGGCCGAGGTGCAGGGCAAGGGCTGGACCGCCCAGGTGCCCAACGCCCTGGCCTCCGTCGCCTTCGGCAAGCAGGCGCCGGTGACGGTCAACGCGGTGCGCGCGCCCGGCGGCGACCGCCTGGCCCGGGTCAAGCTCACCGCCACCTCGGAGAGCGACCCGAGCAAGACCGCCACGGCCACCTGCCACGTGATCGGCCTGTAGCGCGACGATGGGGCACGGCTGGCGCCCGCCGTGCCCCATCGGCTTGAATCACCTCCGGAAGGGGGGATTCGGTGCCGGGCAACTTTCCGGACAAACCACCACGTAGGCCGGCGCGGCGGTCGGGCCGCTGGAGCAGGCCAGGGAGATCTACCGGAGCCTGGGCAACGAGGCGGGCACGCGCCGCACCCTGGAGCTCCTGCGCCAGGCCCGGCCCTGACCGCCCGCGGGAGGTCAGGAGTCGCGCGAGGAGTGCCGCTGCGGGCCGGTCGCGCCCCACTCGCCCCGGTCACGTGGTCCGGTCGCGCCGCGCTCGTTCTGGTCACGTGGTCCGGTCGTGCCGCGCTCGTTCCGGTCGTGGGCGCCGGTGCGGGGGCCGATCGCGCCGGTGCCGTACGCGTCGCTGAAGGGGCTCCTCAGCAGCTCGCCCGCCGCCTGCCTGGCCTGCATGACGCTCTCCTCGAACAGCTTGCGCACGTGGGCCGCCTGGTCGGACAGCTCCCTGATGCGCTCGTGCGCCAGCTCGTCCCGTACGGTGTCGGCCAGGAGCTGCTGGTACTCGGGGGTCTTGGCGGCCAGCGCCTCCAGCCGTCTGTGCGCGTGGTAGACCTTGTCCGCCTTGAGCACCTGCTTGGCGTACTTCTCCAGGTGGCGTACGCGGTGCGAGAGCGAGGTCCAGGCGGCGTCGAGGGCGCTGGTGTACGGCTTGAACGCGTCCTCCATGCCCGGCGGCAGCTCGTGGGGGATGATCCGGCCGTGCTCGGCGTGCATCGACGACAGCCGCCGCAGCCGGTGGGCGATCTGCCAGACCTCCTCTGGCAGCGACACCTGGTTCTCCACCGAGTCGATCAGCCCGGCCTTGTGCACCTTGGAGTTCAGCACGGCCGAGGCCGCGTCCTGCGCTCGGCGCAGCAGCACCTGGCAGGGATGGTCGAGGTCCTCGGGGAGGACGTAGCGGTCGGCGTGGGTGGAGGCGAGACGCAGTCTTCGCTTGACGATGCGGTGGGAACTGTCCAACGCCATCCACCGGATCAGGGCGATCAGCCCCATGCCGAGCCCGGCCACGAAGACGACCTCGCTGCTGCGAGTCACTATCAAGATCATCACCAGCAGGGCCGGAAGCGCGAAGAGCAGGGCGGGGCTGAAGCTGGGGTCCATCCGCCTGCCGGAACGGGCCATATGAAGGATGTGCGGGCTCGACCGCAACTCGACCGAGATCTCCGGGGGCAGCGATGGATCGATCACCAGCCGGGGAGGCAGCGCGCGTGGATCCATACGTTCATGCTGCGTTATGAACACGGAATCCGCTCATAATTGGCCGACATATAGGGTCGAGATAATGAATGAGATGACAAGATGGATCGATCTGGAAGGCGCCGTCAACGTACGTGACCTGGGCGAACTTCCCACCCGTGACGGCGGGTTCACCCGCCGCGGCCGGATCCTGCGGGCCGACAACCTGCAGAGCCTCACCCCGGCGGACGTCTCGCTCCTGGTGGGCGAGCTGAACCTGCGCCACGTCGTGGACCTGCGCTCGACCGCCGAGGTCTCCCTGGAGGGCCCCGGCCCGCTGAGCCGGACGCCGGAGGTGACCCACCACCACCTGACGCTGTTCGCCGAGGGCGGCAGGCACACCGACGTCGAGGCCGACTCCATCGACGGCGACCGCGTGCTGCCCTGGCAGGAACGGGTCGTCGACGAGGAACTGCGCGTCACCGGCTTCTACTTCGGCTACCTGCGCGACCGCCCGGACGCCGTCGTGGCGGCCCTGCGCGCCATGTCCCTCGACGACGGCGCCGCGCTGGTGCACTGCGCGGCGGGCAAGGACCGCACCGGGGTGCTGTCGGCCCTGGCGCTGGAGGTGGCCGGGGCCACCCGCGAGGCCATCGTGCACGACTACGTCGCCACGGGCGAGCGCCTGGAGCTGATCCTCAAGCGCCTGCGCGCCAGCGACACCTACCGGGACGACCTCGACTCCCGCCCGACGGACGACCACATGCCCCGGGCCCGCTACATCGAGCAGTTCCTCAAGGTGCTGGACGACCGCTTCGACGGCCCGTCGGGCTGGCTGCGCGGCCACGGCTGGACCGAGGCCGACAACGCCGCCCTGCGAGCCCGCCTGCGCGACTGATCCCGGCGATCAGCCCAGGTGGACGACCATGCGCTGGGCGGCCGACAGATGGGCGGCCTCGATGACCTCCAGCGTGTCGATCGCGCCGCGCGGGTCGACCGGCGGTGGCGCGCCCTCGCGCAGGGCGCGCTCCACCCCGCGGTAGAAGTCCAGGTACGCGCCCGGCTCGGTGGGGACCGGCCGGGCGTCGTCGTCGGTGCCGAGCAGGCCCCAGCGGCTCTCCTCGTCCGCGCCGAACCCGGGCGAGTCCGGCGTCAGGCCCGCCCGCAGGCGCTCCTCCTGCACGTCCATGCCGTGCTTGACGTACGCGCCCGCCGAGCCCAGCACCCGCAGCCGGGGGCCGAGCCGCGCCGCCACCGAGCTGGCCCACAGGTGGGAACGCACCCCGCCCGCGTGCCGGAGCGCGATGAACGTGTCGTCGTCGGAGGCCACGCCCTCCCGTCGGACGTCGCTCTCGCAGTAGACCTCGCGCGCCGGGCCGAACAGCCGCAGCGCCTGGTCGACCAGGTGGGTGCCCAGGTCGTAGAGCAGGCCGCCGATCTCCTCCGCGCCGCCGGTCTCCCGCCAGCCGCCCTTGGGCACCGGCCGCCAGCGTTCGAACCTCGACTCGTACCGCAGCACGTCGCCGAGCCGGCCCTCGGCGACCAGCCGCCGTACGGTGAGGAAGTCGCCGTCCCAGCGCCGGTTCTGGAACACGGTCAGCATGACGCCGGCCTCCTCGGCCAGCCGGACCAGCTCTCGGGCCTCCTCGGCGGTGCGCGCCACCGGTTTGTCCACCACGACGGGCAGGCCCTCGGCGAGCGCGGCGGCGGCCATGCTCACGTGCGTCCGGTTGGGCGAGGCGACCACCACGAGGTCGCTGTGCTCCCACAGGTCGCCTACGTCCGCCACGCCGGCCGCGCCGTACCGGCGGGCCACCTCGGCCTGCCGCTCCGGGTTGCGCGTCACGACCGCGGACAGCCGCAGCCCCGGAGTGGCATGGACGAGCGGGGCGTGGAAGTACGCGCCCGCGGTGCCGTATCCGATCAGGCCGACCCGGAACTCGCTCATCGGCCCAGGTTAGCCGGTACGGCCCCGGAGCCCCCTTACTCGTCGTCGCGTTCGGCGAGGAAACGTTCGAACTGGGCGGCCAGCTCGTCGCCCGTGGGCATCGGGGTCGTCTCGGCCATCAGGTTCTGCCGCTCCGAGCCGCCCGCGAACGCGTCATACTGCTGCTCCAGCCCGCTGATGGCGGTCGACAGCTCCGAGGACGCCTGGATCTGCTCCTCGATCTCCGCCGTCGTACGGTCGGCCGCGTCGCGCAGCGCCTCCATCGGGAACACCAGGCCGGTGCCCCGCGTCACCGCCTCCAGCCCGGTCACCGCCGCCGTCGGGTACTCCGCCTGCGACAGGTAGTGCGGCACGTGCACCGCGTACCCGACCGCGTCGTGCCCCTGCGCGCCCAGCCGCAGCTCCAGCAGCGCGGCCGCGCTCCCCGGCACTTGGACCCGGCCGAAGGCGCTGGTCTGCGAGTTGATCAGCTCGGGGCGGCTGGCGTGCATGGTGATGCCCAGCGGGCGCGTGTGCGGCACCGCCATGGGGATGCCGTGCAGCGTGACGATCTTGCTCACCCGCAGGCGTTCCAGCAACTCTCCCACCGCGCGGGTGAACAGCTCCCACTCCCGGTCCGGCTCCGGGCCGCTCATCAACAGGAACGGCGTGCCCGTGGCGTCATGGGCGACATGGACGGCCAGTTCGGGGGTCTCACACTCGACCCAGCGGTCGGTGTCGAAGGTCATGATGGGCCGCCGGGACCGGTAGTCGAGCAACCGGTCCACGTCGAACGTCGCCACGACCCGGTGCTCCAGCTCGGCCAGCAGGTGGCCCAGCGCGAGGCGTCCGGCGCCGCCCGCGTCGACGAAACCGTCGAAGTGGTACAGCAACACCGGATCGGTCAGCTCGGGCGCGTCGTCTGCGAGCCTGTAGAGATCCTTCGGGTCGAACACGGTTGGACAGCCTTTCCCTAGGTACTCTTCCCCAGAACCTATGGTGAGTCGGATCGATTCCGCGCAAGGCACCCTATCGAGGGGCAATCCATCGCCTGGACGGGGATCGGGATGTCCGAGCCGGCCGGAGCGGGCGGCTCCAGGACGCCGCCGCCGCCGGCCCGGAGGCTGGCGGTCCGGTCAATCTCGCCATCATTGAAGGTGACACTTTGCTGATGATCGCGGATCGACGCGGTCGCGTGGGGCCGGGTGAATGCCTTTCACGTACGGATCCGGCCCCGATCGCGCGAACGACGCCGCCCTCCGGGGCCGTGTTCCGTCAGAAGTCGGCCGTGGTCAGAGCGCTGCCGGAGACGGAGGCCGATCCGCGGGACGGCACCCCGTCGGCATAGGACCCGGTCTGAATGATGGCAAATGCCTAGTTTATCCACGGGCTCCCTTGGAGGGATCCATAGTGTGAAAAAGGCATTAAAGGGCTCCAAGTTGTCGAGTGTGGCCTTTTGAACAGCCGATCGTCATGCTGAAGGACGTGGCAACTTCTGCGCATTCCTTCAGCAAGCGACCGCTCCACATCCCTCCGCTCCCGTGCCCGTTCCCGAACGAGATCAACGTGCATGCCACGGAGGTCGACGCGGAGAGCCACGCGTGGCTGGCCGCCTCCAACATGCTCAAGGGCGCCGACACCATCGAGCACTTCCGGCGCTCCAAGATCGGCCTGCTCGCGGCCCGTACCAACCCCGAGGTCCCGCGAGACAGCCTCCGGCTGATCAACGACTGGTACAACTGGCTGTTCGCGTTCGACGACGCGTTCTGCGAGGGCGAGCTGATGGGGCACCGGGCCTCCGCGCTCGCCCGCGCCCTGCCACCGCTCCTGGAGATCCTGGACGACCGCAGAGAGCCCGACGACACCGACCCCTTCGGGCTCGCCCTCAACGAACTCCTCCACCGCATTGTCGGCAGCTCCACCCCGGCACAGGTGGACCGGTGGCGCATCACGGTCAAGGAGTACCTGTTCGCCCAGATATGGGAGGCGGCCAACCGCGAGGTCGACCTCATCCCCACCCCGCAGGACTACGTCCTGATGCGCCGCATCACCGGAGCCACCTACACCTGTTTCGCCCTCATCGACGCGGGCGGCGGCTACCGCCTCGAAGCCGAGGAGTGGCACCATCCTGACGTACGCATGCTGTCCGACCTGGCCTGCGACCTCATCGGCTGGGACAACGACCTCCTCTCCTACGCCAAGGAGCGGGGCAACGACAAGGCCAGGCACAACCTCGTCACCGTGCTGGCCACCCACAAGAACCTCACCCTCCAGGAAGCCCTCCTGGAGGTCTCCGACATGCACAACCAGGCGATCGCCGCCTTCCTCGACCGGCGCAAGGCGCTGGAGGAGTGGGCCCCGCCGCCGGTCCGCACGTACGTCCGCGGCCTTGAGCACTGGGTACGCGGGCACATCGAGTTCTCGCTGGGCAGCGCGCGTTACGTGCACGCGTGGCCGGCGGGCACTCGCTGGCCCCAGGCCGTCTGAGGCCCCGAGGTCAGTCCTCGGCCGGGGCGTCCAGGTCGCCGAGCGCGAGCGCGGACGCCTCGTCGAGGTCGAGGCGGGCGCCGTTCTCGAAGGCGTTCTTGTAGGCCAGGTCCCCCATCATCGACTTGCAGTCCTCGACGCACGCGTCGTGGTCGTCGGTCAGGAACGGCGCGCCCATCTGCGGCAGGCCCGCCGTCCGCCAGTTCTGCTGCAACGCGCCCAGCAGCTTGGCCGCCGGCGGCGCCTGCTTGAGCGCGATGAGGATGCGCGCGGTCGTCTCCAGGACCAGCAGCGTGCCGAGCGTGTCGTGGAAGTGCCGCTTGATCCGCAGGCCCTCGCGGGCGTTGTGCAGCGCCTCTGCCGGCCTGGCGGTGGCCAGCCGCGTGCGCGACATCGCCCACTGCGCGTACGAGCTGACCCACAGCTCGCCGCGCTCCCGGCACACCTGGAGGCAGTCCTGGAGCAGCGACTCGGCCTCGAACAGCTCGCCCTGCGCCGACAGCACCAGCGACAGCTCGACGATCGCGGGCAGCAGGCCCGGGTTGAGCTCCTTGTTGTCGGTGTTGAACTCGATCGCCACGCCCAGCAGCGCGCTGGCCTTCTGCAGGTCGCCCTGCAGCAGCGCGGCCGTGCCCTGCATCTTCGAGGCCAGGATCACCGCCCTGGAGTCGCCGACCCGGACGGCCTCCGTGCTGCACTGCTCGGCCGCCGTCAGCGCGCCGACGCTGTCACCCTGGGCGCTGCGCACGTAGGACAACACCCACAGCGCCTTGCAGCGCTCCTTGCTCGGCGCGGGATTGGCCTCAAGCGCGCGTTCGAGGTAGAGACGCCCCTCCCGCACGAAACCACAGCACACCCACATGAACCACAACGACGCCAGCAACGTGAGCGCCGAGGCGCTGCGCAGCGGTGACGACAGCGCGTGCTCCAGCGCGACCCGCACGTTGTCGTGTTCCTGCCGCATGCGCACGAACCAGTAGATCTGGCGCGGGCCCGACCACGCGTCCTCGCTGCGCTGGGCCAGGCTCAGGTAGTACTCCAGATGGCGCTGCCGCATCTGCTCGGACTGGCCGAGCTTGTCCAGCCACTCCTCGCCGTACTCGGCCAGCGTGTCGATCAGCTTGTAGCGGACGCCGGAGTGGTGGCTCCTGATCAGCAGGATCGACTTCTCCACCAGCCCGGTGACCAGGTCGGTGACGTCCTCCGAGGGCAGGCGCCCGTCGGAGCAGACGAACCTGGCCGCGTCGAGCTCGAAGTCTCCGGCGAACACCGACAGCCGCGCCCACAGCAACCGCTCGGCGGGCTCGCACAGCTCATGGCTCCAGCCGATCGCCGCCCGAAGCGTCGCGTGACGCGGCAGCGCCGTACGGCTCGCGCCGGCCAGCAGGCTGAACCGGTCGGCCAGCAGCCCGAGGATCTGCTCCACCGACAGGGCGCGCAGCCGCACCGCCGCCAGCTCGATCGCCAGCGGGATGCCGTCGAGCCTGCGGCACAGCTCGGCCACCGCGCCGAGGTTGGCCTCGTCGAGCTGGAAGTCGGGCACGACCGCCCCCGCCCGCAGCGCGAACAGCTGGACCGACTCGTTGGTGAACAGGTTCTCCGCCGGGTCGTCGCCGGGCACCAGCAGCGGCGGGACCGGCACCACCTGCTCGTACGGCAGGTGGAGCGACTGCCTGCTCGTGGCCAGCACCTTCAGGTTGGGCGCGGCCTCCAGCAGCTCGTGGACCAGCTCGGCGCAGCCCTGCACCAGGTGTTCGCAGGTGTCGATGATGAGCAGCATGTCGCGGTCGCCGACCCACTCCGACAGCGACTCCGACTCCGCCCGCGAGGACTGGTCGGCGATGCCGAGCGCCGAGGCGATCGTGTGCCTGACCATGCCCGCGTCCTGCAACCGGGCCAGGTCGGCGAACCACACGCCGTCGGGGTACTGGGTGCGGACCTGGTGCGCCAGCCGCAGCACCGTGCGCGACTTGCCCACACCGCCGATGCCGGTGACGGTCACCAGCCGGGACTCGGCGAGATGCCGCTTGAGGTTGGCGAGTAACCGGGTCCGCCCCACGAAGCTGGTGAGCTCCGCCGGTAGATTGCCTTCTCTCCGCCAGCCTGTAGGGGTGGCCATGCGCAGCCTCACGGGGGATCGGCGACACCTGCTCTGGCATCGTACCGCCGGGCGCGAGGGCTGTCCGTGGAGCCGGGAATACGACCGGTGTTGGTTTGTACGTCTCGGTAGCATGTTTCCCGTGGACGAATTTCTCCCGGAGCAGACTTCGGACGACACCGACCTCGGTTGGGGCGACTGGCGCGAAGCCGACCCCGACGCCTTCTACCTCGACAACAAGCCTCCTCACTGGGGCTGACCACACCACCCGGGCCCTCACCCGGCCCGGTGCAACTTTCCCGCCGCCCCCGCGCGCACCCCCGAACCGGCCCTCCCGAACCCCCTTTCCGGCCCCCCACCCCACCACTCTTAAGTACGCCACCCTCCGGCCCCGCGACGTCCGGCCCCGCGACGTCCGGCTCTGCTCCTGGCGGGCGACGTCCCGTACCCGGCCAGAGGGCATGAAGGGGACACGGCGGCGGTGTGCTGGGCGCACATGAGCCTGCGCATGGTCCACTGGGCGATCCGCCACTTCGGCGCCTCAGACGTGACCGCCTGGCCGGACGTCTCCGCCCGCCTCAGACCTTTCTGAAAATTCTCCGGGACGGGTGTCGATCCCGCCCGATCCCGTTCGACGCGTCGATGAAAGAGGGGGACGGGCACGGACCCGGCCCCCGCGACCCGTCTCGAAAGGACGACCGGCGACATGCAGAAGATCACCACCTACCTGTGGTTCGACAACCAGGCCGAGGAGGCGGCCGAGTTCTACACCGCGCTCTTCGCCGACTCCCGCATCCTGGACGTCCAGCGCTACGCCGAGGGCGCCCCCGGGCCCGCCGGGCAGGCCATGATGGTCACCTTCGAGCTGGCCGGACAGCGCTTCATGGCCCTGAACGGCGGCCCGCGGTACACCTTCACCGAGGCGATCTCCCTCTACGTCGACTGCACCTCCCAGGAGGAGGTCGACGAGCTGTGGGCCAAGCTCACCGACGGGGGCGAGGAGTCGCAGTGCGGCTGGCTGAAGGACCGGTACGGCCTGTCGTGGCAGATCGTCCCCAGGGCCCTGCAGGAGCTGATGAGCGTGCCGGACCCGGCCGCCGCCCAGCGGGTCGTGCAGGCCATGCTGGGCATGCGGAAGATCGACGTCAAGGGCCTGGAGGACGCCGCCAAGGGCGTCAGCTGACCACGTCCTTGCGCCGGAACCTGCGGAAGGCCACGGCGATGAGGATCGCGGCATAGGTGATCGACACCGAGGCGCCCTTGGCCATCCCGCTCCAGTCGAGCTCGGGGGCCAGGGCGTCCAGCCACGCGTTGTTCCAGAACGTCGGCAGGAACTCGCGCAGCGTCCCCAGCGCCTCGACCGCCTGCAGGATGGTGCACACGATCCACAGGCCCACCGCCCCGCCCACCGCGCCGAGCGGCGAGTCGGTCACCGTGGAGACGAGGAACGCCAGGGCCGCCACCACGAGCTGGCTGACCAGGGCGTAACCGATCACGATGCCGAACCGGGGCAGCACGTCGAGCGCCGGGATCGTCTCGCCGGTGCCGGGCACCTGGATGTCGTGCCAGCCGAACGCGACCGTGCCGGCCAGCAGCGCCATCAGCGGCAGGCAGATCACCGCCGCCGCCGAGAAGCCCACCGCCACGATCAGCTTCTGCCGCAGCAGGCGGTCACGGGGGACCGGCGCGGCCAGCAGGTAACGCAACGACGACCAGTTGGCCTCGGCGGCCACCGTGTCGCCGCAGAACAGCGCGACCGCCACCACCAGCAGGAAGCTCGCCGACACCGACAGGGCGAAGGCGGCGAAGTTCAGGCCGCTCGCGGTGGCCAGGTCGCTGATCCGCACCGAGGACTGCCCCTGGTTGCCGGACTGCGGCCCGAACTGGAACGCGATCACCAGCACCCACGGCAACGCCAGCAGCAGCCCGAACATGACCAGCGTCCGCCGCCGCTTGAACTGCCTGACGATCTCCACGCGCAGCGGCAGCGTGCGGCGCGGCGCGTAGCCCGGCGCGGCGGTCATGATCTGTCTCCGATGAGGTCGAGGAACACGTCTTCCAGGCGCGGACCGCCGTGCCCGTTGCCGGCCGCCGAGCTCAGCAGCCGCGACACCGGTCCGGTGGAGACCAGCCGCCCGCGGTGCATGACGACCACGTGGCTGCAGGTCTGCTCCACCTCGGCCAGCATGTGGCTGGAGACGATCACGGTACGGCCCTCGCGCGCGTAGCGCTTGAGCACCTCGCGCATCTCCCTGATCTGGGGCGGGTCGAGGCCGTTGGTGGGCTCGTCGAGCACCAGGAGGTCGGGCAGGCCGAGCATGGCCTGGGCGATGGCCAGGCGCTGGCGCATGCCCTGGGAGTAGGTGCGCACGGCGCGTTCGAGCGCCTTGCTCAGGCCCGCGATCTCCAGCGCCTCCTCGAAGTGCGCGTCGGCGGCCGGGCGGCCGGTGGCGGCCCAGTAGAGCTCGATGTTGTCGCGGCCGGACAGGTGCGGCAGGAAACCGGGCCCCTCCACGAACGACCCGAGCCTGGACAACACGGGCGCGCCCGGGGTGACGGGGTCGCCGAAGATCCGGATCTCGCCGGCGTCGGGGCGGATGAGGCCCATCATCATCCGCATCGTGGTCGTCTTGCCGGCGCCGTTGGGGCCGAGGAGGCCGAGGACCTGGCCCTGCTCGACCCGGAACGACAGCCCGTCGACGGCCCGCTCGCCGTTGCGGTACGCCTTCGTCAGCCCGACGATCTCCAACGGCACCTCCCGCCCCTCTGCCGCGGACGGTGTGCCGGTGGGGGTTTCGGCCGGTTCCGTTGCCGGGACGGGGGGTGCGGGGGTGCGGCGCGACAGGGCGCCGCGGCCCGAGGTGCGGCCGGTGGTCAGCAGGAGGGCGGCGAGGAGCACGGCGGCCAGCGGCATCGCCCACACCCACCAGGCCACCCCGGTCGGCGGCGCGGCGAGCGTGCGGACCGTGGGGACGGCCAGCGCGCGCGAGGCCAGGGAGACCCCGAACGCGGCGGGCTCGGCCGGGGTCGCGAACCCCATGTCCGTCGTGGTCACCACCAGCCGCAGCCGGTGGCCCACGGCGAACCGGTGATCGACCGCCGGCAGGGTGACCGTCGCCTCGGCGGAGCCGGCCCCCTCGGGGATGGTGACCCGGAACGGCGCCACCAGCCCCGCCGGCAGCGTCGGCGGCTGCACGGCGTCGGCCACGTCGTAGAGCTTGGCGAACAGCGTCGCCTGGCCCTTGCCCGATACCTTGATCTTGACCGTGGGGCTGCCGGTGAGCTGGAGCGGAGCGGTGAGCGGCGGCGACTCGAACGCCGCGCTCTGGCCGGGCATGTCGATGGACACGCCCGCGCCGCCCTGGCCGCTCAGCAGCCCCCCGACGCCGGGAACGGTCGAGATCGAGGCGGGGGCGCCACCGGGCGGGTTGATGACGTTCTGCTCGGGGCCGGCGAGCTGCACCGTGGTGGTGTCGGTGCCGGCCAGGCCGGGGTAGGAGCCGGCCTCGGGGTGGAGCCTGATGCGCTGGCGGGTGCCGGGGTCGCGGCCGCCGTCACGGGTGACGGTGAACGCGCTGACCGCGGGCGCGGCCTCGCGCTTGAGGTGGCGGGCGAACCAGGCGGAGGACTGGTCGTAGAGCCAGTCGGCCTCGCCGTTGCCGCCGTCGTGCCCGCCGTCGAACCAGGCCAGGTTCACCGGCGTGCCGGCGGCGGCGATGGCCCTGGCGTTGGCGTCGGCATGGGAGAGCGGGAACAGGGAGTCGCGCTGGCCCTGGAGAAGCAGGGTGGGCGCCTTGATCCGGCCGGCCACGGTGACCGGGCTGGATCTGCGCAGCAGCGCGATCGCCTCGGGCGTCGCCCGGCCGTCTGCGGCGACCTGCTGGTAGACGTCGCAGATCGCCGGCAGGAAGCGGCCGCACCTGGCCTGTTCGGCGGTCAGCGGGGCGGCGGCCTCACGGCGGGACTGGGCGGCGAAGGTGTCGAGGGAGACGCCCTGGCCGAAGAAGATGCCCGCCCACATGCGCTTGAAGACGCCGTCGCCCGCGCCCTGACCGATCGCGGCCTGGGCGCCCGACCCCGCGGCGGACCCGCCGGCGGCGGCGTCGGGGAAGAGGGCGTCGGCCAGGTCGGCCCAGGTGATCTGCGGGACGATGGCGTCGATGCGCTGGTCGAAGGCGGCGGTCATCAGGGCGATGGCACCGCCGTACGAGCCGCCCGTGATGCCCACACGAGGGTCGCCGGCGGCGTCGAGCTGGACCTCGGGCCGCCTGGCCAGCCAGTCGACGAGCTGCTTGACGTCTTTGACCTCGTAGTCGGGGGAGTTGAGCGCGATCTCGCCCGTGGAACGGCCGAAACCGCGCGCGGACCAGGTCAGCACGGCGTAGCCGTCCTGGGCCAGGCGGGCCGCCTGCAGGCGGACGCTCTGCTTGCTGCCGCCGAACCCGTGGGCGACCAGCACGGCGGGCGCCTTCCCACCGCCCGCGGGTGGGAAGAACGTGGCGTCGAGCTCCACCCGCTGGTCGTCGGCGGGCCCGTCGACGACCGTGATCCGCTGGTCCTGACCGCGCGCCTCCGCGGAGGACGGCCACACCACCCACGTCGTCACCCCGATGACGGCGAGCACCGCGACCAGCGCGGCCACACGTTTCATGGCGGTGAGCCTACTTTCCGCACCTGAGAGATCCCTGAGACGGACCGCCGGGGGAGGCGGCGGTCACCGGTCACCGGACGTCGGCCGTCAGCCGAGGATCGCGTAGACGGTCGAGGCGTGCGCGGCCGGGTCGCCGTCGCCGTCGGGGGTCAGCGTGACCTCCGAGAAGGCCAGCGAACGCCCCAGCTTGGTGACGCGTGCGTCGAGCAGCACGTCGCGCCCCACCACCGGCCGCTGGAACGTGGTGGACTGCTGCACGGTCGTCATCGGCACGAACCCGCCCCTGGCGGAGGAGATCGCGATGACGGTGGCGGTGTCGGCGGCGGCCATCATCGCCTGGCCGCACAGCCCGCCGCCTTCCCGCGCCAGAGCGTCGGACCAGGGAAGCCGGACGAGGGCATGGCGCTCGCCCACCTCCTCCACCCGCAGCCCTAGTTCCTGGATCCAGGGAGCGAAGTATTGCCGGAGAATCGCCTCTGCGTCTTCTGGAGTCACGCGCTCATCATGCACGCTGTAGGGCATGGCGGAGGAGCGGAGCGAGCGTCCTGTGGATAACCCTGCCGAAGCACGAAGCGGGCGTGCGGCGCACGACCCGGCCCGGGAACCGGGTGGGCGTCCGGCGGACGACCTGGCGGAGGTGTTCCTGCCGTCCACCTACGCGGCGGGCGTCCCCTATGACCTGTACGCCCGGCTCCGCCGTGACAGCCCGGTCTGCTGGATCCCGGAGCCGGCCGTGGGCCCCTGGCGTGAGGGGCCGGGCTACTGGGGGGTGTTCCGGCACGCCGACGTCAAACGGGTGCTGCGCAGCCCCGACGACTTCTCCTCCCACCTCGGCGCCACCCAGATCCGCGACCCCGACACCCCTGCCGACCTGGAGTTCGTCCGGTCGATGATGCTCAACATGGACCCGCCCGACCACTCCAGGCTGCGCCGGATCGTGGCGGCCGCCTTCACGCCGCGCGCCGTCCGCGCCCTGGAACGCACGATCAAGGACCGGGTGACGGCGTTGCTCGCGCCCGGCGAGTGCGACTTCGTCGAGGTGGCCGCCGACCTGCCCGTCTGGACGCTGGCCCACATCATGGGCGTGCCCGAGCAGGACAGACGGCTGCTGTACGACTGGGCCTCCCGCGTCATCGGCTACCAGGACGACGACTACGCCGGCCTGTCCACGGCCGAGGTCGAGTCCCTGACCCCCGTGGGCCGCCTGGCGGTCGCCGCCCGCCCCGAGCTCGGGCCCGGCACGAACCCCAGGTCCAGGGCCGCGCTCGCCGACATGTTCGCCTACGCCCACGCCCTGGCCGACACCCCGCACGAGTCGGTCATGTCCGCCATGAGGAAGGGCGGGCTGACCGAGGCCGAGTTCGAGAACATGTTCTTCCTGTTCGCCGTCGCCGGGAACGAGACCCTGCGCAACGGCATCCCCGGCGGCCTGCTCACCCTGCTCGGCCACCCCGCCGAGCTGGCCCGGCTGCGCGCCGACCCGTCGCTGCTGGAGTCCGCGGTCGAGGAGATGCTGCGCCACTGGCCACCGGTGATGGACTTCCGCCGGACGGCCACCCGCGACCTCACACTCGGCGGCCGCCGCATCCAGGCGGGGCAGAAGGTGGTCGTCTACCACGCCTCGGCCAACCGCGACCCGGCCGTCTTCACCGACCCCGACCGCTTCGACGTCGCCCGCACCCCCAACGACCACGTCAGCTTCGGGTTCGGCCCGCACTTCTGCCTCGGCGCCCACCTGGCCCGCGTCCAGCTCCGCGCGGTCTTCACCGAGCTGCTCGCCTGGGACGTCGAACCGGCCGGCCCCCCGGTACGGCTGACGTCCAACTTCCAGAACGGGCTCAAGCACCTCCCGGTACGTCTGACCCGCAAGCCTCCCCGAAGCGGCCCACAATTAGACAAATGAGACATCTGAGACCGACGCGCCGGATGACCGTAAGATTTGCGCCGTGAAGTCACCAGCATCGTTCAAGAAGGCCGCAGCGTGGGCCTTGCCGTACTGGACCAGAGGCCAGGCGGGGCGCGAGACGCCGCAAGACCTGTTCCGGGTGCTCTACCTCGGATGGCTGGTGGCGCTCACGCTCAAGCTGCTCGGCTCGGCATGGGACGTGTCGTGGCACTTCAAGTGGCTGCGCGACGACCTCGCCCCGCCCCACCTGCTCAACTCCGCCGGCACCGCGCTGGTCGTCGTCCTGACCGTCGTCCACGGCTACACCGGCTACGGCGTGGACAAGGCGGCGCTGCGGCTCATCCAGTGGGGGACCGGGATCTTCCTCATCGCGGTGCCGCTCGACCTGATCAACCACCGCGTCAACGGGCTCGACATCACCTCGTGGAGCCCGTCCCACATCATGCTCTACGTTGGAACGTTCTTCATGATCATGGGCGTGATCAGGGGCTGGTTCATGGGCGCGCCCCCCGGACGGGAGCGCACGGTCGTGCTGGGCGCGTTCCTCGCGTTCTTCCTGGAGAACGTGCACTTCCCCGAGCAGCACCAGGAGTACGGCATCCTCTCCCTCGGCGCCTGGGACAACCACGCGACCTACGCCGAGCAGATCCTGCTGCGCTTCGCCGCCGACCAGATGGGCCGCCCGGTCGACCGGATCATGATGAGCGGGTTCACCCTGCCCGTGCCCGACTACCTCTACCCCGTCTACGCCGTGGTCGCGGGGCTGTCGGTGCTGGTCGCGGCCAGGCTGCTGATCGGCAGGTTCGGCGCGGCGACGCTGGTGGCCGGCGCGTACGTGGGGTTCCGCACGCTGATCTGGCCGCTGCTCACCTTCGGCGGCTTTCCGCCGTCGGCGCTGCCGTTCTTCTTCGTGGTGGCCGGGCTGCTGGTCGACCTGGCGTTCCTGGTGCGCGTCCCGGCCGTGCGCGCGGTCGTCGGGGCGGTCGCGGTGACCGCCGGCGCCTACGGCGCGCTGGTCGCGCAGAGCGCGCTCATGGGCCCGGTCTACGGCGCGATCAAGGGCCAGACCGGCCTGTACGGAGCGCCGCCCCTGGTCACGTCGTCGGCCGTCTGGGCCGGGCTCGGGCTGCTGGCCGCCTGGCTGGCCGCCGAGTGGCTGGCCGGGCGGCGCGACCGCCGGGCTCAGCCGATCGAGGCCCGCGTGATCGCCACCGCCACCCCGTAGGCCAGCCCCATCACGCCCACCTCGGCCGCCGTCCAGCTCACCAGGGCGGTGGCCCCGCCGCGGCGGATCACCGGCAGCAGCCGGAAGCGGATGTGGGCGGCCAGCGGCACCAGCGACGCCACCAGTGTCGTCTTGATCACGACGAGCACGCCGTAGTGGCTGGTCACGATCGCGTCCGGCAGCTCGACGCCGGGCGTGAGGGCCATCGTGCCGAGCCCGGTGACCAGCCCGGAGAGCGAGACCAGGAGCAGGCAGACGGTGGCCATCCTGGAGAACTTCGGCAGCGCCACGGCCAGCAGCCCCCGGTGGGGGGCGACGAACACGGCCGTGGCGGCCAGGCCGCCCGCCCAGGCCGCCGCGCCCATCACGTGGATCTCCATCGAGATCATGATGGGGTCGTGCCAGACGGAGTTGACCGCGTGCCCGGTGACCGGGATGGGCAGCAGCCCGAACAGCGCCACGATGATCCGCAGTTCCGCGGGCACCTTCTCGCCGAACCGCACCGCCATCAGCCCGATGCCGGCCGCCGCCAGCGCGCACGCCGCGCTGAACAGCAGCCCCTGCCCGGTGCCCACCTCCTCGACGTAGGAGGCGATCAGGCCGAACGTGGGCACCCGGCCCGGGTTGAGCTCGGCCGTCTGGAACACGATGGTGAGCAGCGCGCAGATCGCCCACGCCCAGGCCGCCAGCACGGCGAGCGGGCGCACCCGGCGCAGGACCGGCTCGGTGGCGTCGGGGTCGTCGAAGCCGAGCAGCTTGGGCACCAGGCTCAGGCCGACCACGGCGACCGCGGCCAGGTCGAGCAGCACCCGGACGACGGGCAGGCCGTAGGCCACGATCGGCCCCGGCATGGGGATGCCCGGTACGGACTCCTGGGCGGTGAACGTGGAGGCCGCCACGGCGGCCACGATCCCGCACACGACGAACGCCCCGGCGACGAGCCGCCCGCCTACGGCCTGCTGCGCGGAACGGGAGGAAACGGTCACGGTCACGCCCGAGTCCCCTCCGCGGGCCGCGCCTCGGCGTCCCCTTCGGCCTCCGATGAGGGGGCGGGAGCGGGGGCGGCGCGGCGGAGGGCGACGGCGGTGCCCGCGGCCAGGAGCAGCAGCGCGGCCACGATCCACACGACCGCCATGCCGGCTCCGCCGTTGGCCGCCGCCTCGGCCGCCTCCGCGCTGTCGCCCTGCCGGACCTGCCCGGCCGAGACGCCGGTGGCGGACGCGGCCAGGCTGAAGCTGATCTTCCCGGTCACCGGATGCCCGTCGGAGGACAGGATCCGGTAGCCCACCACGTACGAGCCGCCCGCGGGCAGCGGTTTGACCTTGACGGAGACGCGTTCGGCCGACACCTCCGCCGCGCCGTCGGCCCACGAGGAGCCGTCCGCCCCCGTCACGCCCACCTGCGCGTACCCCTGGCGCACCGCCTGGTCGAACACCAGCGTCACCCCCGCGGGCGAGGCGGACAGCGTGGCGCCGTCCTTCGGATCGCTGCCGACCAGCACGTTGTGCGCCTGCGCGGGAAGGGCGAACCCGACCGCGGCGCACGCGAGCAACAGGACCGTGAGTAGCCGCCTCACCGATCAAAACCTTCCATCGAACGAGTCTCGAACCCGTATATGGTCCCACCCATGACGGACCTCTTCGGCGGTGCGGCGCCCTACTACTCCTACACGGCCCCGGCCAGGCTCGGCGACCGCCTGCCCGCGTTCGTTGAGGCGGCCAGGGCCGCCCTGCTGGCCGCCGAGCCGTCGGGCCGCTGGGAGCTGACGACGACGACCGAGGTCCTCATCGCCCGCCGCCCCGCCTGACGGGTGCGGTCGGCCCGTCTCAGTGCCCGCCGTCCCGCCTTGACGGGTGCGGTCGGCCCGTCTCAGTGCTTGGTGAGGCGTCTGACCGCCAGGCCCGCCACCCGTACGGCCGCCGACGGTGACAGCCGGGCGGCGCGCCAGGCGGCCCGCCCCGAGGCGGGCGCCACGATCAGCGCCTTGTTCCTGGCCACCCCGCGCAGGATGTCCGCGGCCAGCGCGTCCACGGGATAGAGCCGCCCCTGCGCCCGCACCGCCGCGCTCCTGGCACGGGCGGCCAGCTCGGTCTGCGGCAGCCCCGGGTTGGTGTGGTCGAGCAGCGGCGTGTCGATGAACCCCGGGCACACCACGCTGACCCGCACCCCGTACAGGGCCGCCTCGGCCCGCAGCGCCAGCGAGAGCCCGACCACGGCGTGCTTGCTCGCCGTGTACGGCAGCATCAGCGGCGCCGGCACCAGCCCGGCCAGCGAGGCGGTGTTGACGATGTACCCGAACCCCTGGTCCACCATGACCGGATAGGCGGCGTGCACGCCGTGGACGACGCCACGCAGGTTCACGTCGATCGTCCGGTTCCAGTGGTCGAGCGACAGCTCGCCGGTGGCGCCACCGACCGCGATGCCGGCGTTGTTGAACATGAAGTCGAGCCGCCCGCGCTCGGCCTTCACCCGCGTGACCAGCGCGGCCACGGCCTCGGCGTCGGTGACGTCGAGGCGGGCGAACTCCAGGCCGAAGTCGGAGGCGGCCCGCTCGCCCGCCCTCTCGTCGACGTCGGCGATCACCACCGCCGCGCCCCTGCGCCGCAGCTCCCGCGCCACCGCGCGGCCGATCCCGGAGGCGCCCCCGGTCACCACCGCGACCTTCACCGGCACGGCTCCGCCCATATCCCCATGGCCTGCCACACCTTCCTGCTGACGACGTTGACCAGCCCGATCTCGGCGCACAGCTCACGCGTCCTGCCGACCGAGTCGCGGACCTCCTGCCGGGCGGCCGGGTTGTCGCGGTAGATCTCGGCCACGACGTCGCCCGGGATGCGGAAGTGCCTGATCATCGGGCCGGGCGGCGCGAGCATGATGCGGGCCATCACGCCGAGCACGACCGGCGAGATCACGCTCAGCGTCATCCGCCGGTGGCGGGGCATGCGCGGCACCCGGTGGCGGAGGTAGTGGCGGGCGAAGGAGATGTGCCTGGCCTCCTCCGCGATGTGGATGCGCATGATCGTCTCTTCCAGCGGATGGTGGACCTGGCCGGCCTTCAGCACCTTACGCTGCACGTGGTCGATCGGGTCCTCGCCGCCCAGGACGAAGACGAAGAACAGCTCGGTGGAGACCAGCGGGATCCACGGCACGACCTGGGCGATCAGGGAGAGCGGCCGCGGCATGCCGCGTATGGGGAGCTTCGTGCGGTTCACGAACTCCTGGAACATCATCCCGTGATGTCCCTCTTCGATGGTCTCGTGGTAGACGTACCGGAACTCGGGGGCGCCGTTCGGCAGGCGGTAGGCGTAGTTGAGCAGGCCGCGCTTGAGCAGGTTCTCGAACTGCAGGCCGATCTTCATGGCGGTGGCGACCCGCCACAGGCCGATCCTGGCGCGGACCTCGGGGGAGCGGCTGCGGTACCAGGGGTGGCCGCCCAGCTTGTCGTCCCCGGGCAGTTCCCAGCGCGGGTCGGCCTGGTCCACGAGGAACTCCGGGTCGTCCCACGGGATGTCGCGGTAGGGCTCCCAGTGCTTGTCGACCGACGCCTTCGAGAGGCGTTCGACGACCGCTTCGTAGGCGCCGCGGCCGGCTTCGCAGGTGCCGCGGCCGGCGGCCCTCTCGTCGTTCTCCCCGGCGGCGGCAGAGCTCGGTGCGGTGGTCATCGCGGGTGCTCCTCTCCTCGCAGCACCAATTGTACGAAGCATCCAATAGGTGCGGAAGAGCGGCCCGGGTCACAGGTTCTCGACCGGCAGCCCCAGTTCCCCGGCGACCGCCGTACGCAGCAGGACGGCGGCCCGGCGGCGCGGGAGCACCTTGGGGTGCACGTGCGTCTGGACCGCCAGGCCGTCGATGAGCGCGAAGATGCGCCAGACCGCCTCCTCCGGATCGGCGCAGGCGAACGCGCCCGAGCGCACGCCGTCCTCGATGATCGACCGCAGCAGCGAGCGGTTGCGCGTGTCGATCCCGCGGGAGATCTCCTCCAGCTCCGAGCTGCGCATCGCCTCGGCCCAGGCGTCGATCCACAACCGCCGCTCGTCCGAGGGGATCGCCGGCGAGCAGCGCCTGAGCAGGGCGCGCAGTCGTTCGAGCGGGCCGGCGGGGGAGTCCTCGATGTCCGACAGCGCCTCCAGGTGCAGCCTGGCCGCATAGCCGAACGCCTGCGCGAACAGCCGGTCCTTGGTGTCGAAGTGGTAGAAGAGCAACGCCTGGCTGACGCCCGCCGCGCGGGCGATGTCGAGAGTCCGGGTGTGGCCGAACCCCTGCTCGGCGATCACCTCGCAGGCCGTCTTGAGGAGGTCTTCGCGCCTTAATCGGCTGAAACTCCGTGTCACAGCGAGTAACTCTAACTACTGATCAACGGTATTTGTAGGACAAACCGGGCACCGCGTTCGGAGGGCTCGATGGTGAGCGTTCCCCCGTGGGCCTCGGCGATCTCGCGGGCGATGGACAGGCCGAGCCCGGTGCCACCGGCGTCGCGGCGGCGGGAGGCGGCCAGCCGGGTGAACCGCCGGAAGACGGCCTCGCGCTGGTCGGGGGCGATGCCGGCGCCGTCGTCGAGCACCTCCAGCACCGCCTGCCCCTTCTGTTCACCCACAGTCACAGTGATCATGGTATCGGCGTGCCTCTCGGCGTTGTCGAGCAGGTTCGCCAGCAGGCGGGACAGGCGCAGCGCGTCGCCCTCGACCACCACGCCGGAGCGCAGCCGGGCCTCCACCCGCTTGCCCGCCGGACGGCGGCGCAACTCGTCGCTCACCAGCCTGGCCAGGTTGACCGGCTCGCGGCGGCCGGGGGTGCCGGCCTCCAGTCTGGCCAGGGTCAGCAGGTCGGCGACGATGTTCTGGAGGCGGTCGAGGCCCTCGATCATGCGCCGGCCGGTCTCGTGCCAGTCGGCCTCCGCGGGGGCGAGCATCGCCTCCTCGACCTGCGCGCGCATGGCCGTGATGGGGCTGCGCAGGTCGTGGGAGGCGTCGGAGGCGAACCTGCGCTGCTGCTCCACCGCGTGTTCGAGCCGGTCGAGGGTCTCGTTCACGGTACGGGCCAGCTCGTCGAGCTCGTCCCGGTGCCGCCCCCTGGGCACCCGGCGGCCGAGGTCGGTGGCGGTGATCTCGGCCAGCTCGTTCCTGATCGCCGAGACCGGGGTCAGCGCCTTGCGCGCGGTCAGCCAGGCCACGCAGGCCGTGACGGCGGCCAGCGGCAGCACGCCCAGCGCGGTCGCCGGCGGGTACAGAGGGCTGATGTACCAGGGGAGCTCGGGCGTGTAGGCGTAGATCATCCAAGGTCGGCCGCCGACGTGCGCCCGGAAGCCGACGGTGATCAGGCAGCGGACGCCCGGTACCCGGTTCGTGCAGGACGTGGTGTCCAGGCGGGCGTCGGTGCCGCCGGCGGTGGCGGTGCTGAGCGGCGGCTGTCCCGTCAGGCGCGGGCTGGCCTGCCGGATGCGGCCCTCGTCGTCGACGACCTGGATGAGGTCGGTGCCCTCGGTGACGGCCACGGGCCGCAGGCGGGCGGGGGCGTCGCGCTCGACGACGAAGGCGATGCGGCGCGCGGCACCGGCGGTCTGCTCGGTGAGGAAGCCGGTGGCCAACGTGTGCAGGATCGGCGTGAGGAGCAGCGCGGTGGCGCCGTAACCCGCCAGCGCGCACAGCAGGGCGGCCAGCGTCAGCCGCCGTTGCACGGACCAGCGCCTGAACACGATCACGCATCCCTCCGGTGACCAGGTGATCACAGGAGGCGATGGTGGTCCTAATTAAGGGAGTTTCAGTCGCAAATGCGGTCGAAAAGCCCTCCAGAGCATTGCTCTATGCGTGCCGCCGCGACCTGACTAGAGTAAGTGAACACTGATGCCAAGGAGTCGATGTGGACCTTGCAGAGTATCGGCGTGCCGCCGCGGAGTGGCTGCGGGACAACGTCCCGGCCGACGATCAGTCGGGGGCCGACGCCCTCGCCCGCGCCAAGGAGTTCATGGCCAGGCTCTACGACGCCGGCTACTCCGGCATCACCTGGCCGCGGCAGTGGGGCGGCCAGGGGCTGACGCAGGCCGAGGAGCGCGCCTTCGCCGCCGAGGCCCGCGACCACACCCTCCCCACGTACGTCTTCTCCATCGGCCTCGGCATGACCGGGCCGACGCTGGTGGACCGGGGCACCGACGCGCAGCGGGAGCGCTTCGTCCGGCCGTTGCTGCGCGGCGAGGAGGTCTGGTGCCAGCTGTTCTCCGAGCCGGGCGCCGGCAGCGACGTGGCCGGCCTCCAGACCCGCGCCGTACGTGACGGCGACACCTGGGTCGTCAACGGCCAGAAGGTCTGGACCTCGGTCGCCCACCACGCCGACTGGGGCCTGCTGCTGGCCCGCACCGACGTCGAGGTGCCCAAGCACCGCGGCCTGACCATGTTCGTGGTGGACATGCACCACCCCGGCGTGACGGTCAGGCCGCTCAAGGACATGTCCGGCAGGGCCAACTTCAACGAGATCTTCTTCGACGACGTGACGATCCCCGACGAGCACCGGATCGGCGAGGTCGACGACGGCTGGAGCGTGGCCGTCACCACCCTGCTGCACGAGCGGCTGTCGATCTCCGCCGGCGTCGGCATGGGCGGCCAGAGGGACAACCCGGCCACCTTCGAGGCGCTGCGCGAGACGCTCGACACCGGCGACCCGCTGGTCCGCGACCAGCTCGTCGAGCTGCACATCCGCAGCCGCGCCCTGGCGCTGTTCAACCAGCGGCTCGCCCAGGAGACGAGGGCCGGGATCTTCCCCGGCGCCCGCGGCAGCGCCGCCAAGCTGCTGCTGGCAGAGCTGACCCTGTTCCAGGCCGACCTCGCGACCCAGCTCGCCGGCCCCGAGTCCGTGGTCGGTGACCATCCGCTGTCCCGGTCGATCTCGCTGGCCCCCGGCATGGCGCTGGGCGGCGGCACCAACGAGATCATGCGCAACATCGTCGGCGACCGGGTGCTCGGCCTGCCGCCGGAGCCCAGGGTGGACAAGACCGTGCCGTTCAAGGACCTGAAGGTGGGGACGCAGGGGTGAAGCTCGTACTCGGCCAGGAACAGCAGCAGCTCCGCGAGGCCGTGCGCGACTTCCTGCGTGCCGCCTCGCCGCTGCGCAAGGCCCGCGAGGGCTACGACCCCCAGGTGTACGCCCGGCTCAACGGCGAGCTCGGACTGTCCGGCCTGGTCGTCCCCGAGGAGCACGGCGGCGCAGGGGCCGGGCTCGCCGACCTCGCGGTGGCCCTGGAGGAGACCGGCGCCGCGCTGCTGCCCGGCCCCTTCCTCGCCACCCAGTTCGCCGCGCTCGCGCTCACCCAGGTGCCCGACAAGGAGCTGCTGGGCGGCATCGCCGAGGGCCGCGTCGCCGCCACGCTCGTCCAGCCCGAGCAGGACCTCGCCTTCGACGGCACGGCCGTCACCGGCGCCCTGCCCCGGGTGTTGTCCGGCATGGAGGCGGACGTGCTGCTCGCGCCCGCGCCCGGCGACGGCGGCGTGCTGCTGGTGGCCGTCGACCTGGCCGGCCCCGGCGTCACGCGGACCCCGCTGGAGACCCTCGACCTCACGCGCGGCCAGGCGCTGGTCACCCTGGAGCGCGCCCCCGCCCGCGTCCTCGGCCGGCCGCCCGCCGGCAGCGGCATCGGCGACCGGCTGTGCGTGGCGCTGGCCGCCGAGCAACTGGGCGTGCTGCGCGCCGCGCTCGACGCCATCGTCGCCTACGCCAAGATCCGCGTCGCCTTCGGCCGGTACATCGGCTCCTACCAGGGCGTCAAGCACAAGCTCGCCGACATGCACGGCAAGCTCGAACAGGCCGAGTCGATCGTCAGGTACGCCGCCTGGGCCGCCGACGAGTCCCCCGACGAGCTGCCCGGCGCCGCCGCCCTGGCCCAGGCGTACGTGGGCCGCGCCTGCTTCGAGGTCGCCCGCGACCACCTGCTCCTGCACGGCGGCGTAGGTTTCACCTGGGAGCACGACGCGCACCTGTTCTACAAGCGGGCCAAGGCCGACGAGGTGCTGCTCGGGCCGCCCCGCATCCACCGGGCCCGTCTCGCGGAACTCCTGGAGTTGTAGATGGACATCAGCGGCCTTCCCGGCTTCTACGCCATCGCCGCCGCCGACCCCGGCCGCCTGGCCGTGATCGACACCGACGGCGCCGAGACCACGTACGGCGACCTGCTCGCCAGGGTCAACCAGGTCTCCCACGGCCTGCGGGCCCGCGGGCTCGGCAAGGGCGACGTGGTCGCCGGCGTGCTGACCAACGGCCTCGACGCCGTCGTCATGCTCATGGCGACCGGCCAGATCGGGCTCTACTACGTGCCGGTCAACTGGCACCTGACCGAGTCCGAGGTGGCCTACATCCTGTCCGACTGCGACGCCAAGGTCGTGGTCACCGACGCGGCGCACGCCGTGCCGGGCGGGGAGGTCGGCACGTCCGGGCTGGCCGAGGGGCAGCCCGCGGACGCGCCCGCCGGACGTACCGCCGGGGCGGTCATGTGGTACACCTCCGGCACCACCGGCTTCCCCAAGGGCGTGCAGCGCGCGCTGCCCGACGCCGAGCCGGAGGCCGTCGTGCCGCTGTACACGTGGTTCCTCGGCGAGGTCGTCGACCTCGCGCCGGGCGACGCCGTGCATCTGGTGACCTCGCCGATGTACCATTCGGCGCCGTGCGCGCACACCCAGTTCGCGCTGCACCTCGGGCACACGGTGGTGATCACGCCCAGGTTCGACCCGGTCGACATCCTGGAGCTGATCCAGCGCCACCACGTCTCCAACGCCATGATGGTGCCGACCATGTTCCACCGCATGCTGCAGCTGCCCGAGGACGTCAGGGCCAAGTTCGACGTGTCGAGCCTGCGCCAGGTCATCCACACGGCCGCGGCCTGCCCGGTCGCCGTCAAGCAGGCGATCATGGACTGGTGGGGCCCGGTGCTGTACGAGTACTACGGCTCCACCGAGTCCACGATCGCCTTCTCCGTCAAGCCGCACGACTGGCTGGCCAGGCCCGGCACGGTGGGCCGCCCCGCGCCGACGTTCGAGGCCAGGATCTGCGACGAGAACGGCGAGGAGCTGCCGCCCGGCGAGCCCGGCATGATCTACGTCAAGTCGTCGATGGGCGCCTTCGAGTACCGCAAGGACCCGGCCAAGACGGCCGCCAGCATGCTGGGGGAGTGGTACACCCCCGGCGACATCGGCTACCTGGACGAGGACGGGTTCCTGTTCCTGTGCGACCGGCGCACCGACCTGATCGTCTCCGGCGGGGTGAACATCTACCCCGCCGAGATCGAGGCCGCGCTGCTGGAGCATCCCGCGGTGGCCGACGTCGCCGTGATCGGCGTGCCGGACGAGGAGTGGGGCCACAACGTGGTCGCCCTCGTCCAGCCCGCCGAGGGCGTCGAGCCGGGCCCCGCGCTCACCGCCGAGCTGCTCGAACACTGCGGGCCCCGGCTCGCCCGGTTCAAGCACCCGAAGGTCGTCGAGTACCGCGACCGGCTGCCGCGCACCCCCACGGGCAAGCTGTCGCGCTCGAAGGTGCGCGAGGGTTACCTGGCCGAGGCGGGAAACACCAGCTCCTCGCTGTAGTCCCGGCCGTCGCCGAGGTAGAAGCGGGTGGCGAGGGTGCGGTCGGCGGTGTCGAAGACCGTGGTCCACAACGTCCGGTACGGCATGCCCGGGTCCTCGTCCGGCCGGACCGCGCGCAGCAGGTCGCGCAGGTCCCGGCCGGACAGGGTGACGTCCTTGCTGCGCTCGTACAGGGTGCGCAGCCGGCCGTAGGTGCCCAGGCTCGGCATGGTGTCGGCGGGCAGGTCCGTGGGGTCCGGGTGGCGGTGCAGCAGGTGGTTGGTGACGCACAGCGGGCCGTCGCCGAACTCGACGGCGTGCTCGCCGCCGTCCCTGCCGCGTTCCCAGACGAACGCCTGGCCGTGCGCGTCGGCGACCAGGTAGTGCAGGAGCAGGCCGTGGTCGTACTGCTTGGCGGCCAGCAGCGCCTGCTTGGCCTGGGCCGCGTTCTCGCAGGTGTCCAGGAGGAACCTGGGCAGCTGGGTTCCGCCGAGCCCGACCTGCGGGGCGGTGTGCGCCGGCGGCGCGGCGTTCTCGATGTCGGCGAGCAGCAGCATGACGGTCAGGCCGGCCTCGTTCATGCCGTCCATGCAGCCGTCGAGGTCGGCCATGGTGATGACGGTCGAGGCGAGCCCGTCGTCGGGGACGGTGGTGATCACGTAGGGGCGGGCGCCCATGGGCAGCTCGTCCGGGCGGGGCGGCCTGCCCCTGATCTCACTGGCGGTACCGACGAAGAAGTCGTAGTTGCGGCCCACCCTGCCGTGGCCGTCGGCCGAGGCGGACGGCGGGCACCACAGGCCCGAGCAGGCCGAGCCCTCCGGCACGTGGTTCCAGCCGTCGAGAGCCAGGTCGTCCTGGTCGGGGTCGAGGCCGAGCGCCGCGGCCGCGCCGTCCAGACGGGCGTGATGTTGCGGCCAGTTCTGCTCGAACCAGGACATCCTTGCTCTGTTCACCGCCGGGTCGGCGGCCCTGGGCGACCAGCCGAGCCGGCGGGCCTCCTCGGTGAGCACCCGGCCGATCTCGAACTGGCTGCCGGTGACAGTGAGATGCGTGACGAGCTGGAAGTCGTCATTGCCGCCCGCGACGCAGGTCATGTTCGTCATGCCGCGAGGGTGCCGCCGTCCGCTGACCGGCCTCCTACCGTCCGCTGACCGCCCGCCGGTAGCGTTCCGACAGGCCGAGCACCGTCTCGGCCAGCTCCGGCGGGTCGAGCACCTCGAAGTCGACACCGAGGTAGCCGATCCACACCGCCATCCCGTTGAAGTCGTCGCCGCCCAGGCGCAGCAGGCAGGCGTTCTCGCCGGCCGGCTCGACCTCCAGGCCGAACGGCAGCGCGGCGATCCGCTCGGCGGGCGCGTGCAGCAGCACCGTCGCTCGGTGGCGCCACATCGCCGTGCTGACACCCTTCTCGACGTACGCGGCCACGTCGCCGTCGCCCGGCAGTTCGCGGGGCGTGAACCGGGGGCCGGTCGGCGTCCGGGGGAGCAGGCGGTCGACCCGGAACGTGCGCCAGTCGTCCCGCTCGACGTCGTAGCCCATCAGATACCACCGCCCGTGCCGGTGGACCAGCCGGTACGGTTCCACGTCCCGGACCCCCGACGAGCCGTCGTGCCCGGTGTAGTCGAAGCGCAGGCGCTCGTGGTCGCGGGCGGCGTTCGCGATCGCGGTCAGCACCTCCGGCCGGACGTGCGCCGCACCCGAGCCCGGGATCTGCACGGTGTAGGCGTTCAGCGTGTTCACCCTGCGCCGCAGCCGGGCGGGCAGGACCTGTTCCAGCTTGGCCAGCGCGCGCACCGAGGTCTCCTCGATGCCCTCCACGCCGCCGCCCGCCGCCCGGCCGAGCCCGACCGCGACCGCCACGGCCTCCTCGTCGTCGAGCAGCAGCGGCGGCAGCGCCGCCCCCGCGCCGAGCCGGTACCCGCCGGCCACCCCGGGCGTGGCGTGCACGGGGTAGCCGAGCGTGCGCAGGCGCTCGACGTCGTTGCGGATCGTCCTGGTCGAGACCCGCAGCCGGGTGGCCAGCTCCGGGCCCGTCCATTCGCGATGCGCCTGGAGCAGGGAGAGCAGCTTGAGCAGGCGGGCGGAGGTTTCCAGCATGCGCCCAGTCTGCCCGCTATCGCGGCAAGGACGATTCCGCGTCGAGGACGAGCTTGCCGAGGAAGTGGCCGTCCTGGCTGCGCCGATGGGCGTCGGCCACCCGCTCCAGCGGGAACACCTCCGCGACCGGGACGCGCGGCAGCACGTCCACCGGCAACGATCCGCCCTTGCCCGTGGAGAACCGCACGCCGCGCTCGGCCGCGCCCGCGGGGTCGGCGATGGTGAGCACCTTGTCCGGATCGCCGGTGAGCCTGACCGACAGCGCGACCTCGCCGCGTCCCGAGGCGTCCAGCACCCGGTCCACGTGGCCGGGGAGGCGCTGCTCCAGCCCGTCCCCGTAGGTGACCGGGACGACGCCGAGGCCGCGCAGGAAGGCGTGGTGGCGTTCGCTCGCGGTGCCGATCACGCGGGCGCCCCGGGCCAGCGCGAGCTGCGCGGCGGCCAGGCCGACGCCGCCCGCGACCGCGTGGACGAGCAGCGTCTCACCCGCGCGCAGGCCCAGCTCCTCCAGCGTGCGGTGGGCGGTCTCCAGCGCGACGGGCAGCGCGGCCGCCTCCACGTACGACAGGTGCTCCGGCTTGGGACGCAGCGCTGCGGCCTCGGCCAGCGCGTACGTGGCCGCCGCCCCGGACGCGACCTGCCCGAACACCGCCTGGCCCACCTCCAGGCCGGTCACCCCCGGGCCGAGCGCGTCGACCGTCCCGGCCAGCTCGATCCCGGTGCCCTGCGGGCCGTCGGGAGGCGTGCCGCGGAAGCCGGTGCGCACCTTCCAGTCCAGGGCGTTCACCCCGGCCGCCCGGACCGCCACGCGTACCTGCCCGGCCCCCGGCCGGGGCAGCGGCACCTCCTCCAGCGTCAGCACCTCGGGGCCGCCGTGCTCGTGGTAGCGCACGGCCTGGGCGGTGACCAGCAGGACCGCCTTGCCGACCAGCTCGCGGGTCTCCAGGGCGGCGTGCGCCTCGTGGGCGCGGTCGAGCGGCACGGCCAGGCCGACGACGGTCGTCAGCTCGCCGGTGGCCGCCATGCGCAGCGCCTGCCCGGCCAGGCGCCGGAACTCCTCGGGGGCGAACTGCACCTGTTCCATGCCGACCAGCCGCACCCCCCGGCGCGCGGCCTCGGCCGGGTCCACCAGCGCCGTCGAACCGCTCGGCACCCCGTACGCGAAGAACACCCCGCCGGGCCCGAGCGACGCGAACGCCCCGGCCCCCACCCGCCCCCCGACCCCGTCGAAGACCACATCGAAGGCCCCCACCGCGCCCCCTCCGGTCTCACGGGGGTCCAGGGCGGGGTAGTCGACCGCCTCGGCCGCGCCCGCCGCCAGCGCCGCCGCCCGTTTGGCCGGGCCGTGGGCGGCGGCCGTCACCCGGGCGCCCGCGGCCCGCGCGAGCCGGACGATCGGCAGGCCGAGCGCCCCACCGGCCCCCGTGACCAGCACCCGCGCCCCCGGCTTCAGCTCCGCCGCCGCCACCAGACTGATCGCCGCCGGGCCGACCTGGAGCAACGCCGCCGCCAGCCACGAGCTCACCTCCTCGGGCACCGGCACGAGCGTGTCCACCCCGGTCACGACCCGCTCGGCGTACCCGCCGGACACCAGGGCCGCGACCCGCCGCCCCGTCCAGCCGGGATCCACCCCCTCGCCCACCGACAGCACCCGCCCGGCCACCCCGGTCCCCGGCACGAACGGCGGCCGGTTCGGGAACCACTCCCGCCCCCACCCGGCCCGCAACTGCGCGTCCAGCGACATCACGTCGGCCACCGAGACGCCGACGACCACCTGCCCCGGCCCCGCGACGGGATCGTCCACCCGCCGCACCCGGAGCACGTCGGGACCACCGAACTTCGTCACCTCGACAACATCCATGCCGCCGAGTGTGCTACCTCAAGCGAACTTGAGGTCAATCCCGGCGCTCACCCGGTCAACTTCCGCACCTGCTGGACGACCACCAGGACGGTCAGCGTCCCGAAGAACGCCACCGACCAGACCAGCGCCGCCAGCCGGTACGACCTCACCCTGATCGCCTCCGGCAGCGACCGCCGGTTCAGCACGATCAGCAGGATCGAGTACACGAACATCATCACCGCCGCGAAGCACGCCGAGAACACCAGCAGGATCAGCGGCTGGTCGAACCCCAGCAGCAGGATCGCGATCCCGACCAGCGTCATCGCCCAGACGGTGACGAAGTAGACCCGGTTCACCGAGACGGGCCGGTCGCGCAGGTAGACCGTCTTGATCGTGTCGGAGGCCAGCCGCGAGGTGTAGTCGACGATGCCCATGGCCGAGGCGAACAGGGCCAGCGCGCCGATCACCCAGAACAGGATCCCGAACCACGGGCCGACCACGCCCTGGAGCACCTCGCCCTCGATCCTCAGGAAGCCGATGTTGTCCTTGCCCGCCACCTCCGGCCGTCCGAAGACGGTCGAGTAGGCCAGCATCGACATCAGCGCGATCGTCAGGAACGACACCAGCGCGAACGTGGCACCCTGCTCGGCGTTGGCGAAGCGCCACCACCGGCGCCAGCGCGCCAGGTTGCCGTCGGTCGGCGGGAACTGGAAACCGGTCGAGGCCGCCGCCTCCTCCTCGCCGGTGACCGGGCTGACCAGGCGCGGGACGTACGAACCCATGCCGAAGCCCTTGTCGCGGATCCAGTTGCTCTGGCACAGGTTCTGGCCGCCGCCCGCGCCGGCGTAGGCGACGGCGCCCATGAGCACGGCGATCCCGAGCTCCCCGGCCGGGAAGCGGGCGCCGACGGTGAGCCCCTTGCCCAGCTCGGCCCAGCTCTCGGCGTTGACGGCGAACAGGATCGCCACCACGGCCAGCGTGGCCACCAGGGCGATCTTCACGAAGATCACCCGTTCGAGGGCCGTGTAGATCACCGGCGCCAGCGTCAGGCCCAGCGCGATCACCACGAGCATGCCGATCGCGATCCAGCGCACGCCGCCCGCGCCGGCCCCGGTCAGGTACGTCACCATCGTGGCGGACGTGGTCACCCAGCCCGGCCACAGGTTCGAGGCCAGCGTCATCACGACGAAGACCAGGCCCCAGTGCTTCCACATCCGGCTGAACCCGGTCAGCGCGGTCTCGCCGGTGGCCAGCGTGTACCGCTCGATCTCCATGTTCAGGAACCACTGGGTGACGATGCCGACCGCGGCGCCCCAGATGAACACCAGCCCCACCTGGGAGGCGATGTAGGGCCAGATGATGAACTCGCCCGACGCCAGCCCCACCCCGGCCCCGACCAGCCCGGGGCCGATGACGCGCCAGGTCGAGCGAGGAGGTTCGGGCAGGTCGCGGACGGTGACGGAGGGCAGGACTCGCGCGGGGACGGTGGGGGTGAAGTCCGTCATGCGGATCTCCTTGTTCGGCTTCCCGTACCGTCACATTACGCAGATCCCTGACGCCGGTGAACTAGCCGGTCAGGGTCACCACGTAGTCCCCGTGGTCGGTGAGCCCCTCCACCCGTCCGCCGGAGTCCATGAGAGCGCCGAGCACCTCGCGCATCGCCGCCCGCCAGGCCCTGGCCGCCGCCGGGTCCTGCCCGCGCAGCCGTTCGACGTCGCGCGGCGTGCCCACCAGCACGACGTCCGCGTCCGCCGCCCGGACGACCGGGCCGCCGCCGTCCTCCGCCAGCACCCGGGGGCGGCCTTCGGCGGGTTCGACCCGTGGCCCGATCGGCTGCTCGTCCAGCGGCCACACCGCCAGCAGGCGGTCGGAGGAGTCGCCCTCGTTGATCGCGTCGGCCATCACGCCGTAGAAGTCGCGCAGGTACTCCTCGGGGCGGGCGCCCAGCTTGACCAGGTTGAAGCGGGCGTTGCGGCGGACGAGCGGGTCGAACGTCCAGGTGACGCGCTCCAGCCCCCGCTCCAGGCACCACGCCCGTTGGTGCAGCTTGAGCGCGTAGCCGATGCCCCGCCCGATCGACGCGCCCGTCACGTGGGAGTGCAGCGCGCCGCCCGCCGCGCGGAAGCCCACCGACGCCCCCACCAGCACGTCGTCCTCGTAGGCCCCGGCCACGTAGTTCCCCGAGTGGGCGAACCCGATCATCATCTCGACGCTGACCGGCGCGTTGCCCGGATCGGGCCGCCAGATCTCGTCGAAGAGCCGGAAGGCCTGCGAGAACTCGCCGATCTCGTGCAACTCGCGGATCGCCACGCCACTCTTGGCCGCCGCCGCGGCGGCCTCCTCCCGGCTCGTCATGCCCCCACTATGCACGCCGGACGGCGACATGCCCGCCCGCGGTGCGCGGACGGGCATGTCAGGGACGGCAGGGGCTCACTTCACGAGCGGCCCGAGCGTGCGCTCCATGACGCAGTCGTTCTCGAACTTCCTGTCGTAGGACGTCGTGCGCCCGTACCAGTGGCCCCTGACGCGGACGGTGACCGGCGCGTAGTTGCGCGGGCACGCGCCCGGGTCGACGTCGAGGTCCTTGATCACGCCGTCGACCTCGTGCAGCTCGGCGCAGGCCGTCCGGGGGCGCGGGTGGGTGCCGCCGTCGGGGTCGCAGGTGAGCCGCATCGAGTACGCGCCGCCGCCGTTGCTCGGCGTGACGGTGATGAACAGCAGCGCGCCCGGCTCGTCGTCGGTGGCGGCGCCGGCCGGGGTCGCCCCGAACGGGACGGCGAGCGCGGCGGCCGCGCAAAGGGCTAGGGCGGCCGTCCTGCGAGCGGCGGTCAGCACGGATGTCATGGGAACCTCCCTGGTCAACGTGCGCCCCGAGAGTGGCGGCGCACGTCAGATGACTACAGGGAGTCACTGTATCGGTACCACTGGTGAAGGAGTGACGGAATGCTGTCTCCGATGACCATCGTGTTGCCGGGCCGGGCCCGGCCGTCCGGCGCGAGGCCGGGACGCGGGCCCGGCCGGCTCAGCGCACCGCTTCGACGAGGGCGCGCAGGAGGGCCGTGCGGCGCGGCATCTCGGCCACCACCACGTGCTCGTGGTCGGCGTGCGCGCCGCCGCCCACCGCCCCCAGCCCGTCGAGCGTCGGGCAGCCGGCCCCCGCGGTGAAGTTCCCGTCGGAGGCGCCGCCCACCGCGGCCGCGGGCAGCGGGCCCACGTCCAGCCGCTCGGCCAGGTCCTGCGCCAGGGCGTAGAGCGAGGCGGACATCGCGGCTTCGAGCGGCGGCCGGTTGGGGCCTCCTTCGACCTCCAGCCGCGTGCCGGGCACCGCCGGGGCCAGTGCCCGCATGGCGGCGTCCACCCGTTGCTGCTCGGCCACCGTGCTCGCCCGCACGTCGACCCCCACCGACGCCTCGGCCGGGACGGTGTTGAGCGTGGTCCCGCCGCGCAGCACGGTGGGGGTGACCGTGGTGTCACCGGCCCCGAGGGCGGCGATGGCCAGGATCTGGTGCGCCAGCTCGACGCCCGCGTTCGCGCCCTTCTCCGGCTCCAGCCCGGCGTGCGCCGCCTTGCCGCGCACCCGCAGCGTGTACATCGACGTGCCCTTGCGGGACGTCTTCAGCGCGCCGCCGTCCGCGCCGGCCTCCATGACGAACGTGGCGGCCAGCCCGCGCGCGGTGTCCGTGATCAGCGGCGCGGACGTGATCGAGCCCAGCTCCTCGTCACCGGTGACCAGCAGCGTGACGCCGTCGAGCGAGTCGAGCCCGGCGAGCGCGTGGAACGTCTGCACCAGCCCGGCCTTCATGTCGAACACGCCCGGCCCGCGCGCCACCCCGTCGACGACCGACCACGGGTGGGTCGCCAGCGTGCCGATCGGCCAGACGGTGTCGTGGTGGCCGAGCAGCAGCACCCGCGGCGTGCCGAACGTCCAGCGCAGATGGGTGACGCCGTCGATCACCAGGAACTCCGGCTGCGCCCCCAGGTGGCGGGCCCCCATCGCGGCCACGACCTTGGCGCTGCGGGCCACGGCCTCCAGGTCGCGCGAGAACGACTCGCACAGGACGAGCTCCTCCAGGTCCTCGATCATGCCAGCCGCTCTCCGAGGAACCGGTGGACGTTCCCTCCGATGATCTTGGTGACGTCCTTCTCCGGCAGGCCGCGGGCGAGCAGCCCCTCGGTCACCATGGGCAGCCCGGCGGGCCCCTCCAGGCCGGGGACCGACGCCTTGGGGTCGAGGTCGCGGGGGTGCAGGTCCTCGCAGCACGGGGGCGTCAGGTCGTCCATGACCTCGCGGATGAAGTCGGGGCCGAGGCCGACGTGGTCGATGCCGGCCACCCCCGCGATGTGCTCGATGTGGTCGAGCAGGCGGTCGAGCGTCATGTCCTCCGTGTGCTCGGCCAGGAAGGGCGCGAAGAAGTTCACGCAGATCACGCCGCCCGTGGCGGCGACCGCGCGGAGCTGGTCGTCGGTGAGGTTGCGGTGGTGGTCGCGCAGCGCGCGGGCCGCGGAGTGGGTCGCCATCACCGGCTTGGTCGCCAGCTCCAGCACGTGGGCCACGCCCGACGCGCCGAGGTGCGAGACGTCGAACACCATGCCCAGGCGCTCCATCTCGCGCAGGGCCTCGACGCCGCGGCTGGTCAGACCGCTGCCGGTGGCGTCCTCGCCGCTGCCGTCGGCCAGCGGCGTACGCCCGAAGTGGGCGATCGAGGCCACCCGCACGCCCAGCCGGTGGACGGTCGAGATCAGCTCCACGCTCTCGTCCAGCCCCGGCATGCTCTCCAGCGCCAGCACCAGGGCGATCTTGCCCTCGTCCAGCGCCGCGTCGATCGCCGCGGCGTCCAGGCAGAGCCGTACGGAGCCGGGGTTGCCCTCCGCGATCACGTGGGCGCACTCGATCATGCGCAGCGTCTGCCGCAGCGAGCCCTCGGGACGGTACTGGTCGTCGATGAAGACCGGCAGGATCTGCAGGTCGACCCCGCCCTCGACGAGCTGGGGCAGCCAACGCTCGCGGAAGAAGGAGGCCCACTGCTGGGGCGGCCGGGCGGAGACCGCCATGAGAAGATCATTGTGGGTGTCGGCCACGACGGCACGCCGATGCAGGGGAAGCGTCATGCGAAGGACGTTACCGCGCGCGCCGACCTGCTCCAATGCACCCCAAGTCCGATTTTCCGCCGTCATCTTGTCCGCTACGCCGAAGACGCGGCCTCCTCGACCGTCCGGTACGCCCCGCGCGGCGGCTTGGCGGTGAGCCGCCGGTAGAGCGTCGTCGGGCCGGGCCAGTTGTTCGTGACCCGCCCCTCGGCCGTCTTGTACCAGCTCCGGCACCCCTCGCCCCACACCATGCGGGCCATGGCCGCGTCGAGCTGCCGGGTCCAGGCGGCCATCGCCTCGGGCCGTACCTCGATCGGCCCCTGCTCGGCCACCCGCGGCAGGCATGCCATGACGTGGTCCACCTGGCACTCGATCATGTAGATGATCGAGTTGTGCCCCAGGTTCGTGTTCGGGCCGTAGAGCAGGAACATGCTGGGGAAGTCGGGCACCGAGATGCCCAGGTAGGCGTACGCGCCGTCGTGCCACCGCGCGGCCAGCGACCGTCCGCCGAGCCCGACGACCTCCATCGGGGCCAGGAACTCCGTGCTCCTGAAGCCGGTCGCGTACACGATCGTGTCGGCCTCGCGCAGGCCCTCGGTGGTCTCCACGCCCTTCGGCCCGATGCGGACGATCGGGTCGGTGACGACCTCGACGTCCGGTCTGGTCAGCGCCGGGTAGAAGGCGCTGTCGATGACGACGCGCTTGCAGCCGGGCGGGTAGTCGGGCGTCAGCTTCGCCCGCAGGACGGGGTCGGGCACCTGGGCGTGCAGGTGGGCCAGGGCGCGCTTCCTCAGCAGGCCGGCGCTCCAGCCCTCGGCCAGGGCCGGGTACAGCGTGGCCTCGGCGTACCGGTAGATCCACTCGCGGTAGGCCCGCTGGAGGCCGGGGACGTAGTGGAAGGCCAACCGGGCGAGCGGGCCGAACGTGGCGTCCGGCTTGGGGATCACCCAGTTGGGCGTGCGCTGGAAGACGTCGAGGTGCGCGGCCCGCTCGGCGACGGGCGGGATGAGCTGGGCCGCCGACGAGCCGCTGCCGATCACGGCGACGCGGCGGCCGGTGAGGTCGTGGTCGTGGTTCCAGCGGGCCGAGTGGAAGGAGACGCCCTCGAAGTCGGACATGCCGGGGATCTCGGGCAGGTGGGGGCGGTTGAGCTGGCCCACGCTCATGACGACCACGTCGAACGCCTCGGTGTGTTCGACGCCGTCGTGGGCGCTGGTCACCTGCCAGCGGCGGCCGTCGAAGACCGCCCGCCGCACTTCTGCCCCGAAGCGGATTTTTCGCCTGACGTCGTATTTATCCGCGCAATGCTCTAGATAGCCGAGGATTTCGGGTTGGGCTGGGTAGCGGCGGGTCCAGCTCGCGTACTTCTCGAACGAGTAGGAGTACAGGTGCGACGGGATGTCGCAGCCCGCTCCCGGATAGCTGTTGTCCCGCCACGTGCCGCCGAGGTCCGCGGCCTTCTCGAAGACCGTGAAGGAGCCGATTCCGGCACGCCGCAGCCGGATCGCCATGCACAGGCCGCCGAAGCCCGCTCCGATGATCGCGACGCTGGGTGCCATGCCGTCCTCCGCGAAGTCAGGATCCACTTACAGTACGCCGAACCGCGTTCTGGCGACACCCTCCGCCACGCCCCGCGCGGGCCTCTCGCAGGCCTCTCGCGGGCCGGTAGTCTGCGCAGGTGGCTGCTGTGACGCTGACTGAGGTGATCGAGGTGCTCGAGGCGGCCTACCCGCCCGCCCGGGCCGAGTCGTGGGACGCGGTGGGGCTGGTCTGCGGCGACCCCGCCCGGCGGGTGCACAAGGTGCTGTTCGCCGTCGATCCGGTCGCCGTCGTGGCCGAGGAGGCCCTTGAATGGGGCGCCGACCTGATCGTCACCCACCACCCGCTCTACCTGCGCGGCACCACGAGCGTGGCCGCGACGACGCCCAAGGGCCGCCTGATCCACCGGCTGATCAAGCACGACGTCGCCCTCTACACCGCCCACACCAACGCCGACACCGCCAATCCCGGCGTTTCCGACGCCCTGGCCAGGGCCGTGGGCCTGACCGGCGACCTCGTACCGCTCCAGCCCTTCCCCGACGACCCCTGGCGCGGCCTGGGCCGCATAGGCGAACTGCCCGAGCCCTCGACGCTGGGGGAGTTCGCCGCGCGGGCCGCCAAGGGCCTGCCGCGCACCTCCGGCGGCCTGCGGGTGGCGGGCGACCTGGCCCGCCCGGTCACGCGCGTCGCGGTCAGCGGCGGCGCGGGCGACTCGCTGCTCGGCACGGCCAGGGCCGCGGGCGTCGACGTGTTCCTCACGGCCGACCTGCGGCACCATCCGGCCAGCGAGTTCGTCGAGTCGGGTGGCCCCGCCCTGATCGACGCCGCCCACTGGGCCACCGAGTGGCCCTGGCTCGACAGCGCGGCGTCCATCCTGCACTCCAGTGGCATTACCGTTGAAACGCGCGTCTCCGCCACGGTCACCGATGCTTGGACAAGAGGATATTGATCATGAAAGCAGCCCCTGAGGCCCAGAAGCGACTGCTCGACCTGGCAGAGCTCGACTCCGTGATCGACCGGCTGGCGCACCGCCGGCGCACCCTGCCCGAGCTGGCCGAGATCGACGAGCAGTCCAAGCGCCTGGCCAGGCTCGTCACCCAGGTCATCGAGGCCGAGACCGAGGCCGGCGACCTCGCGCGCGACCAGTCCAAGGCGGAGAACGACGTCGACGCCGTACGCACCCGCTCCGACCGCGACCAGAAGCGCCTCGACTCCGGCGCCGTGACCTCCCCGCGCGACCTGGCGAGCCTGCAGTCCGAGATCGTCTCGTTGCAGAAGCGCCAGGGCGACCTGGAGGAGATCGTGCTGGAGATCATGGAGCGCAGGGAGGCGGCCGACAGCAAGGTCACCGACCTGGTCGCCCAGCGCGACGAGGTGGCCGCCACCCGCGCCGCCGCCGAAGACCGCCGCGACGCCGCGCTGCAGGAGATCGACAAGGAGGCGGGCGAGGTCCAGGGCCGCCGCACCGCCGTCGCCGGCGAGATCCCCGCCGACCTGCTGAAGCTCTACGACAAGCTCAAGGAGCAGTACGTCGTGGGCGCCGCCATGTTGCGCGGCGGCCGCTGCCAGGGGTGCAAGGTGGCCCTGTCCATCGCCGAGATGAACTCCATCAAGGCCGCCCCCCACGACGAGGTGCTGCGCTGCGAGGAGTGCCGGCGGATCCTGGTCCGCACCCCGGAGTCCGGCCTGTGACGTCGTACGTCATCGAGGCCGACGGCGGCTCGCGCGGCAACCCGGGCCCGGCCGGCTACGGCGCGGTCGTCCGGGACGCCGCCGACGGCCAGGTGCTGGCCGAGGCCGCCGAGGCGATCGGCGTCGCGACCAACAACGTGGCCGAGTACCGGGGGCTGATCGCCGGGCTGACCGCCGTGCTCGGGGTGGGCGGCGAGGGCGCCGAGGTGGCCGTGCGGATGGACTCCAAGCTGGTCATCGAGCAGATGGCCGGCCGCTGGAAGATCAAGAACGAGGGCCTGCGCCCGCTCGCCCTTGAGGCCGGCGCGCTGGCCAGGCGGCTGCGGGTGGTCGAGTGGACCTGGATCCCGCGCGAGCACAACAAGCACGCCGACCGGCTGGCCAACGAGGCCATGGACGCCGCGGCCAAGGGCCTGACCTGGAAGGCGGGCGGCACCCACGACGCCGGCGCGCCTGAGGTACCGGTGCCCGGCACGGCGCCCCGTACGCCGCCGCCGGCGGTCGCCGAGCAGACCGACCTCCTCGACGGGGGCGACATCTCCGCTCTGTCGGCCCCCACGGCCTCCGTGGCCGCCGCCCAGCAGCGCTCCAAGGGCACCGGCTGGGCCCCGCCCACCCGCGTGGCCACCTCGTTGCTGCTGCTCAGGCACGGCGAGACGCCGCTGTCGATCGAACGCAGGTTCTCCGGCCTCGGCGACGCCGAGCTCACCGCCAACGGGCTGGCCCAGGCCGCGGCCGCCGCCGAACGGTTGTCGCGGGAGCCGTACCGGCCGGATGTGATCGTCTCCTCGCCGCTCAAGCGGGCCAGGCAGACGGCCGAGGCCGTGGCGCGGCGTACCGGGCTCGACGTGGGGGTGGACGAAGATCTCAGGGAAGCCGATTTCGGCGCCTGGGAGGGGCACACGTTCACCGAGGTTCAGCGCCAGTGGCCCGCCGAGCTGACCGCCTGGCTCGCCGGCCCCGAGGCCGCGCCGCCCGGCGGCGAGAGCTTCGCCACGGCGGCCCACCGCGTCCAGGCGGCGGGGGAGCGGCTGGTGGAGCGCTACGAGGGCAAGACCGTGCTCGTCGTCTCCCACGTGACGCCGATCAAGATGCTGCTGCGCGAAGCCCTGACCGCGCCCCTGAGCGCGCTCTACCGGATGCACCTCGACCTCGCCTGCCTGTCGCTGATCGAGTACTACGCCGACGGCCCGGCCGTGGTGAAGTCGTTCAACGACACGGCCCACCTGCGTTGAGCGCGGCCGCGCCGGGAGCCGCCAGAACATCCCGGCGCGGCCACTGCTGCCTCCGCCCCCCTCGGGCGGTGACGTGCCCATTCCACCCAATCGATCTTGCGACTCGGTTGGGAACGGCTTGAGGTTTGATAACCTCCCTGAAGACGAGTCGGCCGGGCGGCCGCGTCGGGCCTTCGGGCCCGCCGAGGAAGGTCCGGGCTCCACAGGGCAGGGTGGTCGGTAACGCCGACCCGGGGTGACCCGCGGGACAGTGCCACAGAAAGCAGACCGCCTCCCGCCTCGGTGGGGGGTGAGGGTGAAAGGGTGGTGTAAGAGACCACCAGCGCCCACGGTGACGTGGGCGGCTAGGTAAACCCCACCCGGAGCAAGGTCAAGAAGGGACGCTCTCCGGAGCGTTCCGCGCGCGACGTTCGAGGGCTGCCCGCCCGAGCCGCGCGGGTAGACCGCTTGAGGCCGCCGGCAACGGCGGCCCTAGATGGATGGTCGCCCCTTCGTTCGCGAAGGACAGAACCCGGCCTACAGGCCGGCTCGTCTCTCACCTCCCAGTTCCTGGGCCTCCCGGCCGTGCACGATCAGGGCGTACAGGACCAGCACGTCCACCGCGATGACCGCGAGCGACCACCACGGGTTGACCGCGATCCAGGTGAGTTGCGTCATCGCGTTGATCATGACGAGGACCACCGCCACGATGCGCGCCCAGGTCTGCCCCACGGTCACCGCGATACCGGTCAGGAGCAGGACGATCCCGAACAACAGGTGGATCCAGCCCCAGGTGCCGATGTTGAAGAACAGCAGGCGCGATGGTGTGCGGACGAACAGCCCGCTGTTGATCACCGCGTAGAGGCCGGTGATGATGTTGAACACCCCGGCCATGATCATGAGCATGCCGGCGAACCATACCCAGCCCACCCAGCCCGTGACGGGCCTGCTCTGGTACGTCATCGTCGAACCCTCCCCCGTGAGTTCACGTATACCGGCAGTCACCTGCCCGACGGGTTGCGCTGTATGCGTCTCCCGGGCCACCACCTTTCGGCCCGCCTGTACTCGGCCCGTCTGCGTTCGGCTCCCTCCGCGTCTGGGGCGGTGCCCCCGGGGGACGCGGAGGGGCCGGGCAGTTGGTCGCGGGTCAGGAAGAGCGGGTGTCCCAGGCGGCGAGGATGGTGGCTTCCTTTTCCGGGGCCATCCCGTGGGCCGTCCTGCGGCCGTACGAACGCTGCTCCTCCGGGATCTCGCGCAGCCACGCCCACGTGTCACGTACGGTCTCCGCGACCGGACGCGCCCGCAGCCCCGCAGCCTCGGCCTTGCCCGTCGGCACGCTCCAGAAGTGGTCGATCTCCTCCGACGCCGGCCCGCCCCACAGCGGCAGCTCCACGAACGTCCCGGCCCCCTGCGCCACCAGGAACTCCGCGTCCATCCACACGAACTCGGCGTCGGACCCGGTGACCTGCCTGCACAGCTCCAGCCACTCGCCGTAGGTGGTGTTGCCCGCCGGGCCGGTCACCGCGAACCGGTCGGCGACGCCCCGCTCGGCCTGGTCGAGGGTGAAGATCGCCACATCGCGGGCATCGACGAGCTGCATCGGCGTGCCGGGATCGCCCGGCGCCAGCACCCGGCCGCCCCGCGAGATGCGGGTCAGCCACCAGGGCAGTCGGGCCACGTTCTCGTACGGCCCGAGGATCAGCCCCGGCTGGATGATCAGCGCGTTGCCGTCGAAGCCCTGCTCGACCGCCCGCTCGCACCCGGCCTTCAGCACGCCGTAGTCACCGTCGTCGGGACCGGCGTCGGGCTCGCACGGCCATCCGGGGGTGTCCTCGGTCGCGGCCTTGGCCGGGAACCCGTCGAGGGCCGAGACGCTGGAGATGAACGCGTACGTCGCCGCCCGGCCCGACAGCGCCCGCACCGACTCGCCCACCACCCGCGGCACATATCCGGACGTGTCCACCACGAAGTCCCACGACCGCCCGTCGGTCAGCCGCTCCAGGTCGGCGACGGACTCGCGGTCGCCACGCACGGTCTCGACGCCCGGCACGTCGTCGCCGCTCAGCCCTCTGTTGAACGTCGTGACCTCATGGCCACGCGCCAACGCCTCCTCCGCGATGGCGCGCCCCAGGAACCCCGTGCCGCCGATGAGCAAAATATTCATGAACCCATCTTCGGCGCCCGCCGGGGCGCGGGCTCACAACTTCACGGAGAGCGAAGACCGCAGCGGCGGCACCAGGTGCACCCGCGCCGACCCGATGTCGAAGTACAGGCCCACCAGCTCCAGCTTGCCCGCCCTGACCTGCTCGTCCACCTTCCGGTAGGTTCGCAGGTTCTCCAGCTGCTGCTGCACGTTCACCCGGCACAGCACGTCGAGGGCCCCCTTGTGCAGCCGGTCGCCCTCGGTCTCGATGAACCTGGCCAGGCTGTGGTTCCCGTGCCGCAGCCACCGCCGCAGCCCCGGCAGGCTGCCCGCCTGCACCCCCGCGCTGAGCACCCCGGCCATCGCCCCGCACCCCGAATGCCCGCACACGGTGATCGTGCGTACGCCGAGCACCTGCGTGGCGTACTCGATCGCGGCCACGACCGAGTCGTCGTGCGGCTCGGAGCCGCGGCGCGGCACCAGGTTGCCGATGTTGCGCACGGTGAACAGGTCGCCGGGGCCGCTCGCCGTGATCAGACCGGGCACGATCCTGGAGTCGGCGCACGTGATGAACAGGTGGGTCGGCTGTTGCTTGCGCGCCAGCTCGGTGAAGATCGGCCGCACCGGCGGAACCGTCCGGCGGTGGAGGTCGTGCGACGCGCCGGTGCAGGTCGCGGGGGTCGAGCCGCCGTCGTCCGGGATGGTACGACGTTCCGGACGCGTCCGCTGCGTCCATGGCACCCACCGCCGGTCGGGCGACCTTCCGGTACGGGTGCCGCGGGCCGCCAGCGCGTACCACTCGTCGTACGGCTCGTCGATGTCGACCGTGCCGCCCGTCCGCTCGTGGTCCAGCCGCCAGGAGTGGACGGCCTCGAAAGCCGCGTTGTCCATGAAGTCGATGGTCAGATCGAGGTCGACCGGCGTACCAGCGGCGATCGACCGCAGCTCGTGCGTGAGCCTGGGCACGCCGAGGAACGTCAGCGAGCCGCTGACCGTCACGTGCAGCCGGCCGTCCTGCTCCTCGCGCCTGCGTACGTTCACCCAGGTCAGCCGGCGCAGCGCGAGCAGCGCGGCCAGCGCCAGCCCGGCCAGCACCCCCTCGGCCAGGCCCAGCACGAGCACGGACACCACCGTCACCACGTAGACCGGCACCGCGCCGTGCCCCCGGTCCTTCCTGACGCGCGCGAGGCCCACCATCCGCACGCCGGTGAACACCAGCAGCGCGGCCAGCGCCTCCAGCGGGATCAGCCGGACCATCCAGCCGAACCCCACCGCGAACACCAGCACCCACACCCCGTGCAGGATCGACGCCGACCGGGTGCGCCCGCCCGCCCGCACGTTCGCCTCCGTACGCACGATTCCGCCGGCGACCGGCAGGCCGCCCAGCGCGCCCGACACCATGTTGGCCACGCCCTGTCCGGTCAGCTCCTGGTCGAGGTCGGCGCGGCGGCCGGGGTGCGTCCCGTCGGCGGCGGCCGAGCCCAGCAGCGACTCGACGCTGCCCAGCATCGCCACGAGCAGCACCGCGCCCACGATCGTGTGCCAGTCGGCGGACGGCAGCACGGGGAAGCCCCACCCGGAGAAGCTGCCGGCCAGGTCGACGCGGGTGACGTCCCAGCCGGACAGCCAGGCGACGCCCGCCGCGGCCGGCAGCGCGACCAGCGGCGCCGGCACCGCCCTGACCCGCCCGGGCAGCCGCGTCCACAACGCGAGCACCACGATCGTGAACAGGCCCAGCGCGACCTTGTGCCCGTGGAGACCGGCGATCTGCCCGGGCAGGTCGGCCAGGTTGGCCAAAACCGAGAGCTGAGGCTGCCCGCCGAGGAGCACGTGCAGCTGGGAGAGCGCGAGGATCACGCCGACGGCGGCCAGCAGACCGCGGACGACCGCGGGGGAGAGAGCCGGCACCGCCCTGGCGGCCTTGACCACGCCGAGCACGAGCTGCACGACCCCCGCCAGCAACGTGATCATGCACGTGGCCCGCCAGCCGTGGATCCGCACCAGCTCCACGACCACCACGGACAACCCGGCCGCGGGCCCGCTCACCTGGACGGCCGACCCGCCCAGCGAGCCGGCCACGAGCCCGCCCACGACGGCGGCGATGAGCCCGGCGGCCGGCGGGGCGCCCGAGGCCGTCGCGATGCCCAGGGAGAACGGGACTGCGACGAGGAAGACCACGAGCGAAGCGGGTAGATCATGCCGTAGCGTACGCAACCAGCTACTGAGGGTATCGCCGATCATGCCGGAAACCCTAGTGGTGCGCCACCCCCGCTTCAGGGGGTCGTCGCGGGGGTTTTACTCATTCGGTAAGAGGCCGGAGATCAGCGGTAGTAGTCGTTGTAGTCCTGCTCGGGAGCCCGGCGGCGACCGCCGCCCTTGTCGCCCTGGGCGGGAGCGGCCGAGCCCTGCGACTGCCCGCCGTACGTCGGCCAGTTCGCCGTGCCGGAGGGCGGCTCGGGCCAGGCGGGGCCGGGCCCGGCGGCGAAGTCGCCGGTCTCGTACGCGGCCGAGGAGGGCTGGGGCGTCGCCGGAGGAGCCGACAGGACGTCGTCGTAGGCCGAGACCGCGCGGGCGGGGATGGTCGGGGTGCCGGTGGCCGGAGAGGGGCCCGTGATCGGCGCGCCGGCGTCGTCGGCCACGGCCCAGCCGGGGCGCACCTCGTACGACGCCGGGAAGGCGGCGGCCGGGGAACCGGTGGCCGCGGGCTGCTCGACGAAGGCGGGCCAGGAGCTCGCCGGGCCGCCGTAGGAGGTGGGGGAGGGGTCGTCGAGGATGTCGGGCGAGGCGGCGGGCCAGGAGCCGGAGGTGGCCGCGGCGGGCGTGCCCGTCCAGGTCGTCTCAAGAGGGTCGGCCACGTTGCCGGCCGCGTTGGTGTAGGCGGGGAACGGGTCGCTGGTCGGCGCGCCGTGGATGGGCGTGACCGGGGCGACAGGGAAGGACCCGCTGGAGGTGACGCCGGAGTAGCCCCCGCCGGCTGTCGCCGGGTAGGAGGGGGAGGCGGGGTACGAGCCGCTGCCGCCCGCGGCAGGGACGGCCGGGTGAGCGCCGCTCGCGGGCAGCGCCTCGGGACGCGAGGCCGGCACGACCGGCTGGGCGCCCCCGCCGAGAAGGCTCAGCACGTCGGGCGTCGGCGCCGCGAACGTCACCGTGCGCTGGTCGGCCATGTCGGACGCGGAGGGAACCGGTCGCCTGGCGGGCTCCACCAGGTCGGCGAGGTTGGCCGCGGCGGCGGGCTGGCGCTGGGGGAGAGGGGCCTGGACGGTCGCGGCGTTGGGGTCGGCGGCGGCGGCCACGGGCTGAGGCTTCGCGGGACGCTCACGGCGCTCGGCCGGACGTTCACGGCGCTCGGCGGGCTGCTCACGCTCGACGGGACGCGCGGCGCCCTTCCTGGCCGCCACGGTGCCACCGGCGCCGAAGCCGCCCTCCTCGGCGTCGCTGCGGATGTTCGCCCAGAACTCCTCGTCCTCGTTGTCGGTGGTGGGGTTGCCCCACTCGTCGACGCCACGCCTGCCACGCTGGCCGGTGCGGACGGGTTTCTGCTTCACCTCGTCGATGGGGGAGAAGTCAGGGCTGAAATTGGCCATCCGTGGTTCGTGCGCGGCGAACTCGTCGGTGGACCGGGCGTGCGTCATCTCCTCCTTCTCGGCCATCTCCTTCAGCCGTTCCGGAGGGAGAGAGCTCTCCCGGCGGTTCATGGAACGCATGCCCAGTGCCACGACGACGAGCACGAGGAGCACGACAGCGACCAAGCTCACGACGACCGCGATCATTGCACCACCCTCAAAGCCATGGCCTCCCTTTGGCATCGGTGAGATCGCGCGGCCATCGACACGATCTGCCCCCTTTGATCACCAATGCCTAACAATTGGATCTGATTCTGTCGGACCACTATGAGAGTTGTCACACCCTACGTAAAGAATTGGTCCATCCGGTCTACCTGCGGTGATCGATCTGTCACTGGATGTTCACCGCCGTCAGCCGGCCCCGGGCGATCGTGTGGTCGGCGATCTCCTTCAGAATTTCGGGGAGCCCGCCCTCTTTGGCCACGACCTTGTCGCTCAGGGTGTAGACGGTGAACCGGTAGCTGCCCGGGGTGTTGCAGGGCGGTTCGTAGCCCGCCTTACCACTGGTGACCTTGGCCTGGCCGGAGCCCTCAGGCGGACTCTCGGCGGCACCCGGCCCCAGCTCGGTCGTGGTCGCCGGGATGTTGTAGAGCACCCAGTGCACGGCCGATTCGGAGGGAGTATGGGAATCGACCACGATCGCGATCGACTTGGCCTTCGGCAAGGGTTCGCTGGACCAGCGCAGCGGCGGGCTGCCCTGGCGGCCCCGGCAGGAGAACTCGCTCGGCAGCGGCATGCCGTCGTGCAACTCCGGGCTCGAGACGTTGATCTCCGCGATCTCCTTGGCTTGCGATCTTCCGATGCCCAGGGCGGCGCAACCTGACAGGGTGAGCGCGAAAACCACCACTGTCACACTGACAGCGGCCCGCCTCACACGTGATGCCGTGTTACACAGCCCCATGCCGGATGATGCTACGCGGCTCTCGGCGGTGCGCAGACCGTTTCCCGATGGTCGGTCGTCGGTAAAGGAGCCGAAACCGGTCAGAATGCGGGGATCTTGGGGGTGAAGTTGGCCACAGCGACGTCGTCGGCCGGGATGCGGGGCCGGTGTTCCCATGACCTTCCTGGCCTGCCCGTTCCCCGCGGCGCGCGGCGGAGGCCCGGCGGGCGAGCGGGAAGGACAAAACGGGCATGGTTTCGGTCGGCGTCCGGCAGGCAAAATTCAGGTGCGCCGGAAGAGGCGGGTGTGCCATGCGGGGGAACGGCGGCTGCCACGCTTCGTGAGGGCGTTTCGCGCGTGGTGCGGTAACGCGCCGCCGGGCCTGGATGGCACGAACGTGGCGCCGCCGACGTGGCCAAGCTCGACAGCCTGCGGCCGGCCGCCACCGAGCATGCACCTCCGGCGCCCGGCCGTCCGCCCGACACGCCGCCACAGCCGCCGGATCTTTACCCACCGTCGAGTGAACGCGCTCCGCCTTCACCCCCCCGGCCGCTGGGCGAGGTGCGCCTTCACCCGCCGGGGGGCGTAGTCAGATCGGCTTTCGGGTTGCGCGCCCTAAGCTGGTGTTGTGACGTCAAAAGCCCCACTGCGTGACCCCGCGCACCGCGTCTCGCCCAAAGCCCGCCGCCTGTGGTTGCTGCAGGCGGCGATCGCGTTCGTGTTCTTCGTGGGCGGTTCGGTCGTGGTGGCCGGGTGGGTGGGCGGCAGCGGGTGGTCGTGGGTGCCGTCCTGGTTCGCCGCGCACTCCTGGCTGCTGCCGCTGGTCGTCGGGGTGGTGCTGACGCCGTTCCTCGCGGCGGAGCCGTTCATCCGGTACGCCGTGCACCGTTGGGAGCTGTCGGGCGACGTCGTCTACGCCAGGTCGGGGTTCCTGACCAGGGAGTGGGTGTTCGTGCCGGTGAGCCGCATCCAGACGGTCGACAAGGGCCAGGGCTGGATGGAACGGCTGCTGGGCCTGGCCACGCTGGAGATCCGCACCGCCTCCCACGCCGGCTCCTCCACGATCAAGGGTCTCGACTTCGAGGTGGCGGCCGGCCTCGCCGAACGGCTCGCCCACCGCGCCGAAGAGCTCAGGGACGACGCCACGTGACCCAGCCGCCGCCACCGCCGTCACTGCCGTCCCCGCCCCCACCGATGCCGCCTCCGCCCTCCGCGCCGCGGCGGCTGAGCACCAAGGTGCTGCTCATCGATCCGGTACGCATGCTGCCCTCGCTGCTGCTGCCCCTGGTCGGCGTGCTGTTCGTGGGCGGTTTCTCGGCCAGGTCCTATGCGTGGGCGGCGTTCGGGGTCATCGGCACCGTCGTGTTCGCGGTCATCCGCTGGGCCACCTTCACGTACGAGATCGTCGGCGACCGCCTGGAGACCAAGCGCTCGCTGATCAGCCGCTCGATCCGGACCATCCCGCTGGAGCGGGTGCGCGGCGTGGACGTGTCCACGCCGCCCATGCACCGCATACTCGGCCTCGCCGTGCTCAAGGTCGACACGGGCGCGAGCGGCGACGACGAGGAGGCCGCGCTCGACGGCGTCACCCTGGGCGAGGCCGAACGCCTCAAGGCGGTGCTGCTGCGCCGTGCCGTCCAGGTCAGGGCCGCCGAGCACATCCCCGGGCCCGGTCCGGCCCGCGTCGACCGGCCGATCATCGCCGTCCCGCGCCGGTGGCTCCTGTACGGGCCTTTGTCCGGGGCGTACCTGCTCACGCCGTTCGCGCTCGCCGGCGGCGCGGTGGGGCTGGCCTTCCAGTGGGGCGACGACCTGGGCTTCGGCCAGGACGCCGCCTGGAGCGCGGGCGAGTGGCTGTGGGGGCACCCCTACCTGCTGCTCGTCGTGGCGTTGCTGCTGGTCGTGGCCATGCCGTTCGTCGGCGGCGTCATGTACGCGGTGTTCAACTGGGACTTCAGGCTCACCCGCCGCGACGGCTACCTCGTGGCCGAGCGCGGGCTGATCAACCGGCGCAGCGTGTCGCTGGAGTCCCGCCGGGTGCGCGGCTACGAGATCGTCGACGGTCTGGCCGAACGCCTGGCCGGGGTCGTCCGCGTCTGGGCGATCGTGACCGGGCTCGGCGACTCCGAGACGCGCGGGCAACTCCTGCCCGACGTGCCGCGCCAGGTGGCCGTCAACGTCACCGCCGACGCGGTCGGCCCCTTCCGCTCCACCCTGCGCCCCCATCCGCCCGTCGCCCGCAACCGCCGTCTGTTCCGGGCGGTCTTCCCCTGGCTCCTCCTGGCCGCGCTGAGCGCCGCCGGGGCGTGGGCCACAGGAATGATGCTCTGGTGGGTCCTGACGGTCCTGGCGTTGCTCCTGGCGGGCGCTGGGGTGTTCCTGGGCCTCGACCGGTACGCCTCCCTGGGCCACGGCTACGACGGGGCCCGGCTGGTGGTCCGGTCGGGCTCGCTGCGCCGCGCCGAGGCGGTGGTCGAACGCCGGGCCGTGGTGGGCTGGCGGCTGCGCCAGACCTGGTTCCAGCGACGGGCCGGCGTGCTGACGCTGATCGCCGGGGTCGGGGCGGGGAAGGGCGGCTACCACGCGCTGGACGTCTCGGAGGCTCAGGGGGCCGCGTTCCCTGCCGAGGTGACGCCGGAGTGGCTGGCCCCGTTCATGCAGCCCCAGGCGCCGGCCCGCACCTTCCCGCCACAACACTGAACGCCTCCGCCCGGCCCCCGGGCAGCCGGTTCCGCGCAAGGCGGCGACACCCGCGCCGGGTTCCGGCGGCCGATCTCTCCGCGGCGGCTCCTTGAAGGGCGTCGTTCACGAGCTCGGCCCGGCCGGCACCGCGTCCCTGAACGACCGAGGCCGCGCCCTCCGGCTGAGGTGGGCGCGGCCTTTGTCGATGATCGCGGATGGTGCCCCTGATCGGGCGAGGGTCAGTCCTGGCGGCGGGCGCCGAACATGATCTCGTCCCACGTCGGCACGGAGGCGCGGCGGCCTCGCGCACCCTTGCGCGCCTGACGCGCGGCCGGAGCGGGCGGCGGAGAGGGCACCGGGACGTCCTCCTTGCCCGGTCCCTTGCTGCCGTCCTTGGCGTCGTCCTTGCCGGGACGCGCGGCCGGGACCGGCGGAATGCCCTTGGGCGGGCCGGGCTTGGGCTTGGGCGCGGGCGCCTTCCTCTCGGCCACCTCTGCCTTCTCTGCCACCTCTTCGGACGCCTCCGCCACGGCGGCACCCTCGGCGTCCGGAGCCTCCGGTGCCGTGGCCGGGCTCTCCTGCTCCGCGTCCTCGGACTCCGCCGCGCCCTGTTCGGCCGGCGACGGCGCGGCCGAGGACTGCTGCGAGGCGGCCGTGGGCGCCTCGTCGTGTGACGTGTCCTGCGAGGTGGCCGTGGGCGTCTCGTCGGCCGATGTGTCCGGGGTGGCCGCTGTCGGCGTTTCGTCGGCCGGTGCGTCCTGTGAGGTGGTGGCGGGCATCTCGGCGGTCGACGCGTCCTGGGCGGTTGCCGTGGTGGCGGGCGGTGCGGTGGCCGGGGCCGTGTCAGCGGTGGGCTGCGCTGCGGTTGCCGCATCCTCCGGCCCGGCGGTCACGGTCGCCGCGTTGTCCGGCCCGGCGGTTGCGGGCGGGACGTCCTGCGGCCCGGCGGTTGCGGGCGCAGGGGACGCGGGCGTCGTGGTCGCGGCCTCCGAGGTGGTCGGGGCGCTTGACGTCGCGTCCGGCGTGGTCGCCTGCCGGGCCGCCTGCGTGGTGGCGGGCTTCTCGGTCGTGGTGGCTGCGGCGTCGGTCGTGGCGGGCTTCGTGTCGTCAGCGGTGGCGGTGCTGGTGGCCTCGGGCGTCGCGGGCGCGGTGGAGTCGCTTGCCTCGGGCTCGACGGTCTGCGCACTGCCGCTCTCGGAGCCGGCCGGCGCGGTGTCGGGCTTCGGGACTTCCGTGGCGGTGGAGGCCTCCGGCTGGACGGTGGAGGCGGCCGGGGGCTCTGGCTGGGCTGCCGAGGTGGCGGCGGGCTCCGGCTGAGTGGGCGTAGAGGTGGAGGTGGCAGGCCGGGCCGGGTCCGAGACCGGAGCTTCGGACCGGGCGGTGGGCTCGCCGACCGCCGTCGACGAGGACGCCTGCTCCGCCGCCCGCGCCGCCGCGCCGTCATCATCGGCCGACGTCGCGACAACGTCAGGAGCGCCCGACGTCGCCGGGGCGTCAACAGCCGACGACGTCGCCGGGACCTCGGGGGCGGGCGCCGGCGCGGACGCCGCCTGCTGACCGAGAGGCTGCGGTGTCGCGGGCTGCTGCGTCCCAGACTCCGGAGCGGCGGACGACTGCGTACCGGGCTCCGGAGTGGCGGACGACTGCGTACCGGGCTCCGGGGTGGCAGGTGACTGCGTGCGGAGCTCGGGTGTCGCGGGCGGCTGAGTGGGTGCGGCGGGCTCGGTGGGCGCCGGGTGGGAGGTGAGCGGGCGGGAGGCCGGTGTGGCGGGCGCGTAGATGGAGTCGTCGCGCTCGCCGGAGCGGCCGGCGCCGAAGTCGGGCAGCCACGGTGACGTCCCGGCGCGGCGGGAGGAGGCGTCGGTGGAGCGGCCGAAGCCGGTCTCGCGCCCTGCGGTCTCCCCACGGCGGCCCTCGGCGCGGCTGTCCTCGCCGCGGAACCCTTGGTCGCGGGTGTCGTCGCCGCGGAGTGCGTCGGTGTGGGAGGGGTCGGGGCGGTGCGCGTCCCCTCGGGAGGGGGTGCGGAAGCCGTCGGCGTGAGACGGGTCGGGGTGGAAGCCCTCGCCCCGGAAGGGGGCGCGGGTGTCGGGCAGGGACGAAGAGGTGTCCGACGCGGTCTCCCGGGACGGGGACGGCCGGTCGAACGGCACGTCGCGTCCGGGCACGTCACGCCCTGACAGGTCCGGGCCGCGGCCGTGTCCGCCGGTGTCGGCGGACCTGGGCGGCGGGGTGTAGCCGACGGCCGGCTCCTCCGGCTCGCGGCGTACGACCGACGGGAAGGGCAGCGGGTCGGAGGCGAGCGGCGGCACCGGCTGCAGCTTGGCCACCCGCGGCGCGAACGGCGTGACCGTGGTGTCCTCCACCACGGCGGGCTCGGGATCGAAGTCGGCGGACGACAGGCGCATGGCCTCGTCGTCGTGCGGGGAGACGTGGCGCTTGCGCGGGTCGAAGAGCCATTCGGCGTGGCGCGTGTGACCGTTCCAGACGTAGCCGAGCTTGACCCGCCACAGGCCGTCGTCGCGCTTGGCCGAATCCCAGTCGATCTCGTCGGTGGGCACGCCGCGCCTGGTCAGCCGCTCGGCCACCAGCTCGCCGAGGGTGGGACCGGGCGCGGTCTCCCCGGGCATGCGGACGGCGACGCGTTGCGCCTGCTGGGCGACGTACTCCCGCTCCTGCAGCACCGGGCCCTCGAACCAGCGGACTCGTTCGACCGGGATCCCGGCGGTCGCGGCGATTTCTTCCGCTGTCTCTCCGGCGCGGATGCGTGCCTGGATCTCCTTGGGGCGCAACGGGCTCTCCACTTCGATCTCGTACTGGCCGAGACGGGAGAAGTTGCCGCGGACGGCAGCACGGAGCCGGTCGTCCACGGGAAGGGTGAAGCGCGTACCCCGCCCGGCAGTAGCCAGCACGAGATAGGTGCCGTCCTCACTCACCGCGACGAGTCGGAGCTCCTGCATGCGAGTCCCTTCGTCAGCGTCGCCATTCTTCCCCCGGACCCTTGAGTCTCTCGCGTGTGCCGGTTGCCTGCCAGCACCGTACCCGGCATGTCCGAACATCGCCTTCCTGGGAAGCCCCGGGGGCGATGTGACGCCGGTCACATTCGTGGATTCCATTTCCTCTAATGCCCGCCGCTGTGCATGAGGAGGTTAGGGCTCCTCGACGGATTCTGGCGAATCGCGGCGCGTGCTGTTGTGCACTTCAGCGAACTCGCGACAAGGGACGGGCCGGCGTCGGGACTGCGTTCGAGAAGACGCGCCGCCGCGGCGGCGAGGTACGGGGCGCCCGCCGAGAACGTCGGCCCGCCGGAGGCAACCTGGCACCAGCCCGAGTCGGCCGCGCCCACGACGAACACGCCCGAGCGCACCAGCGACCGTACGGCGGCGTCGAGCGCGGGCGAGTCGGCCCCGTCGGCGGCGAGCGTGACGACGGACGGGCCGCGCGCGTGCCGCCGGATCCAGTCGAGCCCGGCCAGCACGTCGGCCAGCGAGCCCGACCCCGCGCAGCCGAGCACCCGTACCGACGCGATCCTGGCCTCCGGCGCCTGCGCGGCGACGGCCCTGGCCACGCGCGTGCCGTGCCCGCCGCAGTCGCGCCCGGTGCCGCCGGTGGCGTCGAAGGCGCGCCAGGCCCGGTCGCCGAACTCGGGCCGGGTGACGTCGACGCCGCTGTCCACGACGTAAACGGTCGTGCCCGCGCCGGCGGACGTGTCGGACGTGTCGGACGTGTCGGCGGGGGCGGGCGCGTCGCCTGGCATGGCGTGGATCTCGCGGTCGGGCTCGACCGCCAGGACGCGAGGGTCCGATCTGAGCTCGACCAGCTCGCCGGCGGTCAGGAAGGTGGCGAATCCGGGCAGGGCCTCGGTGTAGTAGCGCCGTACCCGCCATCTCACCTCCGCGACGAGGTCCCGGGCGTCCACGCGGCTGCGGGCGGTGACGATGTAGGGCCGGGTGGGCTCGGAGGCCGAGGGGCGCAGGGCGAGTCCGGAGGCGGGCGTCATGGCGAGAGGGACAGCGGTCGTCGCGGCCGTCGCCACGGCCGCGGCGAGGTAGACGGAGGGTAGGCCGAATCGTCGGGGCACGAGTTACGAGGATGCCTGTCGCGCAGGTCACAGGAACAACGGGACACGCGCTCGCGTCTATTCACGAGGAAGCTCTTTACCGAACGTATGACCAGAGGGGACTGATCCGGGGGATGACCGCCGAGCAGCGGAAGTTCGAGCTGAGCGTGCCACAGATCCTCGGGAGCGCCCTCGCCGCCGTCACCGCCGCGGTGGCCGCGTCCTACCTCGGGGTGGCGGGCACCGTGATCGGCGCCGCCGTCGTCAGCATCGCGAGCACGGTGGCCAGCGCCGTCTACACGCACTATCTCAAGCGCACCGGTGACCGGGTCAAGCAGCACACGCTGTCCGCGTGGCACGAGGAGCAGGAAGAAGGCAAGGGCCTGCTCGCCGCGGCCGCGTACGCCACCCCGGCCGCGGGCGAGGAGACGGCGGCGGGTGAGGGGACGGCCGTGCGACCCACCGCCAGGGACGGCGATGAGACCGCTGTGTTCGCCGTTCAGGCGGGCGGCGGAGGCGGGCGGGACACGCTGGTCATGCCGGTCGTCGAGCCCGACGGGCGCAGGGGGCTGCCGTGGCTGAAGATCGCGGTGGCGGCCGCGCTGGTGTTCGCGGTCAGCATGGGCGGCATCCTCGCCTTCCAGGCCCTCGACCACCAGACGTTGCACGAGCGGGTCACCGGCAGGCAGACGCCGGTGAAGGAGCATCAGCGCGCCCCCGTCCAGGACCAGGGGCGCGACCGCCAGGACCGCGAGGTGGTGCCGACCGGGCCGGCGGAGTCGCCGACCCCGACCCCGACCCCGACGCCGACGGACACGCCGACCACGCCGCCGCCCTCCGAGACCGGGGAGCCGGAGCCGAGCCTCACGCCGACGCCCACGCCCACGCCCACGGACACGGGCGAGCCCGTCCCCGAGACGCCGCAGCCCACTGAGGAGGAGCAGGAGCGTCCCGACCCGGGCGAGCAGCAGTCCAGCGCGCCCCCGGCCACGCAGCCCCAGGACGAGCCGCCACTCCAGCAGGAGGGGCGCTAGCCCAGCACGACGTCGAGGTAGTCGTTGGTGAACACCCGGCGCGGGTCCAGCCGGTCGCGCAGCGCGACGAAGTCGTCGAAGCGCGGGTAGACCTTGCGCAGGTACGCGGCGTCCCTGGTGTGCAGCTTGCCCCAGTGCGGCCGGCCCTCCAGCCGGTTCATGATCTCCTCCACGCCCTCGAAGTAGGCGGGGTTGGGCGTGGGGCGGTAGATGTGGCAGGCGACGTAGGCCGAGTCGCGGCCGTACGCGGTGGACAGCCAGGCGTCGCTGGGCGGCGTGACGCGCACCTCGACGGGGAAGGTGATCTTCCAGTCCATCCTGTCGACCAGGTCGCGGGTCTCGCGCAGCGCCTGGGCCAGGTGCTCGCGCGGCACGGCGTACTCCATCTCCAGGAAACGCACGTCGCGGCGGGCCGTGAACACCTTGTACGAGGTGTCCACCGCCTCCGAGTCGCCCAACGCCGCCGCGCTGATCGCGTTGATCCGCGGGATCAGCGCCGGACGCCGCCCGCCGACGGCGCAGGCGGCGCCGAAGACGGTGTTCTCCAGGAAAACGTTGTCCAGCCAGTGCTTGAACGCGCTCGGCGGCCTGGCCGGGCCCGCGTCCCTGTTGTTGGTCTTGACCAGGCAGGCGTCGGTGTGCGGCAGCCAGAAGAAGTCGAGGTGCTCGTTGGCCGAGGTCATCGAGTCGAGCGAGGCGAGGATGTCGGTGAGCGTCATCCTGCGCCGCCGGTTGCGCAGCAGGAACGCCGGCTCCACCCGGAACGTCACGGCCGTCAGCACGCCGAGCGCCCCGAGGCCGACCCTGGCCGCGTCGAACAGGTCCTCGCCGGGCACGGCCGTGACGACCGAGCCGTCGGCGAGCACCAGCTCCAGCTCGGCGACCTGGTCGGCCAGGCCGCCGCTGTCGCGGCCGGTGCCGTGGGTGCCGGTCTGGATCGCGCCGGCGACGGTCTGCTCGGTGATGTCGCCCATGTTGGCCAGGGCCAGGCCGCGCCGGTCGAGCAGCTCGTTCAGCACCTTGAGCGGCGTGCCGGCCTGGACGGTGACGCGGTCCTCGGCGGCGGACCTGATGCCGCTCAGGCCCTCGGGACGGAGCATGATCCCGTCGGTGAGGGCCACCCCGGTGAAGGAGTGGCCCGTGCCGACCATGCGCAGGCGGCGCCCGGCGGCCGACGCGTCCCGCACGGCCTGGACGACGTCCGCCACGTTCGCGGGTGTGCGCACCTCGGCAGGGGCGCCCGTCTGGTTCCCGGCCCAGTTAGTGAAGACCATGAGGCGCCCCTCCGAGCGTCGTTCCGATTAAACGTGAACGATACTCACTTCTCCCAGCCTTCGGGAACCGGGAAAATCTGACCGGGTTGCAGGTTCTGCTGCTTGATGACGTCGGAGACCGTCACCAGGTGGTACCCCTTGGCCTGCAGGGACTTGATGATGGCCGGCATGCCGTCCACGGTCTGCTTGACCCAGTCGTGCATGAGGATGATGCCGTCGCGCTCGGCCACCTCAAGGGTCTTCTTCTTGATGGCCTCGACGTTCTTGGTGTCCCAGTCGTGCGAGCCGGCCGTCCAGAGGATCATCGGCATGCCGAACTCGGTCGCGACGTCGGACACCTGGATGTCGGCCAGCCCGTACGGCGGGCGCAGCAGCTTGGGCTCGACGCCCGACGCCTTCTTGACCGCGTCCTGGGTCTTCTTGATCTCGTTCCTGATCTCCCCGGCGTCGATCTTGGTGAAGTCGGGGTGCTTGTAGCTGTGGTTGCCCACCTCGTGGCCCTCGGCGACCATGCGCTTGACGAAGGCCGGGCGGCTGTTGACGTACTGGCCCTCCAGGAAGAACGTCGCCTTGGCGCCGTACTTCTTGAAGGTGTCCAGCAGCGTTCCCGCGTACTGGCCGGGTCCGTCGTCGAAGGTCAGCGCGATGCACTTGACCTGCTCGCAATCGACCTCGGCCTTCTTCGGCGTCTGGGCGAACGCGGGCGCGGGAGCCAGAGTGACGCAGACTGCCGCGATAGCTAGAAGTGAAGTGATTTGTCGGGACATAGCAAAGCTTCCGGTGTGATGGGTGTTGCGAGGGATAACTCCCGACCGTAGCGGATCAACTCTCCACGGGTGAAGGCGCTTCCGGAAGTCTCAGCAAACCCGAACCTCCGACACCCACGAGCGCCGCCAGGAGCGCCGCGCCCACCGCGAAGCCGAACGCGCTGGACGCGCCGAAGATGTCGGTGAGACGCCCGCCCGCCCACGCGCCGATCGCCACGCCGAACCCGATCGAGGTGGAGATCCACGCCATGCCCTCGGTGAGCAGGGACGGCGGGACCAGCCGCTCGGTGAGCGAGAACCCGGTGATGAGCGTCGGCGAGATGGCCAGACCGGCCACGAACGCCACGGCGGCCATGACCCAGGGGTCGTCCACGAGCAGGATCGGCAGCAGGCCCACCACGAACACGCCCAGCGCGCGGATGAACCGGGCGCGCAGCGAGATCCGCCACTCCCGCGAGCCGAACCACAGCCCCGACACCATCGACCCGCCCGCGAACGCCGCCAGCAGGAATCCCGAGGCGCCCTTGACACCGTGCTCCTCGGCGAAGGCGACCATGATCAGGTCCACCGAGCCGAACACCGCGCCGAGCCCGAGGTAGACGCACGACAGCAGGGCGATGCCGGGGATCAGGATGGGCGTGCCGCCGGCCGTCCTGACCGGCTGCACGGGCGGCTGCGTACGCCGCTGCGCCGCCAGGGCCAGGCAGCCGCCGAGCATGCACACCAGCGCCACCAACAGTCCCGCGTACGGGTTGATCGCGGTGGCCAGCACCGTGACGAGCGCGGGACCGGTGACGAAGACCACCTCGTCGGCCACGGACTCGAAGGCGAAGGCGGTGTGCAGCGTCCCCGTGCCGCCGTGGATCGTGGACCAGCGGGCCCGCACCATCGACCCGATGGACAGGGAGGACGCGCCGATCAGCAGGCCGGAGACGTACAGGGTCCACTCGGGCAGGCGGAGCGCGGCGCTGAGCATCAGCGCGGCCATCGCCAGCGCGTTGACCACCGAGAAGGGGGCGATCACCCGGTTCTGTCCGAACCTGTCCACCAGCCGCCCCGACAGCGGCGCGGCGATCGCGAAGGCCACGTTCGTGGTGGCGCCGACCGCTCCGGCGGTGGCGAAGGACCCGGTGACGGTGGAGATCAGCAGCACGACCCCGATGCCGAGCATGGACATCGGCATCCGGCCGACGAGCCCGGCAAGCACGAATCCTTTGACGCCGGGCCCTTTGAACAAACCCCGGTAAGGCCCGACCACGCTGTTTCCCCCTTACTTCGCGCCCCCACGATCGCGCACCCTCTGTCCGGATGGCAAGTGATATTTCCGGTGAGTGGGTTAACGTGTGCCTGATGTCCGGTCTTCCCTCTCTCCGTGCGGTCCTGCTCACGGTCCTCGGCGTGCTCGTGGTCACCGCCGTGGCCGGGGGAGTCGTCGTGCTCACGGGCGATGACCTGGTCAGATCCGCCCAGGAGCCGGTGCGCAGGCCGATCACCCGCGCGGTTCCGGAGGCCGCTCCCCGCCTCGACCAGCTCGTACCCACGACGGCACCGGTCAAGGATTTCGGCCAGGGCGGGCCGGGTGTCACCGTGACGCCGCCGCGCGTGCTGGCGATCGCACCCGCCACGGTCTCCAGCCGGACGAGACTCGCGCTCGGCGCGCTCAAGCACGTGCAGAAGGCGGCCGTCGTGGACGCGGGCGCGGTCAAGGTCTCCGGCACGTCGCTGAACCTGCTGGCCGTCGACCCCGCCGACTTCCGCTCCTGGACGCCCCAGCCCGTCGCCGACCAGCCCGCCGTCTGGAGCGCGCTGGCCAGGGGTGAGCTGGTCGCCGAGGCCGCCACCATGCGCAAGTACGGCATGATCCTCGGCGCGATGTACCAGGTGGACGGCGGCCCGAGGCTCCGGGTGGCGGCCTCGGCCATGCTCGGGCTCTCCGGCGTGGACGGCCTGGTCAGCGCCGAGGTGGGCAGGTCGCTCGGCTTCGCGAAGGGCGTCGCGGTGCTGCTGCACGGCAAGCCGGGCACGATCGGCGAGGCCGGGGTGCGCAAGCTGCTGGGCAAGGGCGCGCAGGTCGTCGTGCTCGACGCGGCCGGCCGCGCCAAGCAGCGGCAGCGGCAACAACAACAACAGCAGCAGCAGCCGGTCAACGTCGGACGGCCGGGCAGCTATCTGGAGCTCTACCAGGCCGCGGCCACCCGCTGCCCCGGCCTGTCATGGACGGTGCTGGCGGCCATCGGCCAGGTCGAGAGCAGCCACGGCCGCAACAACGGGCCCTCCAGCGCCGGCGCCCTGGGGCCGATGCAGTTCATGCCCGCCACCTGGAAGCACTACGGCGTGGACGGCGACGGCGACGGCAAGGCCGACATCTGGAGCCCGTACGACGCGGTGCCCGGCGCCGCCAACTACCTGTGCGCCAACGGCGCGGGCAAGGGCGGCGAGAAACTGCGCAAGGCGATCTGGTTCTACAACCACTCGTGGGACTACGTGAACAAGGTCATGGGCATCGCCGAGGCGTACGCCCGCACCTACGCCTGAGGCCGCCCGCCGGGACGGACCGGACGCGGGCAGCAGGTGAGCGGGCACGGGACGGGCTCGGGCTCGTCCATCAGCTCCCTGACCATGCGCACGAACGCCGGATGGGTGCCGGCCGTCGCCGCGCGCTCCAGCGGCAGGCCCAGCTCGGCGGCCACCTGCCGGGCCTCGGTGTCGAGGTCGTAGACGACCTCCATGTGGTCGGAGACGAAACCGATCGGCACCAGCACGACCGAGCCGGCGTCCGTCTTGCGCAGGAAGTCGCACACGTCGGGCTCCAGCCACGGCACCTGCGGGGGGCCGCTGCGCGACTGCCACACCAGGTCCCATGGCTCGTCGCGGCCCAGCGCCCGGCTGACCAGCTCGGCGCTCCCGCGGATCTGGGACTCGTACAGGCCGCCCGAAGGGCCCGCGGTCCCGGCCATCGACACCGGGATGCTGTGGGCGGTGAACACCAACCTGGCGTCGTCGCGGCCGAGCCGCTCCAGCGCCGCGCGCGTGTGGTCGGCCATCGCCGCGACGAACCCCGGATGGTCGCCGAAGTGCCGCATCTTGATCAGCTCGGGGCCGCCCTCGACGGAGATCCTGGCGATGTCCTCGTAGTACTGGCGGCAGCTCGAATAGCCGGCGAATGCGGAGGTGGCGAAGACGGCGGCCCTGCGCACGCCGTCGGCCGCCATCTGCCGCACGGTGTCCTCGCCGAAGGGATGCCAGTTGCGGTTGCCCCAGTAGACCGGCACGCCCAGGACCGGGCGCAGCGCCTCGACCAGCTCGCGGTTCTGCTGGTTGATCGGGCTGACGCCGCCGAAGCCCTGGTAGTGCTCGGCCACCGCGAGCAGCCGCTCGCGCGGGACGCCGCGCCCGCGCACGACGTTCTCCAGGAACGGCAGCACGTCGTCGGGCCCTTCGGGGCCGCCGAACGACAGGAGGAGCAGAGCGTCGTAATCAGCCACGTGTCAAGCCTAGTCAGGAGGCCCGGTGGTCCGCGCCCGAGGGAGCGCCGAGCGCGCCGCCTCCCGCGGAGTGGCGGTGACCAGGTAGGTTCGATCGAGTGAGCGCATTCGATGACATACGTGACTATGTGGCCATCCCCCGGGTCCTCTCCCTGAAGCTCTCGCCTGACGGCTCCCGCCTGATCTCTACCGTTCAGGCGCTCAACCCCGACGGCAAGTCGTACGGCACCGCGCTCTGGGCGATCCCCGTCGACGGTGAGCCGTACCGCCTGACCCGTTCCGCCAAGGGCGAGACGTCCGCCGTCTTCACCGACGCGGGCGACGTGCTGTTCACCTCCGCGCGCCCCGACACCACCGTCAAGGACGCGACCGACGAGGTGCCCGCGCTGTGGCTGCTGCCGCGCGCCGGCGGCGAGGCCCGCCAGATCGCCACCCGCCCCGGCGGCATCGGCGCCGCCCGCACGGCGGGCGACGTGGTGGTGTTCGCCTCCGACGTGCTCGACGGCGAGGAGTCGACCGAGGAGGAGCGGCGCAAGGCCCGCAAGGACGCCGGGATCAGCGCGATCCTGCACGAGGGCTACCCCGTCCGCTACTGGGACCACGACCTCGGCCCGGCCCGCACCCGGCTGTTCGCCGGCCGGCTCGGCGCCGACCGCCTGGAGGACGTGCGCGAGCTGACCCCCGACGCGGGTGAGGCCCTGCGCGACACCACGTTCGAGCTCACCCCCGACGGCTCCACCGTGATCGCCTCCTGGCGCAGGTACCTGCCCGGCGGCGACAACCGTACGGACCTGGTCGCCATCGACGTGGCCACCGGCGAGCGGCGCACCCTGCTCACCGACGAGGCCCACGACTTCGGCGGCCCGATCGCCGTCTCGCCCGACGGCACGCGGGTGGCCTGCGCGCGCGAGCGCATCACGAGCAAGGACGTCTCCGTCCGCGTGGAGCTGTGGATCGCCGACCTGGCCACCGGCCAGGGCCGGGCCCACGCTCCCGACCTGTTCCCGATGGACGTCGCCTGGGCCCCCGATTCCTCGGCCCTCTACCTCGTCGCCGACCACCAGGGCCGCCGCCCGGTCTTCCGCGTCCCGCTGGCGGGCGAGCACACCAGGCTCACCGCCGACGACGCCGCCTACCTCGGGGTCAACGCGAGCGCGGACGGCACGTACGTCTACGCCCTGCGCAGCAACATCGCCCTGGCCCCCGCCCCCGCCAGGATCGACGTGGCCACCGGCGAGATCGCCGACCTGCCCTCGCCGGCCCCGCGCCCCGAGGTGCCGGGCACGCTGACCGAGATCTCGGCCACCGCCGACGACGGCGCGACCGTGCGCGGCTGGCTCGTGCTGCCCGAGGGCGCCTCGGCCGACAACCCCGCGCCGTTCCTGCTGTGGATCCACGGCGGCCCGGTCGCGTCCTGGAACGACTGGCAGTGGCGCTGGCAGTCGTGGATCATGGCCCAGCGCGGGTACGCCGTCCTCATGCCCGACCCGTGCCTGTCCACCGGCTACGGCCAGGAGATGATCGACCGCGGCTGGGGCGCCTGGGGCCCCCGCACCCAGGCCGACCTCGACGCCATCGTGGACGTCGCCCTGGCCAGGGACGACATCGACGACGAGCGCGTGGCGGCGATGGGCGGCTCGTTCGGCGGCTACATGGCCAACTGGCTGGCCGGGCACACCGACCGCTACCAGGCCATCGTCACCCACGCCGCGCTGTGGAACCTCGACCAGTTCGCCGGCACCACCGACTCCTCCCTGTACTGGCAGCGCGAGTTCGGCGAGCCGGGCTCGGAGCGCTACGAGCAGCTCTCCCCGCACCTGGGGCTCGGCAAGATCACCACCCCGATGCTCGTCATCCACGGCGACAAGGACTACCGGGTGCCGATCGGCGAGTCACTGCGCCTGTGGTGGGACCTGCAGCGCTCCGACGTCGAGTCGAAGTTCCTGTACTTCCCCGACGAGAACCACTGGATCCTCAAGCCGGGCAACATCATCGCCTGGTACGAGACCGTGCTCGCCTTCCTCAACCAGCACGTGCTCGGCGAGGAGTGGAAGCGCCCGGACTCGGTGGCCTGATGACCGACTTCCTGCGGCTGGCCGAGGACATCGCCCGCGAGGCCGGGGACATGCTCCTGGCCAAGCGGCCCACGATGTCGGAGGACGTCGAGACCAAGTCCAGCCCCACCGACGTCGTCACCATCCTGGACAAGGCGTCGGAGGACCTGATCCGCGAACGCGTCCTGGCGGTCCGCCCGGACGACCGGTTCCTCGGCGAGGAGGGCGGCGAGGCGCCGGGCGCGTCCGACGTGCGGTGGATCGTCGACCCCGTCGACGGCACCGTCAACTTCCTGTACGGCCTGCCCGACTGGGCGGTGTCCATCGCCGTCGAGGTGGCCGGGCGGGTCGTGGCGGGGGTCGTCAACGTGCCGGCGCGGGGCGAGGTGTTCACCGCCGCGCTCGGCGAGGGCGCCTGGCTCGGCGGCGCGCGGCTGCGCTGCAACAGCGGGGTGCCGTTGGCCCAGGCGCTGGTCGCGACCGGGTTCGGCTACGCGGCGCCGCGCCGCGAGGTGCAGGGGCGGGTCGTGGCCGCGGTGCTGCCGCGGGTGCGCGACATCCGGCGGGGCGGCTCGTGCGCCATCGACCTGTGCTCGGTGGCGGCCGGCCGCGTGGACGCGTACTACGAGCGCGGCACCAACCCGTGGGACTTCGCCGCGGCCGGGCTGGTGGCGACCGAGTCGGGAGCCCGGCTCGGCGGCCTGCGCGGACGTCCGGCCGGCCCGGAGTTCGTGCTGAGCGCGTCGCCCGGCCTGTTCGAGGAGCTGCACGACCTGCTCGTGCCGCTGGACCCCGAACGCGACTCCTGACGGGACGGCGTACATGACGGGATCGGCCGGGGCCCGAGGGCCCCGGCCGTCGCACGCGCGTGTCTAGCGCGGCAGCGGGATGCCGTGATCGTCGGCCAGGCGGCGCAGGTCCTCGATCTCGGCGGTGAGGGTGTCGGCGAGGTAGTCGTCGCCGGTGCTACGGGCCTCGGTGAGGCCCTTGTAAGCCTGGTCGAGGCGGCGTTCGATCGTGGTGGTGAACTCGCCCATCTCACCTACTCTCTCAGGGGTTCGATCTGTGCGGGGCGAAGTGGACCCCATTGCCAGAGGATGTCCGGGCAATGGGTGTCCCGACGGCATACCCCGGGTTATCGCCCTCTGAAACATGAATGTGTGCGGCCCCTGCCCGGCACACCCCTGGACATGCCTTACCGTGCGCTTATCGAGCCTGTAGGCAGAATGAGACACCGGAACCGGAAAGAGGTGTACCAGGCGTGCGAGTGCTGGTTGTAGAGGACGAGCGGGTGCTCGCCGACGCGATCGCGACCGGGCTGAGGCGCGAGGCCATGGCCGTCGACGTCGCCTACGACGGCGGCGGCGCCCTTGAGCGCACCTCCTACATCGACTACGACGTGATCGTGCTCGATCGCGACCTGCCGGTCGTGCACGGCGACGAGGTGTGCCGCAGGCTGGTCGAGCAGCGCTCGGCCTCGCGGATCCTCATGCTGACCGCCTCCGGCGACGTGGACGACAAGGTGGAGGGGCTCGGCCTCGGGGCCGACGACTACCTGGCCAAGCCGTTCGTGTTCATCGAGCTGGTGGCCCGGGTGCGCGCGCTCGGCCGGCGTTCCGCGCCCGCCCTGCCGCCCGTGCTGGAGCGGGCCGGGATCCGCCTCGACCCGGGCAAGCGGCTGGTCGAGCGCGACGGCAAGGAGATCGTGCTCACCAAGAAGGAGTTCGCGGTCCTGGAGGAGCTGATGCGCGCCGAGGGCGCGGTGGTCAGCCAGGAGGACCTGCTGGACAAGGCATGGGACGAGAACATCGACCCGTTCACGAACGTGGTCAGGGTGACCATGATGACGCTGCGGAAGAAGCTGGGCGAGCCTCAGGTGATCGAGACCGTGCCCGGGGTTGGGTACAAGTTGTGAGTGAACGGCCAGAGCGCGGGGTGGGGCCGACGCATCCGATGATCAGCCCCCATTCGGCCAGGAAGGCGACGCGCGTGCAGGAGGCGCCGCCCCCGAGCGGGCCGCCGGCCTGGGACGGCCCGCCCCCGCCCGGCTCCGAGACGCCCGTCCGCAGCCCGCTGGAACGTGTCAGGGGGCTGCCGGCCAAGGTCAGCATCCGGTGGCGGCTCACGCTCACCTACAGCGCCCTGGTGTTCGCCGCCGCGGCCGTGCTGCTGTTCGTCGTCTACTCGATCGTCGGCAGGTCGATCGAGAACGCCTGGCCGGACCTGATCACCGACGACCTCGACCCGCTCGACGCCGCCATCATGCAGAACCGGTGGACCCTGGCCAAGGGCCGGGCCGTCAGCAGCGCCCGCGACGCGCTGTTCAGCAGCTCGTTCATGGCGCTGGCCGGGGTCGGCATCCTCGCGCTCATCATCGGCTACTTCGTGGCCGACCGGGCGCTGCGGCCGGTCGCCCAGATGACCAGCGCGGCCCGCAAGCTGTCGGAGAGCACGCTGGCCCATCAGCGCATCGCCCTGCGCGGCCCCAACGACGAGCTGAAGGAGCTGGCCGACACCTTCGACGCCATGCTCACCCGGCTCAACGTCGCCTTCGACACCCAGCGCAGATTCGTGGCCAACGCCTCCCACGAATTGCGCACGCCGTTGACGATTAACCGGACGGTCCTGGAGATCGCGTTGTCGGATCCGGAGGCGTCCGAGGACCTCAAAGCGCTCGGCCGCACGCTGCTGGAAGTCAACGCGCGTAACGAGAAGCTCATCGAGGGACTGCTGTTGCTCGCCAGGAGCGAACGAGAACTCGCGGTGCGCAAACCGCTCGACGTTCAGGAAGTCGCGCAGACGGCCGTGGAACAGCTCGCGCCCTTCGCCGCCGAACACGGCGTGACCGTTGTGGCCGAACTGGTCAGCGCGCCTACCGTGGGCGACCCGGTGCTTCTGGAGCGGTCGGTCGGCAACCTGCTGGAGAACGCCGTGAAGTACAACCTTCCCGAAAGCGGAAAAGTCTGGATCCGGACGGGAATGGCGGACGGGGGCCTGGTTGTTCAGGTGGCCAACACGGGGCAGCATGTCCCGGCGTACGAGGTGAACAGCCTGTTCGAGCCGTTCAGGAGGCTCCACGCCGACCGCGTGGAATCGGCCAAGGGATCGGGTCTGGGGTTGTCCATCGTCCGTGCGGTCGTGCAGGCACACGGTGGAAACGTGACCGCCGTGCCGCGGGATGGCGGAGGACTTGTGGTGACGATTCGGCTTCCGACACGTTGATCGAGCGTCCATGAGTGGGCCATGGGGCGCTGACGGGTGGCGTTCCGGCGTGTTCGTCCGCGTGTTGATGTAGTGGGGGCGTCTCGTTCTCGCCGTACATGTGGTTGGATGTGCCGTCGAACACGGTGGTGCATGGCGCCAAGGCTGTGGGTTTCGCCATATTTGGCTAACCATTGCCGTCGGCGGCAGGCCCTGACGTGTTGGGAGGTTCGTTGTCCGTTCGCGCGGGGTACCGATGGGAAATCTCCCCGACGGAACGGGCACAAGATGGGCCTCCCGGACGTTAGAAGACGCGCGATGAGCGCGAAGACATATAGATGAGGGGGATGGAGTAAGCACAATGGCTACCGACTACGACAGCCCGCGAAAGACAGACGACGACCTGGGGGAGGACAGCCTCCAAGAACTCCAGGCACGGCGTACCGACAAGTCGTCCGGCAGCATCGACATCGACGAGACCGACCTCGCCGAGTCGCTGGAGCTGCCCGGCGCGGATCTGTCGAACGAAGAGCTCTCCCTGCGGGTGATTCCCCGTCAGGCCGACGAGTTCACCTGCTCGCGCTGCTTCCTGGTGCACCACCGCAGCCAGCTGGCCTCCGAGAAGAACGGCCAGCAGGTCTGCCGGGAGTGCGCCGCCTGACCGCTGGAGCGAAGGAGCTCAGGGTGAGGGACCGAAGGTACGACCGAGCCCACCTACCCTGAGCGGTCGCGACCAAGAGGACGGAGGCAACGCGTGGCCGAACCCGAGAAGGACAACCGGCTAGCTGACGACGGGACCGCCGACCCCGAGAAGGAGGTCGGCGAGCTCGTCGTACGGCTCACCGAGCCGGGCGAGCTGGAGCCGGCCGAGCGGCGCAGGCTGCTCGGCCGACTGGCGAGGTCCCTGGCCGCGGGGGCGAAGAAGGCGCGCGCGAGCGGCGCGGGCCGCGGTCGCTGGCTGGCCGACGTCTTCCTCAACATCGCGCCCCGCATCCCCATCCGCGACCTGCGCACGCTGTCCGAGCACTATCACGGCCTCACCGGCGAGGAGCTCGCCGACGACCTGGTGCGCACCGCCCAGAAGGCCACCATGACGGTCGGGGCCATCGGCGGAGCACTCGCGGCGGCCCAGTTCGCCGCACCACCCCTCCTGCTCTCCGCACCCGCGCAGCTCGTGGCGGAGACCATCGTCGTCGCCGCGATCGAGGTCAAGCTCCTGGCCGAGCTGCACGAGGTCTACGGCGTCCGCGTCCAGGGCACCGGCACCCAGCGCGCCTTCGCCTTCACCTCCGCCTGGGCCAGACAGCGCGGCATCGACCCCCTCGCCCCCGCGTCCGTCTCGCTCGCGCTCGGCGCGGCGTCCAAGGCCGCTCTCCGCAACCGCCTCATGCGTACGCTCGGGCGCCATCTGACCACCTTCGGCCCCTTCCTCACCGGAGCCGTCGCCGGCGGCGCGCTCAACCGCGGCGCGACCGGCAGGCTCGGCAAGGCCATCCGCGACGACCTGCGCCTCAAGGGCCCGTCGTTGCCGCCGCCCGGCCCCCGTGACGAGCTGACGCCGTAGCCCGGCGGGCCGTACGTACGGTTCAGGCGTCCCGCGTGTCCACCACGCGCTTGAGCTTGCCCACCGACCGTTCCAGCGTCTCCGGGTCCACCACCTCGACCTCGACGCTCACGCCGACGCCCGCCTTGACCGCGTGGCGCAGCGCGCGCCCGGCCTCCTCGCGGCCCGTCGCGCCCGGCCGCGCCTCGACCCTGACGGTGAGCACGTCGAGCCGGTCCGGCCGGGTCAGGTGGAGCTGGAAGTGCGGCGACAGGCCGGGCACGCGCAGCACGAGCTCCTCGATCTGGGTCGGGAACACGTTCACGCCGCGCAGGATGATCATGTCGTCGGTGCGGCCGGTGACCTTCTCCATGCGGCGGAAGGCGGGCCTGGCCGTGCCGGGCAGCAGCCTGGTCAGGTCGCGGGTGCGGTAGCGGATGACCGGCATGGCCTCCTTGGTGAGGCTGGTGAACACCAGCTCGCCGCCGTCCGGCGCCGGTTCGCCGGTGAACGGGTCGACGGTCTCGGGGTAGAAGTGGTCCTCCCAGACGTGCAGGCCGTCCTTGGTCTCGACGCACTCGTTGGCCACGCCGGGGCCCATGACCTCCGACAGGCCGTAGATGTCGACGGCGTGCAGGTCGAAGCGCTCCTCGATCTCGGCGCGCATGCGCTCGGTCCAGGGCTCGGCGCCGAAGACGCCGATCTCCAGCGAGCTCTCGCGCGGGTCGAGGCCCTGCGCGGCGAACTCGTCGAGCAGCGCCAGCAGGTACGACGGCGTCACCATGATGACCCTGGGCCGGAAGTCGGTGATGAGCTGGACCTGCCGGGCCGTCATGCCGCCGGAGACCGGCACGACGGTGCAGCCCAGCCGCTCGGCCCCGTAATGGGCGCCGAGGCCGCCGGTGAACAGCCCGTAGCCGTAGGCCACGTGCACCACGTCGCCGGGACGGCCGCCGGACGCCCGGATCGACCGGGCCATCACCTGCGCCCAGACGTCGAGGTCGGCCCGCGTGTACCCGACGACCGTGGGCTTGCCCGTGGTGCCCGAGGAGGCGTGGACGCGCGCCACCCGCTCGCGCGGCACGGCGAACATGCCGAACGGGTAGGACTCGCGCAGGTCCTCCTTGGTGGTGAACGGGAAGTGCGCGAGGTCGTCGAGGCTCCGGCAGTCGTCAGGACGGACGCCGTGCTCGTCGAACTTGCGCCGGTAGAGCGGCACGTTGTCGTAGGCGTGCGCCAGCGTCCAGCGCAGTCGCTCCAGTTGCAGGGCCATGAGCTCGTCCCTGGAGACGCGCTCGACCGGGTCGAGCTCCTCGGGGGACGGCGGGGGGACCGGCCTCATCTCAGCTCCCTGCTGCGCCCGCGGAACTCCGCGACCACCCGGCCGCCGGCACCGCGCACGGTGATGTCGTAGATGCCGCTGCGGCCGTAGCTGGTGCGCTCGGCCGCCTCGGCCACCAGCACGTCGCCCTCGTGGGCGGGGGCGACGAAGGTGATCTCGGCCCCGGCCGCCACGGTCACCGGGCCCCGGGTGTTGCACGCGCAGGCGAAGGCGGTGTCGGCCAGCAGGAAGACGTAGCCGCCGTGGCAGAGGGAGTGTCCGTTGATCATCTGGCCGGTCACGGCCATCCGGCACACCGCGCGGCCCTCGGCCAGTTCCACCAGCTCGATGCCCAGGGCGGCGGAGGCGGTGTCGGCGTCCATCATGCGACGCGCGCTCTCCACACAGGTCTCCCTTGCTTACTGACCGAATGTTCGGTAAACACTTCACCGTCCTGCCGAGCACTGTCAAGGGAGGGCCGGCGCGGCGGAGCGGTAAGGGCCGTTTGTGGGGTATGTCCTGGTTCATCAGCGGGTCGGCCTCAGCGCGTGAGGAGAGACGATGATCAAGCCGTTCGCCTCGTCGGCGGATCTCGGTGAGAAGCGGCAGTCCCTTGAGGTTCCGGCGGAAGGCGTCTACGCGCTCACCGCCGAGGGCGACCCGAACGTGGGCGCGATCGAGGGCGAGGACTTCCTGGTCTGCTTCGAGGCGCTGGCCACGCCCACGGCCGCGGCCGGCTGGCTGGCCAGGCTGCGCGAGCACACCGGCAAACCGGTCAGATACCTCGTGCTGTCGCACTACCACGCGGTCCGGGTGCTGGGCGCCTCGGCGTTCGGCGCGGACGTCATCGTGGCCCACGACAAGACCCGCGAGCTGATCGCCGAGCGCGGCGAGCAGGACTGGGCCAGCGAGTACGCCCGGATGCCCCGCCTGTTCAAGGACCCCGCCTCGATCCCCGGCCTGACCTGGCCCACCGCCACGTTCAGTGACACCTTCACCATCGACCTCGGCGGCGGCAGGGGCGACCTGGTGCTGGCCCACTGCGGGCGCGGCCACACCGAGGGCGACCTGGTGGCCTGGCTGCCCGAACGGCGGATCCTGTTCGCCGGCGACCTGGTCGAGTCGCGGGCCGCGCTCTACACCGGCGACGCCTTCCACCGCGAATGGGCGACCGGCACGCTCGACCGCGTCGCCTCGTTCGGGGCCGAGACGCTGGTCGGCGGCAGGGGAGCGGTGGCCCACGGCAAGGCCGCGGTCGAGGCGGCCATCGCCCAGAGCCGCGACTTCCTCACCGTGATGCTGCGCGAGGTCGGCGCGGCGAGCGGGCTGAAGGAGGCGTTCGAGCGCACCCACCGGGCACTCCGGCCCCGCTACGGCGGCTGGCCCATCTTCGAGCACTGCCTGCCCTTCAACGTCTCCCGCCTCTGGGACGAGCTCCACGGCGTCGAACGCCCGCGCATCTGGACCGCCGAACGCGACCGCGAAGTGTGGGACGAGCTCCAGTCATGAGGCCCGGGGAGTCCGTGCCGCAGGTCATCGTGGTCGGCGCGGGCCCGGTCGGTCAGACCGCCGCGTTGCTGCTGGCCCGCTGGGGCATCCGCGTGCTGGTGCTCGACCGGCGGCAGGCCCGCGACGGCGGCGGCTCCAAGTCGATCTGCCAGCAGCGCGACGTGCTCGACATCTGGGCCGCGGCGGGCGCGGGCCGGGTGGCGGAGGAGGGGCTGGCCTGGACCACGGCCCGCACCTACTACCGCGACCGCGAGCTGTTCTCCTGGTCCTTCGACGGCCAGGGCCCGCTGCCGCCGTGCGTGAACATCTCCCAGGCCCGCACCGAGCAGCTGCTCGACGAGGTCGTCGCCGACCAGCCGCTGATCGAGGTGCGCTGGAACCACGAGGTCACCGGGCTGGTCCAGGACCCGGCCGGGGTCGAGGTCCAGTGCGGGCAGCGGCTGCTGCGCGCCTCCTATGTGCTGGTCTGCGCGGGTGCGCGGGCCCAGCAGGTACGCCGGTCGCTCGGCGTCTCCTTCGACGGCGAGGCGTTCGACGACCAGTTCCTGATCTGCGACATCAGGGCCGATCTGCCCGGCTGGGAGAACGAGCGGCGCTTCTACTTCGACCCGGTGTGGAACCCGGGCCGGCAGGTCCTCATCCATCCCTGCCCGAACGGGACGTACCGGATCGACTGGCAGATCGCGCCGGACTTCATCCCAACAAAGGACGATATTTCGCAGAAAATCCGGCTAATCATTGGGGATCGGCCATATGAGGTGATCTGGCACAGCACGTACCGGTTCCACTCGCGGGTCGCGTCGCGGATGCGGGTCGGGCGGGTGCTGCTGGCGGGCGACTGTGCCCATCTGGTGGCGCCCTTCGGGGCCCGGGGGCTCAACTCCGGCGTGCCCGACGCCGAGAACGCGGCCTGGAAGCTGGCCTTCGCGCTCAACGGCTGGGCCGGGCCCGAGCTGCTGGAGTCGTACCACGTCGAGCGGCACGCGGCGGCGCGGGAGAACCTTGAGGTCACCGCCGCCACCATGCGCTTCCTCGCGCCCCGGACGGCCCGGGACCGGGCCAGGCGGCGGGAGGTGCTGGAGGGCGGCCTGGTCGCCGAGGTCGACTCCGGGCGCTTCGCCGAGCCCTTCTGGTACGTGGACTCGCCGCTCACCACGCCCGAGCCGGGGCGGCCGTTCGGGGGCCGTCCGCCGAGGGGTGCGCTGTGCGAGCCCGCCCCCGGAGTGATCCTGCCGGACGTGCCGCTGCCGAGGGGCAGACTGCGCGAGTTCTGCCGGGATGGTTTTCTTGTTCTATTGGGTGATATGTGCGATTCGAGTTTGTTTGTGCAGGTCCTGGGCAAGGTCATTATGGCACCGCTCGCCGTCCGCGAGCTCACGGAGATGGATGCGACCGGCTCGCTCGCCGAAAGACTGGGTGCGCGGCCGGACGAAGCATGGGTGATCAGGCCAGATGCCCACATCGCCGCGATCATTCCCCGCGGGGGGCCGGACGAGGTCGCGGCCGCCGTGAGCCGCGCCTGCGGCTCTCCTCGACCTGAGCCCTAGGAGGACTGCGTGACCGGCCGTAGCTCGTTTCTGATCGTCGCGAACCGCTTGCCGGTCGATCGCACGATCGAGCCAGACGGAACGGCCTCGTGGCGCAGGAGCCCGGGGGGGCTCGTGACGGCCATAGCACCCGTGATGAAGCGTCGCCACGGCGCCTGGGCGGGTTGGCACGGCGCGCAGGACGAGAAGCTCGAACCGTTCGAGCAGGACGGCATGAGCCTCATCCCGATCCCGTTGTCGGCCCGCGAGGTCGAGCTCTACTACGAGGGTTTCTCCAACGCCACGCTCTGGCCGCTCTACCACGACGTGGTGGCGCCGCCGGTGTTCGAGCGGGAGATGTGGGAGACCTACCGCTCGGTCAACGAGCGCTTCGCCGTGGCCGCCGCCGAGGCCGCAGAGGAGGGAGCCGTCGTCTGGGTGCAGGACTACCAGCTCCAGCTCGTGCCCGCGATGCTCCGCCGGCTCCGGCCCGACCTGCGGATCGGCTTCTTCCTGCACATCCCGTTCCCGCCGGTGGAGCTGTTCTGGCGGCTGCCCTGGCGCAAGGAGCTGGTCGAGGGGCTGCTCGGCGCGGACCTCGTCGGCTTCCAGCTCCCCGGCGGCGCCTCGAACTTCCGCAGGCTGTGCCGGCGGCTGCTCGGGCTGCCGTACAAGGGGAACGAGATCTTCCTCGACGACCGGGTGGTGACCACGCAGGCGTTCCCGATCTCGGTGGACTTCGGGCAGCTCGACTCGCTGGTACGCGAGCCGCACGTGGTGGCGCGGGCCAAGGAGATCAGGGGCGAGCTGGGCGATCCGGAGCACGTGCTGCTCGGCGTGGACCGGCTCGACTACACCAAGGGCATCGGCCAGCGCCTGGAGGCGTTCGGCGAGCTGCTCAAGGACGGCAGCCTGCGCCCGAACGAGGCGGTCTTCGTGCAGATCGCCACCCCGAGCCGCGAGCGCGTGGACGAGTACCGCAAGCTGCGCGACGACATCGAGCTGCAGGTGGGCCGGATCAACGGCGAGCACGCCCAGATCGGGGTGCAGCCGATCCAGTACTTCCACCAGTCCTACGGCCAGGACGAGCTGGCCGCGCTCTACCTGGCGGCCGACGTCATGGTCGTCACGCCCCTGCGCGACGGGATGAACCTGGTGGCCAAGGAGTACATCTCCTGCCACCACGACCTCCAGGGCGCCCTGGTGCTCAGCGAGTTCACCGGGGCGGCCGACGAGCTGCGGCAGGCGTACCTGGTCAACCCGTACGACATCGAGGACGTCAAGCGGCAGATGATCGCCGCCATGCGGGCCACGCCGCACGAGCTGGCCCGGCGGATGCGCACCATGCGCCGCCGGGTGGCCACCTACGACGTGGACCGCTGGGCGAGCGAGTTCCTCAGTGCCCTTGAGACACCTGCTTCACAGACTTCCACGCGTCGTAGCGCTTCTTGGCGGTCCGGTTGACCACGATCTGCGCCACGGACATCCCGACGCCGGTGAGGATCGCGTAACCGATCGCCTCACCCATGCCGACCTCGGGCGAGTCGTCGTCGAGGGGCGGCTCCTTGCCGGTCGCCTTGACCCAGACGAACCCGAGGAGCTTCCTCATCCCCCAAGCGGTCGCCATGCCCACCAGACCACCGATGACACGCCAGGCGATGTCGGGCTTGTCCTCCGCCATGCCAACTCCCTTCCCCTATGTAACGAACACTAGTCTCTAACGCTTGCCGGGCCCCCGAAGCCGTACCATAAGGAGGCATGACTCAACAGCGACTACGCCATGCATCCATGCCGGAAAAGCCGACCCTCGACGGCTTGGAGCAGGTATGGGTAGCTCGCTGGCAGGAGGAGGGCACCTACCGTTTCGACCGGTCCAAGCCGCGCGAGCAGGTCTACTCCATCGACACGCCGCCGCCGACCGTGTCCGGCTCCCTCCACGTCGGTCATGTCTTCTCCTTCACCCACACCGACATCATGGCCCGCTACCAGCGGATGATCGGCAAGTCGGTGTTCTACCCCATCGGCTGGGACGACAACGGCCTGCCCACCGAACGGCGGGTGCAGAACGTCTACGGGGTGCGCTGCGATCCGTCGCTGCCGTACGATCCCGACTTCGTTCCACCGAACAAGCCGGGCAAACGTGAGATCTCAATTTCCCGGCGGAACTTCGTGGAGCTGTGTCACCAGCTCACGGCCATCGACGAGAAGGCGTTCGAGGAGGTCTGGCGGCGGGTCGGCCTGTCGGTCGACTGGGACCTGCTCTACACCACGATCAGCGACGAGTCGCGCGCGGTGTCCCAGCGGGCGTTCCTGCGCAACCTCGGGCGCGGCGAGGCCTACCTCGCCGAGGCGCCCACGCTGTGGGACGTCACCTACCGCACCGCGGTGGCCCAGGCCGAGCTGGAGGACCGCGAGTGGCCCGGCGCCTTCCACCGCGTCTCCTTCTACGGCGAGCGCGGGCCCGTCTGGATCGAGACGACCAGGCCCGAGCTGATCCCGGCCTGCGTCGCGCTGGTCGCCCACCCCGACGACGAGCGCTACAAGCCGCTGTTCGGCACGTCCGTGCTCACGCCGCTGTTCGGCGTCGAGGTGCCGATCCTGGCCCACCACCTGGCCGAGCCCGACAAGGGGTCCGGCATCGCGATGATCTGCACGTTCGGCGACATCACCGACGTCACCTGGTGGCGCGAGCTGCACCTGCCCACCCGGCCGGTCATCGGCTGGGACGGCCGGCTGCTGCCCGAGCCGCCCGACGGCGTGGAGCCCGAGCCGTACAAGGAGCTGGCCGGCAAGACCGTCCACAGCGCCCGCGAGCGCATCGTGGAGCTGCTGCGCGAGTCCGGCGACCTCGACGGCGACCCGCGTCCGGTGCAGCGTGCGGTGAAGTTCTACGAGCGCGGCGACAAGCCGCTGGAGATCGTCACCACCCGCCAGTGGTACATCCGCAACGGCGGGCGCGAGCAGGCGCTGCGCGCCCGGCTGCTGGAGCGCGGCAGCGAGCTGGCCTGGCACCCGCCGCACATGCGGGTGCGCTACGACAACTGGGTCGAGGGCCTGACCAGCGACTGGCTGATCTCACGCCAGCGCTTCTTCGGCGTGCCGTTCCCGGTGTGGTATCCGCTGGACGAGGCCGGGAATCCGGTCCACGACGCGCCGATCCTGCCGGCCGAGGAGTCGCTGCCGGTCGACCCGTCCTCCGACGTGCCGCCCGGCTACGGCGAGGAGCAGCGCGGCGTGCCCGGCGGCTTCATGGCCGACCCCGACGTCATGGACACCTGGGCGACCTCGTCCCTGACGCCGCAGATCGCCGGCCGCTGGGCGACCGACGACGACCTCTACCGGCGCGTGTCCCCCTACGACCTGCGACCGCAGGCGCACGAGATCATCCGTACCTGGTTGTTCTCGACGGTGGTCCGCTCCCACCTGGAGTTCGACGCGCTGCCGTGGAGCGACGTGGCGATCTCCGGCTGGATCCTCGACCCCGACCGCAAGAAGATGTCCAAGTCCAAGGGCAACGTGGTCACCCCGCTCGACCTGCTGGAGCAGCACGGCTCCGACGCGGTCCGCTACTGGGCCGCGAACGGCCGCTACGGCGTGGACACCACGTTCGACGTGGGCCAGCTCAAGATCGGCCGGCGGCTGGCGATCAAGATCCTCAACGCCTCGAAGTTCGTGCTCGGCCTGGCCGGCAGCGAGGGCGAGGTCACCGAGCCGATCGACCTGTCGATGCTGGCCGCCCTGTCCGACATGGCGCGCGAGGCCACGCAGGCGTTCGAGTCCTACGACCACACCCGCGCGCTGGAGGCCGTCGAGCGCTTCTTCTGGTCCTTCTGCGACGACTACCTGGAACTGGTCAAGGCACGGGCCTACGAGTCCGGGCCGGCCGCCGCCTCGGCGCACGCGGCGCTGCGGCAGGCGCTCGACGTGCTGCTGCGGCTGTTCGCGCCGGTGCTGCCGTTCGTGACCGAGGAGGTCTGGTCGTGGTGGCGCGAGGGTTCGGTGCACCGCGCCGCCTGGCCGGCCCCCGAGCGCGGCACGGGCGACCCGGCGGTGCTGACGGTGGCCTCGGAGGTGCTGCGACGGATGCGCAAGGCCAAGTCGGAGGCCAAGTTGTCGATGCGGGCCGAGGTGTCCAGGCTGACCGTCTCGGGTCCGGAGGCCGCCCTCGTCCGGCAGGCTCAGGACGACCTGTGCGCGGCGGGCAACGTCGAGGAGTTCGTCCTGACCGGCGGTGACGAGCTGACGGTCGAGGTGCACCTGGGCTGAGGCGCGGGCCGTCCGCCACGGGCGACGAGGACCCCGGTTCCTCGCCGTCCGGGCGGGCGCGGTCGGGTGGTGGGGGGGCGGTGTCTCGGCGTCCGGGCGGGCGCTGTCGGCACCTGGGCGTTTTATCGGTGCGCATCCCCGGCGCGGACGTGCCAGTCTTGAACACGTGCAGATCGACCGCCCCACCACACTCGTCCCGCCCGTGCTGGCCAAGATGGCCGCATGGTGCGGGTGCCTGATCCTCGTCGGCGTGGTCGTCTTCTTCTTCGTCCAGGCGATCGCCCGGCTCACCTTCGTGGCGCTGCCCGTGGCGATCGCGCTGCTGCTGACCGCGCTGCTGTTCCCGCTGACCAAGAGCCTGCGGCGAGCGGGCCTGCGGCCCATCTACGCCACCTGGCTGACCATGCTGGTCGCGCTGACCGTCCTGGCCGGCACCGGCTGGCTGGTCGGGGCGCGGGCCGGCGAAGAGTTCCCCAACCTCGTCACGCAGGTGCAGGCCACCGCGCGCTCGGTCCAGGAGTGGCTGATCACCGGCCCGCTGCACCTGAAGCAGGCCCAGATCACCGGGTACGTCGACGAGATCGCCACGATGGTCAACGCCCAGCGCACCGCCATCACCGGCACGGTGCTGTCGGCCAGCGCCGTCGCGGTCGAGGTGCTCGCGTCCATCGTGCTGCTGCTGTTCGTGACGTTCTTCCTGCTCAAGGACGGCGACCGCATCTGGTCGTGGTTCCTGCGCGCCTTCGGCTCGATGTCGCCGCGGGTCGACCGGGCGGGCCGGGTGGCCTGGACCACGCTCTCCCACTACGTCCAGGGCACCGTGGCCGTGGCCGCCGTGCACGGCCTGATCATGGGCATCGTACTGGCCGGCATGGGGGTGCCGCTGTGGGCGCCGCTGGCCGTGCTGATCTTCTTCGCCAGCTTCATCCCGATCGTCGGCATCTTCTTCGCCGGCACCGTCGCCACCCTCGTCACCCTCGGCGCCAAGGGCCTGGTCTACGCGCTGATCTTCCTGGGCATCCTCATCGTCGAGCAACAGCTGGAGAACCACGTGCTCCAGCCGCTGATCGTGGGCCGGGCGCTCAACTTCCACCCGCTGGCGATCATCCTGGTGCTTTCCGTCGGCGGCATCCTGGCGGGCATCGCGGGAGCGGCCGTGGCCGTGCCGGTCGCGGCGGTGATCTACCGGGCGCTGCCGGAGCTGCGCCACAAACCGCCCGCCCTGCCACCGCCGCCCGACCACGGGCCCCCGGGAGGGGAACCGCCGCCCGGGGGCGTGCCTCCGGCCGGAGAGTCGCCGTCCGGAGGGGGGCGTCCCGGTGAGGAGTCGCCGTCCGTGGGTGACGGGCCGTCGGAGGGCGGTGACGTGGAGCGGATCGGGAGGTTCCGATCCGGTGTCGAGGGCGAGTCCCGGGGCCGCAGCGAGTAACCTCGTCACCCGTGACGCGTTCCTCCCTCACCACCCCGCCGCCGGACGCCTCGGCGCCCGCGGCCCATCCCGGCGCCCCGGCGCCGGGCAGCTCCCTCGGTTCCCACTACAGCCGCTGCTTCGGCTGCGGCCACGGCCACCCGACCGGACTGCACCTGAAGGCGGCCACGCCCGACGGCGTCACGGTCGAGGCCGAGTTCACCGTGGGGGAGGCCCACCAGGGCGCGCCGATGCTCGCCCACGGTGGCGTGCTGGCCGCCGCGATGGACGAGGTCATCGGAATGTCCGTCTACCTGTTCCACAAGCCTTACGTGACGGCACGGCTGGAGACCGACTACGTTCTCCCCGTTCCCGTGGGCACGACACTCCACCTGCGCGCCTGGTGCAACGGGATCACGGGCAGGAAGGCGTACCTTGAGGCTGAGGGGCGCGTCGGCGCCCCCGACGGACCGGTCGCCGTCCGCGCGGCAGCGCTGTTCGTCGAGGTGAGCATGGAACACTTCGCCGAGCACGGCGACCTCGCGGCCATCGCCGCCGAACACCAGGACTTCGAGGTGAACCCGTGAGCGACGTGGAGGTCCTCATCCAGCGGCTCGACACCGGGCTGCCGGTGCCGGCCTACGCCCACCCGGGCGACGCCGGCGCCGACCTCTACGCGGCCGAGGACGTCGAGCTGCTGCCGGGCGAGCGGGCCGTGGTCGGCACCGGCGTCGCGATCGCGCTGCCCGACGGCTACGCCGCGTTCGTGCACCCGCGCTCCGGCCTGGCGGCCCGCCACGGCGTCACGCTCGTCAACGCCCCCGGCACGGTCGACGCCGGCTACCGGGGCGAGATCAAGGTGACGCTGATCAACACCGACGCCAAGGAGCCGTTCCGCCTCCAGCGGGGCGACCGGGTGGCCCAGCTCGTGGTCCAGCGGGTCGAGCGCGCGGCCTTCTACGAGGTCGAACGCCTGCCCGGCTCCGTGCGCGGCGCCAACGGATTCGGATCGACGGGCCGCTGAAGCGGCGGGCCCGCAAAAGCCCGGGGCCACGGCCCCGTGAACAGGGAGAGTGAGGAACGTGTTCCGACGTCGTCGTCGTGAGCAGTCGGAATCGGTGGCCGAGCAGGAGTCCGCGGCCCCCGGCCGCGAGTCCGGCCCGTGGGACGCCGACGAGCCCCACCCCGACACCGACAGGATCGACCTCGGCGGCCTGCGGCTGCCGCACAACCCCGACTTCGACGTGCGCCTGGCCTCGCTCGGCGACCAGCACGTCGGTGTCGTCGTCCTGTACGAGGACAGCTCGCTGCAGCTCCAGGCCCTGGCCGCGCCACGCTCGGCCGGCCTGTGGGACGAGGTCAGGGCCAAGATCGTCGCTCAGGCCAAGACCCTGGAGGAGCGGGAGGGGCCGTTCGGCGTCGAGCTGGCGGGCGAGGTCGCCATGGAAGGCGGCAGCAGGGCGGCCCGCTACATCGGCGTCGACGGCCCGCGCTGGTTCCTCCTGGCGGCCATCACCGGCCCGGGCGCCCTCGACGAACGTGTCTCCGGGGCGTTCATCGACTTCGTCAAGGACGTCGTGGTCGTGCGCGGCGACGAGCCGATGGCCCGCGAGGAGCCCATCACGCTGAGCCGCCCGCACGAGCGTCAGGCCGTGGAGCAGGACGAACGCCCGGCGTTCAGCCCCTTCAAGCGCGGCCCGGAAATCAGCGAGACCCGCTGAGCGTTACATTTGCGGGCACTTGCCCCGCCCCGTCCGGCGACATTCCCAAGACCCCCCATCGGCTATTCGCTGACGGCTTACCATCACATAGGCTGAACCATCATGAGTACGGCAGAGCCTCCGAAACGCGGGGGATTGCGCGGCTTCTTCAGTCGGCTGGCCACGACCCAGTCCGAGATCGAGGCCCAGGAACTGCGGGAAGACGCCGACGAGGTCGGCGCGACGCCCATCGTGTCGTGTGGCGGGCGCCGCAGGTTCTGTGTAGCGGGTACGCTACGTACGGTGACATTGCGTCCGAGGGGCGGTGCTCCCGCCCTGGAGGCCGAGCTGTACGACGGGTCCGACGTGATCGACCTGGTGTGGCTCGGCCGCCGCAAGATCGCCGGCATCGAGCCGGGCCGCACGGTCAAGGCCGAGGGTCTGGTCAGCATGCAGGACGGGCGCAAAGTGATGTTCAATCCGCGATACGAACTGCGCCCGGGGAGTTGATCAGGTGAGTGCTGAGGCGGAAGAGGTCGCGCACGAGACCGTCGAGGCGGCGGTGCGAGCCCAGCTCGCCAAGGCCTTCGGCGGCGTCCGCGGCATCATCGAGGCCGCGGTGCCGACGATCGCCTTCACGTTGGCGTGGATCTTCACCGAAGACCTGAAGACGTCGCTCATCATCAGCATCTCGCTGTCGGTGGTGCTCCTGCTGGCCAGGGTGATCCAGCGGTCCACGCCGCAGTTCGTGATCAACAGCCTGATCGGCATCGCGATCGGCGCGTTCTTCGCCAGCCGCTCCGGCGACGCGAAAGACTACTTCCTGCCCGGCATCCTGTGGAACGCCGCCTACTCGGTGGCCATGCTGCTGTCCATCGTCACCCGATGGCCGGTCGTGGGCTTCCTCATCGGCTCGGTCACCAACGATCCGGTGGGCTGGCACAAAGACGCGGGCATCGTCCGTCTCTGCACGCGACTGACGTGGCTGCTCATGCTGCCATGCGTGGTGCGGGTGGCGGTGCAGGGCCCGGTCTACCTGTTCGGCGGCGGTGACGAGGCGGTGGCCGCGCTGGGCTTCGCCAAGATCGTGATGGGGTGGCCCCTCCAGGTGGCGGCCCTGGCCGCGATGCTCTGGCTCCTCGGCCGCGGCCGCACCCCCATCAAGCCCCCGGTCGCCCCGGCCTGACCCGTCGGGGCCTCCCGGCCACCGAAACGTGTGCGCCTGTTCACCTGGCGTGAGCGCATTACATTGGTAGCGTAGACGCATGACAGCCGAAGCGGTGAGCCTCGAGATGACCACTTCCTCGCTGCCTGACTGGGTCTTCCCGCCGCCGGGAGGCTTTGTCGCAGAAGACCTCGATGACATTCCGAATCTTCCTGCGCACACAGAGTTGATTGACGGAAGCTTGGTCTTCGTGAGCCCCCAAGCGTCCTTCCACGCCGTGATGGTCGACCTCCTCGCCGCTGACCTGCGCGGAGCCGCTCCCGAAGAGCTCCGGGTTCGCCGCGAGATGAGCGTGGTCCTGGGGCACGATCAACGCCCCGAGCCTGACCTCGTCGTGCTGAAGGCAGAGGCCCTCGGCAGCGGTCGCGAGACCTTCTACAAGGCGCAGGACGTGGTCCTGGCTGTCGAAGTGGTGTCACCCGAGTCCCGAAGCCGGGACCGGGAGCGTAAGCCGGCTCTGTATGCCGCCGCCGGGATCCCGCACTTCTGGCGGGTCGAGGACGACGGTGGCGAGCCCGTCGTATACGTCTACGAGCGCGACCCCGCCACCCGCGCCTACGCGCTCACCGGCATCCACCACGACAGGCTCAAGCTGACCGTCCCCTTCGACCTCGACGTCGACCTGAGCGGGATCCATCGCCTCTAACCCCTTGACCCGCCATGATGCTCGGATGAGCCATGGACGAGGGCCCCTGGCGGGCGGGTGGCGGTGGTGACCGGGGTGAGCCGCCGGGCGGGCATCGGGTTCGCGGTGGCGCGTGAGCTGCCGGCGTCCGGTGCGAGGGTGGCGGTGCAGTCGTGGCCCCCGTACGACGCCGACCAGGCTTGGGGGAGCGACCCGGCGGGCATCGACGGTGTACTCGACGCGCTGGGCGGCACGGGTGACGACCTGACGCACATGGAGGCGGACTTCGCCGACCCCGAGGCCCCTGAGCGCGTGATGGAGCAGGCGGTGAGCCGGTTCGGGCACGTGGACGTGGTGGTGGCCAACCATGCGCGCAGCTCCCGCCAGGCGCTGGCCGACGTGACCGCCGCCGAGCTCGACCTGCCGTGGGCGGTCAACGCGCGGGCGAGCGTGCTGCTGACGCGGGTGTTCGCGGCCCGGAACGATGACCGGCGTCCGGGTGGGCGGATGATTCTGTTCAGAGCCGGGCGCAAGGGAAGCGGCGGGCGCTACCGGGGCGGGCTCCTGGGGCCGGTGCGCACCTGGTGGCCCGGGGATGAGGAAGGTGGAGCAGGAGTTCGGGCGGTGCAGCCGAGGGGCTGTGCGGTCGCCGGGGGCTCGGGGGCTCGGAGCTCGGTGGCGCAGGGGTCCGGAGGTTCGGGGGTTCGGGGGATCGGGGGATCTGTGGGCGTGGGAGTCTGGGAGGGATGAGGGGGAATGTGCTGGGGCGGGTGGTGGCGCGGGTGTGGAAGGCGCTGGGCGGGCGCGTGCGCTGGCGGGTGTTGTGGCTCACCCATGCCACCTTCATGATCGGCGTCACCGGCCTCGTACGCGACGCCGACGGCCGCGTGCTCGTGCTGCGCCACCGCCTGTGGCAGGAAGGGCGGCAATGGGGCTTCCCCACGGGGTTCGCCAAGAGGGGCGAGACCTTCGAGGGCACGGTGGAGCGCGAGGTGCTGGAGGAGACCGGCCTGAGCGTGCGCACGGGCCGGTTGTTGCGCGTACGCAGCGGCTTCGGGCTGCGGGCCGAGGTGGCCTACGAGGCCGTCCTCGTCGGCGGCACGCTCAGGATCGACCCGCTGGAGATCCTCGAAGCCCGCTGGGTCACCCCGGACGACCTGCCCGAGGGCCTGCAGGCCGCCCACCGCGACCTGCTCATCCCGAGTACGCCCACCCCGACCACCGACTGACCGCGACCACGATCAAGGGCCCCTCGGGCGGCCGGCTGCGGTACTGCTCGTACTTGCCGGCCAGCGCCCGCAGCGCGGCCTCGTGTCCGCCCTCGTGACCGTCCGCGTGGCCGCCCTCGTGCACGGTCGCCGTGCCGTCGGCGCGCGCCCACCACAGCCTGGTCCAGTCGTCCTCGTAGTGGTCGGCGAGCAGGCTGACCCGCGGGTTCGCCCGGATGTCGCGCAGCCGCCGCAGGTCGTACGTGCTCTTCGGCTTGTGGTCGACGGCGGAGACCACGACGTCACCGAGGACGGCGAAGGTGACGGGCACCAGACGCGGCACCCCACCCGCGTCGGCCGTCGCCAGGCGGGCGACGCGGGCGCCCGCGAACAGCGAACGGGCGCGGCCGGCGTCCACGACCGGGCTCAGCGCTGCGAGAGCAGGTGGGCGAGCTCCTCCTCGACCTCCTGGCTGGCCACGAACAGCAGCTCGTCGCCGGCCTCCAGGGGGTCGTCGGCGGTCGGCACCAGCACCCGGCCCTCGCGCAGGATCGCCACCAGCGCGGAGTCGACCGGCCACGGCACCGACCCGGCACGCTGGCCCACCACCGGCGCGTCCTCGGCCAGGGTCAGCTCGACCAGGTTGGCCTGGCCCTGACGGAACGTCATCAGCCGCACCAGGTCGCCGACGCTGACCGCCTCCTCCACCAGAGCGCTCAGCAGCCGCGGCGTCGAGACGGCGACGTCGACGCCCCACGACTCGTTGAACAGCCACTCGTTGTTGGGGTGGTTGATGCGGGCCACCACGCGCGGCACGCCGTACTCGGTCTTGGCCAGCAGCGAGACCACGAGGTTGACCTTGTCGTCGCCGGAGGAGGCCACCACGACGTGGCAGTTGCCGAGCCCGGCCTCGTCGAGCGAGGCGATCTCGCACGCGTCGGCGAGCAGCCATTCGGCGCGCGGCACGCTGTCGATCTTGATCGCCCGCGGGTCGACGTCGATGAGCAGGACCTCGTGGCCGTTCTCCAGCAGCTCGGCGGCGATGGAACGGCCCACGGCGCCCGCGCCGGCGATGGCGATGCGCATCAGTCGTCCTCTTCCGGCGCAGCGGCGAGCACCTTGTTGATCCGGTCCATGTCGTTCTCCGCCGCGATGACGTGGAGCAGGTCGCCCTCCTGCACCACCGTCTCGTCCGTGATGGTCAGGGCCTCGCCCATGCGGTTGATGAAGGCCACGCGGGCGCGGGCCCGGCTCTCCAGGTCGACGACGCGGGTGGCGATCCAGGCCGGGTTGGCGGTGACCTCGGAGAGGACGACCGTGCCCGTGGGGTCACGCCACAGCGGCTCGGCGCCCTCGGGGAGGATACGGCGCAGGATCTGATCGGCCGTCCAGCGCACGGTGGCCACCGTGGGGATGCCCAGCCGCTGGTAGACCTCGGCCCGCCGAGGGTCGTAGATGCGGGCCACCACGTTGTCGACGCCGAACGTCTCGCGGGCCACGCGCGCGGAGATGATGTTGGAGTTGTCGCCGCTGGAGACGGCGACGTAGGCGGTCGCCGACTCGATTCCGGCCTCGGTGAGCACGTCGCGATCGAAGCCGACGCCGGTCACCCGCCGCCCCCGGAACCCCGCGCGCAGGCGGCGGAACGCCTGCGGGTCACGGTCGATGATGGCGACGGAATGGCCGCTGTCCTCGAGGATGTGGGCGAGGGTCGAACCGACCCTGCCGCATCCCATGATCACTATATGCATACTCCCCCGCACTTCGCGGTCGGCCGGTTGCTCGACACCAGTATGGCCCGATGGGGGAGCGCCGCGTTTAGGGCATCGGCATGCGGCTAGCATCTCGTTACGTGGCGAAGGTAACGGATCTTGTCAAACGCGTGCTCGTGGGGCGCGCCCTGCGAAGCGGGCAGCTCCACGAGCAACTCCTGCCCAAACGCATCGCCCTGCCCGTCTTCGCCAGTGACGCGCTGTCCTCTGTGGCCTACGCCCCGCAGGAGATTTTGGTCATCCTGTCGCTGGCGGGCGTCTCGTTCTATTCCTACAGTCCCTGGATCGCCGTCGCCGTCGTGGTGGTGATGCTCACCGTCGTGGCGTCGTACCGGCAGAACGTGCACGCCTACCCCAGCGGCGGCGGCGACTACGAGGTCGCCACCACCAACCTCGGCAAGAACGCCGGGCTCACCGTCGCCAGCGCCCTCATGGTCGACTACGTGCTGACCGTGGCGGTGTCGGTGGCCAACGGCGTCGACTACGTCGGCGCGACGATCCCGTTCGTGGCCGACCACCGGCCCGCGATCGCCATCATCATCGTGATCCTGCTCACCGTGGTCAACCTGCGCGGCATCCGCGAGTCCGGCGCCGCCTTCGCCATCCCCACGTACGCGTTCATGTTCGCGGTGATCGGCCTGGTCGCCTGGGGCGGCATCCGGCTGCTGGTGTTCGGCGACGAGCTGCGGGCGCCCAGCGCCGGGTTCACCATCCGGCCCGAGCAGGCCAACCTGGCCTCCTTCGCCGCGGCCTTCCTGATCCTGCGCGCCTTCTCCTCCGGCTGCGCCGCGCTGACCGGCGTCGAGGCCATCAGCAACGGCGTGCCCGCCTTCCGCAAGCCCAAGAGCAAGAACGCCGCCACGACGCTGCTCATGATGGGCCTGATCGCCATCACCATGTTCGGCGGCATCATCGCGCTCGGTCTGGCCTCCGGCGTGCGGGTGGCCGAGCCGAGCGTCGTCGCCCACGACCTGCTCAGGCCCGACGGCACCCCGGTCGGCGAGGGCTACTACCAGCAGCCGATCATCTCCCAGGTGGCCGACGCGGTGTTCGGCGGCGGCTCGCTGCCGTTCGTGGTGATCTCCGCGGTGACCGCGCTCATCCTGTTCCTGGCCGCGAACACCGCCTTCAACGGCTTCCCCGTGCTCGGCTCGATCCTCGCCCAGGACCGTTACCTGCCGCGCCAGCTGCACACCCGCGGCGACCGGCTGGCCTTCTCCAACGGCATCATCATCCTGGCGCTCGGCGCGTGCCTGCTGCTGTGGGGCTTCCAGGCCGACGTCAGCCGCCTGCTCAACCTCTACATCGTCGGCGTGTTCGTCTCCTTCACGCTCAGCCAGATCGGCATGGTCATCCACTGGACCCGTCATCTGAGGACCGAGACCGACCGCCAGGTCCGCCACCAGATGCACCGCTCCCGCGTGATCAACTTCTTCGGCGCCATCATGACCGGCCTGGTGCTGATCGTCGTGCTGCTGACCAAGTTCCTGGTCGGGGCGTGGATCGTGGTCATCGCGATGCCGGTGCTGTTCCTCATGATGAAGGGCATCCGCCGCCACTACGACAAGGTCGCGGCCGAGCTGGAGATCACCGACGACTACGAGCCCGCCATGCTGCCGGCCCGCAACCACGCGATCGTGCTCGTCTCCAAGATCCACAAGCCGACCATGCGCGCGCTCGCCTACGCCCGCGCCACCCGTCCCTCCTCGCTGGAGGCGATCACCGTGGGCGTCGAGGGCGAGGAGGCGCGCCAGCTCCAGGAGGAGTGGGAGCGGCGCGGCATCCCGGTGCCGCTCAAGATGCTCGACTCGCCCTACCGCGAGATCACCCAGCCCATCCTCGACTACGTCAAGACCCTGCGCCGCCGCTCACCGCGCGACGTGGTCACCGTCTTCATCCCCGAGTACGTCGTCGGCCACTGGTGGGAGCACCTGCTGCACAACCAGAGCGCGTTGCGGCTGAAGGCCAGGCTGCTGTTCAAGCCGGGCGTCATGGTGACCAGCGTGCCCTGGCAGCTGCACTCCTCCGACCGGCTCAAGGGCCGGCCCGAGCCGTACGCGCCGGGCGCGGTGCGCCGTCCCTGGCACCAGACCGTCAAGGACGAGGGGCAGATCAAGGCGCGCTGACCAGCGTCCGCAGCCGCCACGTGTCGGACGCCGTCCAGCCCCGCGGCGCGGCGACGGCGGCCCACCCGTCCACGATGTTGGCGCCGTAGCGGTGGCCGTGGCCGGGCGGCACGGACATCGCCGCCGTCATGTCCACCAGCACCTGCCAGAACGTCACCAGCGGGAACCAGTTCATCTGCGGGTTCACCCCGGGCCCCCGCTCGCCCTCCAGCCAGGCGGGCCGGTGGTAGATGAGCGTGGGCGACCACCACACGACGGGGTCGGTGGCGTTCTGCAGGTAGACCACGCGGGGAAGCGGCCACGGGCCCTTGGGGCGTGCCAGGTCGGCCGGGTGCTGGGCGAAGCGGGCCGTCCTGCCGTCCTGGTAGACGGGCCGCCAGACGGGGGTGCCGGGGTCGCGGAGGGTGGTCAGGTGGTGCCAGATGGGGTTGGCGTTCGGCGGGCCGACGAACAGCGCGCCGTCGGTCCGCGTGACCAGGTCGGTCAGGTCGCGGAAGGAGTTCTCCAGCTCGTAGGAGCCCAGGCTCTCGCCGGCGACCAGCAGCCGGGGCCGGTGGGCGGGCGGGAGCCGGTCCCACCTGGCGCGCACCGCCTCGAACAGGGCCCGTCCCGCGGCCGCCGCCTTGTGCCTGTCGGCCAGGAACGACACCCAGCTCGGCAGGTAGGAGTACTGGAGCGCGACCATGGCGGTGTCGCCGTTGTACATGAACTCCAGCGAGTCGGCGATGTGCTGGTCCACCCAGCCGGTGCCGGTGGTGCCGAGCACCGCGAGCACCGGACGGCCGAAGCCGCCCGTCCGCTCCAGCTCCCGTACGGCCACCGCGGCCTGCTCCTGGGGCGAGGTGGTGGCGTCGAGCCCGACGTACACGCGGATGGGCTCGGCCGCCGGACGGCCGGAGAAGGCGGCCAGTTCGGCGGCCGTGGAGGCGGTGCCGGTGAAGCGGCGGCCCTCGCGGCCCAGGGAGTCCCAGGTCACCAGCGATCCGGGCCCGCCGGACACCTTGGCCGAGCCGGGCTTGCGCACGCCCGGATGGGTGCCCTCGTTGGCGACCGAGGAGACGTCGCTCATCGTGTTGAGGAAGCCCGAGAACAGCACGTCGTCGGCGAACACCGCGACCACGGAGGCGACGATCAGCACGCCGACGACGTGGCCCACGTAGGCGGGGACGTACCGGTCGAGCCAGTCGATCAGCTTGCGGCCGGCCAGGCGTACGAGGCGGGACAGCAGCAGGAACAGGGCGAAGAGCGTGACCGCCACCGCCAGGATCACCGGCGGGAACCACGTGATCCGGGTGTCCATGCCCATGAGCGCCCGCACGTCGCGCTGCCAGTCGATGCTGTACCACAACGCCACGACCGTCAGCCCGGCACAACCACCGATCATGATCTGCCAGGCGGCCCGCCGCCCCCGCTCGGGCAGCCGGTACGGGATCACCGCCCGCCCCAGCGCGCCCGCGGTGGCCCCCACCCCGTAGCCGAGGATGCCGGTGACCGCGCCCATCACGCCCTGGAACAGCCACGTCCGCGGCAGCAGCGACGGCGTCAGCGAGGCGCAGGCGAACAGCACGGCCAGCAGCGTGCCCCCGAATCCGAGCCGCCGGCGCACCACCCGACCTCTGTCCATCATCACCCACAGTAGTGACTCAAGTCCGAAAAGTGGTCGTCCGGGTCGCGAGGCGGGGCACGAGGACGCCGCCCGTGGCGGCTCACCATAGGGTGGGGGTGTGGAACAGGCATCTCTGGAGCTGACGGTCGGTCCGGTCGCGCATGGCGGCTGGTGTGTGGCGCGCCATGAAGGGCGGGTGGTCTTCGTCCGGCACGCGTTGCCCGGCGAGCGGGTGATCGCCGACGTGACCGAGGAGACGAGCCGCTTCCTGCGCGCCGACGCCGTGGAGATCCTGGAGCCCTCGCCCGACCGCGTCGTCCCGCCCTGCCAGTACGCCGGCCCCGGCCGCTGCGGCGGCTGCGACTGGCAGCACGCCACGCTCGAGGCGCAGCGCCGGCTCAAGGCCCAGGTCGTGGCCGAGCAGCTGCGCCGGCTGGCGGGCATCGAGCGCGAGGTCGTCGTGGAGGAGGTGCCCGGCGCCAAGGACGGGCTCGGCTGGCGCACCCGCGTGCAGTTCGCCGCCACGCCCTCCGGCGAGCTGGGCTTCCGCCGGCACCGCTCGCACGACATCGAGGTCGTCGACGCCTGCCTGATCGCCCACCCCGAGGTCGAGGCGGTCGCGGCCGAGGACCACGACTGGCCGGGCGCGGCGGGCATCGAGGTCATCGCCTCCGCCGGCGGCGACCGTGCCGTGGTGGTCTCGCCGCGCCCGCGGCGCAGCGTGAGCGTGCCCGACCTCGACGCGTCCGCCTCGATCCTGCTCGACCAGGGCAAGGGCCGCACGGTGCCGCGCCGCGGCTCCGGCGTGCTCCACGAGCACGTGGGCGACCGCGAGTTCCGGGTGGCCGGCAGCGGCTTCTGGCAGGTCCACCCGGGGGCGGCCGAGACGCTGCTCGACGCGGTGCTGGCCTACGCCGCGCCCGAGCCGGGGGAGTGGGCGCTCGACCTCTACTGCGGGGTCGGCCTGTTCGCCGCCGGGCTGGCCGAGGCGGTCGGGCCGGAGGGCGCGGTGTTCGGGCTGGAGTCCGACGCGGCGGCCGTCCGCGACGCCCGTGCCAACCTGCGTGACCTGCCGCAGGCCAGGGTCGAGCGCGGCCGGGTCGAGGAGGCGCTCGACCGGTTCCAGATCGAGCGCGCCGACCTCGTGGTGGTCGACCCGCCGCGGTCGGGCCTCGGGCGCGAGGTGGTGGAGCGCGTCGCGGGGCTGGAGGCGCTGCGCATCGTCTACGTCTCCTGCGATCCCGCGACGCTGGCAAGAGACCTCAAGTGGCTGGGCGAGCTGGGCTACGAGCTGACCGACCTGCGCGCCTTCGACGCCTTCCCGATGACCCACCACGTCGAGTGCGTGGCGCTGCTGGTCGCCCCGCGGCGTTGACGGCCGCCGACCGGCCAAGGCGTGACCTCATCGTGACGGTTTGCCGGAACCCCGGGCGGGTGAAGCTGTCTATCGTGCATCCATGGTCGCCTCCGGAGGCACGGGTCGCTCAGGATCGGACGGGCCGCCGATGACACCGCTCACGGTGAGTCATCGGCACCTGCCCGGCGTGATCGTGATCGAGGTGCGCGGTGAGGTCGACGCCACCAACCACACCCGATTACGGGAACACGTCCGGCAGGCCAGGGCGCGCCCGGCCGACCACGTGGTGTTCGACCTGAGCGCGATGACGTTCATGGACAGCGCGGGGCTGCACGCCCTGCTCGCCTGCCACCAGGAGGCGCTCGGGCACGACGCGCGGGTCTACCTCGCCGCCCCGCAGGGCGCTCCGGCCCGGCTGCTGGAGATCACCGGGGTCGACGCGCACCTGCCGGTCTATCCCACGGCCGACGCCGCCGTGGCCGCCGCCGTCATGGCCGGTCCGCCCCCCTGAGTCTTTGGTCGCGTCCGCCGAGACCAAGGACGGACGCGCCGCGCGGGGCGGCGTCCCTAGCGTCGGGGCATGACGCAAACCACCCTCGCCGGGCGCGTGCGGGAGATCGACGCCGTACGCGGGTTCGCGCTGGCGGGCATCCTGGTCGCGAACATCGGCTTCCTGGCCGACCCCGGGTACGCGCTGTCGGGCGCCATGCCCATCCCCGACGGGCCCGTGGCCCTGGCCGTCACCGCCTTCGTGCTGACGAAGTTCTACATCATCTTCTCGTTCCTGTTCGGGTACTCCTTCACGCTGCAGATGCGGGCGGCCGAGCGGGCCGGGGCGAGCGTACGGGCCAGGACGCTGCGCCGGTGCCTGGCCCTGTTCGTCATCGGCGTGGCCCACGGCCTGCTGCTGTGGATCGGCGACATCCTCACCCTGTACGCCGCCCTCGGCGTGGTCCTGCTGGCCCTGCGCGGACTCAGGCCCGGGACGGCCGTCATCGCCGGCTCCTCGATCATCGGCGCGCTGACCCTGTTCTGGCTGGCGCTCGCCTGGCTGTCGACCCTCGACCCGGCCTCGGGGCAGCCCGTACCGGCCGATCCGGCCGAGGCGGCCCGCGTGCTGGGCCTGGCGACCGGCGGCCCGCTGGACTTCCTGACGATGCAGACCGAGCTGTACCCGCCGCTGGTGGGCCTGATCTGGCTCTTCCAGGGGCCGACCGCGCTGGCCATGTTCCTGTTCGGGCTCGCGGCCGGCAAGTCCAGGTTGCTGGAGGACCTCGGGCGCTGGTCCCACCTGCTGCCCCGCGTCCAGTGGGCGGGCTTCGGCGTCGGCCTGCCCGGCGGCCTCCTGTACGCCTGGACGTCGGGTCAGAACGGCGCGGTCGAGCTGGTCGGCAACGCGGTCAACACGCTCACCTCGATCCTGCTGGCCGCCGCGTACGTCGCCACCCTGCTCCGGGTGATCGGCCGGTTCCCGGCGGCGGGCCGCGTCCTGGCCGCGCCGGGACGGGTGGCCGCCTCCAACTACGTCGGCCAGTCCCTGCTCATCGCCCTGGTCTTCACCGGGTACGGCCTCGCGCTCGCGGGCAGGCTGTCGCCGATCGCGGTGATGGGCGTCGCCCTGGCGATCTACACCGTGCTCGTGTGGGCCAGCGGGCGCTGGCTGCGCACCCATCGCTACGGCCCGGTGGAGTACGCGCTGCGCCGGGTCACCCACTGGCGCTGAGCTCAGAGCCAGCCCATGCGCTGGGCGGTGCGGATCGCCTCCAGCCGGTTCTGGGCGTTGAGCTTGGTCATGGCGCTGGACAGGTAGTTGCGCACGGTGCCCTCGGTGAGATGGAGCTCGGCGGCGATCCTGGAGATCGTCGCCCCGTCGCCCGCCAGGCGCAGCGCGTCGCGCTCCCGCTCGGTCAGCGGGCTGTCGCCGGCCGCCATCGCGGCGGCGGCCAGCTCGGCGTCCAGGTAGCGGCCGCCGGCCATCACCTTGCGGATCGCCATCGCCAGTTCCTCGGCGGAGGCGTCCTTGCCCAGGAAGCCGCTCACGCCGGCGGCCATCGCCCTGCGCAGGTAGCCGGGGCGGCCCAGGCTGGTCAGGATGACGATCTTGCACTGCGCGCTGATCCGCTCGGCGGCGCTCAGGCCGTCCATGCCGGGCATCTCGATGTCCAGCACGGCCACGTCGGGGCGGTGCTCGGCGACCGCGTCCACGACCTCGTCGCCCCGGCCCACCTGCGCCACGACCTCGATGCCGTCCTCCAGGTCGAGCAGGGCGGCGATCGCGCCGCGGATCAGGTGCTCGTCGTCGGCGAGCAGCACGCGGGTGGTCATGCCGGCACCGCCGCGCGCAGCAGGTAGCCGCCGTCGGCCGTCGGCTCGGCCCGCAGCACGCCGCCCGCCGCGCCGACCCGCTGGGCCAGGCCCGCCAGCCCGTTGGCCGCGTGCTCGCCCACCGGGCAGCTCACCCCGTCGTTGGACATCTCCAGAACCCCGTTCTCGATCGTGATCGTGCAGCGTTCGGCCTTGCTGTGCTTGAGCACGTTGGTGGCGCCCTCGCGGACGACGGTGGCGAGCAGGGTACGCGCCTCCGGGGCCAGCGCCGTGGTGTCGGCCCGTACCGTGCAGCGGACCTCGGCGGCCTCCAGCACCGCCCGGACGCTGGACAGCACCTCGTCCAGGTCGAGCGCCCGGTAGTTCTGCACCACGGCCCGCACCTCGCGCAGCGACCGCCTGGCCAGGTCGCGCACCTCGAACATGGCCCGTTCGGCGGCGGCCGGGTCGCCGGGCAGCGACTCCGCGGCGCGGGCGGTCCTGGCCGAGACGTCGGCCAGGCTCTGCCCGAGCAGGTCGTTGAGGTCGCGGGCGAAGCGCAGCCGCTCCTCCGAGACCGCCAGCCTGGACCTGGCCTCCTGCCCTTCGTGCGCCTCCTTGGCCACCCGCCACAACCACAGGTTCGCCAGCACGCCGCCCACGCCGAGCCCGCTGAACACGGTCAGGACCACGACCGCCGCCAACATCTCCACGGGCAGGCCCATGGTCAGCGCGAGGACGAGGACGAGGACGGCGATCCAGCCGACCGACAACGACACGATCGTCCGCCGACGGACGAAGGGGGCGAGCATCGCCAGCCACACCGGCACGGTGTACAGGATCGTGCCGGCCGCGAGGACCAGCGCGAGCACCCCGGCGACGGCCAGCAGCGCCGTCGGACGGGGGCCGCCGCGCACGGCGATCCGGAACGGCCGCGTGGCCAGCGCCATGAAGACCAGCAGCAGCACGCCGGCGGCCACGAACACCTGCCAGGGCAGATCGACGCTCTGCCCGAGGACGTACAGGTTGTAGAAGCCGGTCGCGGACACCAGCAGGATGATGTCGGTGGAGTAGACGATCAGCCAGCGGACCTTGTCCAGCCGGGTCGGCCGCCTCACGCGGGCACCGCCGCGCGCAGCAGGAACTCGCCGGTGGGCGTCGGGGCGGCCGAGAGCGAGCCGCCCGCCGTGGTCAGGCGCTCCGACAGGCCGTGCAGGCCGCTGCCCGGGGCCGCGGAGAGGTCTTTGACGCCGTCGTTGCGCATCTCCAGCACGCCGCCCTCGATCGTGATCGCGCAGGTGGTGGCCGAGCTGTGCTTGAGCACGTTCGTGCCGCCCTCGCGCACGACCCACGCCAACAGCGCGCGCCCGGCGGGGGACAGGTCGCCGACCCTGGTCTCGATCAGGCAGCGGGCGCCGGCCGCCTCCAGCGCGGCCCGTACGCCGGCCAGCTCGGTGTCCAGGTCGAGCGTGTGGTAGCCGTCCACGGCCAGTTGCACCTCGGCCAGCGAGCTGCGGGCCAGCCGGCGCACCTCGTCCATCTCGGCGAGGGCCCTGGCCTGGTCCTTGGCCGACAACTTGGCCGCCAGCTCGCTCTTCAGCGTGATCACCGACAGGCTGCGGCCGAGCAGGTCGTGCAGGTCGCGGGCGAAGCGCAGACGCTCCTCGGCGATGGCCAGGCGCGCCTTGGCCTCCTGGCCGTCGTTGGCGTCCCTGATCGTCCACCAGAGCCAGCGCCACAGCAGCATGGCCGCGACCATGAGCGCGCAACTGGCCGCCTCGGGGATCAGCGTGCCGGCCCAGGACCGGCCGGTGATCAGCACGACGTACGCGCTGACCAGGAAGGCCACGGCGGCGCCCAGGCAGGCCGTGGCCCACAGTGGCAGGTAGAACGCGACCACCGACACCCACAGGACGCCGGTCTCCAGCCAGGTGGCCGTGCTCGCCATCTCGTCGTGCGGCAGCAGCAGCACCGAGCCGGCCGCGCACGCCCCGGACAGCAGCAGCTTCGCCGTGGGCCGCGGCCGGTCGTCGAAGGCGGCCCGCAGGATGGAGGGGAACAGCGTGAACTGGCCCGCCAGGAAGGCGATCGCGAGCAGCGCCCGCGGGACGCTCATCAGGCCGCGCGTGGTGTAGATGAGGACGAGGCTCACGAACACCAGGCCGAGGAGGGTGACCATGGCGTCCATCCAGTAGATGAGGATCTTGCGCGCGTTCTCCGGCCGGCTCGCCATCGTTTCCCTCACCCCCTGGATTTGTGCAAAATCCTATGTCAGGAGTGGGTACGCCAGAGAATGCGGGAAACGTCCGCCTTGGGAGATGTGCCGCGCAGCGACAACCAGGCCAGCCCGTGCCGGACGGCGTAGTCCGACAACTTGCGGGCCTCCGGCTCGTCCAGATCGCCGGACCCGGCGAGCACCGGGGTCAGGGCCAGCCGCTCCCACACCTGCTCCTCGTCCGGCAGCGCGTAGGCCCGCGCGAGCTGCCCGGCCGCCGCCCGCACCGCCGATCCCAGCCTGCGCAGCCGCCCCTCCGGCCCGTCGCGCGGCTCCATCTCGGCCAGCAGCTCGATCGTGTCCACCCGGGCGCCCTCCCGCCGGGTCGCGCGCAGCATCGCCAGGTCGGCCGCGCCGAGCCCGTCCGGCTTCAGGCGCAGGGTGAAGCACACCCGCAGCGGCCGTTCGCCCTGCACGGCGCGCAGCGCCCGAGCCCTGCGCAGCACGGCGTCCGTGTCGGCGGCGTCGCGGATCTCGAAGCCCGCCGCGGCGGCCCCGAACGCGCCGACCGCCCTGCGGTAGGCGGTGGCCAGGCCGCCCGGCCTGGTGCACGTGACGGCCGGGTCGTGCCCGTCGGGCCCGCCGAACACCGGGAAGGCGTCGCCGCCCGCCGCCCTCAGCCGCCCGAGCCCGGCGGCCACCGGGTCGCCGCCGGGCCGCGGCGGCCCGGCCCACCGGACCAGACAACCGTCGCCGCCCGCGACGAGATGGCCGAGCGCGTACCGCAGGACGCCTGTGCCGCGCGACTCGGCGGCCAGGTCGAACCCCGGCTCGCGGGCGGTGTCGACGAACCCCACGAACGAGCGCCGCGGCTCCTGCGCGGCCACCGGCGGCCTCGGCGGCGCGAAGTGGGCGGGGGCGGCGGCGGACGGCGGCGCGGGGCCGGCGCCCGCGGGCAGCATCCGGATCGCCAGGCCCGTGGCGCCGGCCAGCGCGAGCGCGGCCAGCACCGCCAGCGGGCGGGGGAGCGTGCCGGACTCTCTTGCCTTCCGCGACATATGCCACCCATCGTGATTGATCGGCTACTTTCAGCGGTTGATGGTGAAGGTAGCAAGCCTGCGCCGGACGGCGGGGGGCTTTTCCGGTCGCCGTCCGATGTGGGCGGATAATGAGCCTCATGAAGCTGCGGATCTTCACCGAGCCCCAGCAGGGCGCCACCTATGACGACCTGCTCGCCGTCGCCCAGGCCGCGGAACGCCTGGGGTTCGACGCCTTCTTCCGGTCCGACCACTACCAGCGCATCGGCCCCGGAGACCCCGGCGCCGGCTCGACCGACGCCTGGGTGACGCTCGGCGCCCTGGCCAGGGAGACGTCCACGATCAGGCTCGGCACGCTGGTGACGCCGGCCACGTTCCGGCTGCCCGGCCCGCTGGCGATCAGCGTGGCCCAGGTCGACCAGATGAGCGGCGGCCGGGTCGAGCTGGGCTTCGGCACCGGCTGGTTCGACGGTGAGCACTCCGCGTACGGCATCCCGTTCCCGCCGCTCGGCGAGCGGTTCGGCCGCTTCGAGGAGCAACTGGAGATCGTCACCGGCCTGTGGACGGCGAAGGACTCCTACTCCTTCGAGGGCCGCTACTACCGGCTGGTCGACTCGCCGGCGCTGCCCAAGCCGGTCCAGCGGCCCCGGCCGCCGCTGATCATCGGCGGCTTCGGCGCCAAGCGCACGCCCCGGCTGGCCGCCGCGTACGCCGACGAGTACAACGTGCCGTTCCGTACCCTGGCCGACACCGGGCAGGCGTTCGCGCGGGTGCGGGAGGCGGCCGCCGCGGCGGGCCGCGGCCTGATCCTGTCGGCGGCGCAGACCGTCGTCGTCGGCGCCGACCAGGCCGAGATCGAGCGGCGCGCCGCCGCCATCGGCCAGGACCCCGGCCTGCTGCGCGAGGGCGGCCTGTGCGGCACCCCCGACGAGGTCGTGGCCAAGCTCGGCGCGTTCGCCAAGCTCGGGGCCGAGCGGGTCTACCTCCAGGTCCTCGATCTGGCCGACCTCGAACACCTGGAGCTCATCGCCGCCGAGGTGCTGCCGCACGTGTAATTCCGTTGGCGGTGCTTCGTCCGGCTACGGCACACTTGGCACGTGCTGTTGACGATCACGACCACCGCCGAACCGGCCACCGACCTGGGCTTTCTCCTGCACAAACATCCTGAGCGCGTGCAGGAGTTCGGCCAGTCGTTCGGCACGGCCACGGTGTTCTATCCCGAAGCGGGCGAGCAGCGCTGCACGGCGGCCCTCCTGCTGGAGGTCGACCCGATCGCGCTGGTGCGGTCGCGGGGCCGGAACTCGCCCGACTTCAGCCTGTCGCAGTACGTCAACGACCGCCCGTACGCGGCCTCGTCGCTGCTGGCCGTCGCGCTCGCCGACGTCTTCCGCACCGCGCGGGCGGGCCGCTGCAAGGCCCGCCCCGAGCTGCCGGGCACCGCGCTGCCGCTGGAGATCCGGGTGCCCGCCCTGCCCTGCCGGGGCGGCCCCGAGCTGGCCCGGCGGCTGTTCGAGCCGCTGGGATGGACGGTGGAGGCGCAGCCGCTGCCGCTCGACGAGGGTTTCCCCGAGTGGGGCGAGTCCCGGTACGTGCGGCTCACCCTGCGCGGCACCGTGCTCCTGGCCGACGCGCTCAACCACCTCTACGTGCTGCTGCCCGTGCTCGACGACGGCAAGCACTACTGGATCGCGTCCGACGAGATCGACAAGCTCGTCAAGGCGGGGGCGGGCTGGCTCGGCGCGCATCCGGAGCGCGGCCTGATCACCCGGCGCTACTTCGGGCGGCGCTGGACGCTGGCCCGCACCGCGCTGGCCAGGCTGGCCGAGCTGGGCGACGAGACCGAGGAGGAGCTGGAGCCGGCGCTCGCCGAGGAGGCCCCCGCCGGGGAGACCGCGGCCGACGAGGCCGCCGTCGCCGAAGCCGCCACCGAAGCCGTCGCCGAAGCCGCCACCGAAGCCGCCACCGAAGCCGCCGCCGAAGCCGCCGAAGGCGCCACGGAAGCCGCCGCCCAGGGCGACGTCCCGGAAGGCGGGCCTGAGGGAGAGGGCGCGGCGCGGAAGGCGCGGCCGCTCAACACGCTGCGGCGCGAGGCCGTGCTGCGCAGGCTCGAAGAGCTCGGCGCGACGAGCGTGATCGACCTGGGCTGCGGGCAGGGCGAGCTGGTCGCCGCGCTGCTGGCCAGGCCCAGGTTCGCGCGCGTCGCCGGCATGGACGTCTCCTCCATGGCGCTCACCATCGCCGCCCGCAAGCTGCGCCTGGACCGCATGCCCGACAGCAGGCGGGCCCGGCTCACGCTGTTCCAGGGCGCGCTCACCTACGCCGACAAGCGGCTGGCCGGCTACGACGCCGCCGTGCTCATGGAGGTCGTCGAGCACGTCGACCCGCCGCGCCTGGCCGCGCTCGAACGTGTCGTGTTCGGCCGCGCCCGGCCGGGGCACGTGCTCGTCACCACCCCCAACATCGAGCACAACGTGCGTTACGCGTTCCTGACCGGCCTGCGCCACCCCGACCACCGCTTCGAGTGGACCCGGGCCGAGTTCGCCGCCTGGGCCGCCCGGGTGGCCGCCCAGTACGGCTACCACGTCGCCGTCGAACCCGTCGGCGAGGACGACCCCGAGGTCGGCCCGCCCACCCAGATGGGAGTCTTCACCCGTGATCAGCGTTCCTGAGCTGTCCCTCGTGGTGCTCGTCGGCGTCTCCGGCAGCGGCAAGTCCACCTTCGCGCGCCGCCACTTCAAGCCCACGCAGGTCATCTCCTCCGACTTCTGCCGCGGCCTGGTGTCCGACGACGAGAACGACCAGGCCGCCACGCCCGCGGCGTTCGACCTGCTGCACCACATCGTCGGCGTCCGCCTGTCCAGGGGGCTGTTCACCGTCGTGGACGCCACCAACGTCCAGTACCCGGCCCGCAAGAGCCTCATCGAGCTGGCCAGGAAGCACGACGTGCTGGCCGACGCCGTCGTGCTGGACACGCCCGAGGACGTCGCGATCGAGCGCAACGCCGCGCGCCCCGACCGCGACTTCGGCCCCGGCGTCGTGATCCGCCAGCGCAAGGAGCTGCGCCGCTCGCTGTCCAAGATCTCCGCCGACGGCTTCCGGCGGGTGCACGTGCTGCGCGGCCTGGAGGAGATCGACAACGCCGAGATCACATACGAGAAGGCGTGGTCGGACCGGACCGAGCTGACCGGCCCGTTCGACGTCATCGGCGACGTGCACGGCTGCCGCTCGGAGCTGGAGACGCTGCTGCGGAAGCTGGGCTGGCAGGGCCTCGCGCACCCCGAGGGCCGCACCGCCGTGTTCGTCGGCGACCTGGTCGACCGCGGGCCCGACACGCCGGGCGTGCTGCGCCTGGTCATGGACATGGTCGAGGCGGGCACCGCGATCTGCGTGGCCGGCAACCACGAGCAGAAGCTCGTGCGCGCGCTGAACGGCCGCAAGGTGACGGTCGCCCACGGCCTGCGCGAGTCGCTGGACCAGCTCGCCGCCGAACCGCCCGACTTCGCCGAGCGGGCCAGGACGTTCATGGACGGCCTGCTCAGCCACTACCGCCTGGACGGCGGCCGGCTCGTCGTCGCGCACGCCGGGCTGAAGGAGTCCTACCACGGCCGCGCCTCCAAGCGCGTACGCGCCTTCGCCCTGTACGGCGACACCACCGGCGAGACCGACGAGTACGGCCTCCCGGTCCGCTACCCGTGGGCCGAGGAGTACCGCGGCCGGGCCATGGTCGTCTACGGCCACACGCCCACGGTCACCCCCGAGTGGGTCAACAACACGATCTGCCTGGACACCGGCTGCGTCTTCGGCGGCCACCTGACCGCGCTGCGCTACCCCGAGCGGGAGATCGTCCAGGTCCCGGCCGAGCAGGTCTGGTACGAGCCGGTCAAGCCGCTCGCCGGGACCGCCCGCGAGCCCGGCATGCTCGACGTCGGCGACGTGATCGGCACCCGGCACGTCGAGACCCGCTTCGGCGGCCGGGTCAAGGTGCTGGAGGAGAACGCGGCCGCCGCGCTGGAGGTCATGAGCCGGTTCGCCGTCGACCCGAGCTGGCTGGTCTACCTGCCGCCGACCATGGCGCCGCCGGAGACGTCCAGGCTCGACGGCTACCTGGAGCACCCGCACGAGGCGTTCGAGGAGTTCGCCGCGGCGGGGGTGAGCGAGGTCGTGTGCGAGGAGAAGCACATGGGCTCGCGGGCCGTCGCCGTGCTGGCCAGGACGCCCGAGGTCGCCGCGGCCCGGTTCGGCGTGGCCGACGGCAGCGCCGGAGTCGTCTGCACGCGTACCGGGCGGCCGTTCTTCCGGGACATGACGCCGCTGGTCGATGCGCTGCGCGCGGCCTGCGAGCCGCTGTGGGAGGAACTGCGCTCCGACTGGGTGGTGCTCGACTGCGAGCTGCTGCCCTGGTCGGCCAAGGCGGGCGAGCTGATCAGGTCGCAGTACGCCTCCGTCGGCGCCGCCGCGCGGGCCGCGCTGCCCGAGGCGGTCACGGCTCTGGAAGCGGCGGCCGGACGCGGGCTGGATGTGGGCGGGTTGCTGACCCGCACCCGACGCCGCTCCGTCAACGCTGCCCTGTTCCGCGACGCTTATGCACGGTACTGCTGGCCGGTCGACGGGCTCGACGGGATCAGGCTGGCGCCGTTCCAGATCCTGGCCTGCGAGGGGCGGGCCACGGCGCTGGAGCCGCACGCCTGGCACCTGTCCACGCTGGCGCTGCTCGACTCGCCGCTGATCGCCCCGACCAGGAACGTGACCGTCACGCTCGATTCGCCGGAGTCCAGGGCCGAGGCCACCGCGTGGTGGGAGTCGCTGACCGCCGCCGGGGGAGAGGGCATGGTCGTCAAGCCCGCCGCGTACGTGCCCGGCCGGGTGCAGCCCGGCGTGAAGGTGCGCGGCCGGGAGTACCTGCGGATCATCTACGGGCCCGACTACACCGAGTCCCTCGACGTGCTGCGCCGGCGCTTCCTCGGCAAGAAGCGCTCCCTGGCGCTGCGCGAGTACGCCCTCGGCCTGGAGGCGCTGTCGCGCCTGGCGGACGGCGAGGCGGGCTGGCGGGTGCACGAGCCGGTCTTCGCGGTGCTCGCCCTGGAGTCCGAGCCGGTGGACCCGCGCCTGTGACCCCGGCCCTGTGACCCCGGCCCTGTGAAGGACCCGGCCCTGTGAAGGAGACGAGATGACCGCCGACCGCCACCGTCCGGGCTACGTCCGGCGCAGGCTCGGCCGCGCGCTGCTGCGGTACGTCCTGGCGCTGGTGGCGGCGGCCGTCGTGATCGCCGTCTTCTGGCTGACCCGCTCCTGATGGCCGGTTTGTTCCAAGGTTGGGTAAGCGCCGCGCTACACAGGTGATCTCCGGGTAGGTCCCCGATCACGGGGAGGGGACCTGTATGGCAACTCGGTACACCCATCAGGAGCATCTGGGCCACGTCGTCTTCATCACCGCGGCGGCGGCCATCGGCGGGTTCCTGTTCGGATACGACAGCTCGGTCATCAACGGCGCGGTCACCGGCATCCAGCGGCACTTCCAGGTGGGCGCGGTCCAGATCGGCTTCGTCGTGGCCATCGCGCTGCTCGGGTCCGCACTCGGGGCCTGGATCGGGGGCGGGCTGGCCGACCGGTGGGGGCGTACCCGGTCGATGCAGGTGGCCGCGGGGCTGTTCACCGTCAGCTCGATCGGGCAGATGTTGCCGTTCGCGATCTGGGACCTGGCGTTGTGGCGCGTCATCGCGGGCTTCGCGATCGGCATGGCCTCGGTGCTCGGGCCGGCCTACATCGCCGAGGTCGCGCCGCCCGCCTACCGGGGGCGGCTGGGCTCGTTCCAGCAGCTCGCCATCGTGCTCGGCATCGCGGTCTCGCAGCTCGTCAACTACCTGATCGCCGAGCTCGCCGGCGGCGACGTCAACAACCACCTGTGGGGGCTGCAGGCGTGGCAGTGGATGCTGGGCGCCTGCGCCGTCCCGGCCCTGCTGTACCTGCTGTTCGCCTCCACCATCCCCGAGTCGCCCCGCTACCTGATCATGTCGGGGCGGTCGAGGAAGGCCCGCGAGGTGCTGGCCGAGGTCGAGGGCGACGACGTGGACCTCGACGCCCGGATCTCCGAGATCCAGCACGTGCTGCGGACCGAGCGGGTGCCGGGGCTGAAGGACCTGCGCGGGAGCGCGCTCGGGTTGCTGCCGATCGTCTGGATCGGCATCATCCTGTCGGCGTTCCAGCAGCTCGTCGGCATCAACGTGATCTTCTACTACTCGTCCGTGTTGTGGCAGTCGGTGGGCATCAACCAGAGCGACTCGCTGCTGATCAGCTTCTCCAGCTCGATCATCAACATCATCGGCACGTTCATCGCCATCGCGCTGGTCGACCGCATCGGGCGCAGGCCGCTGCTGCTGATCGGCTCGGCCGGCATGACGGTCGCGCTGGGCACCGCGGCCTGGGCGTTCAGCGCCTCCCGCGAGGTGGGCGGCGTCGTCTCGCTGCCGACCCCGCAGGGGCCGATCGCGCTCGTCGCGGCCAACGTGTTCGTGCTGTTCTTCGCCCTGTCGTGGGGCGTGGTGGTCTGGGTGCTGCTCGGCGAGATGTTCCCCAACCGCATCCGCGCCGCCGCCCTCGGCATCGCCGCCGCCGCGCAGTGGATCGCCAACTGGCTGATCACGGTCTCGTTCCCGGCGCTGTCGCAGTGGAACCTGCCGCTCACCTACACCATGTACGCCCTGTTCGCCCTGCTGTCCTTCCTCTTCGTCACCAAATGGGTCAAGGAGACCAAGGGCCGCAAGCTCGAAGAAATGGGCTGACCACGCCGCGGAGTGGGCTAACCTCCGGCACGTGCTTGTCGACGTGCTCGGTCCCCGCCTGAACGTGCTCCTCTGCGGCATCAACCCCGGCCTCATGTCCGAGGCCACCGGCCACCACTTCGCCCGGCCGGGCAACAGGTTCTGGCCCGCGCTGCACCTGTCCGGCTTCACGCCGCGCCTGCTGGCCCCCGCCGAGCAGCACCTGCTCCCCTCGTACGGGCTGGGCATCACGAACATCGTCCCCCGGGCCAGCGCCAAGGCGTCGGAGCTGACCAGGGACGAGCTGGTGGCGGGCGGCCGGGAACTGGCGGAAAGAGTGGCGGAGCTGGGGCCGGAGGTGCTGGCCGTCCTGGGCGTCTCGGCGTACCGGACGGCCTTCGCACGGCCCAAGGCGGTCATCGGCCCCCAGCCCGAGCGGGTCGGCGAGGCCCGCGTGTGGGTGCTGCCGAACCCGAGCGGACTCAACGCCCACTGGACCGTGGCCACGATCGCCGGGGAGATGGCCCGCCTGCGGGCCTCGCTGGACCGGCCGCACTCCGGATAGGCCCGTCCCCACCCAGCACGTGGAGGACACGGCCGACCGGCATCCGGCGCGCCGGCCCGCCAACGTCCCGCTCCGGACGGCCTTCATGACCACGCCCGGCAGATGGCACGTGGGGTCAGGAAGGCCGGCGACGGCGACGTCCTGCTGACCCGGGTCTGATGCAGCGGGTGCCCCGCGCGGCCGGGCGGGGCACCCGTGGGGACTACTTGGCCGCGAAGTCCTGCGTCCAGTAGATGCGGCCCTGGGCGTTCTTGGCGGCGCCCACGCCGATCACCGTGTACCGGCAGTTCATGATGTTGGCCCGGTGGCCCGAGCTGTTCATCCAGGAGTTCATCACGGAGGCCGGGGTGCTCTGGCCGTAGGCGATGTTCTCGGCGAAGGCGGTCCCGCCGGTGAAGCCGGCCGCCCTGATGCGGTCCATGAAGCTGCGGCCGTCCTTCGAGGTGTGGTCGAAGTAGTCCTTGGCGGCCATGTCGGAGGAGTGGCCGAACGCCGCGGCGCGCAGTTGCGCGTCGTGCTTGAGCGGCTTGCAGTCGCCCTTGGCGCGCTCGGCGTTGACCAGGCGCAGGACCTCGTTCTCCTCGGCGGTGCCCACCGCGCCGGCGGGGCCGGACGGCTTCGGCGCCGGGGTGGCGGAAGTCGTCGGAGTGGGCTTCGGGGTGCCCGGGGCCGTCGGGGTCGGGCTCGGCGTGCCGGCCGGGGCGCAGGACAGCTTGACCGCCCTGGACGTCGCGCCGCGGCCCCGGTGGTCGGTGGCGACCGCGTAGTAGACGCCGGGCGCGCAGGGGAGGGTGAGCGCGAGGCTGTCCGACCTGGTGGAGCCGCTCTTGACGACGGGGTCGGGGCCCGGGACGGCGCGCTTGAGCCGGACGCGCAGCAGCGCGTCCGTGCGGCAGCCCTGGCGGGCGGCGGAGGAGACGATCTGTGCGGTGTCGGTGACGCGAGGCGTGGCCACGGTGACCCGGCAGCGGCCGGCGGCCTCGCTGCCGGCCGTGGCGGCTTCGGCCGTGCTCATCGGCGTACCGAGTGCCGCCAGGCTCACCAGGCCGGCGAGTACCCCTAGGGGTCTGCGCATTGGGGGCTTCCTCCAGTTGCGATGGACGCTGGATCGCACCGCATTCTGGTAGGGCCGCAACCCCCGTGTCACGATATTTACGAAATTTCCCTGAGGTCCGAGTAAACCAAAGTGTCCAGAGACGCGTCGTGGCCCGTTCCATCCGCCGCCGCGCTCAGACCCGGAACTCCTCGGTCCGGTGGGCGTACGGGGGCACCGCGGCCCGCGTCTCGTCGGTGATCGACGGCGGCGGCAGCGGCACGATCTCCCGCCGGTGGAAGTCGCGGACGTCCTCGCCCTCGGCGAACAGCTCCTGGACCGCCCGCAGGCAGGGGCCGATCACGCCGGGATCGGTGATGCGCCGTCCGCCGCGTCCGCCGCCGTACTCGTCGTAGAGGACCTCGTACATCAGCTCGGGAGAGAAGATCACCAGCTCGGGCAGCGGTTCGAGGGCGGCCACGCGCGCCGCCGGCACCACCCGGCAGGGGGAGCCCGCCCTGGCCCGCATGTCCAGCAGGTGCATCTCCCACTGCAGGTACGGGCTGACCGGGAACTCCACCACGCGCACCCGCCGGACCGGCATCCGGTGGCGGAAGTATCCGGCCACCAGCGGCGCCATCTGTTCGGCCAGGGCGAGGGAGCCGGTCCAGTCGCCGTCCATCATGGCCCGCCAGCTCGCCACGTCCGGCTCGTAGAAACACTGGGCGCGTTCCAGCTTCCACAACGGGACGTCGCAGCCCTCGTGGTCGCGGTCGAAGGCCGCCAGGTAGCCGGGCGCGTCCAGGACGAGTGCGTCGGCGCCGCCCACGGCGGCGAACGGATTCGTGACGGCCACCACGGAACCCGGCTCTGCCATACGACGCCCCTTCGCTCGGTGAGACCCGACCAGATCATGAAATGTCACTTGACCCGGGTCAAGACCCAACATCACAAAGGGGCGTGAAGGTCACCCGCGGTAGTGAAAGCGGCGGTGCACCAGGTTGGCCACGGTGGCCACCAGGAAGACCGCCAGCAGGATCTTGAAGAAGCCGATTCCGAACACCATCCCCAGCACCCCGAAGACGATCAGGAAGGGAAGGAACGGCCCGGGACCGCGGTGGCCGTGCCGGTTACGGCGGGAATGGTCGTGCCAGGGGCGGCCGGCCTGCGAGTGGCGCATGGCCTGCATCTGGTGGCGGTGTGCCCTCATCGCCTCTCGCCAGGCGTCCCGGTCGAACTGGGGGACCTGCTGGGGTGGGGCGTAGGCGGGGGACGAACCGGGCAGGTCGGCCGTCACCTGGGACAGGTCGCGGACCGTCTTGGAGGCCAGCGCCCGGTCGAGCCGCTCGTCGAGCTCCTCGTGGGTCAGGCGGCCCTGGGCGAAGTGCTCGCGCAGGGCCGCCATCGTCTGCTCGCGCTCGGCGTCGCCGATGCGGAGATCGTTGTGGTCCATGTCTGGTTCCTCGCTCTCCCCGAACCGGCCTGTCGCTGCGGAGCCGGTCACCTGGTTACTCCTCGCCCGGTTCGCCGTCGGCCAGGATCTGGTAGAGCTTGCGCCGGGTCTCAACCAGAGTCTTACGCGCTTCGCGGATTTGTGCGTCGTTTCCGGTCTGAAGAACCTGCATCATGGCGAATGCCGACTGTCGGGCGATGTGCCAGAGATCAGCGGTGTTGTCGTCGATGTCCGGACGCATCTCGTCCCAGGGGGCGCGGACCTCGTCGGGGTGCGCGTCGATGTAGGCGCGGCCCTCGTCGGTGAGCCGGAAGGTCTTGCGGCCCTCGTTCTCCTCCGAGATCACCAGGCCCTCGTCGGTGAGCTGCTGCAACGCCGGGTAGACGGCGCCGGGGCTGGGCTTCCAGCCGCCCTCGCTGCGCTCGGCGATCTCCTGGATGATCTGGTAGCCGTTGCGCGGCTCCTCCGACAGCAGGGCCAGGATCGCGGCGCGGACGTCGCCCCGCTTGGCCTTACGGCCCCGGCCGCCCCCCCACCCGTGGTGCCCGCCCCAGGGCCCGCCCGGACCGAAGGGGCCGCCGCGCCCGAAGTCGAACGGGAACGGTCCGCCGGGACCGCCGCGCCGGCCCCGCTGCCTGTGCTCGTCGTGACCGCCGCCGCCCCGGCGATGGTGGTGATGGCCGCCCATCTGCTCGAAGGCGTCGGCCATGGCCCTCAGCTTCTCGCGCGCCGCGCGCAGGTTCTCCCGCGGGCCGAACCACTGCTCGCCCGCCGCATGTGCGTAACTCATGTTCTTTCTCCTTGTATCGCGATCTGTTCTCGATGCGTCAAAGATATATCGCTACTGTGTCGTTGACAAGGCACGGCCGAGAGTGAGACAGATCACGAAAAAGTTGCGGAATCGGGGAACAGTATTGGGATGCCCGCCGTTGAACAGAGCAGACGAGGTCGTTCCGCGTCGGCAGGGCTGGGGGGTGCTGTCGCCGCGGAGACGACCTCGTCTGCGTTTCCAGGAGGTTTGGGCCGGACCGTTCCACCGTCAGGACAACCTGGCGGCGGGGCTCGCCGCGTAAAGCGGCTCTTTGCAATACAGTCCCGATCATGATGGGGCACACGCACGCGATGACCGGGGCGATCGCCTGGCTGGCGCTGGCGCCGCCGCTGGCCGCACTGCCACTGCTGAACGAGAGCTCCCGGTTCATCGAGACCGGCATCATGGCCGGCGCCCTCGGCCCGGCCGAGCTGATCGCCGGCGCCCTGGTCTGCGCGGGCGCGGCCATGCTGCCCGACCTCGACCATCCCAGCGCGACCATCGCCCAGACGTTCGGGCCGGTCACCTGGATGCTCAGCAAGTTCGTGTCGTGGATCAGCGGCGGACACCGGGGCATGACGCACTCGCTGGCCTTCGCCGCGGCGCTCGGGTTCGGCGTCCACTGGCTGGCGAACACCTATCCGATCGCCCGCGACATCGTGGTGGTGCTGCTCGTCGGGCTGGCCCTGCGGGCCATCGGCATCGGCATCCCGGGGAACAAGGCCGGGTCGGTGATGGTCAACATCGGCCTGACGGCCGGGCTCTACGCCGTCTTCCTGTCGCTGCAGGTCGGGTACGCCTGGCTCGGGCTGGCCGTGGGCGTCGGCTGCCTGATCCACGTGGTGGGCGACTGCATGACCGAACGGGGATGCCCGGTGCTCTGGCCGCTCGGCGCCAAGTTCGTGCTGCCGTGGAAGATCGGCATCAAGACCGGCAAGAAGTTCGAGCAGAAGATCCTCGCGCCGATCCTCTCCGTCGCCATCATCGGCCTGCTCTTCTGGCGGCTGGCCCCGCTTTAACTTGATGTCGAGATACCGTAGTAATATCTTGACGTCGAGACATCCGCCGCGAGCCCCGCAGGTTAGGTTCACCTAACGTACGTGTCGTTCCGTGGGTGCGGCAGGATTCAAGTGAGCAATTGTCTGATGGAGGAGGCGAATCACCGTGTCCGCGAACAGCTTCGGCAGCCGTGACACGCTACGCGTCGGAGACGCGGCGTACGAGATTTTCCGGCTTGACGCCGTCGAGGGCGCCGCACGCCTCCCGTACAGCCTGAAGATCTTGCTGGAGAACCTCCTCCGCACCGAGGACGGCGCCAACATCACCGCCGACCACATCCGGGCGCTCGGCGGCTGGGACCCGAACGCGACGCCCAGCGTGGAGATCCAGTTCACCCCGGCCCGCGTCATCATGCAGGACTTCACCGGCGTGCCCTGCGTGGTCGACCTGGCCACCATGCGCGAGGCCGTGCGCGACCTGGGCGGCGACGCCTCCAGGATCAACCCGCTCGCGCCCGCCGAGATGGTCATCGACCACTCCGTCATCGTCGACTACTTCGGCCGCCCCGACGCCTTCCAGCGCAACGTCGAGCGCGAGTACGAGCGCAACCGCGAGCGCTACCAGTTCCTGCGCTGGGGCCAGACGGCCTTCGACGAGTTCAAGGTCGTGCCGCCCGGCACCGGCATCGTCCACCAGGTCAACATCGAGCACCTGGCCCGCGTGGTCATGATCCGCGACGGCAAGGCCTACCCCGACACCTGCGTCGGCACCGACTCCCACACCACGATGGAGAACGGCATCGGCGTTCTCGGCTGGGGCGTCGGCGGCATCGAGGCCGAGGCCGCGATGCTCGGCCAGCCGATCTCCATGCTGATCCCGCGCGTGGTCGGCTTCAAGCTCAGCGGCAAGCTGCCCGCCGGCGCCACCGCCACCGACCTGGTCCTGACGATCACCGAGATCCTGCGCAAGCACGGCGTGGTCGGCAAGTTCGTCGAGTTCTACGGCGAGGGCGTCTCCTCCGTGCCGCTGGCCGACCGGGCCACGATCGGCAACATGAGCCCCGAGTTCGGCTCCACCTGCGCCATCTTCCCGATCGACGGCCAGACCGTCGACTACCTGCGCCTGACCGGCCGCTCCGAGGAGCAGATCGCGCTGGTCGAGGCGTACGCCAAGGCCCAGGGCCTCTGGCTCGACCCGCAGGGCCCCGAGCCGGTCTTCTCCGAGTACATCGAGCTCGACCTCAGCACGGTCGTCCCGTCCATCGCCGGCCCGAAGCGCCCCCAGGACCGCATCGAGCTGTCGGCGGCCAAGGACGCCTGGCGCCGCGACGTCCAGAACTACGTGGCCGACAGCATCGACGAGGAGGGCGAGGAGTCCTTCCCGGCCTCCGACGCGCCCGCCTCCAACGCCCGCGCCGACGGCGGCCGGCCGCACAAGCCGGTCCCGGTCACGCTGGCCGACGGCACGTCGTTCGAGATCGACCACGGCATCGTGTCGATCGCCGCGATCACCTCGTGCACCAACACCTCCAACCCGTACGTCATGATCGGCGCCGCGCTGCTGGCCCGCAACGCCGTCGAGAAGGGCCTGACCCGCAAGCCGTGGGTCAAGACCTCGCTGGCCCCGGGTTCGCAGGTCGTCACCGGCTACTTCGAGCGCTCCGGGCTGCAGCCGTACCTCGACAAGATCGGCTTCAACCTGGTCGGCTACGGCTGCACCACCTGCATCGGCAACTCGGGCCCGCTGCCCACGGAGATCTCCGACGCCATCCAGGCCAACGACCTCGCGGTCACCGCGGTCCTGTCCGGCAACCGGAACTTCGAGGGCCGCATCAACCCCGACGTCAAGATGAACTACCTGGCCTCGCCGCCGCTCGTGGTGGCCTACGCGCTGGCCGGCACGATGGACATCGACCTCGACAACCAGCCGCTCGGGCTCGGCTCCGACGGGCAGCCGGTGTTCCTCAGGGACGTCTGGCCCGCGCCGGAGGAGATCGCGGCCGTGGTCCACTCCTCGATCGGCCGTGACATGTTCGAGCGCGACTACGCCGACGTGTTCAAGGGCGACGACCACTGGCGCTCGCTGCCGATCCCGACCGGCGACACCTTCGAGTGGGACCCGTCCTCCACCTATGTGCGCAAGGCCCCCTACTTCGAGGGCATGCCGGAGAATCCGGAGCCGGTGACCGACATCCCGGGCGCCCGCGTGCTGGTCAAGGTCGGCGACTCGGTCACCACCGACCACATCTCGCCGGCCGGTTCGATCAAGGTCGGCACCCCCGCCGCCCAGTACCTCCAGGCCAACGGCGTCGAGGTCAGAGACTTCAACTCCTACGGCTCGCGGCGCGGCAACCACGAGGTGATGATCCGCGGCACGTTCGCCAACATCCGCCTGCGCAACCAGATCGCGCCGGGCACCGAGGGCGGCTACACCCGCGACTTCACCCAGGCCGACGGCCCGGTGTCGTTCATCTACGACGCCTCGGTCAACTACGCCGAGGCCGGCACACCGCTGGTGGTGCTGGCGGGCAAGGAGTACGGCTCGGGCTCCTCTCGCGACTGGGCGGCCAAGGGCACCGCGCTGCTCGGCGTGCGCGCCGTGATCGCCGAGTCCTACGAGCGCATCCACCGCTCCAACCTGATCGGCATGGGCGTGCTCCCACTGCAGTTCCCCGAGGGGGCCACGGCGGACTCGCTCGGGCTGACCGGCGAGGAGACGTTCGACATCACCGGCGTCGAGGCGCTCAACGGCGGCGGCATCCCGTCCACCGTGCACGTCAAGGCCGGTGACGTGGAGTTCGACGCGGTCGTCCGCATCGACACGCCCGGCGAGGCCGACTACTACCGGCACGGCGGCATCATGCAGTACGTCCTGCGCTCGCTGCTGGCCAAGTAGGACTTCCCGCGCCCGCGCCCGGTCAAGAGCCGGACGCGGGGCCGGGGACGGGGCGCGGATCCTCACGCGCCCGCATCGGGGGTATCACCCGACCCGTGAGAGCCGCCCGGCGGAACACCCTCCGCCGGGCGGCTCTCCGCTGTTCACCGGCTCCGCTGTTCACCGGCTCTCCCTGTCACCGGCTGGACGTGCGGTACCGGTGGGTCGCCAGCGGGGCGAACACGGCGATGAGCGCCACCGACCAGAGCAGGCTCGCCGCGACCGGATGCCGCAGCGGCCAGACCGAGCCCGCCGAGGTGGGGTTGCCGAACAGGAGGCGGGCGGCGGCCACGGTCGCGCTCATCGGGTTCCAGTCGGCCACCGGCCGCAGCCAGGCGGGCAGGCCCTCGGTGGGCACGAACGTGTTGGCCAGGAACGTCATCGGGAACAGCCAGCCGAACGTGGCGGCGTCGGCCTGCGCGCCGCTGCGCACGTACAGGCCGATGTAGGTGCCCACCCAGATCATCGCCAGGCCGAACAGCGCCAGCAGCCCGAACGCCGCCGCCGTCTCGCCCGGGGAGCCGTGCGTACGCCATCCGGCCAGCAGCACGGCCGCCGCGACCATGGCGGCCAGCGACAGCAGGTGCATCGACAGGTCGGCCACGCTGCGCCCGCGGCCGTCAGGGCCGAGCAACGGCCAGGTGCCTCAGCGCCGTCTATCTGGAGGAAGCGCCGGAGGTGCACCCCTACGAGTCGGTGTTCGACTACCTCGAAGCCGGTGCGCTGAGTCCGAACGATTCAGCATCTATGCTGATGGAAGTAGTGGAACGCCTCGCGTGACGCGGGTATGGAAGGGTCGCGGATGGAGATCGTGGACACCGATTGGAAGAAGAGTCCGTTCAGTGGCGGCAACGGCAACTGCGTCGAGCTGAGAAGACACAACGGGATGATCGAGGTTCGTGACTCCAAGGACCCAGCCGGCCCGATCCTGTCCTTCACGGATTCCGAGATCCTGGCGTTCCGGCATGGTCTCGGCAGCGGCGCTTTCGATGAGATCGTCGGGCCACTCCCGGCATCCCACGACTGAGGGCGCGGTCAACGCCGGACCTGCTGCGCGATCCACCAAGAGCTTTTGGGAACCCCCTCGGGCCGAGCATCGTACTGCGTGCCTCTGGCCCGCTGGACCCGCCGTAGGGCCACGAGGCGCTGTAGCGGTCAGGGCCTTACCGAATCGTTTCGGAGCCGAACACGCGGGGCCCCTCCAAGATCACAAAAGGGGGGCGGAGGGGCGCACAACGCGGGGAGGGGCCCAGCCCCTCCCGTTCGCTGACCAGCGTAATGCCCTCCCTTTTGTGATCTTGCCCCACGCGTTCAGCACCACCGCAACGATTCGTCAAAGCCCTACAGTCTGCGGCTCCGCACTGCGGCATTTAGGGGTCATACCTTGACAGTCGGCTTGCCCGCCCCGTTGGGGCCGAGCAGCCCGCAGACCGTGCCGGCCGGGACGTCGAGGTCGATGCCCCTGAGCGCCTCCTTGGCCGCGTACCGCTTTCGCAAACCCTCCGCGTAGATCATCGCGAGGCTCCTTGACGGCGTTGAATCTAACAGCGTTAAGGACGCATTGAACGTTGTTAAGCTGTCAACCGTGGCACTTGAGAAGGGCACCATCGTGGCCGCCGCGCTGCGGCTGCTCCAGGAGACCGGGCTCGACGGGCTCACGCTGCGGCGGCTCGCGGCCGAGCTCGGCGTCCAGGCGCCCGCGCTCTACTGGCACTTCAGGAACAAGCAGGAGCTCCTCGACGCGATGGCCGAGGCGATGACCGCCGCCCACATGAACCGCCCCGCTCTCACCGAGCCCGCCGCCTGGCGGGAGTGGGTGAGGGATCATGCCCACCGCGACCGGGCGATGCTCAACTCCCACCGCGACGGCGCCCGGCTGGTGGCCGGCACCCGGCCCTCACCGGTGCTGTTCGAGGTGGTGGAGCGGTCGGTGGTGGCGCTGGAGTCGGCCGGGTTCGCGGTGGCCGACGCGGTGCGCGGGCTGTTCGCGATGAGCGTGTACGTCGCCGGGTTCGTGCTGGAGGAGCAGGCCGACCGGATGCGGCCGGACGCCGACGGGGCCAGGCCGGACATGGCCGCCTTCCGACGGGCCCACCCCCGGCTGACGGCCGGGCTGACGGAGGTGGGCGACCCCCAGGGGGAGCGGTCCTTCGAGGGTGGGCTCGCGCTCATCCTCGACGGCATGCAGGGCCGCCTCGACTGTCAGGAGACCTGCGAGGCGGGGGCCGACCAGGTGTCGCAGGCCGCCGGCGAGACGGCCCGGTAACCCCGCTCCAGCCAGCGGACGCGGTTGGCGCCGATGCCGTGGCTGTGCTCCTCGTCCTCGTCTCCGGCGGCCCTGGTGGCGTCGAGCAGCGCCGTCCAGTCCTGCCGGGTGCGGCTCAGGGACGGCCACACGCTGCCCAGGAACGCGCCCGCCAGGCAGTCGGCCTGGAGCTCGTAGCGCCGGCTCTGCGCGCCCTTGCGCACGCCGAGGAGGCTCTGCACATGATGGCCGTACTCGTGGGCGGCGACCTTGAACGGGTAGAGGTCGGTGCGGCCTTCGATCCAGGCGCCGGTCAGGGGGAAGACGAGGGTGTCGCGGCCGATGCAGTAGAAGGCCGCCGCGTGCTCGGGCCAGGCGAACCCGCACACCTCGCGCACCGGCTCGTCGTAGTAGCGGACGACGGGCTTGCGGAACGTCCGGCCGGTGTGCCTGAGGTACGCGGCCCAGGACTTGTCCAGGCATTTCACGACCGCTGTGAGGTATTCGCGGCTCCTGGGGATCCCGCCGGAGCTCATCGCCGTCTCCGGGCACGCCGACCGGCCGAGCCCGGGCGTCGCGGCCTGCGCGGGCCCCGCCTGGAGGACCGTCGTCCCGGCCGACAGGACTGTCAGGACGGTCAGGATCGTCCGGGCGGCGAGGGTGGTGAGAGCGCGCGGGGCGGGGGAGTGCACGGTGAGCAGCATAAGCCTTCAACCCCCACAAACCACCCAGCCCCGCACCTGAGGGGGAAGGTGGTTGACTTTTCTGCGTGAGTGATGCGGCATTGGTGCTGATTGTCGGAAGTATGGCGGTTTTTGTCGGGGCGGTCGTGCAGGGGAGCGTGGGGTTCGGGCTGGGGCTGGTGGCGGCGCCCGTGCTGACGATGCTCGACCCGAGCCTGATGCCGGGCGCGATCCAGGTGGTCAACATGACCCTGCCGCTGTTCACGCTGGCCGTCGAGTGGCGGCGGGTGGACTGGCGGGGGCTGGGATTCGCGCTGCTCGGCCGGGTTCCCGGCAGCGCCGTCGGCGCCGTCATCGTCGTGTACGTCTCCGTCCAGGCACTCGGCGTGCTGGTCGGCGTGATGGTGCTGCTGGCGGTCGGGCTCACCGCCCGTACGGTCAGCATCGCCCGCAACGGCGCGACGATCACCGGCGCGGGCTTCCTGTCGGGGATCACCGGCACCGCCACGGGCATCGGCGGCCCGCCCCTGGCGCTGGTGTACCAGAGCGCCAGGGGGCCGCAGATCCGGGCCACCCTGGCGATGTTCTTCTTCCTGAGTGCCGCGCAGTCGATCGCCATCCTGGCGTTCGTCGGCCATCTGCCCGCCCGCGCGCTGGCCACGGGCGCGACCCTGATCGTGCCGATGATCCTGGGCTTCCTGGCCTCCGGGCCGCTGCGGCGCTACCTGGACGGCGGCAAGGTACGCACGGCCGTCCTGGTCGTGGCCACGGTGTCCGCGCTGGCCCTGATCACGCAGAGCCTGCTGGCCTGACCCGCCGGGCTACTCGCCGGTCTGCCCGTCGACGGACTCGCGGATGAGGTCGGCGTGGCCGTTGTGCCGGGCGTACTCCTCGATCATGTGGACGAGGATCCAGCGCAGGTGCGGGCGGCGGCCGTCCCGCCAGGGACGCTGGGCGGGCTGGTCGAGCCCGCCCGCGGCCAGCGCCTCGGCGGTCAGGGCGCGGGAGCGGGCCACCGCGTCCCGCCAGAGCGCGCGCAGCTCGCCGGGGGAGTCGTCGGCGGCGGAGTGCCAGTCCCAGTCGGGATCGGCCGTCCAGTCGACGGTGTCCCAGGGGGCGTGCGGGGCGTTCCCGTGCAGCCGGCGGGAGAACCAGTGGTCCTCGACGTAGGCCAGGTGCTTGAGCATGCCGCCGAGCGTCAGCGAGGACGCGGCGGTGGTGGCGCCGAGGCCCGCCGCGTCGAGGCCGGAGCACTTCCACTCCAGGGTGGCCCGCAGGAAGTCGAGGAAGCCCAGGAGGGTCTCGGCCTCGTCGCCCATGAGGGGCGGCTCGGGGCGCCCGTGCTCGTCGAAATCGGTCATGGGCGCGCAGTCTAGCGACCGGGCCCGACAGGTCAACGGGCCGTCGTCCCGACCACGCCCGTGACGTCGGCGACCGCGACGGTCCCGCCGACCCGCGGGGGTGCGGGGGTGCGGGGGCCGATCGGCGCTCGTCTACGCGACGGAGAAGCTTCCCGACCCCGCCGGGACATGGCTGCCGTAGCCCGGCTGGACCGCGACGGACGACCCGAAACAGAACGGGTCGCCGTAGATGCGGACGACCTGATCGGTCTGGTTGTTGAGCACGTGCGCGGCGACGGGCAACTTCGTGCAGCCGCCGGGGTCGTTGTAGATCTCCAGGGGGAGGGGCTCGACCTGGAAGACGACGACCTGGCCGGTCGCGGCCTGGGCGGGCAGGGGCGCGAGAAGCGCGGCGGTCGCGGAGGCGAGGACCACGGTCAGGGCGGCGAGGCGGGCACGGTGGCGCATGGCGGGGTTCCTTTCGTTTCGAGGGCCTCACCATCCTCACGCGCCTCATCCGTCACGCACAGTAACCAAATAGTTACTCTCAGTTACCATTCCGCGCCCCCACGTTTCTGGATTGTTACCGGAAACAACAAACTCCGCTACGGAAGGGTCTTCCAAAGCAGGCCGTGGCGGAATACGTTGCCGCAAACAACATTCATCCGGGCCCCTCCGGAAGAAAGGACCCTGCATCATGCGCAAGGGGATCCTCAGCCTGACCGCCGCGGCGGCGACGCTCGCCCTCGGTCTCACCGCCTGCGGGGGCGAAAGCGGTCAGACCGGTACCACCTCCACCTCCTCCGCCACGGCGGCGCAGTCCGCGAAGGCCGGCAAGATCGGCGTCATCCTTCCGGACAGCAAGTCGTCGGCGCGCTGGGAGACGGCGGACCGCAAGTACCTGGAAGAGGCGTTCAAGGCCGCCGGCGTCCAGTACGACATCCAGAACGCCCAGAATGACAAGACGGCGTTCCAGACCATCGCCGACCAGATGATCACCAACGGGGCCACCGTCCTGATGATCGTCAACCTGGACAGCGGCAGCGGCAAGGCCGTGATCGAGAAGGCCAAGTCGCAGGGCGTGGCCACCATCGACTACGACCGCCTGACCCTGGGCGGCGGCGCCGCCTACTACGTCAGCTTCGACAACACCAAGGTCGGCACGCTCCAGGGCGAGGGCCTGAGCAAGTGCCTGGCCGACAAGAAGGCCGACAAGCCCATCGTCGCCTACCTGAACGGCTCGCCGACCGACAACAACGCGACCCTGTTCAAGAGCGGCTACGACGGCGTGCTCAAGCCCAAGTTCGACTCCGGCGAGTACGTCAAGGGCCCCGACCAGGCCGTGCCCGACTGGGACAACGCCCAGGCCGGGACGATCTTCGAGCAGATGCTCACCCAGCAGCCGAAGATCGCCGGCGTGCTGGCCGCCAACGACGGCCTCGGCAACGCCGCCATCACCGTGCTGAAGAAGCAGAACCTCAACGGCAAGGTGCCGGTCACCGGGCAGGACGCCACGGTCCAGGGCCTGCAGAACATCCTGGTGGGCGACCAGTGCATGACGGTCTACAAGGCGGTCAAGAAGGAGGCCGACGCCGGGGCCAAGCTCGCAGTCGCGCTGGCCAAGGGCGAGAAGCCCACGGCGAGCGCCAGCGTCAAGGACCCCGAGACCAGCCAGGACGTGCCCTCCGAGCTGCTGGACCCGCAGGCCATCACCTTCGACAACGTCAAGGACGTCGTGGCCGACGGTTACGTCACCAAGGAGGAGCTCTGCACCGCCGACTTCGCCAAGAAGTGCACTGAGGCCGGAATTCAATAGCGTGGAAGGGCGCGGCCGAAGGCCATCGGCGCGAGGCCGCGCCCCTCTTTAGGGAGCCCCATGACCCCCCTCCTCGAAGTGCGCGGGATCGACAAGAGCTTCGGTCCGGTGAAGGTGCTGCACGAGGTCGAGTTCTCCGCCTACCCCGGCGAGGTCACGGCGCTCGTCGGCGACAACGGCGCCGGCAAGTCGACGCTGGTCAAGTGCATCGGCGGCATCTACCCCATCGATTCGGGCCAGATCCTCTTCGACGGCCGCCAGGTCACCGTCCACACCCCCCGGGACGCGGGCGAGCTCGGCATCGAGATCGTCTACCAGGACCTGGCGCTCTGCGACAACCTCGACATCGTCCAGAACATGTTCCTCGGCAGGGAACGCAAGAACGGCTTCCTGCTCGACGAGGACAGCATGGAGGAGCTGGCCGAGAAGACCCTCAGCAGCCTGTCCGTGCGTACGGTGAAGTCCATCAGGCAGCAGGTCTCCAGCCTGTCCGGCGGCCAGCGCCAGACCGTCGCGATCGCCAAGGCCGTGCTGTGGAACAGCAAGGTCGTCATCCTCGACGAGCCCACCGCGGCCCTCGGCGTGGCCCAGACGGCGCAGGTGCTCGAACTCGTGCGCAGGCTGGCCGACACGGGCCTGGCGGTCGTCCTCATCTCGCACAACATGAACGACGTGTTCGCCGTCTCCGACCGGATCGCGGCGCTCTACCTCGGCAGGATGGCCGCCCAGGTCAAGACCGCCGACCTGACGCACGCGCAGGTCGTCGAACTGATCACCTCCGGTCGCAGCGGCGAACTCGGCCTCAAGAACGGGGTCACCCCATGAGCAAGGTCAAGGAACTTCCGGGCGAGGCCATCGTCGTCGCCACGCAGTCCCCGTCGATCGCCCACAGCGTGCGCGCGTACTGGGAGCGCGTCCGCGGCGGCGACATGGGCGCGCTGCCCGCCGTGCTCGGCCTGATCGTCCTCTGCACGGTCTTCGCCCTGGCCCGGCCCGCCTTCGTCACCTCGATCAACTTCGCCAACCTGTTCACCCAGGGCGCGAACGTCACGCTCATCGCCATGGGCCTGGTGTTCGTCCTGCTGCTGGGCGAGATCGACCTGTCCGCCGGCTTCGCCAGCGGCGTCTGCGCGGCGGTGCTCGCCGTCACGCTCGCCACCTTCGGCCTGCCCTGGTACGTCTGCGTACTGGCCGCCATCGCCACCGGCGTGCTCATCGGCGTCGTGCTCGGCACGCTGGTGGCCAAGGTCGGCATACCGTCTTTCGTGGTCACGCTGGCCGCCTTCCTGGCCTTCCAGGGCCTGGTCCTGGTGTTGGTCAACGAGGGCACGAACATCTCGGTCCGGGACAGCGTGATCGTCGCCGTCGCCAACAAGAACCTGCCGCCGCTGCTCGGCTGGATCCTGTACGCGGTGTGCGTGGTGGCCTTCGCGGCCGTCCAGCTCCTGCGGGCCAGGAACCGGTCCGCGCGCGGCCTGGTCGCCGACCCACTGTCGCTGATCGCGGCCCGCGTGGGCGCCCTGGCGCTGTTCGGCGGGCTCGCGGTCTACGTGCTCAACCTGGAGCGCAGCCGCAACCCCGCGCTGGTCTCGCTCACCGGCGTGCCGATCGTGGTGCCGGTGATCGTCGTGCTGCTGGTCGTGTGGACGCTCGTGCTGCGGCGCACCGCGTTCGGCCGGCACCTGTACGCGGTCGGCGGCAACACCGAGGCCGCGCGCCGGGCCGGCATCCCGGTCGACCGCATCAAGATCGCGGCGTTCGTGATCTGCTCGTCGATGGCCGCGGTCGGCGGGATCGTGGCCGCCTCCAGGGCCAGCTCGGTCGACCCGAACACGGGCGGCAGCTCGGTGCTGCTGTACGCGGTCGGCGCGGCGGTCATCGGCGGCACCAGCCTGTTCGGCGGCAAGGGACGGGTGCTCGACGCGGTGCTCGGCGGCGCCGTGGTGGCCGTGATCGAGAACGGCATGGGCCTGATGGGCTACGGTGCGAGCGTGAAGTACCTGGTCACGGGGTGCGTCCTGCTGCTCGCCGCGGGCGTCGACGCCCTGGCGCGCAAGCGGGCGGCTGCTGCTGGTCTAAGGTGATCAGCGACCCGCAGCCCCTGAAGGAACCCCAGACGATGCGTGCCGGACCGTCCCAGGAGGACATCAGGCGCCACAATCTCGGCGCGCTGCTTCGCCATGTCCATCTGGGCGGGCCGATCTCGCGCGCCGAGCTGACCTCGAAGATGGGGCTCAACCGCAGCACCATCATGGCGCTGACCTCCGACCTCACCGCCGCCGGCCTGGTGCGGGAGGAACTGCCGCGCGAGACCGGCCGGGCCGGCCGGCCCTCGCTGGTGGTGCGGCCGGAGTCGGCGCGCGTCTACGTGTTCGCGTTCGACGTGGGCCCCGACCGGCTGGTGGCGGCCCGGGTGGGGCTGGGCGGCGTCATCCTCGACCGCCGGGAGACCACCCGCGACCGGGGCACATTCGTCCTCGACGAGCTGGCCGGGGTGCTGTCGGGGTTCGCCAGGCAGATGCGGCGCAAGACGCGCGACGACACCGTGTGCGTCGGCGCCGCCGCCGCCGTGTCCGGCGGGGTGCGCAAGGGCGACGGGGTGGTGACGTTCGGGCCCAACCTGATGGCCCACGACGTGCCGTTCGGCGAGGAGCTGGCCCGCAGGCTGGGGCTCGGGCTGCCGGTCAGCGTGGGCAACGACGCCAACCTGGCGGCCCTGGCCGAGCACAGTCGCGGCCTCGGCGTGGGCGTGCGCGACCTCATCTGCCTGCACGGCGACGTGGGCATCGGCGGCGGCATCATCACCGGCGGCCACCTGCTCGGCGGCTTCGACGGCTACGGCGGCGAGGTCGGCCACATGGTCGTCAACCCCGGCGGGCGCGAGTGCTCCTGCGGCTCGCACGGCTGCCTGGAGGCCGAGGTGGGGGAGCGGGCGCTGCTGGAGCTGGCCGGCCGCTTCGGGCCCGGCCAGCACGGCCGCGACGCGGTGCGGGCCGTGGTCGACGCGGCCGACCGGGGCGACATCGTCGCGCAGGAGGCGCTGAGCCGGGTCGGCGACTGGCTCGGGCTGGGCGTGGCGAACCTGGTCAACATCTTCAACCCGGAGATGGTCATCTTCGGGGGCATGCTGCGGGAGGTCTACCTCGGCTCGGCGGCGCAGGTCCGCACCCGGCTGGCGCTGCACGCCATGGCCCCCCAGCGCGAGCACGTACGGCTGCGCACCTCGGCGCTCGGCGACCACGTGACCCTGGTCGGGGCGGCCGAGCTGGCCTTCGCCCACGTGCTGGCCGACCCGCTGGAGGTGCTGGCCCGGGTCAGCTCCTAGCGCACCCGGTCCTTCGCGGCCGTCCAGGTGTCGCAGGCGGCGGTGGTGCCCTCGCGGTAGCCGCGGTTCTGCCAGTAGGCCAGGTTGCGCGGGCGTCCGTGGATCTTGCTGTAGTCCGCCCGGCGGACGGCGTCCAGCCAGTCGCGCCAGCTGACGTCGGGTCTGATCGAGGTGAGCGCGGCGCTGTAGAAGACGCCGGCGAAGCACTCGGCCTGCATCTCCAGCCGGTGGCTGAGCACGGTGCGCGCTCCCGTGGAGGCGGGCCAGTACAGGGCGTTCTGCGCGTCCAACACGCCGGTGAGCTGCTGGACGTGGTGTCCCCACTCGTGCGCGACGGAGTGCGCGACGTTCATCCGGAACGGGTCGTTCAGGTCGTGCTTCATGATGCGGATGACGATCGTGCGCTGCGCCGGGCAGTACTGCGCGCCGTTGACGGTGATCCGGCCGCAGACGGAGTCGCCGCCCGTGGTGACGGTGACCTCGGGCGGGGTGTAGGTCAGGCCCGCGGCCGCGAACCGGCCGGCCCAGAAGCGGTCGGCGCATGCGGCCATGGCCCGGTGGAAGGACTTGAGCGAGGCGGCGCTGCCCGCCCTGATGGCGGGGACCTTGCACGACAGGCGTTCCCGCGCGACGACCGGCGCGGCCGACAGTCCCCCTCGCGCCGGCCTGCCCGCCGCGGCGGCCGGAGCCGGCAGCAGAAGATCCGCGATCATGCACATGGCAAGCGCCATGAGGGGAATGCGCACGATCGCGGATCTTAGAGGAGTTTGTGCGGGTTCGGGCTAGCGGACCTTGCCCTTGGAGGCGGTCCAGGTGTTGCAGGAGCCCGCCGTCTTGCCGGTGAAGCCGCGCTTGAGCCAGTACGCGACGTTGGCGTCCGTGCCGTGGGTCTGGTCGGCCGACGAGCGCGTCTTCACGCCGATCGCGCTCAGGTCCAGGCTGTGCGAGCTCCTGAGCAGGGAGTCGAACTCCTGCTGGCTGCGGCCCAGGGAGTCCCAGACGCTGCCCATGAAGACCCCGGCGTAGCACTCGGCCTGCAGCTCGGTACGGCGGACCGGCTCCAGGTCACGCGGGTTGTCCAGGACGTACTCGCCGCGCTTGTTGTGCCGGAGCATGCCGGTGAGTTTCTGGACGTGGTGCCCGTACTCGTGGGCCACGACCAGCATCAGCACCGGGTCCGACGGCTCCTCGACGACGTTCGGGCTGAGCAGGAGGGTCATCGTCTTGTTGACCGGGCAGTACAGGGCCTGCGCGCCCTCGGGGAAGCCGCCGCATCCCGTCGGAGTGCCCAGCTTGGTGGTCACCCTGAACTTCGGCTTGCTGAAGGCGAAGCCCGCCTGCTTGAGCTTCGGGGCCCAGGCCTGGTTCAGGCAGCCGAGCACCGCGTCGAAGTAGACCCGCGCCTCGTCCTCGGTCCCGGACTGGACCGGCGGCTCCTCGCACGTCTTGAGCGCGAGCCGGCCGGTCTTGTAGATCGGGTTCTTCGTCAGGACCGGCTTGTTTGCCGGGGCGGCCGCGGCCGCGTGGGCCGTACCGGCGACGAAAACGCTCGCCAGGGCACCGGCAATGATCGCCAATCGGGGGGTACGCATGGGAAGGCACACTACAAAAGAGGGGGTTCCAGGTAAAGCGGAAACGCCCGACGTCACTGGACGTTTCGTGCAGCCGCCGCCCACGTGTTGCAGGCGCCCGGCGCGCCCCGGTTGAAGCCCCTGGTCATCCAGGCCGCCTGCGTCGGGCCCTTGCCGTGGTCGTTCTGCGGCCAGCCCTTGGCGCCGTTCTTGTAGAACCACTGGACCGTGTAGTCCCAGTCGGACTGGTTCACCAGGTCGGTGCCCTTCATCGTGCTCATGAAGACGGCGGAGAAGCACTCGGCCTGCAGTTCGGACTTGCGCGAGAGCTGGAGGCGCCCGGCCTTGCCCGCGGTGGACCTGGCCGTCCAGTAGTAGTTCCAGATGCCGCTGGCCTGCTGGACGTGGTGGCCGTACTCGTGGGCGATCAGGCGGCTGATGCCCAGCGGGAACGGGTTGCGGAGCTGGTCACGGCTGATCATCAGGTACATCGTGCGGTCGGTGGAGCAGTAGACGCCGTCCGCGCCGGTGTTCCAGGCGCCGCAGGGGGTCCGCACCTTCTTGGTGATGATCCGCAGGCGCGGCTTGCTGAACGGCATGCGGGCCTTGCGGAACTGGGTGGCCCACGCCTTGTTCAGGCAGTTCGTCACGCGGGTCAGGAAGCGGCGGTAGGCGATCATGCTGCCCGCGGGCAGGGCGCCCGGCGCGCAGTTCACGTCGACGAGCCTGCCGGTCCTGTAGAGCGGGTTCGCCGTTGCCTGCGCCCGGCCGCCGGGCGCGGCCGCGCCGCCGCTGCGAGCCGCGGCGCCGGCGGGCGGGGAGGCGAGTTTCTGGGCCTGGCTGACCGGCGCACGCTCGGCCGAGGTCGTGGCGACGTCGGAGAGCACGAGCACGAGGGAGGCGGCGGCCATGGCGAGTGCGAGGGCAGCGGCGACCAAAGCCGCGATCCTGCCTTTAGGGAGGGAGTTCATATGTCCGGAAAGACTAGGTCAAGATCGGACATAAGTGGGTGGATTTGACTCGATGGAGTCAGTGAGACGTCGGCGAACTAGACTCTTCTGCGTCGTCGAAAAGGAACAGACGGCGAACGAGGCAGAGGGGAGTCGCATCCGTGAGCGGGTTGCTGGGCTCGATTGAGGGACCGCACGACGTCAAACGACTCGCTGTCGAGGAGCTGCCGCGGCTCGCGGGGGAGGTCCGTGACCTGCTGGTCGACTCCTGCGCCAGGTTCGGCGGCCACCTGGGGCCGAACCTGGGGGTGGTCGAGCTCACCATCGCACTCCACCGCGTCTTCGACTCCCCGCACGACCCCGTGATCTGGGACACCGGCCACCAGGCGTACGTGCACAAGCTCCTCACCGGCCGCGCGGCCGGCTTCGAGGCGCTCAAGCAGGAGGGCGGCCTGTCCGGCTACCCGAGCCAGGCCGAGTCCGAGCACGACTTCGTCGAGAACTCCCACGCCTCCACCGCGCTGTCCTACGCCGACGGCCTGGCCAAGGCGTTCAAGCTGCGCGGCGAGCGCGAGCGCACGGTCGTCGCGGTGATCGGCGACGGCGCGCTCACCGGCGGCATGGCCTGGGAGGCGCTCAACAACATCGCCGCGATCAAAGACCTGCCCGTCGTGATCGTGGTCAACGACAACGGCCGCTCCTACTCCCCGACCATCGGCGGCCTGGCCTCCCACCTGTCCTCGCTGCGCGTCAACCGCCGCTACGAGGACATGCTCGAGTACGTCAAGGACAAGCTCGGGAACGTTCCGGTCATCTACGACGCCCTCCACGGCTTCAAGAAGGGCGTCAAGGACGTCCTGGCCCCGCAGGTCATGTTCGAGGACCTCGGCATGAAGTACGTCGGCCCGATCGACGGCCACGACGAGCAGGCCATGGAGGCGGCGCTGCGCAAGGCCCGCGCCTTCCGCGGCCCGGTCATCGTCCACGCCCTCACCCAGAAGGGCCGCGGCTACACCCCCGCCGAGAACCACGACGAGGACCAGTTCCACTCGCCCGGCGCCTTCGACCGCGCCACCGGCGCCGAGAAGCCCAAGCCCCGCATCTGGACCAACGTCTTCAGCGAGGAGCTGGTCAGGCTCGGCAAGGAGCGTGAAGACCTGGTCGCCATCACCGCGGCCATGCTCCACCCCACCGGCCTCAACGCCTTCGCCGACGCCTTCCCCGACCGCATCTACGACGTCGGCATCGCCGAGCAGCACGCGCTGACCAGCGCCGCCGGTCTCGCGCTCGGCGGCCTGCACCCGGTCGTGGCCGTCTACGCCACGTTCCTCAACCGGGCCTTCGACCAGCTCCTGATGGACGTCGCCCTGCACCGGCTCCCGGTCACCGTCGTCCTCGACCGGGCCGGCGTCACCGGCGACGACGGCGCCAGCCACAACGGCATGTGGGACCTGTCGATCCTCCAGGTCGTGCCCGGCCTGCGGATCGCGGTGCCGCGCGACGGCGACCGCGTCACCGAGCTGCTGCGCGAGGCCGTGGAGGTCTCCGACGGGCCGACCGTGCTGCGCTTCCCCAAGGGCCCGGTGGCCGAGCCCCTGGAGGCCGTGGGCCGCCTGGGCGAGATGGATCTGCTGCGCGCCGCCGAGGGGGAGCCCGACGTGCTGCTGGTGGGCGTCGGCCCGATGGCGCACGTGTGCATGGAGGCGGCCGTCCTGCTCGACGCGCAGGGCATCTCGGCCACCGTGGTCGACCCGCGCTGGGTCAAGCCGCTCGACGAGGCGCTGACGCTGGCCGCCGGCGCCCACAAGCTGGTCGCCGTGGTCGAGGACAACGGCCGCGTGGGCGGCGTGGGCGACGCCGTGGCCCGCCTGCTCCGCGACGCCGACGTCGACGTCCCGGTGCGCACCTTCGGCATCCCGCAGGAGTTCCTCGACCACGCCAAGCGGGCCGCGATCCTCGGCCGCATCGGCCTGACCGGCCAGGACCTCGCGCGCCAGATCACCGAGGCCGTCGCCAGGCGGACCTCTCGCGTGGAGCAGCCCGTCCGCCGTTGAGCACCCGGCGGACCACGGCGGTGATCGCCAGCATGGCGACCACCGCCGCGCCCGCCACGGGCAGCAGCAGGCCCGCGTCCCGCCGCGCCACCTGCCCGGCCACCGCCCCCAGCACGATGTACGTGCTCACCCACGCCGTGCTGCCCAGCAGCGCCCACGGCATGAACCGGCGGTAGGGCATGCCCACCGCGCCCGCCACGGCCGGCGTCAGCGTGTGCACCATCGGCAGGAAGTAGGCCAGCGCCAGCGCCCAGCCGCTGCGCCGCAGGATCTGCTCCGCGCGGGTCCAGCGTTCCTCGCCGACGCGCCGGCCGAGCCTGCTCCGGCGCAGGCGGGGACCGTACCGGCGGCCCAGCCAGTGGCCGCCCGTCGCGCCCAGGAGGCAGGCCAGCACGCCGGTGCCGATCAGCGCCAGCGTCTCGGGCACGCTGCCCGCCGTGGCGCCCGCGACGAGCAGCAGACCGTCGCCGGGCGTGATCAGGCCGATCCCGACCGAGGCGTCCAGGGTCAGGAAGACCAGGACGAGCGACAACACCACCGCCACGTCCTGCCTGGCCAGCGTGTCCAGCAGATCGTCGAACATGATGCGGGTCCGCTACCCCCGGCGAGGCGCTTCACCGGGAGGCCCGGCGGGAGCGCATGATCACGGAGGGTCTGGGAAGGATCGCTGATCGTGGACATCTTTCGCACGAAGAGCGTCGAACAGTCGATCCGCGACACCGAAACGCCCGAGCACCAGCTGCGAAAGCGCCTGACCGCCATGGACCTGATGGTCTTCGGCATCGGCGTGATCGTCGGCACCGGGATCTTCGTGCTGACCGGCCAGGTGGCCAAGGAGGTGGCGGGGCCGGCGGTCGCGGTCTCGTTCGTCGTGGCGGCCGTCGTGTGCGGCCTGGCGGCGCTGTGCTACGCCGAGTTCGCCTCCACCATCCCCGTGGCCGGGTCCGCCTACACCTTCTCCTTCGCCACCCTCGGCGAGTTCCCCGCGTGGGTGATCGGCTGGGACCTGATCCTGGAGCTGGCGCTGGCCGCGGCCGTGGTGGCGGTCGGCTGGTCGGGCTACTTCGCCTCGATGCTCGACTCGGTCGGCCTCCACCTGCCGCCGTCCATCGCGGGTGACGATCCCGTGGTCAACGTGCCCGCGGTGGTCATCGTGCTGATCCTCACCGCGATCCTGGTGGCCGGGATCAAGATCTCCTCGCGGGTCAACCTGATCCTGGTGATCACCAAGATCGCGGTGGTGCTGCTGGTCATCGTGGCCGGGCTGTTCTTCGTCAAGGCCGCCAACTACACGCCGTTCATCCCCGAGCCGGTGACCACGCCGCGGGTCGAGGGCCTGAAGGCGCCGCTGATCCAGGTGCTGTTCGGCGTCTCGCCCGTCGCGTTCGGCGTGATCGGCATCTTCTCGGCCGCGGCCATCGTGTTCTTCGCCTTCATCGGCTTCGACATCGTGGCCACCGCCGCCGAGGAGACCGTGCGCCCGCAGCACGACGTGCCGCGCGGGATCATCGGCTCGCTGGCCGTCTGCACGGTCCTCTACGTCGCCGTCTCGCTGGTCGTGGTCGGCATGCAGCCGTACCGGCAGCTGAGCACGAGCGCGCCGCTGTCGGACGCGTTCACCGCCGTCGGCCAACCCTGGCTGGCCACGATCATCAGCGTGGGCGCCATCGCCGGACTGACGACCGTGGTGCTGGTGCTGCTGCTCGGGCAGACCCGGGTGTTGTTCGCCATGTGCCGCGACGGACTGCTGCCGCGCCGGCTGGCCGTGGTCCACCCCACCTTCGGCACGCCCGCCAGGCTCACCATCCTCATCGGCCTGGTGACCATGGCGCTGGCCGGGTTCGTGTCGTTCGGGGAGCTGGCCGAGCTGGTGAACATCGGCACGCTGTTCGCGTTCATGGTGGTCTCGATCGGCGTGATCGTGCTCCGGCGCACCCGGCCGGACCTGGAGCGGGCCTTCCGGGTGCCGCTGGTGCCGCTGCTGCCGATCCTGTCGGTGCTGGCCTGCCTCTACCTGATGCTCAACCTGCCGCTGGAGACCTGGCTCAGGTTCGTCGTGTGGATGGTGATCGGCGTGGTCGTCTACTTCACCTACGGCTACCGTCACAGCAGGCGGGGCGCCGCCGTGGCCGGCGACTGAGACGGCGGGGGATGGGCCGGCCGCCCACCCCCCTGCTCGCTCAGATCGCCAGGAGCGTTCCGAGGCCCGCCTTCATCGTGCAGGCGTTGGTGTAGACCTTGCCCCACTTGACGGTCTTGTCGTACCACTTGCCGAGGATCATGACGGCACGCGGCTCCACCTCCTTGCCGCAGGCCGCGGCCGCCTTCGGCGAGACGTTGATCTTGGCCGGGTCGCCGTTCACCTTACGCAGGAGCTGGCAGGCCGCGTGGGCGGAGGGGTGGGTGCCGCCGTCGGGGCTGCAGTTGAGCCAGGCGCCCTTGGTGGGACCGTTCTTCACCGCGACGGTGACCTTGAGGACGACCTTGGGGGTACGCGGCGCCGCCAGGGAGGGCGACGACGCGCCCAGCACGAGGGCTCCGCACAGAGCGATCGTGCCGACTGCTCGCATCATGGTTACTCTCCGTTCGTAGGACGGCACAGTACGCTACGGCGAAGACGGCCATGACGTACGGAGACCCGCCGGGCGGGCCTCCGTAAAATCACGCGGGCAGCGAAGCCACACCGGGCGGAAGGAACCGAGGCTGGGCGATCCCCGACCTGTCCAGATAAGGCGTGATGCCACCCAGATGGAACGGCCAGCCGGCGCCCAGGATCATGCACAGGTCGATGTCCTGCGGCCCGGCGACGACGCCCTCGTCCAGCATGATCCGGATCTCCCGGGCCAGCGCCCCGAGCACGCGCTCGCGGACCTGCACGGCCGTGGACGGCGACGTGCCGCCGGCGAACAGGGCCACCGCCTCCGGGTCGAGCGAGAAGTCCGGACGGTAGACGCCGGGCTTGCCCGAGGCGACCAGCTTGGCCATGTTCTCCGAGACGCCGAAGCGCTCGGGGAAGGCCGCGTGCAGCGTCTCGGCCACGTGCAGGCCGACGGCCGGGCCGACGAGCTGCAGCAGCGCGAACGGCGTCATGGGCAGCCCGAGCCCGTCGAGCGCATGCTCGGCGACCTCCAGCGGCGTGCCCTCGTCCACGGCGGCCACGACCTCGCCCATGAAGCAGGTCAGCAGCCGGTTGACCACGAACGCCGGAGCGTCCTTGACCAGCACGGACGACTTCTTCAGCGACTTGCCGACCGCGAACGCCGTGGCCAGCGTGGCGTCGTCGGTCGAGGCGCCCCTGATGATCTCCAGCAGCGGCATCACGGCGACGGGGTTGAAGAAGTGGAACCCGACCAGCCGCTCGGGGTGGGCCAGCCCGGCGCCCATCTCGGTGAGCGAGAGCGAGGAGGTGTTGGTGGCGAGCACGCACTCGGCCGAGACCACGGCCTCGACCTCGGCGAACACCTGCTTCTTGACCGCCATGTCCTCGAAGACGGCCTCGATCACGAAGTCGGCGTCGGCGAAGGCGTCCTTGGTCAGCGAGCCGGTGACCAGGGACCTGAGCCGGTTGGCCTGGTCGCCCGAGACGCGGCCCTTGCCCAGCAGCTTGTCGACCTCGGCGTGGACGTACCCGACGCCCTTGTCCAGGCGGGACTGGTCGAGGTCGGTCAGGACGACCGGGACCTCCAGGCGGCGGGCGAACAGCAGCGCCATCTGCGAGGCCATCAGCCCGGCGCCCACGACGCCGACCTTGGTGACCTTGCGGGCCAGCGACCTGTCCGGCGCGCCCGCGGGCCGCTTGGCGCGGCGCTGGACCAGGTCGAAGGAGTAGAGCCCGGCCCGCAGCTCGTCGCCCGTCAGCAGGTCGGCCAGCGCCTCGGTCTCGGCGGCGAAGCCCTCGTCGCGCGTGGCGGTCGCGGCCAGCGCGATCAGGTCGAGCGCCCGGTAGGGGGCGGGGGAGGCGCCGCGCAGCTTCATGTCCACCAGGAAGCGCGCGTCGGCGACGGCCTTGTCCCAGCCGTCGTGCTCCTGCCGCTCGACGGTGACCTCGCCCTTGACCACGCGGGCGGCCCAGCGCAGCGACTCCTCCAGGAAGTCGGCCGGCTCGAACATCGCGTCCGCGACGCCCAGCTTGTACGCGTCGCCGCCCTTGATCATGCGGTTCTGCGACAGCGGGTTCTCGATGATCAGCTTGATCGCGTTCGCCGGGCCGATCAGGCGGGGGAGGAGCTGCGTGCCGCCCCAGCCCGGCACCAGGCCGAGGGAGCACTCGGGCAGCGCCACCGCGGGCACGCCGGAGGAGATCGTCCGGTACGCGCAGTGCAGCGCGATCTCCAGGCCGCCGCCCATGGCCGCGCCGTTCACGAACGCGAACGTCGGGATCGGCAGCTCGCCCAGCCTGCGGAAGACGTGGTGGCCCAGCGCGCCGATGGCCTGGGCCTCCTCGCGCGAGGCCACGGCCGCCGCGCCCTTGAGGTCGGCGCCGACGGCGAAGATGAACGGCTTGCCCGTGACGCCCACGGCGGCCAGGTCGGTGCGCGCGGCGATCTGCGACAGGGCCTCCTCCAGCGCGAACAGGCCGTGCGGGCCGAAGGTGTTGGGCTTGGTGTGGTCGAAGCCGTTGTCCAGCGTGATCAGGGCCATCGTGCCCGCCCCGCCGGGCAGCGGCACGTCGCGCACCAGGGCCTTGGTGACGACCTCGTCGGTGTTGCGCCCGCTCAGCAGCGCGCGCCAGGTCTCGATGTCGCTCATGCCAGGTTCTCCCAGATCACAGTGCCGCCCATGCCCATGCCGACGCACATGGTGGTGATGCCGTACCGCACGTCGGGCCGCTCGCCGAACTGGCGGGCGAGCTGCGTCATGAGCCGTACGCCCGAGGAGGCCAGCGGGTGGCCGAAGGCGATCGCGCCGCCGTACGGGTTGACGCGCTGGTCGTCGTCGGCGATGCCGAAGTGCTCCAGGAAGGCCAGCACCTGGACGGCGAACGCCTCGTTGATCTCGAACAGGCCGATGTCGCCGATGGACAGCCCGGCCAGGCGCAGCGCCCGCTCGGTGGACGGGATCGGGCCCACGCCCATCACCTCGGGGTCCACGCCCGCGAACGCGTAGGAGACCAGGCGCATCTTCGGCGTCAGGCCCAGCTCGCCGGCGACGTCACGGGCGGCCATGATGCAGCCGGTGGCGCCGTCGTTGATGCCGGAGGAGTTGCCCGCGGTGACGTTGCCGTGCGGGCGGAAGGGCGTCTTGAGCGCGCCCAGCGCCTCCATCGTGGTGCCGGGGCGCGGCGCCTCGTCCTCGGCGGCCAGGCCCCAGCCCTTCTCGGCCGTCCTGATCGCGGTGGGGACGAGGTCGGGCTGGATCTTGCCGTCGGCGTACGCCTTGGCCGCCTTCTCCTGCGAGAGCACCGCGTAGGCGTCGGCGCGCTCCTTGGAGATCGACGGGTAGCGGTCGTGCAGGTTCTCGGCGGTCATGCCCATGACCAGCGCGCTCGGGTCGACCAGCTTCTCCGACAGGAAACGCGGGTTGGGGTCCACGCCCTCGCCCATGGGGTGGCGGCCCATGTGCTCGACGCCGCCGGCGATGGCCACGTCGTACGCGCCGAAGGCGATGCCGCCCGCGACCGTGGTGACCGCGGTCATGGCGCCCGCGCACATGCGGTCGATCGCGTAGCCGGGCACGCTCTTGGGCAGACCGGCCAGCACCGCCGCCGAACGGCCGATGGTCAGGCCCTGGTCGCCGATCTGGGTCGTCGCGGCGATGGCCACCTCGTCCACGCGCTCGGGAGGCAGACCGGGGTTGCGCCGGACGAGCTCGCGGATGACGCGGACGACCATGTCGTCGGCGCGGGTCTCCGCGTACAGTCCCTTCGGCCCTGACCTGCCGAAGGGCGTGCGTACGCCGTCGACGAACACGACGTCACGAGAGGAAGGCACGGATTCGCTCCTCGTTCTTGGATGGGGTTCCGCGGCCTATGCTACTCGTCGGTAACTACTCCGCAGACGAGGGCGGCGGTCAGCAGCGCGTAAATGATCGGCATGGGCGGCTCCCAGAGGTGAGCGCGGGCTCCGAGCAGGGCGGCGACCGCCACGGCCGCGCCCGTCCAGAGCGCCGCGCCCCCTCGTGGACGCGCGCCCCGGCCGGGATCCCACGGATCGCCAGGTGATCCTCCCGGACGACCGGCACGCGCCACTATCCCCAGGGCGTCCCGTGCCCACCAGATGAGGAACGACACCCCGGCGGCCAGGCCGATCACCAGGGCGGCCTCGACGGCCCAGCTCAGGGCGTCGGCGAAGGCGTACAGGGCGGCCGCCCTGAACTGGCCGGGAGAGGTGCCGCCGAGCAGCAGCAGCACCGCCCAGCCGCACGCGACGGCGAGCCGGCTCAGCGGACGCCGCCGGGCCGAAGGCGGCACGGCGAACAGCTCGCGCTCGCGACGGCGCACCACGCGCGCCCGCGCGCTCCAGACGAGCTGGGTGGCCACCAGGACGGGCAGCGCGATCGCGTACGCCGCCAGCGACAGCACGGCGAGCGGTAACGTCTGCTCTCTGGTCGGCGCCCGGTCGGCGAGTATCTGGGCCGTGGCCAGCAGCGCGATCGAGCCGGTGAGCGCGACGAAGACGGCCCGGCGGGCGGTTCGGGCCGCGGCGCGCAGCCCGGCCAGCGCCTCGGCGCCTGGAGGGGGCGCCATCTCGGTCAGAAGCATGGACGTCATGATGGCGTCATGGACCGTAGTGACGCCCCGGATTCGTGTGGTTCGGCTGGAACCCTCGGCGGACGCGTCCCTTGGAGGCTGTCATCGGGTGAAATCTGCGACATTCCGTATAAACGGCGGAATGTCAGTATGCTGCGCGTCACACCAGAGGGGGCCGCGCTCTGCGAGGGGCGCGCGGGGTGCGTCCTGTCGAGGGCGCGCGTAGAGGGGGGCGCGTGAGCGAGGGCCGGAGAGCGGCGGAACGGCCGCAGCATCGCCCCCACCGACACCTGGACCGGCCTCCGGGGCGCGCGCGGCGGATCACGCCGCTGGCGTGGGTGAGCATGGCGCTGACGTTCGTGCTGGTCGCGGTCACGCTGGGCGGGTACGCGTACTACCTCAGCCTCGACAACGGGATCCCGCGCATTCCTGTGAACGCCGGGCCGTCGCGGCCGCCCGAGACCGGCGCGCTCAACGTGCTGCTCGTCGGCTCGGACTCGCGTGAGGGCGACAACAAGAAGTACGGCGCGAAGTCGCAGGGCCTCGGCGAGCGCACCGACACGATCATGATGCTGCACATCTCTCCGGACCGGGACAAGGCCACCATGATCAGCTTCCCCCGGGACACCATGGTCATGATCCCGCAGTGCCAGAGCCACAGCGGCGCGACGCTGGCCGGCGGACTGCGCCAGATCAACTCCGCCTTCAACGACGGCGGCATCGACTGCACGGTCCGGACGCTCGAATCGCTCACCAACATCAAGATCAACCACATCGTGAAGGTGGACTTCACCGGCTTCAAGGGCATCGTCGACGCCATCGGCGGCATCGAGATCTGCCTGCCCAAGGCGGTCAACGACCCCAAGGCCAAGCTCCAGCTCAGCGCGGGCAAGCACGTGGTCTCCGGCGAGCAGGCCCTCGGGTACGTGCGCACCCGCTACGCCCTCGGCGACGGCAGCGACCTCGGCCGGATCCAGCGCCAGCAGGTCTTCCTCACCAAGGTGCTGGACAAGATCACCGACGGCGGGCTGCTCACCGACCCCGTCAAGGCCAACGCGTTCCTCAGGGCCGGGGTCAAGGCCGTCACCCTGGACGACAAGCTCACACTGCCGCGGATGCTGGAGATCGCGGGCAGCGTCAAGGGGCTGACCGCCAAGGAGCTCAAGGGCATCACCGTGCCCGTGGAGGCGTACCCGGCCGACAAGAACCGGGTTCAGCTCAAGCAGCCGGACGCCCGGAACTTCTTCGAGGCCGTGCGCTCCGACGTCGAGGTGAGCGCGCCCTCGACCGCCGCCAAGCCCAAGGTCGAGAACGAGCGGGTGCGCGTCCAGGTGCTCAACGGCACGACCGAGGTGGGCAAGGCCGGTCAGGTGGCCGACGAGCTGGCCGACCAGGGTTTCGCCGTCGTCCAGGTCGGCAACGCCGCGCCGGTGGCCACCACGTCGATCCGGTACGCGAGGAAGGACGCCGACAACGGGATCGCCTACGGGGACGCGGTGGCCGCCCGGCTGTCGAAGGACAAGCGCACGCCGGTGGCGGGCAAGGTCGCCCCGGTGAACCCCAAGCCGTACGCGACCAAGGTCACCCCGCTGCCCGACGGGCCGATCGTGCAGCTCGTCATCGGGGCCGACTGGCCGGGCGTGCGCGTGGTGTCGGCGATCCCGGGCTCGCTCAAGGACAAGGTGGTCGACTCCACCACGAACCCCTGCCTGTGAGGGCGGCGGCCTAAAGGTCTTCGGACAGGAGCAGGCCGACCAGGCCGGGGAAGCGGGCGTCGAGGTCGTCGCGGCGCAGCCGGATGAACAGCTTGCGGCCCTCCGGGCGCTGGCGGATGACGCCGGCCTCGCGCAGCACCCGCCAGTGGGCGGTCAGCGTCGACTTCGGCACGTCGGCCACGACCTCGCCGCAGAACAGCTCGTCCCCCGAGGCCAGCGCGCGCACGATCTTGGCGCGTACGGGATGGCCGAGCGCGGCGAGGACCTCCACCAACTGGATCTGGTCACGCGACGGGTGCAGCATGCGGCCATTGTACGGACAACGCGAACGATGATTTGACGGGCATTGTTCGTATGTACGAGGATTGCGTACTCATCTGGTCACGGGGAGGGTGCGGTGTTCGATGTCGTCGTGGTGGGTGGCGGGCCCGTGGGCATGTTGCTCGCCGCCGAGCTGGGCCTTCAGGGGGTGCGGCCGCTGGTGCTCGAACGGCTCCCCGTGCCGAGCGGCCAGTCCAAGGCCGGGACGCTGCACGCGGGCGCGGCCCAGAGCCTCGACCGGCGCGGGCTGCTGGAGGCGGTGGGTCGTACCACGTACGGGAGCGTGCGCTTCCACTTCTCCGGCATGTTCGGGCTCGACCTCGGGGCGGTGTCGGACGGCGGGCCGAGCATCGTGGGCAGCCCGCAGGCGTGGGCCGAGCAGGTGTTCGCGCGCCGCGCGGCGGCCCTGGGGGCGGAGATCAGGCGCGGAGCTGCTGCGCGGCGGCCGGGCGCTGCTGCTGGACCTCGCCGGGCGCGACGACCTGGTGGCGGCGGCCGCCCCTTGGGCGGACCGGCTGGAGGTCGTACGGGGGAGCGCGGAGCACGACGCCGAGGCGCTGCTCGTGCGGCCCGACGGGTATACGGCCTGGACGTCGGGGGCGCGGGGCCATTCGCTGGAGGCGGCGCTGAATCGCTGGCTGGGGCGAATGTGACGGAGAGTAACTTTAGGGAAACAAGTGAAATTTCCGGACAAGTCTGTTAAGAAAGGTCGCGGTCCGTATTCAGAGCTAGAGAGGGTCCATCGTGGCGCGCGACGAGAACGACAGGCCGTACGAGGATGGGCAGGGTAGTAAGTCGTTAAATCCGGAGATGACCGGAGATGTGCTGTCCCCCCGGTGGAGCACCGAGGACACCGACGAGCAGCCCGCCATCCAGGTCTCCGGCAACGAGACCTACATCCTCACGCCCGGCCAGGCCGCGCAGCCCGTCGAACCCCCGGTGACCTCGGCCGCCGCGCCGCACGACGTGCTGGACGGCCCCAGCGGCGCGCACGACGTGCTGGACGGCCCCAGCGGCGCGCACGACGTGCTGGACGGCCCCAGCGGCGCGCACGACGTCGTGGGCGGGGGGGCGAGCGGTCCCCACGAGGTTCTGAGCGGTCCCCACGAGGTTCTGAGCGGTCCCCATGAGGCCCTGAGCGGGCCGCACGAGACGCTGATCGGGCCGTACGAGGGCGCGAGCGGGCCGCACGCCGTCCTCGGGGCGGACGCGCCCGACGCCGCCACCGGCGACCACGCCACCGACGACGACCTGCCCTACCTGCCGCTGGACCAGGGCTTCAAGCCCGAGCGCGACGACGACGCGGGCGGGACGAAGCGCGGCTTCCTCGGCTCGGGCTGGACCGACGACACCGACGAACGCCGTGGCGAGCGGGAGGTGCGCCGGCGTACCAGGGTGCTGGTGCTGGCGGCCGTCGCGGTGGTGCTGGTCGGTGCCGGGGCGGGCTGGCTGCTCACCGGCACCTCCTCCGACGACCCCTGTGAGGTCGCCCGCTGCGCGGGCGCGAGCGAGGTCAGTGCCCCGCCGCAGACCGCGCTCCCGGAGGAGACCGAGGCGGCCACCCCCGAGCCCGAGGTTACGGACACCGCCGAGCCGACCGTGTCCGAGACCGTAACCCCCACCCCCGTGGCCCGCCGCCCCCGTCCCACCCGCGAACCCTCGGCGCGGCCCACCACCCCCGCCCGCGAGAGCCGCCCGACGGCCACGCCCGACGACGAGGTCACCCACGGCACGCGCGGCGGCATGAACGAGACCTCCGACGGCGCCCCCGAGGACGCGGCCGAGGCGCCCGCCACCAAGAAGCCGGAGCGGCAGGAGACCAGCGCCCCCACGCAGGCGCCGCCCCCCACCCAGCAGGAGCAGCCAGCGCCCGCGCCGAGCGAGAAGAAGGGCCTGTTCGACATCCTGTTCCCCTGGGCGTGAGGCGCCCGGCCCCGCCCGTCTGAGCACGGCGCGCGGGTTCTGTCGCCGCCGGGGCCGGGCGTGCGAGGATGCGGAGCCAGGTCGTCGTCCGGCAGACTTGGAAACCGCTTTCCGGGAGGTCTCGTGGTCACGCTTGAGGACGTCGCCAAACAGGCGGGCGTCTCCCTCGCCACCGCCTCGCGGGTGCTCAACGGCAGCACCCGCCAGGTGGGCGCGACCCTGCGGGCCCGCGTCGAGCGGGCCGCCGACGAGCTCGGCTACCGCGCGAACATCGCCGCCCAGACGCTGGCCCGGGGGGCGAGCAACGTCATCGGCATCGTCGTCCACGACCTGACCGACCCCTACTTCGCGGCGCTGGCAGACGGCGCGATGCGGGCCGCCGCCACCGAGGGCCTGCTGGTCATGGTGGGCACCACCCACCGCGACCCCGAGCAGGAGATCGCCTACGTCGCCACCATGAACGCCCAGCGCGTGCGCGCCGTCCTGCTGGCCGGCTCGCGGGTCGCCGACCCCGTCGTGACCGGGCGGCTGCGCGAGGAGCTGGCCCGGTACCGGGAGGGCGGCGGGCGGGCCGCGTGCGTGGGGCAGGACCTGCTCGGCGTGGACACCGTCGCGCCCGCCAACCGGGCCGGGGCCGCGGCCCTGGCCCGCGCGCTGGCCGGGCTCGGCCACACCCGCTTCGCCGTGCTGGCCGGGCCGCCACACCTGGTGACCGCCGCCGACCGGTGCGAGGGGTTCGCCGAGGCGCTGCGGGAGCTGGGGCTGCCCGGGCCCGTCGTGGTCCACGGGGCGTTCGACCGCGACGGCGGCTACCGGGCCGCGACCGAGATCGGCGACGCCACCTGCGTGTTCGCGGTCAACGACGTGATGGCCGTGGGGGCGCTGGCCGCCTGCCGGGAGCGCGGGATCCGGGTGCCGGAGGACGTCTCGGTGGCCGGGTTCGACGACATCGTCACGCTGCGTGATCATGTGCCCGCGCTGACGACCGTGCGGCTGCCGCTGAAGGACATGGGGGCGCGGGCCCTGGAGCTCGCGCTCCGCGGCGAGGACGCCACCGCCGCGCCCGTGGTGGAGCACGTCACGGGCGAGGTCGTGCTGCGGGAGAGCGTCAGGAGGATCGCGTGAGGCTGGCGGTCAGCACCCTGGGGATGCCGGGGGAGGGGCTGGAGCGGGCGGTCGAGATCGCCGCCGCGCACGGCTGTCAGGGGCTTGAGCTTCGGCTGCATCCGGACACCGGCGTCCATGCCGGGCTCACCGCACGGGAGCGGCGCGAGGTGCGGGAGCGGGTGGGGCGGGCGGGGCTGGAGATCGCCGCCCTGGCCGGATATGTCGGCATCTGTGAGCCGGGTCCGGACGAGCCGGTCGCCGAGGCGCTTCTCGCCGACCTGCGGCTCGCCGCCGACCTGGGCGCGCCGGGCGTGCGGGTGTTCCCGCGCGGCGACGATCCGGCGGTCGGCGCCCGCAGGCTGAGGTCCGTCGCCGGTACGGCCGCCGCCCTCGGCGTACGCGTCCTGGTCGAGACGCACGACAAGATGCCCACCGGCGCGGCCGTGGCCGGGCTGCTGGCCGAGGCGGGCTGCCCGGAGTCCACCGGCGCGCTGTGGGACCTGCTGCACCCCTGGCGGAACGGCGAGCCCCCGGCCGCCACGCTCGCCGCGCTCGGCCCCTCGCTCGCCTACGTCCAGGTCAAGGACGCCGTCTCGGCCGAGGACACCACCCCGGTCCCGATGGGGACGGGCTCGGTCCCGCTGGACGAGGCCGGCGAGCTGCTGCGCGCGGCCGGGTACGCCGGGTGGGTCTCGCTGGAGTGGGAGCGCACCTGGTACCCGCAGGTGACGCCGGTCGAGGAGATCCTGCCGGGCGCGGCCACCTGGGTGCGGCGGTTCACCGCTTAGATAGGGGAATGCCCCTTAACAAGAACAAAGTCCTCGTGGTCGGCATGGACGGCCTGCGCTTCGACCGGCTCGTCGCCCTCGCCCCGCCGGTCCTGTCGTCCTTGATGGCCTCCGGCGCGTACGGCACCAGCCGGCTCCCGTACGGCGAGGCGGCGGCCCCCAGGACGGAGTCGCCCGGCGAGGTCGTGCCCAAGGCGCCGGAGCCGCCCGCGACGGGCCGCGTGATCAGGTCGCGGACGGACTCGGGCCCCGGCTGGTCGTCCATCGCCACGGGCACCTGGCCCGACAAACACGGCGTCGTGGACAACAGCTTCACCAGCCCCCAGTTCACGAAATTTCCGGACTTTTTGAGTCGTGCGAAGGATGCCCGTCCCGACCTCACCACCGCCGCCTTCCTCTCCTGGGCCGCCCTGGGCGAGCACAACGCGTTCGGCCCCGCCATCGACCACCGCATGGTCCTGGACGGCTACGCCCTCACCTGGACCGCCGCCGACAGGCAGATCGCCGACGCCGCCGAGCGCCACCTCGTCGACGCCGGCCCCGACCTCGCCTTCGTCTACCTCGGCGACACCGACGAGGTGGCCCACGCCCTCGGCCCCCACTGCCCCGAGTACGCCGCCGCCCTGCACGCCCAGGACGCCTACCTCGGCCGCCTCCTGGACGCCGTCCGCGCCCGTCCGGGGGAGAGCTGGACCGTCCTGGTCACCACCGACCACGGCCACGTGGACGAGGGCGGCCACGGCGGCACATCGCCGGAGGAGCGCACGGTGTTCGTGATCGCCAACCGGCTGGGCGCGGACCTGGGCGGCCGTGCGCTCGCCGGGCCCCGCCTCGTGGACGTCGGCCCGACCGCCCTGGCCCTGCTCGGCGTGCCGCTCGACCCGGCCTGGGAACTGGACGGGACACCGCTGTTCAACAGTTGATGAATTTGTGGCAAACTCTGGAGAAGGGGTGCCTTCCTGATGAGGACCACACGTGACTTCTCCGAGATCGACGCCACGATGCTCGCCGACGTGGGCGGAAAGGCCGCCAACCTCGGCGAGCTGACCCGGGCCGGCCTGCCCGTCCCCACTGGCTGGGTCCTCACCACCGACGCCTACCGCCAGGTCGCCGCCGGGCTCGACCTCACCCCGGGCGACGGGCTCGCCGGGCGGGCCAGGCGGCACCTGCTCCAGGCCCCGGTGCCCGGCGCGGTCCGCGAGGCGGTCGTGACGTCCTACGCGCGGCTCGGCGCGGACGTCCCGGTGGCGGTGCGCTCCTCGGCCACGGCGGAGGACCTGCCGTTCGCCAGCTTCGCCGGCCAGCAGGACACCTTTCTCAACGTGGTGGGCGCCGAGGCGGTGCTCGACGCCGTACGCCGCTGCTGGGCCTCGCTGTGGACCGACCGGGCCGTGGCCTACCGGGAGTCCAACGGCGTCGACCACGCCGCCGTCCGGCTCGCGGTGGTCGTCCAGGTGATGGTGGACGCGCGGGTGGCCGGGGTGATGTTCACCGCCGACCCGGTGACCGGCAGGCGGCGCCGGACCGTCCTCGACGCGAGCCCCGGCCTCGGGGAGGCGGTCGTCTCCGGCGCGGTCAACCCCGACCGCTTCGTCGTCTTCGGCGGCGAGGTGCTGGAACGGCACGCGGGAGACAAGAGGCTGGCCGTCCGGCCGCTGCCCGGCGGCGGCGTCGAACGCGTCGAGACCGCCCCCGGCGGGCTGTGCCTGACCGACGCGCAGGTGCTCGACCTGGCCGCCCTCGGCGCGCGCGTCGAGGAGCACTACGGCGCGCCCCAGGACACCGAATGGGCCATCGACGAGGACGGCACGCTCTGGCTCACCCAGGCCAGGCCGATCACCACGCTCTATCCGCTGCCCGAGCCGGCCGGTCCCGGCCTGCGGGTGCACCTGTCGCTCAACGTCGTCCAGGGCGTGATGGGGCCGTTCACGCCGATGGGGGTGTCGGCGTTCAACCTGGTCGGCTCGGGCGCGGCGGGCCTGTTCCGGCACGTGCCCGCCGACCGGCTCGACGGGCCCGCGTTCCTGTCGGAGGCGGGGCAGCGCCTGTGGATCGACCTGACCACACCGCTGCGCAGCCGCGCGGGCCGGGCCGTCCTGACGCGCCTGATGCCCCTGGGGGAGGCGCGGGCCGCGGCCGTCGTCCGGGAGCTGGTCCACGACCCGCGGCTGTCGGTGGTCCAGACCTCGCGCCGCCCGTTCCTGCGCGGCCTGCGCCGCTTCGCCCGTCGCGTCCACGCGCCGGCGCGCGTCCGCGACGCGCTGCTGAGCCCGGCCAGGGCGCTCGCCTACGCCGCCCGCGTCGGCGAGGAGCTGGACGGACGGCTCGAACCGCCGCCCGGCGCCACCCCCGCCCAGCGCCTCGACCACGCCGAACGCCTGCTCGGCGGGACGTTCCCGGCCATCGTCTCGATCATGCCGATCGTGATCACCGGCTACGCCCTGCTCGGCCTGGCCGCCCGGCTCTCCGGCACGCGGGTGGGCGACCTGCAGAACGTCCTGCGCGGCGTCCCGCACAACCCGACCACCGAGATGGACCTCGAACTGTGGGACCTGGCCACCCGCGTCGAGCCCGAGCCGTTCCGGGACGTGCCCGCGGCCGAGCTGGCCCGCCGCTACCGGGCCGGCGAGCTGCCGCCGCGGGCCCAGCAGGGCATCGCCGCGTTCCTGGACAGGTACGGGCACCGCGGCGTGGCCGAGATCGACCTCGGCGTGCCCCGCTGGTCCGACGACCCCACCCACATCCTCGGCGTCCTGGCCAACTACCTGCGCATCGACGGCGGCTCCGACCTCGCCCCCGCGGCGCTGTTCGCCAGGGGCGCGCGGGCGGCGGAGGAGGAGGTGGACCGGGTCGCCGCGCTGGCCGCGCGCAGGGGCCGGTGGCGGGGGCCCGTGGTGCGCTTCGCGCTCGGCCGCACCCGGGCGTACGCGGGGCTGCGCGAACTGCCCAAGTTCCACGCGGTCAGGGCCATCGCCGCCGTCCGGCACAGCATGCGCGCGGTCGGCGCGCACCTCGTCGGCGCCGGCGTCCTGGACGACGCCCGCGACGTGTACTTCCTGCGCCTGGAGGAGGCCAGGTCCGCCCTGGCCGGCGGCGACCTGCGCGACCTCGTGCGGGAGCGGCGGGCGGCGTACGAGCGGGAGTCGCGCCGCAGGCACGTGCCCCGGATCATGCTCTCCGACGGCACCGAGCCCGAGGCCCTGGCCGGACCCGCCCCCGAGGGGGCGCTGACCGGCACGGCGGCCTCGGCCGGGACGGTCACCGGCGTGGCCAGGGTCGTGCTCGACCCGACCGGCGCCCACCTGGAGCCGGGCGAGATCCTGGTCTGCCCCTCGACCGACCCCGGCTGGACCCCGCTGTTCCTCACGGCCGGCGGCCTGGTGATGGAGATGGGCGGCGCCATGTCGCACGGCGCCGTGGTGGCCCGCGAGTACGGCATCCCCGCCGTCGTCGGCGTCCCCGGCGCCACCCGCCGCATCACCACGGGCCAGAAGATCACCCTCGACGGAGCCGCGGGCACGGTGATCCTGTAGCCGCGGCGCCACCCGATCGTGCGGGACGCCTCCCGTTAAGCCCGTGCCGCCAGGAGGTAACCGGGGAGGGCACCACGTTTCCGGACGAGGCGGTCCCATGCTGGTCACAGAGCTGGTGCGCGGGGTCGGCACGACCCTCGCGCAGTCGGAAGGACGCTTCCCCCTCTACGCCGACCCCGTGACGGGCGAATGGACCTGGTCCGACGACGGGGACTGGTGCGGCGGCTTCTGGGGCGGCCTGCTGTCCCTGGTCGCGGTCGTCACGGGCGAGCCCCGCTACGCCGGCGCCGCCGGCCAGGTCGCCGAGCGGCTGGCGTCCCGCACCGACGCCCCCACCCTGCTGCGCGGCATGCTGTTCTGGTACGGCGCCGCGCTCCCCGCCTGCTCGCCGGCGACGAGGAGCCGGGCGCCACGACCGCCGTGGCCGCCGCCCGGTCCCTGAGCATCGGCTTCGACCCGCTGGCCTGGGGGACGGCTGCTCGACCGGCGCAAGGGCCCGGCCACCGCCCACGAGCTGATCTGGGGCGACTACTTCCTGCTCGAAGCCGCCCTCACCCTCGACGGCACGATCGACCCCGGCCGCCTTTAGACCACCAGCTCGGCGTAGCGGGCCTTCATCGTGGCCAGCACCTCGTCCGGGTCGGCCGCCCAGACGTCTGCGTTGAAGATCTCCACCTCGATGTCGCCCGCGTAACCGGCCGCCAGCACGGCCCGGGTGATCGGCGCGAAGTCGATCACCCCGTCGCCCATCATGCCCCGGCCGAGCAGCACGTCCGCGGGCAGCGGGTGCAGGTAGTCGCACACCTGGTACGAGGCGATCCGCCGGCCGGCCCGCGCGACGTCCTCGAACAGCCTGGGGTCCCACCACACGTGGAAGGTGTCCACCACCACCCCCACCTGCTCCTCGGGGTACGGCAGGCTCAGGTCGAGCGCCTGGCCCAGCGTGGACAGCACCGCCCGGTCCGGGCAGTAGACGGGATGCAGCGGCTCCAGCGCCAGCCTGACCCCGCGCTCGCCGGCGTAGGGGGCCAGCACCGACAGCGCCTCGGCGACCCGCGCGCGGGCACCGGCGACGTCCTTGGAGAAACCGGACGGCAGCGGCTCGCCCGGCCGCACCCCCGGCAGCCCGCCGACCACCATCACCAGGCACGCGGCCCCCAGCTCGGCCGCCTCGTCCACGGCCCGCCGGTTGTCGTCGAGCGCCCGGTCGAAGGCGCGCCGGCCCTCCTCGCCGGGCAGCCCGCCCGCCGTGAGGAAGCCGCCCCGGCACAGCGAGGACACCCGCAGCCCGGCCTCCCGCACCAGCTTGACGCTGCGTGCCAGCCCCTCCTCGGCCACCTTCTCGCGCCACAGCCCGATCGCCTCCAGGCCGTGCCGCGCGCAGCCGTCCACCGCCTCGGCGACCGACCAGCGCCTGGTCGTCCACTGGTTCAGCGACAGGCTCACAGGCCGTTCACCGCCAGCAGCGCCGTCATCCTGCGCACGGCCAGCTCCTGGTCGGCCAGCAGCCCGGCCCGGTCGGCCAGCCGGAACACCTCCGACAGGTGGCGCAGCGAGCGCGCCGACTGGGCGCCGTTCACCATGGCGAACGCGTCCTGGTGGCCGTTCAGCCAGGCCAGGAAGACGATGCCGGTCTTGTAGTGGTACGTCGGCGCCTCGAAGATCTTCCGTGACAGGGCGACCGTCGGGGCCAGGATCTCGTCGTAGCGGGCCAAGTGGTGGGCCGCCTGCTCGCCGCCGGCTGCCTTGGCCGCGTCCAGCTCGCGCAGGGCCGCGGCGGCGGCCGGGGCGATCGCGTCGAAGATGCCGAGCAGCGCGTGCGAGCCCGACCGGATGAGGGAGGGGTAGTTGAAGTCGTCACCGGTGTAGAGCCGGACGCCCTCGGGGAGCGCGGCGCGCAGCCGTACCTCGTGCTTCTCGTCCAGCAGCGACACCTTCACGCCGTCCACCACGGCGGCGTGGGCGTGGACCAGCTCCAGGAACGACTCCGTCGCGGCGTCCACGTCGCGCGCGCCCCAGTAACCGGCGAGCTGCGGGTCGAACATCTCGCCCAGCCAGTGCAGGATGACCGGGCGGTCGGCCAGGCCGAGGACCTTGCCGTACACCTGGTGGTAGTCCCGCGGCCCCGCGGCCACCCTGGCGAGCTGCCGGGAGGCCATGACGATCACGCCCGCGCCGGCCGCCTGGACGGTCTCGACCTGCTCGGCGTACGCGGCGGTGATCGTGTGCAGGTCGGCGGCGCCGGGCGCGTGGTCGGTGCCCGCGCCGCAGGCCACCAGCGCCGCCGGGTCGCCGAAGGGCTGCGCCTCCTGGGCGCTGAGCCGGATCAGCTCCTTGGTCGCCGCCCAGTCCAGGCCCATGTTGCGCTGGGCGGTGTCCATGGCGTCGGCCACCCGCAGGCCGTGCGACCACAGGTGGCGGCGGAAGCGCAGCGTGGCGTCCCAGTCCACGGCGGCGGGGGAGCCGGGCGTGTTGTCGCCGAGCGGGTCGGCGACCACGTGCGCGGCCGCGTAGACCACCCGGCTCGTGGCCGGGGCGGCCGACACCGGCCAGGTCACCGGCTCGCGCAGCTCGTACGCGCCGCCCGGCAGGTCGATCCTCACAGCTGCGGCACCTCGATCCTGCGGCCCTCGGCGTTCGAGCGCAGGCCCAGCTCGGCGAGCTGTACGCCGCGCGCGCCTGAGGCGAAGTCGTTGGGGAAGGGCGCGTCCTCCAGCACGTGCCGGACGAAAGCCGCCCACTGGACCTTGAACCCGTTGTCGAACTCGGCGTTGTCCGGCACCTCCTGCCAGTCCTCGCGGAAGCGGGCCGTGGCGGGCAGGTCGGGGTTCCAGACCGGCTTGGGGGTGGCGGCCCGGTGCTGGAAGCGGCAGTTGCGCAGGCCCGCGACGGCGCTGCCGTGCGTGCCGTCCACCTGGAACTCGACCAGCTCGTCCCGGTTCACGCGGACCGTCCAGGAGGAGTTGATCTGCGCGATCACGTCCCCTTCGAGCTCGAAGATGCCGTACGCGGCGTCGTCCGCGGTGGCCTCGTACGGCCGGCCCTGCTCGTCCACCCGGGACGGGACGTGCGTGACGGCCTTGGCGTAGACCGACCGGACCCGGCCGAACAGGTTCTCCATCACGTAGTGCCAGTGCGGGAACATGTCGAGCACGATGCCGCCGCCGTCCTGGGCCCGGTAGTTCCAGGACGGGCGCTGCGCCTCCTGCCAGTCGCCCTCGAACACCCAGTAGCCGAACTCGCCGCGCACCGACAGGATCCGGCCGAAGAACCCGCCGTCGATCAGCCGCTTCAGCTTGAGCAGGCCCGGCAGGAACAGCTTGTCCTGGACGACGCCGTTCTTGACGCCCTTGGCCGTGGCGGCCTCGGCCAGCGCCAGCGCCTCCTCGACCGACTCGGCCGTGGGCTTCTCGGCGTAGACGTGCTTGCCCGCCTCGATGGCCTTGAGCACGGCCTTGACGCGGGCGCTGGTGACCTGGGCGTCGAAGTAGATCAGGTTGCCGTCGTCGGCGAGGGCGGCGTCCAGGTCGGTGGTGAAGTCCGGGATCCCGTGCCTGTTCGCGATGTCGGCGATCCTGTCGGCGTTCCGGCCGACCAGCACCGGCCGCAGCCTGACCCGTTCGCCGTCCGAGAGCGTGACGCCGCCCTGCTCGTTGATGGCCAGCACGGAGCGGACGAGGTGCTGGCGGTAGCCCATTCGTCCGGTGACGCCGTTCATCACGACGCCGATGGTGCGCACGCTCATGAGGATCCCTTCAGGCAGCGGGGCGAGGAAAGCGCTTTCCCGAAACGTACGGCCGTCCCCTTCCGAGCGTCAAGTGGGACGGCGACCGCGGCGGGCGGAGGGCTGGGCCCTCCGCCCGCATGCCGGCGGGGGCTAGCTGTCGCCCCGGCCTTCGAGCCGGGCCAGCGCCTTGGTGATGAGGTGGGCCGTGAGCGAGAGCTGCCACTCACGCGCCCCGAGCGCCCGCAACCGCGCGGTCACGCTCTCGTCGGTGATCTCGGACGGGGGTTCCCAGGTGAGCCTGCGCACCGCGTCGGGCTGGAGCAGGTTCTCCGTGGGCATGCGGTGCTCCTCGGCCAGCGCGGCCACCACGGCCCGCGCCGCCGCCAGGCGCTTGGCCGCCGCCGGGTCGCGGTCGGCCCAGCGGTTGGGCGGGGGCGGCCCGTCGCCGGGCGTGCTCGGCTGGGGGAGCTGGGCGTCGGGCAGCGCCCGCGCCCGGTTGACGGCGGCCAGCCAGTCGTTCATGTACCGGCGGGCGCTGCGGCCGGTGAAGGCCGAGATCTCCGTCAGCGCCTTCTTCGTGCGGGGGCCCTCAAGGGCGGCGGTGACGATCGCGGCGTCGGGCAGCACCCGGCCGGGGGCCAGGTCGCTCTCCCTGGCGATCGTGTCGCGCATGGTCCACAACTCGCGCACGATGGCCAGCGCGCGCACGTTGCGCACCTTGTGGATGCCCGACGTACGCCGCCAGGGGTCGGAGCGCGGCATCGGCGGCGGGGTGTTGAGCACGGCCGCGAACTCCTCGCGCGCCCACTCCAGCTTCCCCGACTCCGTCAGCTCCTGGTGGAGCATGTCGCGCAGCTCGACCAGCACCTCGACGTCGAGGGCCGCGTAGCGCAGCCAGTCCTCCGGCAGCGGCCTGGTGGACCAGTCGGCGGCCGAGTGGCCCTTCTCCAGCCGCAGCCCGAGGACGGTCTCGACCATCGTGCCGAGCCCGACGCGTTCGTAACCGAGCAGCCGGCCGGCCAGCTCGGTGTCGAAGATCTCGCGTGGTTTGAAGCCGACCTCCATCAGGCACGGCAGGTCCTGGGACGCGGCGTGCAGCACGACCTCGGTGCCGGTCAGCGCGGTGTCCAGCGCCGACAGGTCGGGGCAGCCGACCGGGTCGATCAACGCGGTGCCCGCGCCGGCCCGGCGGAGCTGGACCAGGTAGGCCCGGTTGCCGTAGCGGTAGCCGGAGGCGCGCTCGGCGTCGACCGCCACGGGCCCGGTGCCCGCGGCGAAGGCGTCGACGACGCGCGCCAGCCCCTGCGCGTCGGCGATCACCGGCGGGATGCCCTCGCGGGGTTCGAGCAGGGGCTCTACGATGCGTTCTTCTGTCATGAGCTCACCGACCTCATGACGCTGGTGCTGTCTTGACTGGTGCCCTCACTTCGTACGGTCACTCTCCGGATCATCACGTCGGCGCGGCAACGCGGCCACGTCGGGCGGGAGCGGCGGGATCCCCGCCGCCAGGCACATGAGGTCGCACCAGGCGGCGACGTGGCCGGTCAGATCCTCCTCGGCGGGCGACCAGGACGCACGCAGCTCAAGCTCGGTCGTGACCGGGTCTTCCGCCTTGTTGCCGAAGCCCTCGGACACGGCTCTAGTCACGGTACCGCCCGCGGCGGAGTAGTCGGCTTCGTGCGCCTCCAGGGCCTCGGTCAGCCAGCTCCACACGACCGGGCCGAGCAGCGGGTCGGAGGTGATCTCCGGCTCCATGTCGGCCCGCACGTAGGCCACCAGCCGGAACGGGCCCTCCCAGCCGCGCTGACCGTCGGGGTCGTAGAGCAGGATCAGCCGGCCGACCGCGAGCTCGTCGTCGTCGCGGTAGACCGAGGCGCCGATGGCGGCCGAGTAGGGGGCCAGCCGCTGCGGCGCGGGCAGGTCCTCGAGCTCGATCTCCGGCCGGACCTCGCACAGCCGCAGGCTCTCCGCCGCGCGGGTGAACGCGGCGGGCGGCGGTGGCTGGTCACCGAGGGTCATAGCCGAAGCGTAGGTCGAGGACGGACGGAAGGGGACCACGGGGGTGCTCATCCTTGGTGATCAAGCCGCTGCCGTAACAAGCTGGCGAACCGGTCGGGTGGTCTCGGCCGTGCCGAGCAGGATCGCGTGGCCGCATTCGACGCAGGCCCATTCCGGGCACTCGCCCGGCCTGTGCCCGTCGAAGCAGGGCGGCTGCTCGAACAGCCGCTCGCCAGCGCAGGCGGCACAGCGCTCGCTGCGACGCTCCGGGGAACTCCACAACGCGGTCATCGCACCAGTCATCGAACCGGGGCCTTTCTTCGGGTCGTGGCTCCGACGTTGGCACGAGCCGCTGACAATTCCCCGCAACGCGCTCGGCGTGTCCCGAAAGTGGTCGCTGAATCGATGCCGCGCGGTGGGTTGGTGAACATTTGGTCCAGTCGAGACCGGCTCTCTGGGCGGCCATGGGGTGTGTTCGACCCGTGTGCGACGCCGCTGCCGGGCAGACCGGTAAACCTTCATCTGGCTATCTGATCATGATTTTGGGTATCCAATGCATGTTTTTCCGACACCCCGCGCCGATGTCCTGGCCGATCGGGTGCCATGGCACCCTTGGAGGGTGAATCTCGCCGACTCAGCCTTCCTGCGCGCCTGCCGCAGGCAGCCCGTCCCGCACACCCCGGTCTGGTACATGAGGCAGGCCGGGCGTTCGCTGCCCGAATACCTGAAGGTCCGCGAGGGTGTGCCGATGCTCACCGCCTGCGCGACGCCCGACCTGATCGTCGAGATCACCATGCAGCCGGTGCGCCGCTACGGCGTCGACGCGGCCATCTTCTTCAGCGACATCGTCGTCCCGCTCAAGGCCATCGGCGTCGACCTCGACATCAAGCCGGGCGTCGGCCCGGTCGTCGCCGACCCGATCCGCGACGCGCGGGGCGTGGAGGCCCTGCGCCCGCTGGAGCCAGGCGACGTGCCCTACGTGACGGAGGCCATCTCGGCCCTGGTCGGCGAGCTGGCCGGCACCCCGCTGATCGGCTTCGCCGGCGCGCCCTTCACCCTCGGGTCCTACCTGATCGAGGGCGGCCCGTCGAAGAACCACGACCGCACCAAGGCCATGATGTACGGCCGGCCGGCCCTGTGGCACTCCCTCATGGAGCGCCTGACCGACATCGTGCTGGAGCACCTGCGCATCCAGATCGCGGCCGGCGCCTCGGCGATCCAGCTCTTCGACTCGTGGGTGGGCGCGGTGGCCCCGGAGGACTACCGCGAGTTCATCCTGCCCCACACCCGGCGCATCTTCGAGGGCGTCGCGGGCGTGCCCCGCATCCACTTCGGCGTGGGCACCGGCGAGCTGCTCGGCGTCCTCGGCGAGGCCGGGGCCGACGTCGTGGGCGTCGACTGGCGGGTGCCGCTCGACGAGGCGGCCCGGCGCGTCGGGCCGGGCAAGGCGCTGCAGGGCAACCTCGACCCGGCGATCCTGCTCGCGCCGTGGGAGGTCGTGGAACGCAAGGCCCGCGAGGTGCTGCGGCGCGGCGCGGCGGCCGAGGGTCACGTGTTCAACCTCGGCCACGGCGTGCTCCCCTCCACCGACCCCGACCAGCTCAAGCGCCTGACCGACCTGGTCCACGAAGCCGGCGCCTGACCGTCAGGCCGCCGACGGCCCGGGCTCGGCGGGCTTGGGCTCGGCCGGGGGAGCGGGGCGGCGCGCGCGGTTGCGCCGGACCAGGAACACCGCCACGCCCACCAGCGGCACCATGACGACCAGCCACGGCAGCAGCGCCCCGAACACGGTCAGCGCCGTCTTGGTGAACGACACCAGCGCCCCCCACCCGGCCTTCAGCCCGCCGAGGAAGCCCGCCGGCTCCTCGGCCGGGTCCTCGACCACGGCCACCGGCCCGACCAGCCGGAGCGTCAGCGTGGCCATCGCGACCTGGGTGGCCAGCTCCTTCTGCTGGGCCTGCAACGCCTCCAGGTCCGACTCGCGGGAGTTGATCTCCCGCTCCACCTGCAGCACCTGCCCGATGTCGTCGGCCTTCTTCAGCAGCGTGCGCAACGACTCCAGCGACTCCCGCGCCGACTTCAGCCGGCTGTCGACGTCGGCGACCTGGAGGGTGACGTCCTGGGTGCCCTGGGTCATCGAGAGCTGCTTGCCCAGGTCCTTGCCCAGCCTGCCGGTCACGTCGGCGTACCGGGCGGGCGGGATCTTGAACTCCAGCAGGGCCGAGTCCTCGGTGTCGCTGGCGGAGTTGGTCTCCTCCTTCGACAGGTAGCCGCCCGCCGCCGTGACGAGCTGCTTGGCCTGCTGGGCCGCCGAGGTGACCTGCTTGGCCCGTACGGTCATGGTGCCGGTGTAGATGACCTGCCGGTCCTGCTGCCGCTGGGCCGGCTTGACCCCGGAGACCGCGCTGTCGCCGCTCTGCCGCTGCACGGCCTGCTTCTTCGGCGCGGCCAGATCCTGTGCCTCGGGGGCGGCCGGCCCCTGCGGGGCCGACTCCGCCGAGCCGCCCGAAGCGACCATGGCCTCGCCACCGCCGGCGCCGCAGCCCGCGAGCAGCAGGGCGGCGCAGGCCGAGAGCGCGATGCCTAACCGGATTCTCCTCATGCCCTCTATGACGGACGGTGGATCACCCCGGTTTGGCGACCTACGTCACGGTACGGTCACGTGCCCCGATCCGCTGGGCGGTCTGCCGAGGCGGTAGCGTCAGGAGGCGTGGAAGGGAATCGGGCGCACGTCGTCGTCATCGGCGGTGGGATCTCCGGCCTGGCGGCCGCGTGGTTCCTCCGTCAGGGTACGAGCGAGCAGGTCAAGGTGACCGTGTTGGAGGGCAGCCCCCGCCTCGGCGGCAAGCTGCACGCCTCCGAGGTCGCGGGGGTGAGTGTCGACGCCGGGGCCGAGGCCATGCTGGCCCGGCGGCCGGAGGGCGTCGAGCTGGCCAAGGCCGTCGGGCTGGGGGACGATCTGGTCTTCCCCGGCACCGTGCGGTCGGCCGTCTACTCCAGGGGCGCGCTGCGGCAGATGCCGAAGGGGCACGTCATGGGCGTGCCCGCCGACCTGGCCGAGCTGGCGAGGTCGGGCATCGTCTCGCCCGGCGGCCTGCTGCGCGTGCCGCTCGACCAGGTCCTGCCGCCCACGCTGGTGCGCACCGACGTGTCCGTGGCCTCCTACATCCGGGCCCGGATGGGCGGCGAGATCGTCGAGCGGCTGGTCGAGCCGCTGCTCGGCGGCGTCTACGCCGGCCGTTCCGACATGTTGTCGCTGGAGGCGACGATGCCGCAGGTCGCGGCCGTCGCCAGAGCCGAGCGCTCGCTGCTGAACGCCGCCCGGCACATCGTCGAGGAGGCCCCCAAGAACGGCGGGCCGGTCTTCACGACGCTGCGCCAGGGGCTGGGCGGGCTGCCCGAGGCGGTGGCCAAGGCGTCCGGGGCCGACGTCAGGACCGGCGTGACCGTACGCGAGCTCCACCGCACCGAGCACGGCTGGCGGCTCGTCGCCGGGCCGGTGCCGCAGCCCGAGGTGATCGAGGCCGACGCGGTGATCCTGGCCACGCCCGGCGCCGCCGCCGCCCGCCTGCTCAAGGCCGAGGTGCCCAAGGCCGCCGCCGAGCTGGCCCGGATCGAGTACGCCAGCATGGCCGTCGTCACGCTCGCCTACCCGATCGACGCGCTTCCGCAGCCGCCCGGCGGCAGCGGCTACCTGGTGCCGCCGGTGGAGGGCCGGCCGGTCAAGGCGGTGACGTTCAGCTCGGTCAAGTGGCCCCACCTGGCCCAGGACCTGCTGGTCGTGCGCTGCTCGGTCGGCAGGATCGGCGAGGAGCACCTGCTCCAGCGCGACGACGCCGAGCTGGTGTCGCTGGCCACGGCCGAGCTGGCCGACGTGGTGGGCGTGCGCGGCCTGCCGGTCGACACCCGGGTCACCCGCTGGGGCGGCGCGCTGCCGCAGTACAACGTGGGCCATCTCGACCGGGTGGCCAGGGTGCGCGCCGCGGTCTCGGGCGCCGCCGGGCTCGCCGTGTGCGGCGCGGCCTACGACGGCATCGGCGTCCCGGCCTGCGTCGGGACCGCCCGCACCGCCGCGACCCGGATTCTGGACCACCTGTCGCGACAAGGAGAATGAGGGACATGACAGAGGGCGCGCCGCGGCTGAAGGCCCGCGATCTCAACCAGGTGATCCGTTACACCATGTGGTCGGTCTTCCAGGTGACCGAGCAGGTCCCGGGCAACCGGGAGAACATGGCCGACGAGGTCGAGGAACTGCTCGGCCAGGCGGCCGGCAAGGACATCGTGACCAGGGGGGTCTACGACGTCGCCGGCTTCCGTGCCGACGCCGACTACATGTTCTGGTGGCACGCGCCCACGCCCGAGGACCTCCAGGACGTCTACTCCCGGTTCCGCCGTACCGGCCTCGGCCGGCACAGCAAGCCGGTCTGGTCGGCGATGGCGCTCCACCGGCCGGCCGAGTTCAACAAGTCCCACATCCCGGCCTTCCTGGCCGAGGAGGAGCCGCGGGCGTACGTGAGCGTCTACCCGTTCGTGCGCTCCTACGAGTGGTACCTGCTGGAGGACTCCGAGCGGCGGGCGATGCTGGCCGAGCACGGCCGGATGGCCCGCGACTACCCCGACGTGCGGGCCAACACCGTGGCCTGCTTCTCGCTCAACGACTACGAGTGGATGCTGGCGTTCGAGGCCGACGAGCTCCACCGCATCGTCGACCTGATGCGCACGCTGCGCGGCGCGGAGGCCCGCCGCCACACCCGCGTGGAGATCCCGTTCTTCACGGGCGCGCGCAAGCCGGTGCAGGAGCTCGTCGCGGCCCTGCCCTAGCGGGTCAGGGCGGCCCGCAGCCGCCACGACCCCAGGGCGGGGAACGCCACCGCGAAGAGCGCGAGCACGCCGAGCTGCGGCAGGACGTCGGCCACCGTGGAGAGGTTCGCGCCACCGCGCCGAGCAGCGTCGCCGTACCCCCTCCGACCAGTGAGAACGCCAGCAGCAAGGCCGCCGCCCCGGCGCGTGGTCTTGCCCGCGTCGTCGGGGCCGAGGAGGCCGTACGTCTCACCGGCGGCGATGGTGAAGCTGACGTCGTCGACCGCGACGAGGTCTCCGAGCGTCTTGCGCAAGTTCTGACATTTCGGGATCTCGTCCTGGGCTTCGGGAGCAGTGTGGTGGTGGGCGGCGAGGAAGATCAAGGCCAACTTGACGATCTCCCTGCATTGATCTATCCCCTTTGTCACAATCGAGGATGAATTCCCGTGGATGGCGTGACGTCGGTGGCACGGTCCACGAGGGGGCGAGGAGGGCGGGGTGGAGCAGCAGTCTGCGGAAGGGCCGGTCCCCGGACGGCGCCGCGCGGCGGGCCGCCACGCGGCGGCACGCGCCGCGACCCCGGCCGCCCAGCCGCCGGGCGAGCGACGGCCCGGTGTACGACCGACCGGCGAGTGGCCCGGTGAGCGAACGACCGGTGAGCGACCGATCGACTTGTGGGCGACCGGTGAGCGACGCTCCAGCGAATGGCCGTCCGATGGGTGGGCGACCGGTCAGCGGGGGAGTGGCGAGGAGACGTCCGGCGGGCGGGTGGGGGTGCGTGCGGGACGTGGCCGGCGTGGACGGCGGCGGCGCGCGCGTACGGGAAGGCGCGGCCTGGCGGCGGGCGCGGTCGCGCTGGCCGGAGGGGTCGCGCTGCTGCTCGGCCTGAACGGCGCGCTCGGCGGGACGGTGACCGCCTCCGGCACGCCGTCCGGCGCGGAGGGCAACACGGCCAGGCAGGACCCGGCGGCCGAGAGCCGGGTCCCGGCGAACCCCGGCCGGGCGAACGGCAAGGGCGCCGCGCAGGCCCGCGAGCTGCAGAAGGGCGAGACCCGGCCGAGCACGTCGCCCGCCGCCGAGCCCGACGGCTCCGGCGCGCCCGCCAGGACCGGCACGGCCGAGCCCACCGCGAAGCCGGACGCGGTCCCGGAGAAGGCGGACACCGTCTCGGGGAAGACCGAGACCGGCGACGCCGAGGTGAGCGTGCCCAAGGCGGACGATGCGGGCAGTTCCCAGACGGACGACTCGGGCGGTTCCAAAGCCGACGACGCAAGCGGCTCCAACACGGACAACTCGCGCGGTTACAAGGCCGACGGGCCGTCGCGGCACACCGACCGGGAGGCCGCCGACTACTTCCGCACCCACTGGGGACCGGGCGACAAGGCGATGAAACACCTCAAGGACATCCGCACCGTAGGTGGATATTTACGCATCTACACGAACTTGCCGGACACCGCCGACAACTCGCCCACGGCCATCACGCTGTGCAAACGCGGCCTGGAATACCTCCGGGCGAACGGCGTGAAGCGGCCGATCGTGTTCGTGCAGGCGGAGTTCGGCGAGAACGGGAACCCCGTCCTCGCCAACATCCTGGGCCCTTCCGATCACAACTGCCGTGTCACGTACCCCCGGCCGAAGTGACCCGAAGCCGTACTAGCGCACCCGGACCCTCGTCTTCGAGCACACCTCGCACCGCTGTGTCACGACACGTCCGATCGTCTCAATCGTCACCCAGCGGTGGCGAAGATGGACACGGCCCACAAACAGGCCCCTACCCGTCGTGGGCGATCGGTACGCTCTGTCGCTGATCGATCACCCCTTGGGTTCGAGGCGCAAGGAGACCGAGTTGATGCAGTAACGATCGTCGGTCGGCGTCGCGTAGCCCTCGCCGTGGAAGACGTGACCGAGGTGGGAGTCGCAGCGTGCGCAGCGCACCTCCGTGCGTACCATGCCGTGACTGCCGTCCTCGATCAGCCTCACCGCCTCCGACTCCGACGGCTCGTAGAAGCTGGGCCATCCGCAGTGCGACTCGAACTTCGTGTCGGACCGGAACAACTCGGCGCCGCAGGCGCGGCACGAGTACACGCCCTCGGTCTTGGTGTCGACGTACTCCCCCGTGAACGGGCGCTCGGTCCCGGCCTCCCTGAGCACGTGGAACTCCTCAGGAGAGAGCCTGGTCCGCCATTCGGCCTCGCTCTTGACCACCTTGTCCATGCGTCCAGACTACGAGATCCGGCAAAAAGAGATCTCCGCAGGGTGAAGCATCCTTTCTCGGCCCAATTCGCGTCTTTGTCGGTAAGGGGGTGTCATCGCCTCCTGCCAAGGGGTGAGATCGTCCGCGGCTCGCCGTAGCGGCACAGCCCACGCCCGTGCTGGCGCCGCAGGCGACCGGAGATGGCCGGCCGGGTGGCGCGCCAGCGCCCGGAACGGCGACGGATGATCTCAGGTCCGTCCCGTCGAGCTCCGGTCCCGCCACCGACGCGGCTCCGGGACGGGCCCACCTCTTTTGTCGGGGCGGGGGAGTAGGTTCGGTGGCATGGCATCGCCGTTCATAGAGCTCAAGGTGGGGGAGCGGACCGTCAAGGTCACCAATCCCGACAAGGTCTACTTCCCGGAGATCGGGGCGACAAAGCGGGAGCTGGTCGAATATTACGTGAGCGTCGGCGAGGGGGCCCTGCGCGCGCTCAGAGACCGGCCGACCAACATCAAGCGCCACCCCGACGGCGTGCAGACCGAGGCCATCTACCAGAAGCGCATGCCGCCCAGGCACCCCGAGTGGCTGCAGTCGGTCACGGTCACCTTCCCCAGCGGCCGCACCGCCGACTCGCTGCGGGTGACCGAGGTCGCCGCGATCGCCTACTGCGCCAACCTGGGCACGATCGACTTCCACCCCTGGCAGGTGCGGGCCGCCGACGTCGAGCACCCCGACGAGCTGCGCATCGACCTCGACCCGCAGCCGGGCCTGGAGTTCGACACCGCGCGCCGGGCCGCCGAGCGCACCCGCGAGGTGCTCGACGAGCTGGGCATGACGGGGTTCGTCAAGACCTCGGGCAACCGCGGCGTGCACATCGCGGTGCGCATCGAGCCCCGCTGGGACTTCGTCCAGGTGCGGCACGCCGGCATCGCGCTGGCCAGGGCGGTCGAGGCGCGTGACCCGAGCCTGGTGACCACCGCCTGGTGGAAGGAGGAGCGCGGCGACCGCGTGTTCGTCGACTTCAACCAGAACGCCAGAGACCGCACGGTCGCCAGCGCCTACTCCGTCCGGGCCCGTCCGCACGCCCCCGTCTCGACCCCGCTGACCTGGGACGAGCTGGCCGACGCCGACCCGCGCGACTTCGACATCCGCACCGTCCCGGCGCGCTTCGCCAAGCTGGGCGACGTGCACGCGGCCATCGACGACCAGGCGTACTCGATCGAGCCCCTGCTGGAGATGTACGCCGCCGACGATCGCGGCGACCTGCCCTACCCGCCCAACTACCCGAAGATGCCGGGCGAGCCCAAGCGCGTCCAGCCCAGCAAGGCCAGGCCCGACACAGGGGCGTGACCGGCCCCCAGCGGGCGCGCGGGTGACGGCAAGAGGCGGTCCCGGCACGGAGAGCGGTCCGGCACGGAAAGCGGTGACGGCGAAAGGCCGGCCCCGTCGCGGGGGCCGGCCTTTTCGCGGGAGCCGGTCAGCAGGTGTCGGCTCCGTCGAAGGTGCGCACGCCGCGCGGCACGCGCGAGTAGATGGTCTCGCCGGAATCCACGGTCTGGCACGCGCCGTCGGTCCCGTGCGCCCAGATGATCTTCAGCCTGAGCCGGTAGCCGCAGTCGTTGCGGGCGTAGCCGGTCTTGGTGATGGTCCCGGTGGTCTGCCAGACGGTCACGCACGACGGCGCGTTCCCGGCCGGTGCGGCGGCCCAGGCCGGCAACGAGCTGAAGGTGCAGCACGCGACGGCGAGGGTGGTGAGGGCTGCTCGGGTGGCTGGGCGCATATGCGGTGTCCTTCCGTGCCAACCTCGGCCAGGCGACTGCCTGGGCAGGGGGCGAGGTGGCGACAGAAGTGAACATCTCAGACCGGTAACGGTGGTGGCGATCGTGTCGCGGCACAGGAAGAGAGCCGCAGGTCTGGGCGTGTCGCGTGTAACGCCGCGACGGCGTTCCCGAAAATGTGGTCGAGTCCCCACAAAGCCCTGCGCGCCTTCCGTGTGACGAAACGCTGCGAACGGCATGACGCCGGAAGTCATGCGCCTTCGGCCGAACTTGTCAGGCGTTTCCTGCATCAGAACGGTCATGAACTCAAGCGCCACGCACAAGAGCAGCCCGATCGCCCGCCGACTCCTCGTCTGGGCGTCGACCGTCGCCCTGTCGACCTCGCTGGCGCCGATCCTCGCCGCGGGCGCCGCCTTCGCCGGAACCGGCCAGGCGACGGACCCCTTCAAGGGCGTCGACTGGGCGCCCGTCGTGGAGCGGGCGCTCCACTGCCCCAAGCCGGGGCCGAAGGACAGCTGGTACGTCGTCCGCGCCCGCGTCGCCGCCGTCGGCGACCTCACGCGTGACGGACGGCCCGAGACCGTCGTCGTCTCGTCCTGCCCGAGCCCCACGTCGGGCAACCCGATGATCGCCTTCGTCTACGACGGCGCGTCCAGGCGCTCGGCCCCGCGGCTGATCGGCGAACTGGGCAAGAACCGCTACTTCAAGTCCCAGAACGTCACCGTGCAGCAGGGCCAGGTGCAGCTGAGCGGCAAGGTGGTCAGCGACCGGGCTCCCCGCTGCTGCCCCGACCTGCTCGTCCGCCAGACCTACAAGTGGAACGGCAAGGCGTTCCAGCGGACGTCGGAGAAGCTGGCCCGCATCTCCTGACCCGCGGCCCGTGCCGGACGCCGGGTGAGGGCCGCACGGCCGGACCCGGCGCCTGGGACGGGACCCGACGGCCCGGCCGTGCGGCGGCACACGAGGTGCGGCCGAGATCGAAGGTAACTCGCATACCTCCCGCCGGAGGAGGATTCGGATACCGAGAATCCCGCTCGCGGTAGAAGTTTCTCCATCCGAGTAGAAGAAATCTCATCCTCGGTGCACAGCCGAAGCACCCGTCCAGGACGAGCCCGGACGGGTGCGCAGTCGCGACGGCGGTCAGTGGCGCACGAGGTGGTGCGGCGCCAGTTCGCGGGTCTCGCCGCGTTCCAGGTAGACCACGCGGTCGGCCAGGCCCACCTGTTCGATGTGGTGCCGGAAGTCGTCCAGCGGTGAGCTGAAGACGCCGTAGTCGTCGAAGTGCACCGGCACCACCGTGTGCGGGTTGATCAGATCGACCCAGGTCGCGCCCTGCTCGCCGTCCATGGTGACGAGCAGCGTGCCGAGCAGGCGGGTGCCGCCCAGGTGCACGAGGGCCAGGTCGACCTCGGGAAAGCGGCGCGGGATCGCCTCCAGGCGGCGGTCGAGCAGCGTGTCGCCGCTGATGTGCAGACGCAGCTCCACCAGCCCCTCGGGGCCGCGGAACTCCAGCATCGTCCCGATCACCGGCGGCAGCAGCGCCTCGGCGGGGCCGGGCGCGTGCCTGGCGGGCAGGGCGGTGATGGTCACGCTGCCCTGCGGGCCGTTCAGCTCGTGCTGCTCCCACACCTCCAGGCCCGTGCTGCGGCCGAAGCCGCGGTGGCGCAGCGTACGCGCCGCCTGCCGGGTGGTGACGATCTGGGTGTCCTTGTCCAGGCCCTTCTCGGTCACCCGGTCCCAGTGGTCCCCGTGCAGGTGCGACAGCACCACCGCGTCGACGGGCGGCAGGTCCGACACGTCGATGGCCGGGTCCTTCAGCCGCCGCGAACTCAGGCCGTAGCCCAGGTACGCCCGCTGGCCGCGGTGCAGGAAGTTGGGATCCGTCAGCAGCGTGAAGCCGTTGTAGCGGATCAGCGTGGTCGCGTTGCCGATGAACTGCAGGCTGCCCTTCATCATGCTCACCCCGGATACGGCGGGTGCTGGCCAGGGGGCACGCCGCCGCCCTTGCCGCCGCCCTTGTGTCCCTTGTCGCTGCCGTGCGGCCGGCCGGCCCGCTTGCCGCCGCTCTTGGACTCCGGCACGGCGTCCGCGGATTTGGAGTTCGCGCCGGACTTACCCGACCGGCGAAGTTCGGGCTGTTGCGGATTACTCATCGCTTTTGTCCCCCTTTGCGGCTTATCACCTACCTCGCACCCCGGCCGCCAAACCCTCGGCCCCGCGGCGGCTACCGGGTCAGGCCCGCGTCGTGGGCGATCAGGCCCGCCTGGGTGCGGTTGAGGCAGCCCAGCTTGTCCAGCAGGCGCGACACGTACCCCTTGACGGTGGGCTCGGCCAGGTGGAGGCGGGCGGCGATCTGCGCGTTCGACAACCCTTCGCCGAGGCAGGCCAGCACCTCGCGCTCGCGCCCGGTCAGCGACTCGACCAGCTCGCGGGCGCGGGCGCGCGCCGGGTCCGCCGCGGCCGAGGCCGCCACCAGCCTGCGGGCGGCGACCGGCGACAGCACGGTGTGCCCCTCGGCGGCCACCCGGACCAGCCCGATCAGATCCTCCGGCGGCGTGGACTTGACCAGGAATCCGCTGGCGCCCGCGCGCAGGGCGCGCAGCACGTACTCGTCGGCGTCGAACGTCGTCAGCACCACGACGACCGGCGGCCGGGGCAGCTCGCCCAGGCGTTCGATCGCGGCGAGCCCGTCCAGGACGGGCATGCGCAGGTCCATGAGCACGACGTCCGGACGGCTGCGCACGACCGCCTCGACGCCGGCGGCGCCGTCGTGGGCCTCGTCCACGACCTCGATGTCGGGCGCCGAGCCGAGGATGGTGCGCAGGAAGCGGCAGACCATCGGCTCGTCGTCCACGACCACGACCCTGATCATGTGGCCACGTACGCGGGAAGGGTGGCCTCGACGCTGAACCCGCCGTCGGGGGCGGGCCCGGCGCGCAGCGTGCCGTGCACGACCTCGACCCGCCGCCGCAGGTTGGCGATGCCGAGGCCGGAGCCGGTCGCGGCCAGCGGGCCGCCGGGCAGGCCGGTCGGCGGCGTGTTGCGCACGGTGAGCCGTACCTGCGCCTGGCCGTACTCGATGCGCACCTCCACCCGCGCGCCCGGCGCGTGCTTGCGCACGTTGGTCAGCGCCTCGCGCACGATCCGGTACGCCGTGCGCCCCACCACCGGCGAGGCCAGCCCCCGGTCCCCCTCCTCGACCAGCTCGGCCGGGGTGCCCACGGAAGCGGACTCGGCGACCAGCGCGGCGAAGTCGGCCGCCGACGGCGGCGCGTCCGGCTCAGGCGCGGTGCGCAGGATGCCGATCAGGTCGCGCAGCTCGTCGAGCGCCTGGCAGCCCGCCGCGCGCAGTTCCTCGGCCGCCTGCCGGGTCTGCTCGTCGGCCGCGGTGACCCGCAGCGCGCCGGCCTGCAGCACCATGAGGCTCACCCGGTGGGTGACGACGTCGTGCATCTCGGCGGCCAGCCGGGCGCGCTCCTCGGCGCGGGCCTGCTCGGCCAGCAGGTGCCGCTCGCGTTCCGCCCGCTCGGCGCGCTCGGTCAGCATCCTGACCACCCGCCGCCGTCCGTCGAGGTAGAGCGCGAGCAGCGGGCCGACGGCGGTGCGCAGCACCCCGTTGACGAGGACGCCGGCCGACGGCTCCCACACCCGCGCGATGACCAGCGTGTACACGGCCAGCGCGGCGAAGGCGACCCGCCGGTCCCCGCGGCGGTAGAGCGGTCCGTACGCCGCCGCGATGGTCGCGAACGGCGCCCACACGTTCCCCGGTCCGGCCGGGACCAGCAGCCCGCCCGGCGAGATCAGCAACGTCACCGCCAGCGTGAACGTCCCCAGCACGGCCAGGACCGTGAGCGGCGTCCGGCGGCGGGCCACCAGCGACAGGCAGGCGGCCGCCTGGACCGCCAGCAGCACCCAGGCGAGCGGACCAGGACGCTCGGGCCACCACGTGAGGCCGAGCAGCGTCGAGCCGGTGTCGAGCAGCGCGAAGCCGCCCGCGATGGTTACGTCCAGCACGAGGGAACGGCGACACGCCCCTGCACTCATGCCGCAAACGCTATGACATCCCCGCATGCCATAGATGTCGGGCAAGTCGGAAACCATACGAAAGTCGCATGCGTTCCCTCCGATCGTCGCCCCCGCGACCGACGGCCCGCCCTGCCGGACGGCCGCCCCGCCGCCGTGCAATGGATCCATGACGAACCTTCCCCCGCTGGGCCGCTACGAGATCGACGTCGAGAACTCCGCGATCCGCTTCACCACCAGGCACCTGTACGGCCTCGCCCGCGTCCGCGGCACCTTCGACCTCAGGAGCGGCACCGTCGACGTGGCCGAACCGCTCGCCGACTCCCGCGTGCGCGTCGAGATCGACGCCGCCGGCTTCCACACCGGCAACCACCAGCGCGACGAGACCGTACGCTCCCCCCGCTTCCTCGACGTCGCCCGCCACCCCGTCATCACCTTCACCGGCGGACGCACCGACGGCGAGACGCTGACCGGCACACTCACCGTCGCCGGGGTGGAGCAGCCGCTCACCCTCACCGTCGAACGCTGCGACGTGACCGCGACCGGCTTCACCGTCGTGGTCGCCGCCCGCGTGGACCGGACCGCCTTCGGGGTGACCGCCATGCCCGGGATCGCCGCGCGTCACCTGGCGATGTCGGCCGAGGTCAGATGCGTGCGGGCGCGCGTCACGGATCACGAGGGAGACCGAGCGCGCGCTCGGCGATGATGTTGAGCTGCACCTCCGTGGTGCCGCCGCCGATGGTGAAGGCCCGGGTGGCCAGGATCACGCGGTTCCGGTGGCGGTCGGACGGAACCAGCGACCAGCAGAACTCCGAGATCGCCTGGCACTCGGCCCACAGGCGGCCCGCCTGCTCGCGTCGCGAGCCGCACCTTCGAGCACGACGCCCACCGCCACTACCGCCGCGCCCTGTCCGGCCCCGGAAAACCGTTGGCGCGGGACCTGCGGGGATGGTTACCCTCACAGCTGTCCCGTCCGACACGACTTCCTGGAATCGAGGTGGCTTGATGCCCGGCACGGCGCCCAGCGCGCCTCTCCGTGCCACGGGTGTTCCCCGCCTCCCCTGAGCGCCAGAGTCTGAGGACAGGTCTCTGAAGGATCAGGGCCTCAGCGGACCGGACCGCCTGTCGCATCAGCGTGCCTGTGAGGCCCGCTCGGCGCTCCCTTGCTGCCTTTTTTCGCACCATTCCGGCAAGGAGAAACCAGGTTGTCTGCCAACGGCAAACCTCGTTCCATCATCAGCACCGACACCTTCGCGTGCGTCCGCTGCGGCCTGACCGTCGCCGCGCACGCCCCCGGCGGCGCCCGCCGCAACCACTGCCCGAGCTGCCTGCACTCGTTGCACGTGCTCGACCGGGTGGAGGGCGGCCCGTCGGAGTGCCGGTCGCGGATGAACCCGATCTCCATCGCGGTCCTCCGGACCGGCGACTGGATGATCATCCACCGCTGCACGCGCTGCGGCGAGCTGACGTCCAACCCGATCTGCGGGGACGACAACCAGCTCATCCTCATGCGCATGGCCGTACGCCCGCTCGCTCAGCCGCCGTTCCCGCTCGAAGCGTTCGGCGACCTGTGACATGCCCAGGAGGAATCCTGGCCGGGCCAGGCCGCAACAGCCCAAGGCCGTACGGCGTGGCGAGCGCGGCGACGCGTTCCGCTGCGTCGGCTGCCGGCTGGACGTACCGATGGACGCGCCGGGAACGGCGCACCGCAACCACTGCCCGCACTGCCTGACCAGCCTGCACGTCGACCACCGGATCCCGGGGGACCGGCGGGCGGGCTGCCGGGGCCCGATGGCGGCGCTGAGCGTCACCGTCAGGCCGGACGGGGAGTGGCTGATCATCCACCACTGCCAGGCATGCGGCGGGCTCAGCGCCAACCGCATCGCCGGCGACGACAACGCGCTGGCCCTGCTGCGCATCGCCGTCCGGCCGCTTTCCGACAGCCGCCTGCCGGTCAACGCACTGCTGGCGCTCTGAGAGACGCGCTCTGAGGCGCGTTCTGTCAGGCGCGTTCTGTCAGACGCGTTCTGTCAGACGCGTTCTGTGAGGCGCGTTGGTGAGACGGCGCGCTTGTGTGAGGCGCGTTCGTGAGACGGCGGGCCGCCCTTCGGGGTGGCCCGCCCCTCGCTCCGGCCTAGTTAGTCGTCACCGAACTCCAGGCGCAGGGCCAGCGTGAAGTCGGTCACCGCCTCCTCGTGGCGTTCCATCTCCTGGAAGATCTCGCCGCGCACCCGGTAGGCCCAGATGTACTCGGGGTCCAGCTCGACGGCCCTGTCCAGATCGCGCAGCGCGGCCTCGTTGTCGCCCATCTCGCTCAGCACCGCACCCCGGCTGCCGAACGCGCGGTCGTTGTCGGGGTCGAGCTCGACCGCGCGGTTCAGGTCGGCCAGCGCCTCCTGGTAGCGGTCGGTCATGCGCAGCGCCTCGCCGCGCCTGCTGAGCGCCCGTACGTGGTCGGGGTCGGCCCGCAGAGCCCTGGTGTAGTCGTCGATGGCCTCGCTGTAGAGGTGCATGCGCTGGTACAGGTCGCCGCGCGCCACCCACGAGTACGCCAGCTCCTCGTTCAACGCGATGATCTTGGCGTGCTCGTCCAGGGCCTCGGCCGGCCGGTCCATGTCGACCAGGGCGTCGGCCTTGGCCTCCAGGATCCACAGGGACTCGGGGGCGAGGGTGAGGGCGTGGTCGAAGTCCTCCATCGCCTCCTCCAGCCGGCCGAGCGCCGCGTACGCCTGGCCGCGCGAGCCCAGCGCGTACGCGCTGTCGGGTTCCAGTCTCAACGACTCGTCGAAGTCCGCCAGGGCGGCCTCGTACCGCTCGATGACCCGATGGCTCTCGCCGCGCAGCCGCCAGGCGCGGGCGTTGTCCGGGACCAGCGCTATCGACTCGGTCAGATCGGCGATAGCGGCCTCGTGCCGCGACAGCGCGATGTACGATTCGGCTCGGCTGCGCAGCACGGACGCGCGCGACTGGGCGGCTGCCTCGGTCAGCTCGGTCAGCTCGGACTGGTCGTTGATCCCCTCGCTCATGGAGGGAATCTATCTAACTAAATCTGGATGATGGCCGCCTTTTCGCGGGTGTACTCCACGACCGAGTCGTGGCCGTACCCGCTGTCCTTCACGCCGCCGAACGGCAGGCCCGGAGGCATCTGGCGGTAGGTGTTCACCCAGACGGTGCCGCTCTCCAGATCCCGCACGAACCGGTGCGCCCGCCCGAGGTCCCGCGTCCACACCCCGGCCGCCAGCCCGTACGGGGAGTCGTTGGCGATCGCCAGCGCCTGCTCGTCGCTCTCGAACGGGATGGCCACCGCCACCGGCCCGAAGATCTCCTCCTGGCAGATGCGCAGGCCGTTGTCCTCGGTCGTGTAGAGCGTGGGCGTCACCCAGTAGCCGCCCGGCAGGCCGGGCACCACCTCGGCCCCCGACCGCCCGCCGAAGACCAGCTCGGCCCCCTCCTTCTCGGCCGTCTCCAGGTACGACCGCACCCGCTCGAACTGCCCGGCCGACACGATCGGACCCATGGACGTGGCCAGGTCGAGGGGGTCGTCCAGGACCAGCCCGGCGCAGATGTGCCTGACGCGCCCGAGCAGGTCGTCCCAGATCGACCGGTGGACGAGGATGCGCGACCCGGCCACGCAGACCTGCCCGGCGTTGCCGGTGTAGACCGAGTTCACGGTGACGCCCTGCGCGGCGGCGTCCAGGTCGGCGTCAGGGAAGACGATGTTGGGCGACTTGCCGCCCAGCTCGAACGTCAGCGGTTTGAGCGCGTCCGCCGAGGCCCGGGTGATGGCCTGGCCGGTGGCCGTGGAGCCGGTGAGGCTGATCTTGCCGACGTCCCGGTGCCGGACGAGCGCGTCGCCGACCTCCTCGCCGAGCCCGCTGACGATGTTCAGCACGCCGGGCGGGAACACCTCGGCCAGCAGCTCGCCCAGCCGCAACACCGACGCGCTCGCCTGCTCGGCGGGCTTGACGATCACCGTGTTCCCGGCGGCCAGGGCGTAGGCCGCCTTGGCGGAGAAAGTGGAGATGGGGGAGTTCCAGGGGATGATGCAGACCGCCACCCCGTACGGCTCCCGCAGCGTCAGCCCGAGCGTGTCGGGCCCGAGCAGGACGGTGTCGCCCTTGACCGCCTCCAGGCACTGCCCGGCGGCGAGCTGCCACAGGTAGGCCATGCCCGGCAGGTCCTTCTTGAGCGTGTCGCGCAGGATGCGGCCGTTGTCGCGGGTCTCCAGCCGGGCCAGCTCCTCGGCGTGCCGGCCGAACAGCTCCGACACCTTGCGCAGGAAGTGCGCCCGGCCCAGCGCGGGCATGGCCGACCAGGCGGGGAAGGCCGCCCGCGCCGCCGCCACGGCGGCCTCGGCCTCCCGTGCGCCACTGGCCGGGATCGTGGCCCACGCCTCGCCCGTGGCGGGGTTGACGGTGTCCATCGTCCGGTCCGCGGGGATCAGCTCGCCACCGATGAGATTGCGATACTCAGGCACGTGCCCAAGCATATGCTTGCTTGCCATAGGCGGGCCAGTCCTGGATGGATCGGGGCATAATGGTCTTCCGTGAAGATTGAGCTGACCTGGCCGGAAACCGCCGACGAACCCGTGCTCGCCGCCGTCCATCGCGTACTGCACGCCGTCGTCGAGCTGGGCGGCGCGATCGGCTACCTGGCGCCGCCCACCCGGGACGAGACCGACCCCTGGGTGGAGGCCGCGCTCGCGGCGGCCGCGAAGGGCGAGGGACGTCTCGCCCTCGCCACGGTCGACGGCACGGTCGAGGCCATGGGCATCTGGCGTCGCGGCCGGGAAGCGGTCTTCCGGCACTCCGGCGAGATCGGCAAGGTCATGGCACACCCGCGGGCGCGCGGGCTCGGTCTCGGCCGGCTGGTCGTGTCCGGCCTCGCGGACGACGCCCGCGCGGCCGGCATCGAGACGCTCACGCTGCACGTGCGAGGCAACAACCACGGCGCGATCGCCCTGTACGAAAGCCTGGGGTTCCGCGAGTGGGGACGGCTGCCGAACGTGGTCGAGGTGGGGGAGTGGCGCTTCGACGAGGTGAGCATGTACCTGGAACTCGGCCGCGGGCCCGGCGTCATCCTCCACGGCTCCTCCCCGGGCGGCCCCGGCTCCTCCCCCCGCCCCGCCACCCCCTGACCCGCCCAGCCGTGGGGCCGGCCCCGGCGGTCCCGGCTCCCGGCTGCTCCTCGTGAGGTGGTCCGCGGCTAGGATCGGGGCATGCTGCTGGCCGCCGGAGTGCACGCCGTCGTCACCGACCGCCACGGAGGGGTCAGCGCCCCGCCGTACGGCTCGCGCAACCTCGGCGGCATGGTCGGCGACGACCCGGCGGCCGTACGGGCCAACCGCGAGAGCCTGGCGGCCGAGCTGGGCGTGCGCGCCGTCGTGTACATGCGCCAGGTCCACGGCGCAGACGTCGCGTACGTGAGCGAGCCCTTCGGCGACGACCCGCCGCCGCTCGACGGCGTGTTCACCACCGAGCCGCGCCTGGCGCTGGCCTCCCTGGGCGCCGACTGCCCGGCCGTGCTGGTGGCCGACCCCCAGGCGCGCATGGTCGGCGCCGCGCATTCCGGCCGTCCCGGAACCGAGGCGGGCGTCGCCACCGCGCTCGTCGAGGCCATGGCCGCCAAGGGCGCTCAGCCGGGCAGGATGGTCGCGCTGATCGGCCCCGGCGCCTGCGGGCGCTGCTACGAGGTGCCCGCGGAGCTGCGCGAACGGGTCGCCTCGAAGGTGCCGGCGACGTGGTCGACGACGTCCTGGGAGACCCCGGCGCTCGACCTGCGGGCCGGGATCGAGTCACAGCTCAGGGCGGCGGGCGTCCCCGACGTACGGCACGACGCGCGCTGCACGATCGAGTCCGCCGAGCTCTACTCCCACCGCCGCCAACAGCCCGGCGGCCGCTTCGCCGGTCTCATCTGGCTGACCTGACCCCGCCCCGACGGCACACGCCGTCCGCGACCGGCCGCCCTCAGAGCTCCGGCCGGGGGGCTACTTCTCGCGGGAGCTGTTGAACACCACGTTGACGACGATGATCCCCACCCAGATCGGGATCAGCGCCATCGCCCGCCCACCCCCGGCGAACGCGAGCGCGACCGTGGACAGCGTGCCCAGGGAGAGCGAGACGATCGCCAGCGCCAGCCGCTGCCCGTCCGACCCCTTGGCGGGGGCCTTGGGGCGCGGAGCGCCGGCCAGGCGTTCGTCGACCCGCCGGTCGACCTCCTGCCCCACCTTGTCGAGGAACGACTCCACCAGCGCGTCCTCGAAGTCGGGGCCGAGGTCGCGCCGCGCGGACACGGCCGCCTTGAGCTCATCACCGGTGGTCATAAGGGAGAGACTAGACCGCTTTGCCCCCTAACGGGCGAGGATGTCGTCGAGATCGTAACTGACCGGCCGCTCCAACTGCTCGTACGTGCACGACTCAGGCGTACGGTCGGGCCGCCACCGCCGGAAGTGCGCCGTGTGCCGGAACCGGTCGCCCTCCATCTGGTCGTAGGCCACCTCGATCACCAGCTCGGGCCTGAGCGGGATGAACGACAGGTCCTTCTTGGCGTTCCAGCGCGACACCGCGCCCGGCACCCGCTGCCCGCCGGTCGCGGGCCCCGCCGCCGGCTGCCCGGCGTTGGCGGCGGACTGCTCGGCCCAGTGGCCCCAGGGATGCTCGCTCAACTCCGCCAGGTACGGCTTGAGCTCCTCCACCAGCTCGGCCCTGCGCGCCATCGGGAACGAGGCCGCCACGCCCACGTGGTGGAGCCGGCCGTCGTCGCCGTAGAGGCCGAGCAGCAGCGAGCCGACGATGGGCCCGGTCTTGTGCTCACGGTAGCCGCAGATCACCACGTCGGCCGTGCGCTCGTGCTTGACCTTGAACATCGTGCGCTTGTCGGGCACGTAGGGCTGGTCGCCCGGCTTGACGATGATGCCGTCGAGCCCCGCCCCCTCGAACGTCTCGAACCATTCGCGCGCCTGCTCGTCGGCGGTCGTGACCGGCGTCAGCCGGACGGACCCGCCCTTGTGCGGAAACAGCTCCTCAAGCCGCCGCCGCCGTTCGGAGAACGGCTCCTCCATCAGCGACTCGTCGCCCACCGCCAGCAGGTCGAAGGCGATGAACTGGGCCGGCGTCTGCTCCGAGAGCAGCTTCACCCGCGAGGCGGCCGGATGGATGCGCTGCTGGAGGGCGTCGAAGTCGAGCTGCGCCCCCCGGGGCAGCACGATCTCGCCGTCGATCACCACCTTGCCGGGCAGCTCGGCCTTGACCGCCTCGACCAGCTCGGGGAAGTAGCGGGTGAACGGACGCTCGTTGCGGCTGCCGAGGTAGACCTCGTCGCCGTCCCTGAACACGATGCAGCGGAAGCCGTCCCATTTGGGCTCGTAGAACAGGGTGCCGTCCTGCTTGGGCATGGCCTTGACCGGCTTGGCCAGCATCGGCGGCACGGGTGGCCGGACCGGGAGGTTGGGCACCGGCTCCGGCTCTTCGATCGGCTGCTCGGTCATGGGCTCTGCTCCCTCGTGTATCTGCAGAAGAGGACCCCCTCCTCTTCCAGGACCTGGCGGAGGCCCAGGGGGACCTGCGCGGCCACGCCGTTCAGTATGCGGGCCGCGCCGCCCGCGACCAGCATGGGACTCACCGACAGGCACAACTCGTCGATCAGGTCGTCGGCCGAGAGCTGCGCGTTGATGCGCGGGCCGCCCTCGCACAGGACGCGGGTCAGGCCGCGCTCGTGCAGCTCGCGCACGGCCAGCCGCATGTCGACGCCCTCATCCCCGGCGATGATCAAATCGGACCGCTGGGCGGCCAGCTTGCGCCGCTCGGCGGGCGCGGCCTCGCAGGTGATCACGATCGTCGGGTTGGTCGCGTCGGTGAACAGCTCGCCGTCGAGGTCGAGGTCGAGACTGCGGGTGATCACCGCGATCGGCGGCACCTCGGGACGCCCGGCCCGGATCGACGACCAGGAGGCGCGCGGCTTGACCGGGCCGTAGCCCTCGGTGCGGACGGTCGCCGCCCCCGCGACGATCACGTCGGACAGCCCGCGCAGGACGCCGAAGATGCGCTTGTCGCCCTTGCTCGACAACCCGCCCGAACGCCCCTTCAGCCAGGCCGCGCCGTCGGCGCTGGACACCATGTTGAGCCGCAGCCAGGGCCGCCCCTCGGGGTAGGCGTACGCCTGCGGGATGTCCGGGTTGTCCTGAATATCGGGATAGATGCGCCGCACTCCTCTACCTTGGCACACCCCACCGACAATCCGTCCCCGGGGTTTTGCCGCTGATGGCACCTTTGGGTAATCGAAGGACGAAAGGCCCCTTGCCTGCATACGGTGGCGGAAGGGACTCGCCGGGAGGGGACGTGGGCCTGGTCACCGCCGCCACATGGACGATCGCCGCACTGATCGGTCTGTATCTGCTCCACCGCTGGCTCTCGGCCGGCGGCCTGCGCGGGCAGGAGGCCAAGGTCACCCGCTTCCCCGTGGCGCTGCTGCTGTCCCATCCGGCGCTCGCGGTGTCGTCGCTGGCCTGCTGGGTGGCGTACGTGCTGACCGGCAGCGCCCCGCTGGCCCGGATCGCCTTCTGCGGGCTCACCGTGGCCGCGCTGCTGGGCTTCACGATGTTCACCCGCTGGCTCGGCGGCGGACGGCACCAGCGCCGGGCCACCGGCTTCCCGGTGCTGGCGGTGGTCCTGCACGGCGTGGCCGGGGTGGCCACGTTCGCCCTGCTCCTGGTCACGGCCGGCATCGCCCGCGTCTTCTGACGGGCCCGCCGGCTACGGCGTCCGCGGCTCCCTGGGCAGCCGCAGCACCTGGAACGACCGGCCGGTGACCGCCACCAGGTCGCCCGCCCGCCACCGCTCGTCGCCGAACGCCTCCTCCACCACGTCGTGACCGGTGTCGAGCACCGGCAGCCAGTCGGCCCCGAACTCCGGCCCCGGCAGCGTGAACGACAGGTTCTCGTGGTGGGCGTTGATGAGCAGGAGGAAGGAGTCGTCCACGATCCGCTCGCCACGCGGGCCGGGCTCGGTGATGGCCTCGCCGTTGAGGTAGACCATCAGAGACTTGGCGTAGCCGGTGTGCCAGTCGCCGGCCGTCATCTCCTTGCCGCCCGGGGTCAGCCAGACCAGGTCGCGTCTGCCGTTCTCGGGGTGGCGGCCGTGGAAGAAGCGGCGGCGCTGGAAGACCGGGTGCTCGCGGCGCAGCTTCGACAACGTCCGGACGAACTCCAGCAGGTCGGACTCGGCGTGCAGCATCGACCAGTCGATCCAGGCCAGCTCGTTGTCCTGGCAGTAGGCGTTGTTGTTGCCCCGCTGCGTGCGGCCGATCTCGTCGCCGTGGGAGAGCATGGGCACGCCCTGCGACAGGAACAGCGTGGTCAGGAAGTTGCGGCGCTGGCGGCGGCGGAGCGCGACGATGTCCGGGTCCTCCACCGGGCCCTCGGCGCCGCAGTTCCAGGAGCGGTTGTCGTTGGTGCCGTCGCGGTTCTCCTCGGCGTTGGCCTCGTTGTGCTTGTGGTCGTAGGAGACCAGGTCGGTCAGGGTGAAGCCGTCGTGGCAGGTGACGAAGTTGATCGAGGCCACCGGGCGGCGGCCGGAGGACTCGTAGAGGTCGGCCGAGCCGGTCAGGCGGGAGGCGAACTCGGGCAGGGCGGAGTTCGTGCCCCTCCAGAAATCTCGCACGATGTCGCGGTATTTGCCGTTCCACTCCGTCCAGAGCGGCGGGAAGTTGCCGACCTGGTAGCCGCCCGGCCCCACGTCCCAGGGCTCGGCGATCAGCTTCACCTGCGAGATCACCGGGTCCTGCTGGATGAGGTCGAAGAACGCGCTCAGCCGGTCGACGTCGTGCAGTTCCCTGGCCAGGGCCGAGGCCAGGTCGAAGCGGAAGCCGTCGACGTGCATCTCCAGCACCCAGTAGCGCAGCGAGTCCATGATGAGCTGCAGCGCGTGCGGCGAGCGCACGTTGAGCGAGTTGCCGCACCCGGTGTAGTCGAGGTAGTAGCGCCGGTCGCCGTCGTGCAGGCGGTAGTAGTTGACGTTGTCGATGCCCCGGAAGCCCAGCGTGGGCCCCATGTGGTCGCCCTCGGCGGTGTGGTTGTAGACCACGTCGAGGATGACCTCGATGCCCGCCTCGTGCAGCGCCCTGACCATGGCCTTGAACTCCAGCACCTGCTGGCCCCGCGTGCCCGAGCCGGAGTAGCGACCGTGGGGCGCCAGGTAGGCCATCGTGTTGTAGCCCCAGTAGTTGGTCAGCCCCCGGGCCACCAGGAAGTGCTCGGGCACGTAGTGGTGCACGGGCATGAGCTCGACCGCCGTGACGCCGATGGACAGCAGGTGCTCGATGATCGCCGGGTGCCCGACCCCCGCGTACGTGCCGCGCAGGTCCTGCGGCACGCCCGGGTGGCGCATGGTCAGCCCCCGCACGTGCGCCTCGTAGATCACCGTCTCGTGGTACGGGATGCGCGGCGGCCGGTCGTTGCCCCACTCGAAGAACGGGTTGACCACCACGTTCTTCGGCATGTACGGGGCGCTGTCCTCCCTGTTGCGCACCGACGGATCGGTGAAGTAGTAGGGGAACAGCGCCTCGTTCCAGGTCAGCTCGCCGTCGATGGCCTTGGCGTACGGGTCGAGCAGCAGCTTGGACGGGTCGCAACGACGGCCCTGCGACGGCTCGTACGGCCCGTGGACGCGGTAGCCGTACCGCTGGCCCGGCTGGATACCCGGCAGGTAGCCGTGCCAGACGAAGCCGTCGACCTCCGGGAGCGGGACCCGCTCCTCGCTGTCGTCATCGTGAAAAAGGCACAGCTCGACCCGCTCGGCGACCTCGGAGAACACGGCAAAGCTGGTGCCGACGCCGTCCCAGGTGCCGCCGAGTGGATAGGGTTCGCCCGGCCAGACCTCGCGCATGTGACCCAATTGTCGCACGCGAAAGCGTTCCTGTTAGAGGAGTTCGGCTTTCAGTGTGATCGTGGTGCCCGCCAACGCCTTGCTGACCGGGCAGTTCGCCTTGGCGGTCGCGGCGGCCTCCTGGAACTGCTCGGCCGTGATGCCCGGAACGTGCCCCTGAACGGTGAGCACGATGCCCGTGATGCCCTCACCCGGCTGGAATGTCACGTCCGCGCTCGTGCGCAGCGACTCCGGCGGCGTGCCCCCGCCGGCCAGGCCGTGCGACAGGGCCATGGCGAAGCAGGAGGAGTGGGCGGCGGCGATGAGCTCCTCGGGCGAGGTCCTGCCGCCCGCAGCCTCGGCCCTGGAGGGCCAGGAGACCTCGAACGTGCCCACGCCCGAGGTGTCGAGCGAGACGGTGCCCGAGCCGTCGATCAGGGCGCCCTTCCACTGCGTGGTGGCGGTGCGGGTGGTGGCCATGGCGGGTGATCCCTCCGGTCGTCGTCCTTCGACACTATCGCGGGGCTCCGGAGCCGCCGCCGGGGGTCGTCCGCCTCAACATTTCCGGCGAACAATGACATGCTCGGGTCGCGGCACACCCGCCGCCTCGGTCCGGACCACGGGAGTGTGGTGCCAGTGGAGGCACCGTACGACGACCGCCTGCTGCACCAGCGGGTGGTCGGCGGCGACGAGTCGGCGCTCGGGGAGGTCTACGATCGGCTGTCCGCGCTGATCTACGGGCTCTCCTTACGGGTCACCAGGGACCGCGTGATCGCCGAGGACATCACGCAGGAGGTGTTCCTGGCGTTCTGGGAGCGCCCGCTGGCCTACGACCCGGAACGCGGCACGCTGCGCGCCTGGCTGGCCACGATCGCCCACCGCCGCGGGGTCGACCACGTACGGGCCGAGGAGCGCCGCCGGGTCTCCGTCCTCGGGCCGAAGCTGTTCGAGCGCGAACCCGTGAGACCGGAGGACGACGTGCTGGCCGCCGAGGAGGCCGAGCGTGTGCGGCAGGCGGTGACGTCGTTGCCCGAGGGGCTGCGCCGGCCGGTGGAGCTGGCCTACTTCGGCGGCCGGACCTACCGGCAGGTGAGCGAGGAGCTGGGGGTGCCCGAGGGCACGGCCAAGTCGCGCATCCGGCTGGCGCTGCGGCGCCTGGCGGACGCGCTGGCGGAGGAAGAAGGGTGATGGATCCTGTCGAGCGCCTCTTTCTGGACGCGTTGATGGAGGACCCGGCGGTGCCGGCCGGCTCCCTGCGCCCGCAGCTCCTGGCCGGCGCCAGGGCCCGCCGCCGTCCCGCGGCGCCGACCGCCGGGTGGGCGCTGCCGTACGCGGGCCGCGTGGCCGCCATGGACGCGCTGCTGGCCTCGGCCGTGGACGACGACTGGTCGCGCGTCATCGTCGAGGGCTGGACGTTGCAGGAGCTCGTGGCCCACCTGGCCGCCAAGGACGGCCTGCTGGCCGCCTCCGTCGGCGCGCCCGTGCTCGGCCCCCCGATGGCCGCCCGCGACGCGGCCGGGCGCACGGCCGACGTGCAGGCGTACGAACGGGCCCGCAGCCCCGAGCAGACCAGGCGCGACTGGCGGGCCCAGGCCGACGCCCTCTGCCGCCACCTGGGCGGACTCGACCCGGCCGGGCCGGCCACGGTGGACGGCATGGAGGCGGCCGTGCGCGACCACGTCCTGGCCAGGAGCCTGGAGACGTGGGTGCACACCGCCGACGCCGCCACGACGGCCGGGATCCGCCTGCCCGACCCCGTGCCCGAGCACGTCCGCCCGACGGCCGACCTGTGCGCCCGCCTGCTGCCCTGGACGATGCTCCTCTCCGGCCTGGACGGCTCCGGCCGCACCCTCCGGCTCACGCTGACCGGGGCGGGCGGCGGCGAGTGGCGCATCCCGCTCGGCGTCTCCGACACCGCGCCGGGCACGCCGGACGCCCACCTGACGGCGGACGTGGTCGCGTTCTGCTTCCTGCTGGGCGGCAGGGGAGAGCCGGACGCCTTCCCCGCCGCGCTGTCGGGCGACCTCGCGCTGGCCCGCGACGTCCTGACCACGGCTCCCGCGCTGTCGGGACCGTGAGGTGGTAGGCTGTGATCAAGTCGTTACCTAAAATAAGGTGATAAATCGGGATTCATAGGGAATCCTTTGATCCGAAGTCCAGCAGAGGGCTTCAACTCACGTTCAAACGTGGCGTGCCTCTGCCTGGGCTTTTTCCATGGACAGGGCCGCCTTCGGGCATATGGAGCTACTCAGATGGCCGTCCTGGATATCGCACTCGACGAAATGACCGCCGAACAGCTTCTGGCTGAGATGAACAGGCCGGAAGCCTCGGACGAGCACAAGGCCCGCATCCGTGAGCGGGTCGTCACCATGTTCGACTCCCTCGTCACCGAGGTCACCCGTCGCTACCGCCACCAGCGCGAGCCGATGGAGGACCTGCGCCAGGCCGCGTACGTCGGCCTGATGAAGGCGATCAACGGCTTCGACCCCGAGCTCGGCCACGAGTTCCGCGGCTACGCCATGATCACGATGGTCGGCGAGGTCAAGCGGCACTTCCGCGACCGCACGTGGGCCGTCAAGGTGCCGCGCGTCCACCAGGAGCGCAGGCTGGAGCTCAACAAGGCCACAGCCGACCTCACCCAGACGCTCGGCCACTCGCCCACCGTCTCCGAGCTCGCCGCGCACATGAACATCACGGAGGAGGACGTCCTGCTCACCCTGGACGCCTCGACCGCCTACAGCGCCCTGTCGCTGGACGCCCCCGTCGGCGGCGACAACGACGGCGCCGACCTGGGCGACTTCCTGCCCTCGCAGGACGACTCGCTGGACACGCTGCTCGGCAAGTACTCCGTCAAGCCGCTCATCGACGCCCTGCCGTCGCGGGAGCGCAACATCCTGCTGATGCGCTTCTACGGCAACATGACCCAGTCGGAGATCGCCAGCGAGTTCGGCATCTCGCAGATGCACGTCTCCCGCATCCTGCGCGCCGTGCTCACCCGGCTCCGCACCGCCCTGTCGGACTGACCGGGTGGGCGGGCGGCCCGAGCTCCAGGCCGGGAACCCGCGCCCCCGGCGGACCCGCGCGGCGGGACGCCACCGGGGGCGCCTGGGTCACTCCCCGCCGATCCCCGCGACGAGGTCTCTGGCGTAGTCGTCGTCGCTCTCCTCCAGCACCCGCCTGACGCCCTGCTCGGCCCGCTCGTCGCCGCGCGCCGCGAGCCCCCGCGTCGCCTCGGCCACCGTGCGCAGGTCGGCGTCGCCCAGCCGGTCGGCCAGCGCCTCCCGGATGCGGGGCGTGTCCGCCGACAGCCCGGCCAGCCCGGCCGTGGCCCAGTCGCGGATCTCGGCCTCCTCGTCCCGGGACATCTCGATGAGCAGCGACAGGCCCTCCTCGTGGTCGGCGGGCAGGACGTCGGCCAGCGCGATGGCGTCCGTCATCGTGCGCTTGTGGCCCGCGCGGCCGACGATGTCGAGCACGGCGGGCAGCGCGCGCGGGTCGCCCTGGTGGCCCAGCGCGGCCAGCACCGAGCGCAGCACCTGCGGGTTGCCCTCGGTGGTCACCATCTTCTGCAGCAGCGCGAGTGTGTGGTCCAGGTAGGGCTTCTCGCCGTCGGCGAACCCGAACTGGGCGATCGCGTCGACCCCGAACTCCCGCTCCCGCGCGTCCTCGCTCACGCACAGCCGGGCCAGCGCCTCGTACGTCTCGTCGTCGGCCCGCCGGCCCAGCGAGTCGGCCACGATCCACCAGGTCTCGGCGTCCTCGTCGACGTCGCGGTGGGCGACGGCCCTGGCGACGAGCTGGTCGACCGGCGTGTGGACGCCCGCCGCGTCCTCCAGGAGGGTCGCGATGGCGGCGTGGCCGCGCTGGGCCTGCACCTGCTCGGTCTCCGAGCCGTCGGGGGAGCGGCCGGCCACGGTGACCAGCTCGGTGCCGTCCTTGGCGTACTGGCGGCCGACGACGTACTCCCAGCCCTCCTGGGCGATCTGGTCGAGCAGCGCGGACTCCAGGTGCACGCCCACCCAGTCGGCCGCGATGTCGAGCGGGCTGTCGCCGTCGCCGTCGAACTTCTCGTGGTCGGCGCCCGCCTCCAGCAGCGTCTGCACCACGCCCAGCGCCCCGCGCCTGGCCGCCAGCGTCAGCGGCGTGTCGCCGTCGTCGTTGGCCGCGTCGATCTCGGCCCCGGCCTCGATCAGCACGCCCGCGGTCGCGGCGTGGCCGTTGGCGGCGGCCCACGACAACGCCGTCCAGCCGCCGGCCTCGCGGCCGTTGACCTCGGCCCCGGCCGCGAGCAGCGCCTCGGCGACCTCGACGCGGTCCCAGGCGGCGGCCGCGCAGAGCGGCAGCCCGGCCTCCTCGCCCTCGCTGGCCTTGTTGGGGTCGGCGCCCCCGGTGAGCAGCTTGCCCACGGTCTCGGTCTCGCCGTTCAACGCCGCGCGGTAGAGCTGTTCCTCATGCATGACAGGACCCTAGCGTCTTCGCCGCCCGAGGTCGCCGGAGCACGCTGACGGGCGCGCGGGGACCGGCGCGGGAGGGTGCGCCCATCCAAGGGTGTACGGATGTTCCTCCCGAGGGAGGAGTCCCAACCGGTCCAAGACGCGATATGTTGCGTCTATGACAGATCCGGGTGAGGTGCGCGCGTCGGACGCCGAACGCGAGGCCGTCGTGGAACAGCTCCGTGTCGCCTCGGTCGAGGGCAGGCTCACGCTCGCCGAGCTGACCGACCGTACCGAGGCCGCCTACACCGCGACCACGCACGCCGAGCTCGCCCTGCTCACCCAGGACCTCCCCGCGGGCGGCGGCCCCGCGCCCGCGCCCGCCCCGGCTCGCGAGGGCGGCAAGCGGCGCTGGTTCGTCGGCATCATGGGCGACACCAAGCGGCGTGGCACCTGGCGCATCGACCAGCAGCTCGGCGCGGTCGCCGTCATGGGCGACGTGCTGCTCGACCTGCGCGAGGCCGAGGTGCGCACGGACGTGGTCGACGTCACGGCGGTGTCCGTGATGGGCGACGTCAAGATCATCGTGCCGGACGGCGTGAACGTGGACCTCGACGGCGTCGCCGTGATGGGCGACAAGAGGGTCGACGTGCTGGAGGCCGCCCCCGGGATGAACGTGCCGGTGATCCGGGTGCGCGCCTACGCCGTGATGGGCGACGTCAAGGTGCTCGGCGACTCCCGCGCCCAGCCGCTCAAGCGCGGTCTGGCCGCCTGGCGGGATCACTGGCGGGCGCTGCACGGCGACGACTGGCGCGAGATCGGCCGCCGGATGCGCGACGACGCCCGCGAGGTCGGCCGGCAGATCCGCGACGAGCACCGCTCCCTGGAGCACGACCGCCGCGAACGCCGCCGCGACTACCGGGGTTACTGAGTCCGTGCAACGTACGCGGGGGTCCTCGGCGTAGTGATCGGTGAACATCACCGGACAGTGAGGACCTCTCGATGCGGGATCGTGCCGACTTCGAGCGCTACGTCGAGCAGCGCTCGGCCCGCCTGCTCAGGACGGCGTACCTGCTGTGCCGCGACTGGGCCACCGCCGAGGACCTGACGCAGACCGCGCTGGCCAGGGCCTGGCTGGCCTGGCGGCGCGTCGGCGCGAACCCCGACCCGTACGTCTACCGCATCCTCACCAACACGCACGCCTCCTGGTGGCGGCGGCGCTGGCGGGGCGAGGTGGCCACGGGCGAGCTCCCGGACCAGCCGCAGGAACTGGACGAGACGGCCGGGCTCGGCACCCGGGACGCGCTCAGGGCCGCCCTGGCCGCGCTCCCGGCCAAGCAACGGGCCGTGGTCGTGCTGCGGTACTTCGAGGACCTGCCCGACGAGGCGATCGCCGGGATCGTGGGCTGTTCGGTGGCCACCGTACGCAGCCAGGCCAGCCGCGCGCTGGCCAAGCTGCGGCTGGACCCCGCGGCCAGGGCCGCGGCGGAGACCGGGAGCTGACGATGACACAACAGCGACTGCGCGACCTGCTCGACCACGACAGCGCCGACGCGCCCCCGGGCGGGGTGCGGCTGGCCGACGTGGACGCCCGCGTCCGCGGCATCCGGCGGCGCCGGGGCCGGGCGGCGGGCTCGGTGGCGGCGGCGGCCCTGGCGGTCACGGCCGTCACGGTGCTCACCGTGGACGCCCGGCCCGCTCCCGAGGCCGCCCGAGCCCCCGGGGACGTCTGGGCCGGCGCCCTGGTCCAGACCGCGCCGGCACGCGCCCAGCCCAGGCTGCCGCTCTTCCACGGCTACGCCCAGGGGGGAAGGCGGGAGACGTTCACGTTCGCGTCGAAGGCCGAGGCGGTGTCCTTCGCCCTCACCTGCCCGTCCGGTGGCTACGGGCTGATCTGGCTCAACGGCAAGCTGGCCGCCACCGGGGCGTGCGGGCCCACGATCCGGCAGCCGCCCGGTTGGTTCGGCGACGCCAGGGCCCGCGACGGCGTGAACGAGGTGAGCGCCGCCGTCGTGAGGGCCGCCGACGGGGGCACCGGCACGATGACCGCCGCGGGCGCCGAACTGCTGCTGGCCAGGACCGCGTCCTACCCCGCCGAGTGGCGGCTGACGCTGGTGGACGCCCGCACCCGCTCGTGCCGGCCCGACGTGGTCAGGGTCGATCCGAGGACCGGCGAGATCACGGCTCGGTGCTGAGCGCTCAGCCGGCCACCGGCACGCGGTCGCGCAGGGTGGCCTCGTACCGTTCGAGCAGCACGTCCACCAGCTCGGGCGCCGGGCCGAGCACGTCGGCGCAGACGGCCGGGGCGGTGGCCCGGCGGATCCGGTCGGCGAAGAAGCCGGGAGCCAGCAGGTAGGGGGCGACGGCCACGCGCGGCGCGCCCGCGGCCCTGAGCCGCGCGACGGCCTCCTCGGGCGCCGGCCCGGCGGCCGAGGCGTAGGCCGCGGTCACCGTCCACCAGCCGGCGCGCCGCCAGGCGCGGGCCATGCCGGCGACCACCTCGTTGGCCCTGGCGTCGCTCGACCCGGCCGAGACCAGCACCACCGCCGTATCGGGGTCGCCGGCCGGGACGCCCGCCTCCGACAGCCGCCGCTCCAGCGCCGGCAGCAGCAGCGGGTGCGGCCCGAGCGTCGTGCCGTGGTGCACCCGCAGGCGCGGGTCGCGCGCGCGGGCCTCGTTGAGCGCCGCGGGCAGGTCCACCCGGCTGTGGTAGGCCTCGGTGAGCAGCAGGGGCAGCACCACGGCCTCGCCCAGCCCGTCGAGCGCCTGCCCCAGCGTCGGGGCGCAGTGGTCGAGGTAGGCCACCCGCACCGGCACGTCGGGACGCGCCCGGCGCACGCGGTCCAGCAGCGCGGCCACGGTGGCGGCGGCACGCGGGTCACGCGACCCGTGCGCCACCGCCACCAGTGGCACGCGCTCGGGGGCCGGCCCGTCTGCCAACGGGACGCGGCCCCTGACGGGGATCACAGGTGAATGCCGCATTCGACCTTCCCCAGCCCCGCCCAGCGGCCGCTGCGCGGGTCCTCGCCCTCGGCCACCTGGCGCGTGCACGGCGCGCAGCCGATCGAGGGGTAGTTGTCGTAGTGCAACGGGTTGATCAGCACCCCGTTGTCGGCGATGTAGTTGTCGACGTCCTCCTGCGTCCAGGCGGCGATGGGGTTGACCTTCACCATCTGGCGCTTGGCGTCCCACTCGACGACCCTGGTGTCCGTACGGCTGGACGACTCGTCCCGGCGGATGCCGGAGATCCACGCCAGGTACGGCTCCAGCGCCCGGTTCAGGGGCTCCACCTTGCGCAGGTAGCAGCACAGGTCCGGGTTGCGGCCGAACAGGCGCGGCCCGAGGTCGCGATCCTGCTCCTGGACCGTCCTGGACGGCTTGATGTCGATCACGTTGACGTCATAGACCTGCCGCACCGCGTCACGCGTGCCGATCGTCTCGGCGAAGTGGTAACCGGTGTCGATGAACAGCACGTCCACGCCCGGTTTGACCCGGCTCACCAGATCGATGAGCAACGCGTCGCTCATGGAGGACGTCAGGCACAACCGGTCGCCGAACGTCGCCGCGGCCCACCGGATGATCTCCCGGGCCGGGGCGCCCTCAAGGAACGTGGCGGCGGACTCGACGATGTCCTGAAGGTCGAGCGTGCCGCGCTGATCTCTTAAACCGACCTCGATGTCGACCAGCGTCATATCTTCACTCCGATTCCGAGAAACTTCAGCTTGAAGGCGCGGGCGCAGGCGCGGCAGTACCAGCCGCCGTCCCCCTCGTAGGGCTCCAGATCCTCGTCGCCGCAGTACGGGCAGTGGAAGGGAACCGCTCGCGTGGTCATTTCAGGTCCGCCTCGTCCGCGCGCTGCACCCAGTCGGCGAAGGACTCGCCCTCCTTCTTCTGGGCGTCGTAGTTGCTCACCACGCGCTCGACGTAGTCGGGCAGGGCCTTGGCGGTGGTCTTCAGGCCGCGCACCTTGCGGCCGAAGCCCGAGTCGACGCCGAGCGAGCCGCCCAGGTGGATCTGGTAGCCCTCGACCTGGTCGCCGTTCTCGTCCACGACGAGCTGGCCCTTCAGGCCGATGTCGGCGACCTGGATGCGGGCGCAGGAGTTGGGGCAGCCGTTGACGTTGATGGTGAGCGGCTGCTCGAAGTCGGGCAGCCGCCGCTCCAGCTCGTCGATCAGGTGCGCGGCGGTGGCCTTGGTCTCGACGATGGCGAGCTTGCAGTACTCGATGCCGGTGCAGGCCATCGTCTGGCGGCGGAACGTGGAGGGGTTGACCTGGAGGTCGTTGGCCTCCAGCTCGGCCACGAGGGACTCCACCCGGTCCGGCGCGACGTCGAGGACGACCATCTTCTGCTCGACGGTGGTGCGCACCCGGCCGGAGCCGTGCCGCTCGGCGATGTCGGCGATCACGTTGAGCTTGTCGCCGTCGAGGCGGCCCACCTTGGGCGCGAAGCCGACGTAGAAGTTGCCGTCCTTCTGGGGATGGACGCCCACGTGGTCACGGCGGCTGCCGCGCGGCAGGGCGGGCGCCGGGCCGTCGGGCAGGCTCTCCTTGACGTACTCGGTCTCCAGCACCTCGCGGAACTTCTCCACGCCCCAGTCGTTGACCAGGAACTTCAGCCGGGCCCTGTGGCGCAGCCGCCGGTAGCCGTAGTCGCGGAAGATGCCGATCACGCCCGCGTACACGTCGTCGACGCGGTCGGGGCTGACGAAGACGCCGAGGCGCTTGGCCAGCATCGGGTTGGTGGACAGGCCGCCGCCGACCCACAGGTCGTAGCCCGCCTCGCCGTGCTCGTTGACCACGCCGACGAAGGCCACGTCGTTGATCTCGTGCACCGTGCAGTGGGCCGGGCAGCCGCTCAGCGCCGTCTTGAACTTGCGCGGCAGGTTGGAGTACTCGGGGTTGCCGATGAACTCCCGGTTGACCGAGTGGATGTCGGGGGTGGCGTCCAGCACCTCCTCGGAGTCGATCCCGGCCAGCGGGCAGCCCAGGATCACGCGCGGGGTGTCGCCGCACGCCTCGGTGGTGGACAGGCCCACGGCCTCCAGACGCTCCCAGATGTCGGGCACCGACTCGATCTCGATCCAGTGGAGCTGGATGTTCTGCCGGTCGGTCAGGTCGGCCGTGCCGCGGGCGTACTCGTTGGCGATGTCGGCGATCGTGCGGAGCTGGCGCAGGTCGAGCTGGCCGCCGTCGATGCGCACGCGGAGCATGAAGTAGCGGTCGTCGAGCTCCTCCGGCTCCAGGATCGCGGTCTTGCCGCCGTCGATGCCGGGCCTGCGCTGGGTGTAGAGGCCGTACCAGCGCATGCGGCCGCGCAGGTCGGCGGGGTCGATCGAGTCGAAGCCCTGCTTGGCGTAGATGTCGATGATGCGCTGGCGGACGTTGAGACCGTCGTCGTTCTTCTTGTTCTCTTCGTTCTTGTTCAGCGGCTCCCGGTAACCGAGGGCCCACTGGCCTTCGCCGCGCGGGCGCTTGTGATGCCGGCTGGCAGGGGTGCTCATTGCGCGTCCTTCGGATTGTGGGCGCGCGCAGCGTTCCTCCTGCCTCGTCGTCGAGTGCAGGGGTTCAGGTGGGTGCGACGCGCTCCGCGGTGGAGAAGATGAGTTAGCGGGCGTCGCAACAGATGGCACTGCGGACACGCTGAAGGTCGACGTGGCGTCGACCGACGAGCATGGGGTCCGCTGGCATACCTCGAAGATACTCCGGAGATCCCGGATGTCCAAGATGGGGTCCAGAGTCTGGACTCCGCCGGGCCCTAACCCTGACGCGGCCAGTCGAGCGCCGACTCCTGGGGCCGCTCCTCGCTCTGGTGCTGGCAGTCGCACCAGGAGCCGCCGCGGCAGTCGTCGTGACGCTTGTCCTTGCAGCTCTCGCAGATCACGTCCGCATTATTCTCCTAGAACGTTGTTCGGGTTAGGGTGGCGTGCGTGGACCTCATGGCCGGGCTGCTGGCCGACCTCCGGGCCGAGACCGATTCCCTGGAGGCGCTGCTGGCGCCCCTGCGACCCGCCGACTGGGAGACGCCCACGCCCGCCGAGGGGTGGGCCGTGCGCGACCAGGTGAGCCACCTGGCCTGGTTCGACGACGCCGCCGTCCTGTCGGTCACCGATCCGGCCGCCTTCCGCGACCTGGCCGCGCGGGCCGGCTCGGTGGACGACCTCGCCGCGGCGTCGCGTGGCATGCCGCCGCGCGAGCTGCACGCCTGGTTCCGCGCGGCCCGCGCCCGCTCGCTGGAGGCGTTCGGCACGCTCGACGCGCGCGTCCGGGTGCCCTGGTTCGGGCCGGCGATGTCGGGCGCGTCCTTCGTCACCGCGCGCCTGATGGAGACCTGGGCCCATGGGCAGGACGTGGCCGACGGGCTCGGTCTGACCCGGGAACCCACCGAACGGCTGCGGCACGTGGCCCTGCTCGGCTGCCGCGCCCGTCCCTACAGCTTCGCCGCCCGCGGCCTGCCCGAGCCCGCGGGGCCCGTACGCGTCGAGCTCACGACCCCCGGCGGCGACCTGTGGACCGCGGGCCCCGCGGACGCGTCCGCCGTCGTACGCGGCCCGATGCTCGACTTCTGCCTGCTCGTCACCCAGCGCGTCCACCTGTCGGACACGGCACTGGAGGCGGCCGGGGAGCCCGCCCGCGCCTGGCTGGAGATCGCCCAGGCGTTCGCCGGGCCGCCGGGGAAGGGAAGGCCGCCGCGGTCAGGGTAAGTTCAGGGTCGTACCGGATGACGTCGGCGGCACGGCCGGTGACATGCTGTGAGCATGCGGACCATTCTGAACGTCATCTGGCTCGTGTTCGCCGGCATCTGGCTGGCGATCGGCTACGCCGTGGCCGGGGTCATCTGCTGCGTTCTCATCGTCACCATCCCGTTCGGCATCGCCTCGTTCAGGATCGCCGCCTACGCTCTGTGGCCGTTCGGCCGGACGGTCGTGCGCGACCCGGACGCCGGCGTCTTCTCCCTCATCGGCAACATCATCTGGTGCGTGGTCGCGGGCATCTGGCTGGCGATCGGTCACGTCGTCACCTCGATCCCGCTGTTCATCTCCATCATCGGCATCCCGCTGGGCATCGCGAACCTCAAGCTGATCCCCGTCTCGCTTCTTCCGCTGGGCGCGCGCATCGTGGACAACGACTAGGGCAGGTGCCGGGACGTAAGCTGTCCCGGAGAGACACTGCGAAATACCGTTGGGTGCCATGACGTCCACCAATGCGCCTTCCCGGTCCAGGAGGCGGCTCGCCTCGAACGCCCGGGCCAGGCTGAACTGGGTGCTCGACACCAAGTCGTGGGCGATCGTGCGCGCGGCCACGAACGCCGGTGTCAACTACCGGGTCACCGGCCTGGCCGGCGAGGCCGCGTTCTTCGCGCTGCTGTCGCTGCCGCCGTTCGTGCTGGGCCTGATCGGCGTGCTGGGCAAGCTCGGCACCTGGCTCGGCGGCGGCGTCGTCACCGAGGTCAAGACGTGGGTGATCGAGCAGGCCGGGCTGCTGTTCACCGACGAGGCCGTCAAGAAGGTGATCAGCCCGCTCATCACCGACGTGCTGCGGGACGACGCCAACAAGGTGTCCATCATCTCCCTCGGCTTCCTGCTGTCGCTGTGGTCGGGCTCGCGGGCGCTCTATGTCTACGTCGACCTCATCTCGGTCGCGTACGGGCTGGGGGAGGAGCGCGGCATCATCCGCACCCGGCTCCTGTCGTTCGGCCTCTACGTCGTCGGCCTGATCATCGGCATCATCGTCATGCCGATCCTCGTCATCGGCCCCACCCTGCTCAAGGACGCCCTCCCCGGCGAGTACGGCATCCTCATCGACATCCTCTACTGGCCCGTCGTGATCATCGGTTCGGTGCTCTTCCTCACCGTGCTCTACCACGTCAGCGTGCCGGTGCGGACGAAGTGGTACCGCGAGCTGCCCGGCGCGATCCTGGCCCTGTTCCTGTGGATCGTGTGCGCGGCCGTGCTGCGGGCGGTGCTGGCGGCCTGGTTCACGCCCGTGTCCGTCTACGGCTCCCTGGCCGCCCCGATCGCGCTGCTGCTGTGGCTGTACATCACCGCTCTGGCCGTGCTCATCGGGGCCATCCTGAACGCCGAGGTCGATCGGCTCTGGCCGGGTGTGAGCCGGACCAAGTAGCGGGAGAAGCGCCCGGTTGCGCATCCGCTATCGTCTAGGGCGACGCGACTGGCGCATTCGGTGGGATCGACCACCAGGGAGCGAATCAACCGGGAGCGGAGGCCGAGCGCCTGGGTCTTCGCCAATTGTCAATGATGACAGGGGAGTCATGAGTTCTCTTGCTAGCGCCGACCCGCAGCTCGCCGAGCTCATCAAGGCGGAGGAGCGCCGTCAGGCCGACACCGTCAAGCTGATCGCGTCCGAGAACTACGTGTCCAAGGCCGTGCTCGAAGCGACCGGCACGGTCCTGACCAACAAGTACTCCGAGGGCTACGCGGGCAAGCGCTACTACGAGGGCCAGCAGGTCATCGACCAGATCGAGACGCTGGCGATCGAGCGGGCCAAGGCCGTGTTCGGCGTCAACCACGCCAACGTCCAGCCGTACTCGGGCTCGCCCGCCAACCTGGCCGTCTACCTGGCCTTCCTGCAGCCCGGCGACACCGTGCTCGGCATGGGCCTGCCCTTCGGCGGCCACCTGACCCACGGCTGGTCGGTCTCGGCCACCGGCAAGTGGTTCAACCCGGTCCGCTACGGCGTGCGCAGGGACACCGGCCGCGTCGACCTCGACGAGGTCCGCGAGCTGGCCCTGGAGCACCGGCCGAAGCTCATCTTCTGCGGCGGCACCGCCATCCCGCGCACGATCGACTTCGAGGGCTTCGCCTCCATCGCCCGCGAGGTCGGCGCCGTGCTCGCGGCCGACATCGCGCACATCGCCGGCCTGGTCGCGGGCGGCGCCCACCCGTCCCCGGTGGGTCACGCCGACGTGATCTCCACGACCACCCACAAGACGCTGCGCGGCCCGCGCGGCGCCATGCTCATGGCCACCGGCGATGAGCACGCCACCGCGCTGAACAAGGCCGTCTTCCCCGGTCTCCAGGGCGGCCCGCACAACCACACCACCGCCGCCATCGCCGTCGCGCTGCACGAGGCCGCCCAGCCGTCCTTCCGCGACTACGCCCACCAGGTCGTCGCCAACGCCAAGGCCCTGGCCGAGGAGCTGTCCAGCCGGGGCTTCGACCTGGTCTCCGGCGGCACCGACAACCACCTGATCCTGCTCGACCTGACGCCCAAGGGCATCGGCGGCAAGCCCGCCGCCCAGGCGCTCGACCGGGCCGGTCTGGAGACCAACTACAACGCGGTGCCGTTCGACACCCGCAAGCCGTTCGACCCGTCGGGCATCCGCATCGGCACCCCGTCGGTCACCTCGCGCGGCATGGGCGAGGCCGAGATGCGGCAGATCGGCGCCTGGATGGACGAGGTCGTCACGGCCCTGGCCAAGGGCGACGCCGAGGACGTCATCACCCGCGTCCACCACGAGGTCAGCGAGCTGACCGCCCAGTTCCCCGCCCCCGGCCTGTCCTGATCCCGAGGCCCCGCGCCCGGCCTGTCCCGCCTCCGACGGCGGACGGCCGGACGCCCCGCCGCACGGGCTCCCGGTGTGCGGCGGGGCGCCGGTCGCGAGCGGGGGCCGAAGTTCCCCCGTCGCGGCGGCCGGTCCGCGTGGACCGGCCGGTACGGCCGGAAGGGGCGGGACCGAACCGCCCCTGACCGGCATCGGGCCGCCGCCCCTGGACGGAGCGGCGCGTACTCCAGGCAGTACGCGGCCCGGCCCCTCCGAGGTTCACCGTTCCGCGAAACGGTCAGTGCCGGACCGTCACCACGATCTTGCCGAACTGCGCGTTCGACTCCAGGTGCCGGTGGGCCTCGACGATCTCCTCCAGGTCGAACGTGCGGTCCACCACCGCACGGAAGGCCCCGGAACGCAGCCCCGACGCCACGAACGCCGTCGCCCGCCGCAGCCGCTCGGGCACCCGCGTCGTCTCCAGCATCGTGTACGTCCGCATGTTCACGGCCGGCATGCCGAGGTCGATCATGGGATAGGGCGTCGGCTCGCCGCTCAGCGCGCCGTACACCAGTATCTGGCCCTCGGGGGCGACCGCCTTGGCCAGGTCCCTCACGCCCGGCCCGGCCACGGCGTCGAACACGTACTCGGCCCCGCGTCCGCCCGTCGCCGCCAGCACCCGCTCGGTCACGTCCTCCTCCTCGGTGACGATCACCTCGGCCGCGCCCTCCTTCAGCAGGGCCTCCTTCTTGGCCGCGGTGCGGGTGAGGGCGATCGGCGTGGCGCCCATCCGGTCGGCGACCCGGATGGCGGCCAGGCCGACGCTGCTGGAGGCGGCGTTCAGCACGACCGTGTCACCGGGACGCATCCCGCCCACCTCCACCAGCGCGCCGTAGGCCGTCAGGTACGGCATCCACACGGCCGCGCCCTCCACCGGGCCCACCCCCTCGGGGCGGGGCAGCACCGCCGCCGCAGGCACGACCGCCCGTCCGGCGTACAGGCCGTAGTCGTTCTGCGAGAACGCCGGCACCGTGCTCACCGGCAGGCCGACCGTCAACCCGGTGACGCCCGCGCCCACCGCCTCGACCACGCCGGCGGCCTCGGTGCCCAGCCGGGCGGGGAAACGCCGTACCGGCTCGATGTAGTGCCCGCTGCGGAACAGCGCCTCGGCCCTGTTGAGCCCGATCGCCTCCACCCGGATCCGCACCTCGCCCGGCCCCGGCTGGCCGGGCGCCACGTCCTCCAGCCTCAGCACCTCGGGGCCGCCGAGCTCGTGGAACAGCACCGTCCTGGTCATCACATCGTCCTTCCGCGTCAGAGGCCGCCATTCAACCGCCAAAGTACGATCACCGTCAAACTTCGATGCGTGTCGTACTATGGGCCCATGGACGCCGACCGCACCCCGGACCACCCCGACCTGCGCGAGGTCACCCTCCAACGGGTTCTCGAAGCGCTCGTCGACCCGGTCCGGCGCAGCATCGTCACCCAGCTCGGCGACGCCCCCGGCGACATCGCCTGCGGCGGGTTCGACATCTCCGTGAGCAAGTCCACGGCCACCCACCACTTCCGCGTGCTGCGCGAGGCCGGCCTCATCCGGCAGCACTACGCCGGCACCTCGCGCATGAACACCCTGCGCAGGGCCGAGTTCGACGCGGCGTTCCCCGGCCTGCTCGACGCCGTCGTCACCGCCGACCGCGCGTCCTCGTAGAACGCGGGAAGGCCCTCCCGCCGCGGCGGAAGGGCCTTCCCCGGGCCGGGGGCTCAGGTCTTGACGGTGAGCAGGGTCGTGCCCGTCCTGGTGACCACCTCGAAGCGGTCGATCTCGTTCAGCGGCATCGCGCTGCCGCCGTGCATGTAGAGCGGGGCGGGCGAGCCCGGCACCCCGTAACCCGGCGCCGGCACCGCCCATCCGGTCATCACGCGCCGCTCACCCGACTTGCCCACCGACACCAGCTCGCACTCCAGCGGCCCCTTCACCCCCGACAGCTTGAGCGCCGCGTGCGTGCCCCAGCCCTTCGACTCCACCACCATCCCGCCCGACACCCCGCCGGCGCCCTTGCCCGCGATCGGCGTGCCGTCGGCGTAGAACTGCTCGGCCGGGCCCATGTGGTCGGTGCGCCCCGACATGGCCTGCGGCGGGTCGCCGCCGCCGGTGAGCTGCGTGCCGATGGTCAGCCCGCCGGCCGCCAGCGCGACCGCCGCCGCCATGCCGAGCAGGAACGTCCCCCTGCGTGCCCGCCGGTCGGCCGCCTTCTTGCGGCGGAGCAGGTCGACCACGCCGGCCTGCCCCTCATCGGGAGGAGGGCCGGCGTCCTGCACCGGGGCGATGCCGTGCAGCACACTGGCGACCCCCGCCAGGTCGGACAGCTCGAAGCGGCAGGAGGGGCAGGCGCGCAGGTGGGCCTCGAAGGCCAGCCGGTCGTCCTCCTCCAGCAGGCCGAGGGCGTAGGCGCCCACGTCGGTGTGCTCGACCCCCGGGCTCACGCCGTCACCCCCCGCTCCTCCAGCGCGACCCGCAGGGCGCGGACGGCGTAGTAGACGCGGGACTTCACGGTGCCCACCGGGATGCCGAGCGCCGCGGCGGCGTCGTTGACCGACCGGTCCCGCAGGATCGTCTCGTTCAGGATCTCGCGGTGCGCCGGTGACAACGCCTTCAGCGCCTCTGACACGACCACCTGGCGCAGCAGCCCCTCCAACTCGTCCGGCACCGGCACGCTGTCCAGCGCCCCGTCGCCCGATTCGCGCGGGCGCGCCTCCCTGCGCCGCCGGTCATCGATCACGATACGTCTGGCCACCGTGGCGAGCCAGGGCATGAGCGAGGCCGAGTCGGGGTCCAGCCGCTCGGCGCTGCGCCAGGCCCGGATCATCGTCTCCTGCACCACGTCTTCCGCCCACTGCCGGTCGCCCGCCGTCAGCCGTACCACGAAGGCCAGCAGCGGCCGGTGGTACTCCCGGTAGAGCGCGGACACGACCACCTCGTCGTCCGGTCGCACCCGCCGGATCAGATGGCGTAGGCGCGGCTTGCCCACCGGGGCCGGCCCCTCGGCCGAGGGCGGGGGATACGTGCTGATCCGCATCATTCCCCTTTCTCGCGTCCGTCGGGAGGAAGTACGCTCGGCCGCCCTGGCGGGGTTCAATGGATCGGCGAAGATAATCCGATTGCATCGCCCGGGACAGGGTGATTAGAGTCGTTCGCGCAACCGATCGAGGAGGTGAGGGATATGCGGGTCGTTCTGTTCCGTCTGCAGTCCGTCTACCTCCGGGAGCTCGTCTGAGCTGCCCGTTTCCTTCTCGATCAAAGGTTTCACCGTCTTGTCTCACGATCTTTCCCTGCTCGGCTGGACCGACCTGCGCGCCGCCGAGCTTCCCGCTGACACCGTCCCGGCGCGGGTGGCCCGCGTCGACCGCGGCGCCGCCGAGGTGATCGCCGCCGACGGGCAGCACCACGTCAAGTACGGCGCCCGCGTGCGCCGTTCCTCCGCCGACGACCCGGTGGCCCTGCCGTGCGTCGGCGACTGGGCCGCGCTCAGATGGCTGCCCGAAGGCCGGTACGAGCTCGACCAGGTGCTTTCGAGGACCACCGCGTTCGTCCGGGGCGGCGTGAGCCGCGACTCGGTCGGCGGCCTGTCCGGCGACGGCCAGGGCCAGGTGCTCGCGGCCAACGTCGACATCGTCTTCGTGGCCGAGCCGTCCATGCACGCGACCGACTTCGCCGACCTCGGCCGCATCGAGCGTCTGGTGGCGCTGGCCTGGGAGTCCGGCGGCACGCCCGTCGTGCTGGTGACCAAGTCCGACCTGTTCGAGGCGGGGCTCGACGAGCTGATGGCCGACGTACGGGCCGCCGCGCCGGGCGTCGACGTGCACGCCGTCTCCTCGCTGCTGGGGGAGGGGGTCTCGCTGGCCGCGGGCTACCTGCACGGCTCCCGTACGGCGGTCGTGCTCGGGCCGTCCGGCGCGGGCAAGTCCACCCTGGTCAACGCGCTGGCCGGTACGGGCGCGATGGACACCCAGCAGGTCCGGGCGGCCGACGGGCGGGGGCGGCACACGACCGTCCACCGGGAGCTGATCCCGCTGCCCGGCGGCGGCCTGATCATCGACACTCCGGGCATCCGCCGGATCGGCCTCTACGACATCGGGGAGGGCGTGGATCTCGTCTTCTCCGACATCGAGGAGCTGGCCCGGCGCTGCCGGTTCGCCGACTGCGGGCACGTGAGCGAGCCGGGATGTGCGGTCCTGGACGCCCTGGAGAGCGGCGAGCTGCCCGAACGCCGGCTGCAGAGCTGGCGCAAGCTGCAACGCGAGGCGGCCTGGATGGCGTCCCGCACGGATGCGCGGCTGCGCAAGGAGCAGCAGAACAAGTGGAAGATCATCCACAAGGAGATGCGCCGCTCCAGCCGTAACCGCCCCTGACCGCCCGTCCGGCCCTGCTTCGCCTCCTCCGCCCGGGGGAGGCGAGTAGAGCGGGGCGTGGGGGTAGGCACAGGTCATGAGGCTGTTCGCGGATCGGGCCGAGGCCGGGGCGTTGCTGGCCGAGCGGCTGCCGGAGGCGCGGGACCCCGTCGTGCTGGCGTTGCCGCGCGGCGGGGTCGCCGTGGCCGTGCCGATCGTGGGCCGGCTCGGCGGGGAGCTGGACGTGCTCGTCACCCGGAAGATCGGCTACCCGCCGGCACCCGAGCTGGGGGTGGGGGCGATCGCCGAGGGCGGCGAGCCGGTGTTCGACCTGACGATGCTCGACCGGCTGGGCCTGACGCCCGAGGACGTGGCCGGCGTGGTCGAGCAGGAGCGGCGCGAGCTGGCCAGGAGGGTGGAGGCGTACCGGGCCGGCCGGCCGCTGCCGCCGCTGGCCGGGCGCGAGGTGATCGTCGTGGACGACGGCCTGGCCACGGGCGTCACCGCGAGGGCGGCCCTGCGCGCGGTCGCCGCGGCCGGCCCCGCCAAGGTGACGCTGGCCGTGCCGGTCGGCGCCGAGGAGACCGTCAGGATGATGCGCGCGGAGGCCGACGAGGTGGTGGTGCTGCTGACCCCGGTCGACTTCAGGGCGGTCGGCCAGTGGTACGAGCACTTCGACCAGCTCACCGACGCCGACGTGCTGGACCTCCTGGACCGGCGGTGACCCCCAACCGGACAGCGCCGCTCGTACCGGCGTCTAGGCGGACAGGACCGCCCACACCAGCTTCTTGGAGCCGTCGGGGGCGAACCAGCCCCATGCGGTGCAGAGCGCGTCCACCAGCCGCAGCCCGCGTCCGAACTCGGCGAACACGTCGGCCGGCGCCGCCACCGGGACGGCCTCGCTGTGGTCGGTCACCACGCAGGCCAGCTCGGGCCGGCGGAAGAGCAGCCGCAGCTGTACGGCCCCGCCGCCGTGCCGCATCGCGTTCGTGACCAGCTCCGAGACCACCAGCTCCACGTCGAAGGCCAGGTCGGCGGCCGACCACGAGGTGAGGGTCTGGTCCACGAAACGCCGGGCCATCGCCACGCACGCCGGCTCGAACGCGGTGCGATCATGGAACGGGAACACCGCGTCGCACTCTCCGGCACGCCCGTCCACCAGAATGGAGGCGAGCCACCCTGGGGGCCCGGAACCGATGGCGGCTTGCGGCCGAGCGTCGAAAGTCGTCATTCTTGGCCCCCGAAGCGCGGTCTGGTGATCCAGTGCCCATCTTTACGGGGTGTGGTTAGTGATGCAAGACTTTTCGTGTTTTACCGATGCGAATACCATCTGCACGTGCAGATGATCTAGGAGCGGTCGAGTGAGCGCACAGAGCGCGGAGGGAAAGCTTCTCAGCTACTCGCCGGGAAGCCCGACGGTGCTGCGGATCCTGCTGGGTACGCAACTGCGCAGGCTCCGTACCGAGAAGGGCATCTCCCGAGAGGATGCCGGATACTCCATTCGCGCATCTCATGCGAAGATCAGCAGACTTGAGCTCGGGCAGGTCAGCTTCAAGCAGCGTGATGTCGCCGACCTGCTCACCCTCTACGGCGTCACCGCCCCCGACGACCGCGAGCCGCTGCTCGCCCTGGCCCGGCAGGCCAACGCCCCCGGCTGGTGGCACAAGTACGGCGACCTGCTCCCCGGCTGGTTCGAGGTCTACATCGGCCTGGAGGGGGCCGCCTCCGCCATCCGCACGTTCGAGAACCAGTTCGTCCCCGGTCTCCTGCAGACGCCCGCCTACGCCAAGGCGGTGATCCGGCTCGGCAACGAGAAGGCGCTCGACTCCGAGCTCGACCGCCGCGTCACCCTGCGCGTCACCCGGCAGAAGCGCCTGGAGAGCGGGCTCAAGCTGTGGGCCGTGATCGACGAGGCCGTCCTGCGCCGGGCGCTCGGCGGGGCCGAGGTCATGCGCGAGCAGATCCGCCACCTGCTCGACGCCACGGAGGAGCGCAACGTCACCGTCCAGGTGGTGCCGTTCGAGAGCGGCGGGCACGCGGCGGCCGGCGGCTCGTTCAGCATCCTGCGCTTCCCCGAGCGCGAGCTGCCCGACGTGGTCTACATGGAACAGCTCACCAGCGCCCTCTATCTGGACAAGCCGGTGGACTCCGACCACTACATGGAGGTCATGGACCGGCTGAGCGTCCAGGCGCTGGAGCCGAAGCAGACGCGGCGCTTTCTGGAACAGCTCATTTCCGGATGAGCTGCTGAAACTCCTGTGATCCACTCCATAGTCGGATTTTTGGGCATCCGGTATATGGAGTCTGTCGTGCTGTCGTATGGTCAGCGCAAACGCGGATGCACGTGCATCCGTAAGATCGCTAGGAGCTGTCCCCCATGCACGATTTCCGGAACGGAACCCCCGCCGGTCACCTCCCCGTCGTGTGGCGCAAGAGCAGGCGGAGCAACCCCAACGGCAACTGCGTCGAGGTCGCGGGCCTGCCCACGGGTGAGATCGCGATGCGCAACTCCCGGTTCCCCGACGGCCCGGCGCTGGTGTACACGCAGGCCGAGATCAGTGCGTTCGTCCTCGGGGCCAAGGACGGGGAGTTCGACGACCTGATCGTCTGATCAGCGGGGTTCGTTGTACCAGCGCCATCGGGTCAGGCGCGGCCGTCCGGGCAGCTCGCCGCGGCCGGTCGCCCACAGCAGCGTGGCCCAGGGGGCGGTGTCCAGGGGGGCGTCGGGGAACAGGCGGGCCAGCACCCGCGAGCACAGGTCCGCGGGCGGCTCCCAGGCCAGGCCGAGCCCCGCGGACACGTCGTGCAGATGCACGAGCGTTTCCACCAGGCCCATCGCGGCGAACGCCGTCGCGTCCCCCATGCCGAAGATGTGATGGCCGCGCGCGTGCGGCGGTGCGGTGCGGACCATGGCCGACAGCAGCGCGCCGCTGGCCTGGAGCACCTGCAGCAGGCCGACGGGCCCGGCCGCGCGGTCGGCGTGGATGGTGCTGTTGGGGCCGCCGGGCCTGCGCCGGTCCAGCGCGAAGGGCACGTACGTGTCCAGCGGCGGCACCGTGAGCCCGAGCTGGGCGGCGTAGGCGAACAGGTCGTCGGTGAGGTGCTCGACGGTCTCCCAGCAGGTCCACTCCAGCGAGCCCGCCCTCTCCTCCCACGCCTGCGACGGCGCGTCCCGCAGGGTGTCGACGGCGAGGGCGACGGCCTCGTCGAGGTCGTCCGCGGTCACGAGCGCTGAATCCGGCACGAGGGGTACCTTATCGCCGTCCGCTTCGTGCGCTCGCGTGTAGGGTCGTCACGATCCGCACGTCCGGACGGGAGCCGTACCGCATGACCGAGCCCGACGACCTCACCGCGCGCGCCCGCATCAGGGAGGCGGCGCTGCTGCACTTCGGCGAGCACGGCTTCGAGGGGGCCACGACCCGGGCCATCGCCGAGACCGCGGGGGTGTCCTCGGGGCTGCTGCGCCACCACTACGGCTCCAAGCAGGCGCTGCGCGAGGCGTGCGACGAGCACCTGATCAGGATCGTCCGGCGCCTCGACGACGACGTCCGCGCGGGCGCCGTGCCCGCCGGGCGCAACCCCGTGGCGGCGGCGCTCGACGCGCTGGCGCCCTACCGGCTGTACGTGGCGCGGGCGCTGGCCGAGGGACGGGCGGCGCCGCTGTTCGACGGCATCGCCGAGCTGACCGAGGGGTGGCTCGAAGAGCTCGACGAGACCCGCACGGACGAGCCGTTCGCCGGCCGCAAGGCCCGCGCGACCGTGTCCACGGCCATGTCGCTGTCGGTCGGCGTGCTGCACAAGCACGTCTCCCGCGGCCTGGGCGTGGACGTGTTCAGCCCCGAGGGCGCCCACCTGCTCGCGCTCACCCTGCTCGACCTCTACTCCCACCCCCTGCTGACCCCGGCGGCGGCGGCGGAGATGCGGGACGCCCTCGGCAGGAGCCGCGCGAGCGGGTGATCCCGCTCAGGACAGGAAGTCCGCCAGAGCCGGAAGCAGCGCCTCCGGCCGGCCGTACGCGGCGGCCTCCAGCGCGAGGACGGCGCGGGAGGAGTGGCCGAACAGGCTCGCCGGGCCGCCCGCGTGCTCGATCAGCGCCGCGAGGTCCTCGATCTCGCGCTCGACGGCGTAGGCGGGCGCGTCGCCGCTGCCGCCCCGGCCCCGGCGGTCGTGGGCGATCGCGCGGAAGCCGGGGGCGAGCGCGGCGGCGAGGGCGGCGACGGTGGTGCGGTCGTTGAACGCGCCGCCCACCAGGATCACCGGATGGCCGTCGCCGCTGCTCTCGAACGCGATGCGGGTGCCGTCGGCCGAGATGACGGTCTGAAGCGTGGACTGCATGTCGAACTCCTTCTGCGGGCTCTTGTCGCCAGGAGGTCGGAGCCGGCCCACGCTTCTCTGCACGCCTCTACCGAAGAATTCGCGGATCCGCCTGAAGGCCGCGCGAGAGCCGGACGGTGATGAACTCGTTGTCGTCGGGACGGCCCGGCGTGCGGCCGCTGGAGAAGGGGAAGTCGTTGTCGTCCAGGACGCCCAGGGTGCGGTGGTCGAGGACGACCACGTCCTCGATGGTCTGGAACGGGAACCTGAACGTGCCGGGGGTGCCGCCGAGGCCACGCGGGTCCCGCTCGATGACGAGGAAGCGGTTCGCGTCCACGGCGATGGCGTCGCCGATGGAGTGCGAGGGGTCCTCCAGCCGGTACGTCCACATGCGCCCGGTGTATGCGCGCTCGCGCAGGTCGAACTCGTTCATCCGCAGCGGTAGGGGTTCTCGGGGGCCTTGACGCCGGGCAGCTCGATCGGGGTGTCGAGCAGCCGGCCCTCGCGGTCGAAGTGCAGCAGGAAGGGGCCGAACTCGTCGCCGATCAAGTACGTGCCGTCCGTGGCGCGCACGATCGACTCGACGTCGAAGTCGGAGCCGGTCAGCGTGCGGCCCTGGCGGGTCGGGGCGAACGGGACGAGCCCGCGCGGATCGGTCAGGTTGAAGCCGCCGAGCATCTCGACGCTCCGGGCGGCGAAGTCCGGCTTGACGTTGTGCACGCGCAGGAGGAAGTCGGCGCTGTTGGCCTTGTTGCCGCAGCCGTTGTCCTGACGAACCCCGCATGCCCGGAGGAAAGGCGTGCGTGGTGGGAAACGCGACGGCCACCCCTGCCCGAGACTGGGCGGGGTGGCCGGGCGATGCTTTTGTGCGGGATGACGATCTCGGGCCTGATCAGGCAGTTGCCCCGACCGGGTTCGCCAGAGCCTGGACATGGAAGGCCAGGCTCCGGTTCATCGGGACAACTGAGTGATCACGCGATGATCGTTGATGCTGCCGAGGTGTGTCAGGCGGCGGAGATGCCGGCGCTGGCGGCGCGGCGCATGCGACGGCGACGCTCGCTGGCGCGCTCGTCCTCGTTGAGACCGCCCCACGTGCCGTACTTCTCCGGCCGGGACAGCGCGTAGTCTAGGCACTCGTTGCGGACAGGGCATCCGGCGCAGATCGCCTTGGCCTTCCGCTCACGTACGTCACGCTCGGGCTGCCGCTCCCCGTCGGGGCCGAAGAAGAGCACGAGATCCTCACCCCGGCACGCGGCATCATCCTGCCAACCCCAGCTGGGGCGCGGGCGGGCGAGCTGCCGACGTACCTGAGACATGAGAAAACCACCTTCGTGAGAGGTATTTCGGTAATTGAGCCGCATTGGACGCTTTTGGCGTCACTGTTCCAACGCAAGGACGGGCCGTGATGTTCCCTAGTCAGGCGAGGGCGGGCGTGGCGTACCGCACAGGCGTGAGCCTGTCCAGCGAAACCAGCCGGTAGGTGGTGATCGTCTCGGCGCAAGCCGTACCACACGGCGCTGTGAACGCCGATGGCTCAACCACAACCTGGAACCGGACGTCTCCGCAGCGCACGACTGCTTCGGTGACGTCGCCGTCCGACCTGGAGGATTCCACGGCCACTGCGCCGACGGAGCACTCTCCCGTATGGGCTCGGGCAAAATGCTCGACGGCTTGCAATGGCTCAGGGATGCCTGCGCGCCCCCGGAGACGGTCGAGAATGACCTCGCCCGACCGGTACGCGTTAGCCGCTGCCAGTGCAGCAGCCTGAGACATGCTGCCGTAGAAAATTCCGTGTGGCAAGCACACGAGGTTGGCGGCGTAGCGATCGCCGCCAACGTGTGACGTTTCCCACACTCTGTCCGGCAAAGATTCGGCCAGCGACCGAGCGAGGGGTAGTCCAATGCGGGCGCAGCACACATTGCGCTTGGCGTGCGTGCAGACCAGAAATACCGGCTCGTCTTCAAGTATGCAGGACTCCGGGACTGCTCCCGCCACGAACGCGTCCAGGTCAAGATCGTCCGGACCTGCGACGACACCGCCCGCCAACCAGGGGTGGTCGCCCGCCGCGTAGGCCAATAGCACACGGATTCCCTGGTCCCGCTGGCGGGTCCGCTTCCCCGGACGCCTGATGAGCTGGGGCCTGATACCGCGTTCGAGCGCTCTGCGCACGAGTTCGGAGATTTCTTCAGGAAGTTGCAAGCTTTCCAGGTGGGACGGCCATGGGCCGGCGTACTCGACGAGCAGCCAGAGCCTGGCTCCCGCGGTGGCGCTGGCCAGGGTGGGCATGGCTGCCGTGTGGCAGCCCGCCATGTGCTCGCAGCCCCTCGCCAACGCCTCCCCCTTCCCGAAGAATTAGGTAAGGATAACCTAATGCATCGGCGGGTTCGGGGGCGGGGTCACCGGCTCCCGAGGACGTCGCGTGTCGCGGGCAGCGCCCGGTCGCGGTCGGCGGCGACCAGGCCGATCCTGGTCCTGCGGTCCAGCAGGTCGGCCTCGTCGAGTGCGCCCTCGTGCCGGACCGACCAGAGCAGGTCGCCCTTGGTCAGGCCGAGCCCGATCTCCTCCGGATGGGCCTTGACCAGCTCGTACGCCGCCTCGGCCTCGCTGCCGTACCGCTCGGTGAGCCGCGTCGGCACTCCGCCCGGCTGCGGGCCCGCGCCGACCAGCGGGATCTTCTTCGTCCGGCTCGGTCCGGCGCTGAGCTCTTTGAGGGAGACCGCCCGGTCCACGGCGTCCTCGGCCATTCGCCGGTATGTGGTGAGTTTGCCCCCGACGACCGTGACCACGCCGCCGTCCGACAGGACCGCGTGCCGGCGCGAGAGGTCCGCCGTGCGTCCGTCCGCGGCCAGGAGCGGCCTCAGGCCCGCGTACGCGCCCGCCACCGCCTCAGGGGTCACCCGAGTCTCCAGGATGCCGTTCAGCACCTCCAGGAGCGCTGTGACGTCCTCCGCGGGCACCTCGGGAACGTCGGGCACCGGCCCGTCCACCGGCTCGTCGGTCAGCCCGACGTAGACGCGCCCATCGCCCTGGGGGAGTACGAGCGCGAATCGGTTGCTCTCTCCGGGAATGGGCACGTGCATGCCGGCGATCAGCCCCGGCAGCGTCCCGGCGTCGAGCACGAGATGGCTGCCCCGGGACGGCCGCAGCCGCACCGCCGGGTCGAGCTGCCCGGCCCACACGCCCGTCGCGTTGACCACCGCCCTGGCCCGGATGGTGAACTGCTCGCCGGTCAGCTCGTCGCGCACCTCGGCGCCCCCGTCGGTGAGCCGCAGGGCCCGGCAGCGGGTCAGGACGCGGGCGCCGTGCCCGGCCGCGGTCCTGGCCAGCGCCACGACCAGGCGGGCGTCGTCGAGCAGCCGGCCGTCCCACGACAGCAGGCCGCCGCGCAGGCCGTCCCGCGCCAGCACCGGCGCGAGCGTGTGGGCGCGCGCAGCGCCGAGCCGCGAGGGGCCGGGCAGCAGGCGGCGCGGCGTGCGCGCGGCGGTCCGCAGCCCGTCGCCGAGCCGGTAGCCGGCCATCACCAGGGCGGCCTGCCGCCGGGAGACCGCCGGCGTCAGCGGCAGCAGGTACGGATGGGCCTTGACCAGGTGCGGAGCCGTCGTCCTGAGCAGGATGCCGCGCTCGACCGCGCTCTCGTGGGCCACGTCCACCTGGCCCTTGGCCAGGTAGCGCAGCCCGCCGTGCACCATCTTGGAGCTCCACCTCGACGTGCCGAAAGCCAGGTCGTGGGCGTCGATCGCGGCCACCCTCAACCCTCGGGAGGCGGCGTCCAGGGCCGCGCCGGCTCCCGTCGCACCGAGCCCCACCACCAGCACGTCGAGCCGCTCCGCGGCGACCACGCCCAGTTCGTACGACCTTCTGCGGGCGTTCAGCGAGCTATCCAAGGTAGGCCTCCAGCAGCGCGGCGAGTTCGGCGTCCAGGTCGTCGAGCGTCACGGGGTCGAGCATCGTGGGGGCCGACAGCAGGAACGACTGGGCGACCAGCAGCACCGCCCGCGCCCTGGCCGGACCGCCGACCGCCGGCTCCAGCAGGGCCAGCACCGCCTCGTGGCTCGCCCCCCGCCGGTCCAGCAGGTACGGCAGCAGCAGCTCCGGGTCCGCCTCCACGATCTTCCGCCACAGCGGGTGCGCGCGCAGCCCGCGTACGCCCGCCACGATCGCGGGCACCGGATCGCACAGGTCGAGCCGCGACACCACTTCGACCCACTCCCGCGTCATCAGGTCGGCGACCAGCGAGCGCACGTCCGGCCAGCGGCGGTAGATCGTCATCCGCGACACGCCCGCCCGCCTGGCCACGTCCGTGAGCGTGGTCCTGCGCACGCCGTAGGCCAGCACGCACGCGCGTGCCGCGTCCAGCACACCCTCATTGTGACGGTTCGACGTCATGTGTCACAGTGTATGCGTGACCGGTGAACCCATGCTGTGGTGCGGCTGGGGCGACCCCGCCAAGGCCCGCGAGCTGCCCGAACAGATCCGCAAGCTGCTGCACGACCTCCTCGGCGTGCGCGCGCCCGACACCCCGGCCGCCGCCTTCGACGAGGTGCGGCTGCCGCCGGTCGCGCTGCCCGAGCCGGTGCTGGCCGCGCTCGCGGCCGTCGCCGGGCCCGAGCACGTGCTGACGTCCCACGAGGCCAGGCTGCGGCACACGCGCGGCAAGTCCACGCCCGACCTGCTGCGGATGCGCGCCGGGGACGGCTCCGACGCCCCCGACGCGGTCGTGCTGCCCGGCTCCCACGACGAGGTGGCCGAGCTGCTGCGGCTGTGCGCGGCCGAGCGGGTCGCGGTCGTGCCGTTCGGCGGCGGCACCTCCGTCGTCGGCGGGCTCGTGGCCGCGCGGGCCGGCTTCACCGGCGTGATCGCGCTCGACCTGGGCAGGCTCGACCGGCTGCGCTCGGTCGACGCCGAGTCGATGGTGGCCGACTTCGAGCCGGGCGTGCGCGCGCCCGAGGCCGAGCGGCTGCTCGCAGAGCACGGCCTCACGCTCGGGCACTTCCCCCAGTCCTTCGAGTACGCCACGCTCGGCGGCTTCGCCGCGGCCCGCTCCAGCGGCCAGGCCTCGGCCGGGTACGGCCGCTTCGACGACATGGTCGTCGGCCTCACTTTGGCCACGCCGTCCGGCACGCTGGAGCTCGGCCGTGCGCCCAAGTCCGCGGCCGGGCCCGACCTGCGCCAGCTCGTCCTGGGGTCGGAGGGGGCGTTCGGCGTCATCACGTCGCTGCGGCTGCGGGTGCGCAGGCGTCCGGCCGAGCGCCGCTACGAGGGCTGGCGGTTCGAGTCGTTCCGAGCGGGGACGGCCGCCGTGCGGGCACTCGCCCAGGAAGGCCCGCTTCCCACCGTTCTGCGGCTCTCCGACGAGACCGAGACCATGATCGGCCTGGCCCGGCCGGACGCGATCGGCGGCGGCGAGTCCGGCTGCCTGGTGATCCTCGGCGTCGAGGGCGACTGGATCGGCCACCGGCACGCCGCGGCCGCCGCGGTCCTGGCCCGGCACGGCGGCGAGCCGATGGGGCCCGAGCCCGGCCAGGCGTGGGAGCACGGCCGTTTCTCCGCGCCGTACCTGCGCGACTCGCTGCTCGGCGCGGGGGCCACCGTGGAGACCCTGGAGACGGCCGGGTTCTGGTCGAACCTGCCGCGCCTGTACGACGCGGTCCGGCTGGCCCTGCTCGGCGCGCTCGGCTCGCCGCTGGTCATGTGCCACGTCTCCCACGTGTACGAGACCGGCGCCTCGCTGTACTTCACCGTCGTCACCCCGCAGGAGGGCGACCCCGTCGAGCAGTGGGAGCGGGCCAAGGAGGCGGTGAACGCGGCCATCGTCGAGGCCGGCGGTACGATCTCGCACCACCACGGGGTGGGCCGCGACCACCGGGCCGCCTACGGCGCGGAGCTGGGCCCGCTGGGCGTCGGCGTGCTCCAGGCCGTCAAGGACCGGCTGGACCCGGCCGGGATCCTCAATCCGGGGGTGCTCGTCCCTCAGTCGCCGCCCGGGATCTGATCGGCCTCGGCCAGCGCCTCGGCGGCGTCGCTGTAGCGGTGGAGCGCCTCGTACGCCTCGGCCAGCCGGTACAGGGAGACCGCGAGGTGGCCGCCGCCGAGACCGCGGCTGAGCGCCACCGCCTCCTGCGCCATGGGCAGCGCCTCGACGGCGCGGGAGCGGTCTAACAGCAGCCCGGCCGTGCTGCGCAGGCAGTGGACCAGCAGGCCGGTGTGCTCGGCGGGAAAGCGGGCGGCCAGCGCCCGGCTCTGCGCGATGGCCTCGCGGGCCCGGTCGACGCCCCGGCCGCCCCACCGGGGCAGACGCAGGGCGTAGGCGAGCAGCGCCTGCACGGCAGCCTCGTCGGGGGTGCCCATCCGGGTCGCGTCGTCCGGGCCGTTCCTGGTCATGGGAGCCCACCTCCGCGTCCCAAGGGCTTGCTTGGGGACGTGAGGTTACACCATGCCGCACCATCTGTGTTTCCGGGAGTACGGAGCGTTGAGTGTGCGCCAATGGTAGATGCCGGTAAAGATGTGGTCATGGTGGAAGTGGCGGCCGAGCGCGGGAAGCAGCATTCCTCACGGGTGTCGGAGGCGGGGGCCGGGTGGGCCTGTGCGGAACCGGGGACGTTCGCCCAGCTCAGGCCGGACAAGGGCGGATTCACCTGGCTGAATTTACGCACACTCTGGTTGTCCAGGAACGAGATCCTGGCCGGATTGTTCGGTGATCCTTCCGGGGAGGTGCGGGAACGGTGGATCGCGGCTCAGGAAGCGCGCGGGATAGATCCGGAATTTCGCATCAAGCCCGGCGTCGGGGGAAATTTCAATTTCCTGATTCTCGGCGACACCGGCGAGGGCGACGCCTCCCAGTACGCCGTCGTCCCCGGGATGCTGAGGTTGGGGCAGGACACGTCGTTCGCCGTCATCGCCAGCGACGTCATCTACCCGACGGGGTCGGGCAACGAGTACGGGAACAAGTTCTTCCGCCCGTACAAGGACTACCAGGCGCCGATCTACGCCGTCCCCGGCAACCACGACTGGTACGACGGGCTCGGCGGCTTCATGCGGGTCTTCTGCGACGCCCCGCCGCTCAAGCCGAAGCCGGACCGCGGGCTGCGCGGCCTGCTGTGGCGCAAGCCGGAGACGATCGACGAGGCCAGGCTGGCCGAGGCGCGCGAGCTGCGCGGACGGCCGGCCCAGCAGGCCGCGCAGCCGGCGCCGTACTGGGCGATCGAGAGCGACAGCCTGGTCGTCGTGGGCGTGGACACCGGCATCAGGAACGTGATCGACAAGGCGCAGACGGCCTGGCTGCGCCGCGTCTCGCTCGACCCGCGGCCGAAGATCCTGGTGACCGGGAAGCCCATCTACACCGGCAACGTCTACAAGCCGTCACCGCTGGAGGAAGGCGGCACGATCGATGACATCGTGCGCGACCCGGCCCACCGGTACGTCGCGGCCATCGGCGGAGACGTGCACAACTACCAGCGCTATCCGGTCAAGGTGGGCGACCGGGTGATCCAGTACGTCGTGACCGGCGGCGGCGGCGCGTTCATGCACGCCACCCACATCATCGACAGGGTGGACGTCGCCGGTGTGGCCGAGGACGACTTCAAGTGCTACCCGCTGCGCGGCGACTCGCTGTCCTTCTACAGCCAGCTCTACGCCCGCCGGCTGCGGATGAACTGGCTGCGCCTCACGCCCGAGGAGGCGGTGTGCATCATGTCCCGCCGGATCGGCAACCGCCCGGCCCGGCCGATCGAGGGCCCGGTCACGGTCACCCGGCGGATGCGCTGGGCGGCGCGGCTGCTCGGCGCCTGGCCGTGGCCGTTCAGGCTGCCGGTGGACAAGGTGTTCCACCGCTTCCTGTCGGAGCTGTCCGACTGGGACTGTCCGCCGTTCTTCAAGCAGTTCCTGCACGTGTCCGTCACGCCCGGCCAGTTGACCCTGCGCTGCTTCGCCGCCACCGGCTGCCTGGAGCAGGAGCTCCGGCCGCCGCTGGAGGACGAGGTGCACATCGGTTTGTCGTAGCCGTTTGGCACCCTTATGTGCGTGTATGTCGTGGTAGCGGGGGAGACGGTGCTCCCCGTCGGAGGAACGGCCCGGCGCGCGGCCGATCCGGCGTCCCAGGTGCGGGAGCTGGAGGCCGGGGGCGGCCCGCGATGGGTCTGGGCCGACACGCGGGAGACGTACCCGCCGCTGCTGGAGCGGGGCGTGCGGGTCGCGCGCTGCCACGACCTCGCGCTCACCGAGGGGCTGCTGCTCGCCCATGAGGGCCGCTACGGCGAGCCGCGCTCGGCGCGGGCCGCGCACGCCCGGCTGCACGGCCTGCCGGTGCCCGACGACCAGCCGAGCGTGCCCGGCACGCTGTTCGCGCCCGAGCCGCTGGGGGCCGAGGCGGTGGCCGAGGTGCTGGCCGACCAGCTCCGCCGCATCGAGGCGCTGCCCGAGCCGGGCCGCTTCCGGCTGCTGGTCGCCGCCGAGTCCGCGGGCGCGCTGGTCGCCGCCGAGATGTCGCACGAGGGCATGCCCTGGCGCCGGGACGTGCACGACGCGCTGCTCACCGACCTGCTCGGGCCGCGGCCCGTGCACGGCATGCGCCCGTCCAAGCTGCAGGCGCTGGCCGACGAGGTCGCGGCGGCCTTCGGGCGCCCGGTCAACCCCGACTCGGTGCAGCAGCTCGTCAAGGCGTTCAAGGGCGCGGGGGTGGCGCTGAAGACGACCCGGTCGTGGGAGCTGAAGAAGATCGAGCATCCGGCCGTCGCGCCGCTGCTGGCCTACAAGGAGCTGGCCCGGCTGTACAGCTTCCACGGCTGGGTGTGGGCCGACCAGTGGGTGCGCGGCGGGCGCTTCCGCCCCGAGTACGTCGTCGGCGGCGTGGTGTCCGGGCGGTGGGCGACCAGCGGCGGCGGTGCGCTGCAGATCCCCAAGGTGATGCGCCGGGTCGTGGTGGCCGACGAGGGATGGACGCTGGTCGTCGCCGACGCGGCCCAGCTGGAGCCGAGGGTGCTGGCCGCGATGGCCGGCGACGGAGGGCTGGCCAGGGCGGCGGGGGAGATCGATCTCTACTCGGCGCTGGCCCAGTCGTTCGGGGGCGAGCGCGGCAACGCCAAGATCGCGATGCTGTCCGCCATGTACGGCGGCACCAGCGGCGACGCCTCCAAGTTGCTGGCCGTCATGCGGCAGCGCTTCCCGAAGGCGTACCAGTTCGTCGAGGACGCGGCCAAGGCCGGGGAGGACGGGCGGCTGGTGCGGTCGTGGCTCGGGCGTACCAGCCCGCCGCCGTCCGAGCGGTGGAAGGAGCTGGTGTCCGGCCCGGAGGGCGCGCGGGCGGCCCGCGACCGAGGCAGGTTCACCAGGAACTTCGTGGTGCAGGGCACGGCGGCCGAATGGGCGCTGGCGCTGCTGGCGGTGCTGCGCGGGCAGCTGCCCGAGCCCGCCAGGCTGGTGTTCTTCCAGCACGACGAGGTCATGGTGCACTGCCCGCGGGAGCAGGCGGAGGAGGTCGCCGCGGCGGTGACGGCGGCGGCGGCCGAGGCGAGCAGGCTGCTGTTCGGCTCGACCCCGGTGCGCTTCCCGATGGAGACCGTCGCCGTCGCGTCCTACGGCGACGCCAAGTGACCGTCCGGGCGGGTCAGGCGTGGTCGCGGTACCGGGCCGAGACCAGCCAGAGGCCGGCCAGGGTGACCATGACGCCGACGACCAGGCCGAGCACGCCGTAGGACAGGACGCCGACGATGGCGCCCGCGATGATCGTCCCGGTGGCGCCGCAGACGTTCATCAGCAGGTCGGAAAGGCCCTGCACGGCGGGACGGCGGTCGATCGGCACCGACTCGGTGACCAGCGCCGACCCGGCGACGAGCCCGCACGACCAGCCGAGCCCGAGCACGACCAGGGCGGTGGTCACCTGCCACACCCGGTGCCCCGCGGTGCCGGCCAGGACGGCCGCGGCGAGCAGCAGCGCCGAGCCGAGCACCAGCACCGGCACCTTGCCCGCCCGGTCGGCCAGCCAGCCGACGACCGGCGAGAACATGTACATGCCGGCGATGTGCAGGCTGATCACCAGGCCGATGACGTTCAGGTCCGAGCCGTCGTGGTGGAGCTTCACGGGGGTCATCGACATGATCGAGACCATCGCGGTGTGAGCCACCGCGATCATGACGAGCGCGCGGCGGGCCATGGGCGTCTCGCGCAGCGTGCGCAGGCCCGTCCTGATCGTGCGGTGGCGGCCGGGGCCGGGCTCCGGGGCGCCGTCCAGCTCGCGGGCCAGCTTGAGCGGGTCGGGACGCAGGCCGCCGATGATGATCGCCAACGCCACGGCGAACGCCAGCGCCGCGAACGCGAACGGCCCGGCCTTGGCCGCCAGCCCCGCCTGGATCCCCATCCGGTCGGCGGGCTCGGCCAGGTTGGGCCCGGCGACCGAGCCGACCGTCGAGGCCCACACCACCAGCGACAGGTGCCGGGCGGCGTGGCCCTGCGGTGACAGGTCGGTGGCCGAGTAGCGGGCGGCCAGGCTGCCCGCGCTGCCGCCGCCGACCAGGACCAGCCCCGCCAGCAGCAGCGGCCAGTTCCCCAGGCTGATCGCGGCCACCGAGATCGCGCAGCCCGCCAGCGCCGCCAGGTAGGTCAGCGACAGGCCCGCCCGGCGGCCACCCAGGCTCGACAGCCGCGCGGTCGGCAGCGCGAGCAGCGCCGCCCCGAGCACGGTCGCGGTCCCGGCGAACCCGCTGATCACGGTCGAGCCGGACAGTTCGTCGACGACCACCGAGCTGAGTGCCAGCCCGACGGCCACTCCCACGCCACCCACGATCTGCGCGGCGGACAGGACGGCCAGGGTCCGACGCTGGACGTTGGCGAGGTCAGGCAGCGAGACGGGGGGTTTCGTGGGGGTGCTGGTCACCTGTGAAGTCTCGCATAGCCCCCGACATCCACCCAAAGAGGACAGGCATCCATTTCTCTTGGGAAAGGTGCCTATTTCAGAGGATGGTGACGGAATCCCCCACGGTGATCGTGCCGGGGGCGTCCGGGATCAGGTTGATGCCGAACCAGACCTTGCCGTCCCGCTTGCGGTGGCGGGACAGCGTCCTGATGGGCTCCTTGCCCTTGGTGTACGTCGCGGTGTCGATCGTGGTCAGCACGCAGCGGTCGCAGCCCTTGGTCACCCGGAAGGAGACCTCGCCGATGCGCAGCCGCTTCCACTCGTCCTCGGCGAACGGCCGCTCCACCCCGTCGATCACCACGCTGGGCCGGAAGCGGTGCATGGGCAGGGGTGGGCGGAGCTCCTCGCCGCGCTCGGCCGCCGTCTCGGCGATCCAGTCGTTGAGCCGGTCCAGGGACGCGGTCGTGGTCAGCAGCAGGGGATAGCCGTCGGCCAGATTCACCCGGTCGCCGGGCAGGCCGTACTCGGGGTTGACGGGACGGCGGGTCGGGTCGTCGAGCCAGGCCAGCCGCGCCGGGCGGCCGATCAGGTCCGACAGCCAGCGGGCCGCGTCGTCGCCGCAGTCGGTGAGCTCGACCGGCGTGCGCCAGACGGTCACGGTCGTCATGGTGGCGGTGGGGGTGACGCGCAGCGGGGGCGCGTGCGGGCCGGTCAGGGTGAGGGTGTCACCGTCGAGCTCGGCCACGCAGGCCAGCAGCCTCGGGTGCTCGCGGGCGGTCAGCATGCCGCCCTGCCCGTCGGTCACCAGGTACCGCCGGTCACCGGCCAGCCCCCACGGCCGCACCTCGGCCTCACGGACGTCGTGCCCGGCGGTGGACTTGACCGGATAGAAGTGGATGCTCGCCAGTTCCATGGCCAGGACCGTACCTCACGGCCTCGGGACGGCTTCTGCCCGGTGGGCCGCCGCGACCGGCGCCCGGCCCGGCCGGGCGGACAGGGCCACCGCGCCCAGGGCCGCCACGCCGAGCACCGCGCCGATCCAGCCGACGGACGGGTATCCGGCGCCCGCCCCGATGGCCAGCCCGCCGAGCCACGGTCCGACGGTGATGCCGACGTTGAAGGCGCAGACGTTCATCGCGGCGGCCATCGTGGGGGCGTCCTTGGCCAGGGTGAAGACGCGGGTGTTCAGCGTCGGGTTGGTGGCGAAGCCGAACCCGCCGAGCAGCAGGACCAGCGGGACGGCCAGCACCGCGACCGGCGCGGCCAGGGCCAGCAGCACCGAGGTCACGACCAGCCCGGCGATCCCCGCGTACAGGGTCGGGAACGGGCGGGTGTCGGCGGTGCGCCCGCCGATCGTGATGCCGATCATCGCGCCGACGCCGTACAGCGCCAGGACGGCGGGCACCCAGGCGGCCTCCATGCCGGTCGTGTCCACCAGCATCGCGCTCAGGTAGCTGAAGGAGACCAGCAGCGCGCCGGTCGCCAGCGCGGTGGTGGCGAAGGCGACCCACAGGCGCGGGCTCAGCACCGACCGCAGTTGAGCGGCGACACCCGGCGCGTCCGCCCGCTCGGGCCGGCCGCCGGGGATCGTGGCCAGGACGCCCAGGGCCGCCAGCGCCGACAGCGCGGCCACGGCCCAGAACGCGGCGCGCCAGCCGAGATGCTGGCCGATGACCGTGCCGAGGGACAGCCCGACGACGGTGGCCACGGTCAGCCCGCCCGCCACGATGCTCATCGCCCTGCCCCGGGCGTTCGGCGGCACCAGGCCGACCGCCGTGGACGCCGCGACCGCCCAGAACCCGGCGTAGACGAACGCGCCCGCCACGCGGGTGGCGAACAGCAGCCCGTAGCTGGAGGTCAGGGCCCCGGCCACGTGGGTCAGCGCGAAGACCGCCATGAACGTCAGCAGCGCCGTACGGCGGGGCCAGCGCATCGTCACGACCGCCAGCACCGGCGCCCCCACCAGCATCCCGATCGCGAACGCCGAGATCAGCAGCCCCGCGTCCGGGACGGACACGCCGAGGTCGGCGGCCATCTCCGGAAGCAGTCCGGCCAGCATGAGCTCCGAGGTGCCCTGGGCGAAGATCGCCAACCCCAGGATGAACACCGCCACAGGCATGAGAACTCCTCAATTTTAGAACGCTCAGTACAAAATTCGGACACGAAGCAGGGGGTGCGGAAGGTCGGAAAGCGGCCAGAAAGGGGGGCGGGAAGGTCAGAAAGCGGCCAGCGCGGTCGTCGCGATGGATTCGAGCACCGTCCGGCCCGCGCCGCCCCTGGCCGCGACGCGCATGCCGCTGACCGTGGCCACGACGAAGTGCGCCAGCGCCAGGGCGTCCTTGTCGGCGTCGAGCTCGCCGAGGGCCTGCCCGCGCTCGATCGCGCCCCGCATCGCCTCCACCCGCCGGTCGCCGTCGCGGCGCAGCCGGGCGGCGATCTCCGGATCGTGCGGAGCCATCTCCACCAGGGCGTTGACCACCAGGCAGCCGGCCGGGTCGCCGGCCTCCCAGTCGACCGCCTGCCACAGCACGGTCCGGATCTTCTCCACGGCCGGCCGGTCGGAGGCCATGAGGTCGATCAGCGCGGACGTGCGCTCCTCCTGGTAGCGGCGCAGGGCCCGCTCGTAGAGGTCACGCTTGTTCGCGAAGGTGTTGTAGATGCTGCTGCGGCCGAGGCCGGTGGCCTCGCACAGGTCCTGGGTCGAGGTGCCTTCGTAGCCCGCGTCCCAGAACGCGCGCATGGCCGCCTCGACGGCGCGGTCCTCCTCGAACGTGCGTGGTCGTGCCATGAGGAGCACGCTAGCACGTTTTGGAATGATCGATACAAATGTGAGGGGTCAGGTGGTCTGGCGGAACGTGTCCAGGAACACCTTGCGGGCCTCGGCCTGGTCGTCCCACTTCAGCTCGGGCATGTCGAACGAGATCATGAAGGCGGTCTTGTCGTCGAGCGTGACGTACCGGGTCAGGGCGTGCATCGGGACGCCGTCCTTGGAGGTGTAGGTGTACTCCCAGTCGGCGGCCTTCCAGCCGCGGTAGTCCGTGGCCCGGAGCTGCACCTGGATGTAGCCCTCCACGCCGCCGTCGGTCTCGCGGCGGCTCAGCTCGGCGAGCCCGTCGGCCTGCGGGGCGGCCTGCTCGACCGTGATCCGGGTGCCGGAGTCCTTGGGGCCGGTGAACGTGGCCTCGTCCCCCGAGGTGGCCGGCTTCCAGCCGTCCGGCACCGCCGCCGCGAAGCCGGGCGGGGTGTGCTCCTTGTAGCCGTCGGGCACCGGGGACGGCCCGGCCTTCCGCGGCGCCGCGCTCGTGGCGGCGGCCGACGACGTGCCGGGCGAGACCTGCGGCGCGCCGCCGGACAGGATGACCACGATCGCGCCGATCACCACGGCCACGCCCGCGACCGCGCCGGCGATCAGCAGCGGCGTGGGCCTGCCGTTGCGCGTCCAGGGGCCGCCGCCGTCCTGGATCCGGCGGCGGCTCGTGCCCGAGCGCGAGGGCCCGGTGCGGGCGGATCCGGTGCGGGCGGATCCGGTGCGCGTGGAACCGGTCCGCGTGGAACCGGTGCTGGACTGGCCGGTGCGCGTGGCGCCCGTGCGCGAGCCCGCGCCGGAGCCGGGCAGGGTGGCCAGGCGGCTGTGGCTGATGTCGTGCGACAGGTCCCGCGAGTGCTCGCGCAGGTCGTCGGCCGAGGCCAGCGGCCACGGGGCCGGGGTGACCGCCGCCCTGCTGTCCGAGGTCAGCGGCAGGATCGGCTGCGGCGCGGGCGGGGCGGGCGCGTCGAGGTCGTCCGGGTCGTCGGCGGGCGGCTCCATCCGGTGCGGCCCCGAAGGGCCGCCGAAGGCGTCGAAGCCGCCGGCCGGGGACGGGAGCTGGTCGGTGCGATGGCTGCCGGACGGGCTCGACAGCCCGTCGTAGGGCGGCATCGCGTACCCGCCCGCCGGACCGGCCAGCGGATCGTACGGCACCCGCACCGGCCCCGAAGGGGTCTCCACGATGCGCGACGGCATCGGCCCGGACGGGAACTCAAGGGGCGGCAGCAACCCCACCGGCGTCGGGTCCGACTCGGCCGGCAGCGTCTCGGCCGGACGCGGCCGGGCCGAGCCGTGGGCGCGCAGCACCGCTTCGAGCATCTCGGCGACCTGCTCGGAGGTGAGCCGCTCGGCCGGGTTCTTGCGCAGCAGGCCCTCGATCACCGGCAGCAGCGACCCGGCCCGCTGCGGCCTGATCGGCTCCTGGGTGAGCACCGCGCCCAGCACCGCGATCGCGTCCGGCCCCTCGTACGGCGGCCGCCCCTCCACGGCCGCGTACAGCGTCGCGCCGAAGGACCACAGGTCGGCCGCCTGCCCGATCGGCTGCCCGGACAGCCGCTCCGGCGGCACGTACGCGGGTGAGCCCATGAGCAGCCCGGTCTGGGTGATCGTCACGTCGCCCTCGATGGCGGCGATGCCGAAGTCGGTCAGCACCACCCGGTCCGAGGTCAGCAGCACGTTGCCCGGCTTGACGTCGCGGTGCAGGATGCCGGCCGCGTGCGCGTGCCGGAGCGCGTCGAGCACGCGGATGCCGATCTCGGCGGCCTGGATCACCGGCAGCGGGCCGCTCTGCCGTACGGCCTGCTCCAGCGACCAGGCGCGGACCAGCTCCATCACGATCCACGGGCGGCCGTCCTCCTCGACGACGTCGTGGACGGTGACGATGCCCGGATGCGTCAGCCGCGCGGCCGACCTGGCCTCGCGCAGCATGCGCCGGTGCGCCATCTGCTTGCCCGCCTGATCCAGCCCGTACGGCAGGATCAGCTCCTTGACCGCCACGTCCCGGTCCAGCAGCACGTCGTGGGCGTGCCACACCATGCCCATGCCGCCCCTGCCGACCGGCGACATCAACCGGTAACGCCTGCCGACCAGACGCCCCTGGCTCTGCGGGTCACCCCCCGGTGCACCCTGGTCCGGGCCGGGCCCGCCGAGCAAGCGGTCGGCTGCCATCCTGCCGCCCCCATTCAGCCTCATCCGTCACATCAGAGCGTGACCACTTCGTGCGGTAGATCGCCGTACGCGACACCGTGCGCCATGCGCTACTTGCAGATTATGAGGTTCGCCACGATATCGGCGGAAAATCGGTAATGGAAGGCGAAGACCCTTTACAACTGCCCTGACGTGCCGAAACACGGATTTTCAAACTGATCACTTACTCAGCGGCGAGCGCGATCAAGGCGCTGGTGAACGCCTGCGCGGGCGGCTCGACCAGCCCCGCGCCGACCTGGCCGGTGCCCGCGACACGTCCGGCGATGCCGGTGTTGACGACCGGCAGAATGCCCGTCCTGGCGACGAGCGTCACGTCGATGCCGACGGGCGTGCCGCGGAATCCGAGCCCGGGGATCTGGTAGGCGGGATGTTCGGCGAGCGTGATCTCGTACATCGAGCGGGTGGCCCGTACCGCGTCGGCCACCTCGCCGCCGACGAAGCGCACGATCGCGGGCGCGGCGGCCATCGCGAAGCCGCCCAGCCCGAAGGTCTCGGTGATCGTGGAGTCGCCGATGTCGGGGTTGGCGTCCTGGGGGCCGTACGCGCCGAGGTAGAGCCCGTCCGGCACCCCGGCCGGGCCGGTGAACCAGCGTCCGCCGAGCCCGGAGACCTGCACGCCGAAGTCGGTGCCGTTCCTGGCCATGGCCACGACCAGGGACGAGCCGGGGATGTCGCGGGCGGCGTCCGTGCTCACCTTGCCCGCGGCCATGCCCGCGTTGAGGAAGAAGTGGTCGTTGCCGTTGATGAAGCGCAGCACCTGCGCCGCCTGCGCGGGCGCGGCCTCGACGACGGCGGGGGCCAGCTCGCGCAGCAGCAGCGAGGTGGCCGCGCGGTTGCGGTTGTGCAGCTCGTCGCCCATCTGCAGGGCCTGGGCGATCAGCGAGCGCAGGTCGATCGGGCCGGTACGGGCCAGCGCCGCCGCCAGGACCGGGCCGAGCACCTCGTCCATCCAGCGCAGCCGGTCGAGCACCTCGGGGCCGTACGCGCCGTACCTGAGCACCTTGCCCAGGCCCTCGTTGAGCGAGCAGTAGGCGGTGCCGCCGTGTTCCTCGTCGCGTACCTCCAGCAGCCACATCGACGGGCTCACCACGCCCGCCATCGGCCCCACCGTGGCGTGCTCGTGGCAGGGCCGCAGGGCGACCGCGCCCGCCGCCAGCCCGGCCTCGGCCTCCCGCTCGTCGCCCGCCAGGCCCTCCAGCAACATCGCGCCGATCAGCGCGCCGCGCATCGGGCCCGAGGCGCGTTCCCACTCGATCGGCGGCCCGGCGTGCAGGAACGTCCCCACGGGCAGCACCTCGGCGGCCCGCCGCAAGCCCACCAGGTACGGCCGCGCGCCGGTGAGCCTGCGCACGGCCAGCTCGTTGGCGGCCGTCCTGCGCGGGTCGGCCAGCACCTCGGCCAGGGCGTCGGCGGTGCCGGGCAGCGGCGGACGCCAGGCGACGGGCGTCGTCGGCACGGCCTGGGCCGCCAGCGCCTCGTCGAGCAGCCCCGCGCCGACGGTGATCACCCGCGGCGGCCCCGACAACAGGCTCACGACACCCTCCAGGCGGCACGGCGGACGACAACGACAGGCGGGGTCAGGGCGGTCACAGGAGGCTCCTGGCGTGGCGGGCGGCCTCGGCGTTGGAGACGAACACGGCCGCCCCGGCCTCGCGCAGCGCGGCGGCCTGCCGGTGCAGGTCCTGGGGGTCGCCCGCGCTGCCGACGAGGGCCACCACGACGGTGGCGGGCGTATGGGCGACGGCCCCGGCCAGCGAGGCCGCCGGGTCGGGGTCGGCGGCGTGGCCGAGCACGACGTCCATGAGCACCACCTCGTCCGCCCGGACGCGGGACAGGGCCTCCAGGCGCAGCGTCGGATCGATCATCGGATGCGCCCGGCCCCTGGTGTAGGCGTCGTCCCCGAAGTCGGTGAACTCGCCGGGCCCGGCCAGGACGGCGGCCTCCGCGCAGAGGGTGCCGCCCGCGTACAGGCCCCGGACGCGCCGCGGCTCCCCGCGCCGCGCCCCCGGCCACGACGGCCACGCGGGCACGCTCCGGCCCAGGGCCCGCAGCGCCAGCCCGGCGGCCTCGGTGAGGTCGGTCTCCGGCAGCACCGCCTCCACCACCGGCGTGCGCAGCCCGGCGGCCACCTCCCGGACGGTCCGCGCCACCTCCGGGTCCGGCGGCTTGCCGACCAGCACGACGAGCTCGGTGGCCGGATCGTCGTCGAGCAGCCGCAGGGCACGCATCGTGGACAGCCCGCCGACCTCGGCCGACAGGTCCCTGCCGCCCACGCCGAGGATGTGGCTGACGCCCGCCTCCGCCCAGTCGAGCAGGCAGGACACCTGCTGGGCGCCCGTGCCGGAGGCGGCGACCAGGCCGACGGGCCCGGGCCGCAGCACGTTGGCGAAGCCGAGCCCGACGCCCGCGATCGCGGCGGTGCCGCAGTCAGGCCCCATGACCAGGACGCCGCGCTCCTCGGCCAGCTCCTTGAGCCACCGCTCCTGGGCCGGGGGCACGCCGTCGCTGAAGATCATCACCGGCAGCCCGGCCTCGACGGCGTCGTACGCCTCGCAGAAGGCGTGCTCGCCGGGCACGGACACCAGGACCAGGTCGGCCGGCGTCCTGGCGGCCGAGCGGGTGGTGAGCGGCGGCTGTTCCTCGGTGGCGGTGGCGGTGGCGGTGGCGGCGGCTGCGGTCCGCGCGGTCAGGCGGGCGTCCAGCTCCTCGACGGCCCGCGCGGGGTCGGCGCCCCGGAGGGCGATGAGAAGGTCGCCGGGTCCCGCGGACGGGGGTTCGAACCCGAGGTCGCGGACGATGGCGAGGTTGAGCTCGGTGGCCATGGCCACCATCGCCACCTCCACACCCGGCATTTTGGTCAGCGCACGACTTATTCGCATCAGAGTGACCGAGTCGTGGTACGTCCCTTTTCGGAGCTGGATCAGGTCGTCGCTCACCGGCGCCTGCTCAGCGCCCGGACCGAGTCCAGCCCGATCGAGATGCCCTGGGCGAGGTCGGCGCCCGAGGTGTGGCCCAGCCGGTGCAGCCGCCGCAACGCCGGTTCGAGCGCCTGCCTGCCCGCGATGCCGCGCAGCACGCCGGTCACCTCAGGGCTGGCCTCGCCCCTGGCCGCGCAGTGCAGCAGCGTCGCCGAGATCGGCGTCGTACGGGTGCGCGCGTCGAAGGTGACGGTGGCCGCCAGCCAGTCGGCCAGCCAGACCGCCCGCTCCGTGCCGGTCGCCGCGCCGAGGTGCCTCAACGTCACCAGCAGCCCGGCCAGGACGTCGTCGCCGCTCGGCGTGAGCCCCGGACCGAGCCCCACGAGCCGTTCCGCCGCCGTCACCGCGCCCAGCAGCCGGGCCTCCGCGCAACTGCGCGCCAACAGCGCGACCGCGTCGTTCCCGGCCAGGCCCGGCCGTCCCGGGCCGTCCAGGACGACGCCGGCCAGACTCAGCGGGTCCACCGGGCCGAGCGCGGGAGCCGGGTCCCACCAGCGGCGGACGCCGAGGCTCAGCGAGCCCAGCTCGACGCCGCGGTCGCCCACGGAGGCGTCGTCACCCACGGTGACCTGGGGGAGCGACGTGGCCAGCAGCACCGAGTTGGGCAGCCGGGCCGCCTCGCCGGTGATGAGGGCGATCACCGAAGGCTCGCGGTCGGTCCTGACCTCCAGGTATATCCCCGCCGAGAACGCCGCGAGCACCCGGGCCGGGCTGCGCGGGCCCTCCAGCACAGGACGCAGGGCCGTGCTCGCCGCGCCCGTCACGCGGACGCGGACACGCCGCGCATGAGTACTGACGGTCACCGAACCTCCCATCGGACCCTGGTCCTGACCGTAGAACGGCCGGAGAACCCTCCGTACGGAGAAATTTGCCAACAGTCAGCGGGAAGGTTGGCTCTTCCTGACAGACCACCTGTGGAGTCACAATCACCACATGGAGCCCCCCGTGCGTCTGGCCAGCACCGGAACGATCATCCACGGCGTCTCCGTCGGAGAGGTGCTCGGCGTCTCGACGCTGGCCGAGGCCAGGCTGATCGCGGGGGAGGGCGGCCTCGGGCGCATCGTGCAGCGGCTCAACGTCATGGAGGTGCCCGACATCCTGGCCTGGGTCAAGCCGCACGAGCTGCTGCTGACCACCGGCTACCCGCTGCGCAACACGCCGCAGTCGCTCGGCCGCCTGGTCGCCGACCTGGACGAGCGCGGCCTGGCCGCCCTGGCGATCAAGCTCGGCCGGTACGTGGACGAACTGCCCGCCGAGATGACCGAGCAGGCCGACCGGCTCGGCTTCCCGCTCATCCTGCTGCCCAACGACGTCGGCTTCGACGACATCCTCAACCAGGTGCTCACCGACATACTCAACCGCCAGGCCGCCGTGCTCGCCCGCGCCGAGGAGGCGCACCGGGCGCTGGTCCACGTGGTGCTGGCCGGCGGCGGGCTGAACGAGGTCGCCGCCGAGGTGGCACAGCTCCTCGACGTGGCCGTGGCCGCCGTGGACGGCTCCGGCCGCGTCCTGGCCACCGCCGGGGCGGCCGAGCACGTCGCCGCGCTGCGCGAGTCGATCTCCCGAGAGGGACCGCCGCCCGCGCGGGCCGCCGACGTGCCGGGGCGCGGCAGGGCGTTCGCCTCGGCCCCCGTGCTGGCCGGCGGCCACCACCACGGCCGGATCGTCGCCTACAGCGCCACCGGCGCGATCAGGGACAGCGACATCGGCATCCTGGAACGCGCCGCCACCGTCGCCGCGCTGGTCGTGACCCGGCAGGAGGCGGTCAACGCCGTCGAGAGCAAGTACCGGGCCGACTTTCTGCGCGACGCGCTCACCGGCCGGGCCGGGACGGCCGAGCGGGTCAACGCCAGGGCCAGGGCGTTCGGCTGGGACCTGGCACGGCCGGTCATCGTGCTGGTGGCCGAGCTCGACCCCGACGGCGACGAGCGCAGCGCCCAGGACCGGCTGGTGTCCTGCTGGACGGCGGCCGTGCGGCGGCACGACCCGCGCGGCGCGGTGGCCGGGTTCTCGCACGAGGTCGTCGCCGTGGTGGACGCCTCGCTCGACGCCGCCAGGGTCGCCAAGGACGCGGCCTCGGCGTTCGCCGACGTGCCGCCCGCGACGTTCTCCACCGGGACCTCGCGGCCGAGCCCGGGGGCGGAGACGCTGCCGGAGGCGTACTCGCAGGCGCTGAAGGCGGCCCGGGTGGGCCGGCAGCTCCACGGGCCGGGCGCGGTCGCGCACTTCGACCAGCTCGGCGTCTACCGGCTGCTGTCGCTGGTGAACGACACCGGCGAGCTGCACGCGTTCGTCCGCGAGACGCTGGGCCCGCTGGCCTGGGACGAGGACGCCGAGAACGCCGACCTGCGGCGCACCCTCCAGGTGCTCCTGGAGACCAACCTCAACGTCGCCGAGACCGCCCGCAGGCTGCACTTCCACTACAACACGCTGCGCTACCGGATCGGGAAGCTCGAACGCCTGCTCGGCAACTTCACCGACGATCCCCACCTGCGGCTCAACCTGACCCTGGCCCTGCACGTACTGCGCATGCGCGGCATCTAGGCTTGGGGCTCGTGGATCTGGATTTCGAACTGCGTTCCGAGTACATCCCGCTGTGCGACCTGCTGAAGTACTGCGGCGTCACCGAGACCGGCGGCATGGCCAAACACCTCATCGCCGAGGGCCTGGTCCAGGTCGACGGCGAGGTCGAGCTGCGGAAGACGGCGAAGATCCGTACGGGCCAGGTGGTCAGCGGCGACGGGTTCACGATCCACGTGCAATAACGGCCCGCCGTATCCGGATGGTCGCGACACCCCTTATTGTGCTCTCCGACATTGTCCGGAAGACGTCGCCGCTGGTCAGGCGGAAGATTGAGGTGGGTTCGCGGTGTTCAGGTGGAAGCTGCACGGCGACGGGAGACATCTGACGCCGGGAGAGGTCGTCAAGCCTGACGAGCGGCTCTCCTGGCCCAGGATGGTGGGCATCGGCGCCCAGCACGTCATCGCCATGTTCGGCGCGACGTTCGTGTTCCCGCTGGTCATGGGGCTCGACGCGAACCTCGCCGTGATGATGTCCGGCGTCGCGACGATCCTGTTCCTGCTCATCGTCAAGGGCAGGATCCCCAGCTACGTCGGGTCGAGCGCGTCCTTCGTGGGGGCCGTGGTGGCGATCAGGGCGGCCGGGGGCGGCGACGCGACCGTCACCGGCGCGCTGCTCGCCGTCGGCGTCGTGCTGGGCCTGTGCGGGCTGGCCATCCACCTGCTGGGCGTGCAGATCATCCACCGCGTCTTCCCGCCGATCGTCACCGGCGGCGTGGTGATGCTGATCGGGTTCGGCATGGCCTACGTCGCGGCCGACGTCTACTGGCCCAAGGACCCGTGGGTGGCGCTGCTGACGATGGCGGCCACGTTCGTGTTCATCGGGGTCTTCAAGGGCTTCCTCGGGCGGATCGGCGTGCTGCTCGGCCTGGTCTTCGGGTTCGTGCTGTCGTGGGTCTGGGACGTGGTGGGCGGCAAGATCCTGTCCCCCGACGCCACCGGCAAGGTGACCGAGCACTTCCGCGTCGACCTCCAGGGCGTCGCCAAGGCCGACTGGATCGGCCTGCCGTCCCTGCACGGTCCCGTGTTCGAGGTGTCGGCGATCGTGCTGGTGCTGCCGGTCGTGATCGCGCTCATCGCCGAGAACGTCGGCCACGTCAAGGCCGTCGGCGAGATGACCGGCGCGGACGTCGACGGCTACATGGGCCGCGCCATCATGGCCGACGGCGTCGGCACCGTGGTCGCCACCTCGGTCGGCGGCCCGGCCACCACCACGTACGCCGAGAACATCGGCGTCATGGCGGCCACCAAGGTCTACTCCACGGCCGCCTACTACATCGCGGCCGTCATCGCGATCCTGTTCGGCCTGTGCCCCAAGTTCGGCGCGCTCGTGGCCGCGACCCCCGACGGCGTGCTCGGCGGCGTCACCACCATCCTGTACGGCATGATCGGCCTGCTCGGCGCCAAGATCTGGGTCGAGAACAAGGTGAACCTGTCCGACCCGGTCAACCTGGTCCCGGTGGGCGCGGGCATCATCTGCGCCATCGGGCCGGTCGCGTTCCCGATCACCAGCACGTTCTCCCTCAGCGGCATCGCGCTCGGCACGATCGTGCTGCTCGCCGGCTACCACCTGCTGCGCGCCACGCGCCGCGAACCGGTGCCCGAAACCGGCCGATAACCCCGCTCTGACCGGCCGGCGACCCGCCCGTACGAGAGGTTCGCTCTGGTGATCGCGGGAGATTTGGCAGATCATGCCCGTGTAGCCGCCTCGCAGCGGTCCTAATGTGCCCGCAAAGGCACGGTCGCCGGCCCGGAAGAGAGGGCGCAGATGGTTTTCGGATGGACCAGACACGGTGACGGCAGGCATCTGGCGCCCGGCGAGGTGGTCAGGCCCGACGAGCGGCTGAGCTGGCCGCGCATGATCGGCTTCGGCGCCCAGCACGTGATCGCGATGTTCGGCGCCACGTTCGTGTTCCCGCTGGTCATGGGGCTCGACCCGAACGTCGCCGTGATGATGTCCGGCGTCGCGACGATCATGTTCCTGCTGATCGTGAAGGGCAAGGTGCCCAGCTATCTGGGCACCAGCGCGTCGTTCGTCGGCGGCGTGTTCGCCATCAGGGCCGCCGTCGGCACCGACCAGTCCGTCGCGGACGCCGTCGTGACCGGCTCGATCCTGGTGGCCGGGCTCGTGCTGGCGCTTGCGGGGCTGGCCGTGCACGTGCTCGGGGTGCAGATCATCCACCGGGTCTTCCCGCCCGTCGTCACCGGCGCGGTGGTGATGCTCATCGGGTTCGGGCTGGCGTACGTGGTCGCCGACGTCTACTGGGGGCAGGACCAGTGGGTGGCGCTGGTCACGATGCTGGTGACGTTCGTGGTGATCGTGGCGTTCAAGGGGTTCGCCGGGCGCGTCGGGGTGCTGATCGGGCTGGTCACCGGGTTCGTGTTGTCCTGGGTGCTGGACCGGGTGGCCGGGCCGGTCACCTCCGTGCTGCCCGGCCAGAACCTGCGCGACGCGGCCGGCGCGCCCTGCCCGGCCGAGGGCACGTACTGCGTGGCCACGGCCTTCCCGCACGACCGGGTCGGCTTCGACGCCGTGGCCAAGGCCGACTGGTTCGGGCTGCCGGACTTCCACGCGCCCGACTTCCGCTTCTCCGCCGTCCTGCTCGTGCTGCCCGCGGTGATCGCGCTCATCGCCGAGAACGTCGGCCACGTCAAGGCCGTCGGCGAGATGACCGGCACCGACGTCGACCCCTACATCGGCCGGGCGATCATCGCCGACGGCACCGCCACCGTTGTCGCCAGCGCCGTCGGCGGCTCGCCCACGACCACCTACGCCGAGAACATCGGCGTCATGGCCGCCACCAAGGTCTACTCCACGGCCGCCTACTACATCGCCGGTGTGATCGCGATCCTGTTCGGCCTGTGCCCCAAGTTCGGCGCGCTGGTCGCCGCCACGCCGGGCGGCGTGCTCGGCGGCGTCACCGTCATCCTGTACGGCATGATCGGACTACTCGGCGCCAAGATCTGGATCGAGAACCGGGTGGATTTCGCCGACCCGGTCAACATGGTCCCGATCGGCGCGGGCATCATCCTGGCGATCGGACCGGTGACGCACATGATCGGCGGAGACTTCTCCCTGGAAGGCATCGCGCTCGGCACCGTCGTGGTGGTGGGCGGCTACCACCTGCTGCGGGTCATCGCCGGGCGCTCACCGCGGCCGGCCCCGGGCGAGGCCGGGTGAAACCGCCGCCGTTCACCTACCACGCGCCCCGCGACCTCGGCGCGGCGCTGCGGACGCTCGCGGAGGTAGGCGGCAAGGTGCTGGCCGGCGGCCAGAGCCTGATCCCCATGCTCAACATGCGGCTGGCCGCCCCGGAGCACGTCGTCGACATCAACCGCCTGGCCGCCCTGGACGCGGTGGAGGCGGGCGGCGACGGGGTGCGCGTGGGCGCGCTGGCCCGGCACTCGCGGGTGGCCCGGTCCGGCGCGCACCCGCTGCTGACGAAGGCGCTGCGGCTGGTCGCCCACCCCGTGATCCGCAACCGGGGCACGGTCGTCGGGAGCCTGGTGCACGCCGATCCCGCCGCCGAACTGCCCGCGGTGCTGGCCGTCCTGGGCGGCTCGGTACGGCTGGCCCGCTGGACGCCCGCCGGGATCACCGAGCGGGACGTGCCGGCCCGGAAGTTCTTCGTCGGGCCCATGGAGTCCGACGTCCGCCCGGACGAGCTGGCCGTGTCGGCGTACTTCCCGGCGCTCGGCGGACGGGCGGGGACGGCGTTCGAGGAGGTGTCCCGGCGGCACGGCGACTACGCCCTGGCCGGCGTCTGCGCCGTGGTCATCTTCGACGACGACCTGCGGATCGCCGCGGCCAGGGTCGCCTGCGTCGGCGTGGGCCCGGTCCCCGTCCTGATGGACGTGACGCGCGAGTGCGGCCGCCGGACGGCCGCCGGCGTGGACTGGTCCGCCGTCGCGCGGACCGTGCGGGAGGGCACCGACCCCGAGGGGGACATCCACGCCACCGCCGCCTACCGGCGGCACCTGGTGGGCGTGCTGGCCGAACGGGCACTGCGCGAGGCGGCACGGGAGGGGACGGCGACCGGTGGAACATGAGATCACGCTGACCGTGAACGGCACGGCCAGGCGGGTCGGCGTCCCCGGACGCCGCCTGCTGTCCGACTGCCTGCGCCACGACCTGGGCCTGACCGGCACCCACGTCGGCTGCGAGCACGGCGTCTGCGGCTGCTGCACGGTGCTGCTCGACGGCGAGCCGATCCGGTCGTGCCTGACGTTCGCGGTCACCGTGGACGGGCGCGAGATCACCACCGTCGAGGGCCTGGCCGGCCCGGACGGGCTCTCGCCGGTGCAGCGGGCCTTCGCCGAGTGCCACGGCCTGCAGTGCGGCTTCTGCACCCCTGGTTTCCTGTGCACGGTCACCGCCCTGCTGGCCGACAACCCGGCGCCCACGCACGAGGAGGTGCTCGAAGGCGTCTCCGGCAACCTGTGCCGGTGCACCGGCTACCAGAACATCGTCAAGGCCGTCCACCGCGCCGCCGAGCTGCTGGCGGAGGAGTCATGAGCCCGGCCCCGGCCGGTGGGCCGCGTGCGGAGGTGTCATGAGCACCAGACTGTTCGGTGAGCCGGTGCGGCGGCGGGAGGACCCGAGGCTGCTCACCGGCCAGGGCCGCTACCTCGACGACCTCGGCCGCGACGCGCTCGCCGCCGCCTTCGTCAGGTCGCCCCACGCCCACGCCCGCGTCGGCGACATCGACGTGTCCGCCGCGCTCGACGTCCCGGGCCTGGTCGCGATCTACACCTGGGAGGACCTGCCCGAGCGGGTCGGCCGGCCGCTGCCGCTGCTCATCCCGCACCCGGCGCTCACCCACGGGCGCACGGCGTACCCGCTTGCCAGGGAGGTCGTCCGGCACGTGGGCGAGCCCGTGGTCATGGTCGTGGCCGCCGACAGGTACGCCGCCGAGGACGCCTGCGCGCTCATCGAGGTCGCCTACGAGCCGCTCAAGCCGGTCGTCGGCCTGGCCGAGGCGGTGCAGGGCGCCCAGCTCGTGCACGAGGACGTGCCGGGGAACGTGGGGGCGCACCTCGTCCAGGAGGTGCCGGGGGCCGACGGCAGGGGCGCGCGCGAGGCCGTCGAGGACGCGCCGCACACGCTGGCCTTCCGGCTCGACATCGAGCGCAGCGCCAGCACGCCGCTGGAGGGACGCGGCGTGCACGCCCGCTGGGACGGCCGCGACCTGCGCGTCCACTCCAGCACCCAGACCTCCACCAGCGTGCGCATGGCCGTCGCCGCCGCGCTCGGGCTGCCGCTGCCGCAGGTCGAGGTGATCGCGCCGGACGTCGGCGGCGGCTTCGGCGTCAAGATCGTGCACCCGTGGCCGGAGGAGATCCTGGTGCCGTGGGCCGCGATGACGCTCGGCCGCGAGATCAAGTGGACGGAGGACCGCAGGGAGCACTTCATCTCCTCCGCCCACGAACGCGCCCAGATCCACCACGTACGCGTGGGCTTCGACGACGACGGCCGCGTCCTGGGCCTGGACGTGACGATCCTGCACGACCACGGCGCCTACACGCCGTACGGGATCATCGTCCCGATCGTCACCTCCACGCAGTTGCTGGGGCCGTACAAGCCGGGGGCCTACCGGGTCGAGTTCACCGCGGTCTACACCAACACCGTGCAGGTCACGCCCTATCGCGGGGCCGGCCGTCCGCAGGGCGTGTTCTGCATGGAGCGGACCATGGACAAGATCGCCCGCCATCTGGGCAAGGACCGGACCGAGGTGCGCGCGGCCAACTTCATCCGGCCCGAGGAGTTCCCGTACGACCAGGGGATGACGTTCCAGGACGGCCGCCCGCTCATCTACGACAGCGGGAACTACCCGGAGATGCTCCGCATGATCAAGGAGCTGATCGGCTGGGACTCCTTCGAGCGGCGTCCCGGCCGGGGGATCGGCATCGGCTGCTACGTCGAGGGCACGGGGGTCGGCCCGTACGAGGGCGGGCACGTGCAGATCACCTCCGACGGCCGGGTGCACGTCTCGACGGGCCTGACCTCCCAGGGGCAGGGCCACGAGACCGCCTTCGCCCAGATCGCCGCCGCCGAGCTGGGCGTGCCCATCGACCGCGTCAGCGTGGTCACCGGCGACACCCGCAGGTTCGGGTACGCGGTGGGCACCTTCGCCTCCCGCGCCGCCGTCGTCAGCGGCAACGCCATCGCCCTGGCCTGCCGGAAGGTCAAGGAGAAGGCGCTGCGCATCGCGGCCGACGCGCTGGAGGCCGACCCGGCCGACCTGGAGATCGACGAGGGCATGGTGCACGTCGTCGGCGCGCCGACCGCCGCGATCCCGCTCTCGACGGTGGCGGTGCTGGCCAACCCGCTGCGGTACGCCTTCGACGAGGAGACGGCCAAGGCGACCCAGTTCTCCGGCGTGGCCGACCCGTCCCGCCCGCCGGTGGCCGAGGGCGACGAGCCGGGCCTGGAAGGGCGCGGCTACTACTCGCCGATCAGGTCCACGTTCGCCTCCGGCATGCACGCGGCCGTCGTCGAGACCGACCCGGACACCGCCGAGATCAAGGTCGTCAGGTACGCCGTCGTGCACGACTGCGGCCGGCTGATCAACCCGATGATCGTGGAGGGGCAGATCCACGGGGGAGTGGCCCAGGGCATCGGCGGCGCCCTGTACGAGCGCATGGAGTACGACGTCCACGGCCAGCTCGTCAACGCCTCCTTCATGGACTTCCTCATGCCGTACGCCACCGAGATCCCCCCGATCGAGACCGCCCACCTGGAGACGCCCTCGCCGCTCAACCCGCTCGGCATCAAGGGCGCGGGCGAGGCCGGCGTGATCCCGGTGTCGGCGGTCATCGCCTCGGCGATCGAGGACGCCGAGGGCATCGAGATCGACCGCATGCCCATCTCGCCGTCGGACCTGTTCGGGCTGCGTATGCGATGATCTGCGGCATGCGTGCGCCCGGCACCGGCCTGACCGGCTTCCCCGACGTCCCCGACGACGTGCGGACGATCGACCTGGCCTGGAACGAGATCACGCACGTGCCCGGCCGGGTGGCCGGGCTCGCCTCGCTGGAGGAGCTGCGGCTCGACGGCAACCGGCTGCGCGAGCTGCCCGAACTGTCCGGTCTGACCGCGCTGCGCGCCCTGCACCTCGACGGCAACGAGCTGAGCGAGGTCCCCGCCTGCCCGCCCGGCCTGGAGGTGCTGTTCCTCTACGGCAACCGGATCGAGCGCCTTCCCGGCGACCTCGGCCCGCGCCTGCGCCACCTGGCGCTCGGCGGCAACCGGCTGACCTCCGTGCCCGCCGCGCTGTGGAAGCTGACCGCGCTCGAATCCCTCAACCTCGCCGAGAACGCCCTCACCGAGATCCCGCCGGACATCGGCGGCCTGACCCGGCTGCGCATGCTCGACCTCGGCCACAACCGGCTCGCCTCGATCCCGCCCGAGGTGGGCGACCTGCCGCTCACCGACTACCTCTACCTGAGCGACAACGGCCTCACCGACGTCCCGGCCGCGCTCGGCCGCCTCGACCGGCTGGCCTACCTCAACCTGACCGACAACCGGCTGACCAGGCTCCCGGACGCGCTCGGGTCGATGACGTCGCTGGTGGAGCTGCGCCTGTACAACAACCGGCTGGAGACGCTGCCGGAGACCGTCGGCGGGCTCGGCAGCCTGCGCGAGCTGCACGCGCAGGGCAACCGGCTGACCCGGCTGCCCGCCTCCCTCGCGGCGCTGACCGCCTTGCGCGTGCTCGACCTGCGCGACAACCACCTGAGCGAGCTGCCCGCGCTGCCGTCCGGCCTCACCCATCTCGACCTGCGCAACAACCGGCTGCGCGAGCTGCCCGCCTCGGTCGCGGCGCTGACCGGCCTGCGCAAGCTCGACCTGCGCTGGAACAAGCTCTACGACGATCCGCCGGTGCTCGACCTGCTGCGCGCCCGGGGCTGCGTCGTCCTGCGCTGAACCGGCGCGGGCGGCCGTGCGTACCTCCGCACATGACGACATTTCCACGTCTGGCCGTGCTCGCGCTGCTGGCCGGCCTGGTCGCCGCCTGCTCCTCCGGGGGCGGCTCGGCGGCGGCCGGCCCGAGCGCCCCGCGGGCGGCGGCGCCCCAGACCGTCGAGCAGCTCGCCGCCAAGGTCGGCTGCAAGCCGCGCATGCAGGTCGACGCCGCCGAGATCCGTACGGGCTACTGCCGGACCGCCGACGGCCAGTTCTTCGTCACGACGTTCGCCAGCCAGTCCGGCAAGGACGCCTGGATGGACGCCGCACCCGAGTACAACCCCCACCTGGTGGGCAACCTGTGGACCGTGCTGTCCAGCCGCAAGGTGCTGGAGCTGCTGAAGGAACGGCTCGGCGGCGACCTCCACCTGAAGGACCATCGCACGAACCAGATGCGCAAGGTCGGTTAGCGAAGCCCTACGCCGCCGTCAGGATGACCCGCCTGCGGAACACCCAGTACGTCCAGCCCTGGTAGACCAGCACGAACGGCAGCGTGATCAGCCCGATCCAGCTCAGCATCGTCAGCGTGTACGGCCCCGAGGCCGCCCGCGCCAGCGTCAGCCCCGGCAGCGGCGAGACGCGCAGCTCGATGAAGACCGCCAGCGTGGCCAGCACGATGCCCGCGGCCGTCGCGCCGAACGCCCAGCCCTCCCTGCGCCGCCAGATCAGCGCCGCCGCGGCGGCCAGCGCGGCCATGGCGGCCAGGGCGGGCAGCGAGCCCAGGTTCGACAGGGCCAGCACGGCGACCGGGATGGCCACCGCCGCCGCGGCCATGGCGGCGGTCCTGGCCCGGCGGCGCACCGGGCCGGTGGTCCGCAGCGCGAGGAAGACCGCGCCGTGCAGCACGCAGAGCGTCAGCGTGAACGCCCCGCCGAGCAGGGCCGCCGGGCCGCTGTCGAACAGCACGTCGGCGAAGATCGCGCCCCACAGGAACGCCGGGAGGCCGCTGCCGACCAGGATGCCGACGTCGCACCAGATCGGGTTGGCGACCTTGCCGCGCCATTCCAGCCCGACGCCGCGCACGATCAGGCCGACCAGGATGAGCGTGACGGGCAGGTAGAACGCGCTGAACAGGCCGGAGTACCAGGCGGGGAACGCGGCGAACATGGCGCCGACCGCCGTGATCAGCCACACCTCGTTGCCGTCCCAGACCGGGCCGATGGTCTGCAGGCTCTGGCGCTGCTCGGCGGCGTTCCTGCTCAGCAGCGGCGCCAGCAGGCCGACGCCGAAGTCGAAGCCTTCGAGGACGAAGTACCCGGTCCAGAGGAAGGCGATGATGACGAACCACAGGTTGATCATGGTCTGGTCCCTCTAGTACATCAGCGACGGTTCGAGCGGCTGCGCCTCGGGAGCGGGCTGCCGCTCCTCGACGCCCTTGCGTACGTGCTTGGCCAGCAGGACGACCTCGGCCACGGCCAGGCCGCCGTACAGGAGCGTGAAGACGGTCAGCGAGATGGCGACCTCGGCCAGGGTCACGCCGGGCGAGACGCTGGAGGCGGTCAGCAGCTCGCCGGCTACCGTCCACGGCTGGCGGCCGATCTCGCTCAGCAGCCAGCCCGCGATCACCGCGGCGAACGGCAGCGGCAGCGCCATCAGCAGCGCCCGCGCCAGCCAGGACGGCACCTCGCGCCTGCGCCGGGTCAGCCAGAGGCCGAGCAGCGCGAGCCCCGCCGTGGCCATGCCGAACACGATCATCACGCGGAACGACCAGAACACGATCGTCTGGTCGGGCCGGTAGTCGCCGGGGCCGAACTGCTGCTCGAAGCGCTTCTGCAGGTCCTCGGTGCCCTGGACGGTGGCGTTGAGGTCGTTGGTGGCCAGGAAGCTGAGCACCTTCGGGATCTCGATGCCGGGCGCGAGGGAGAAGGCCGCCCCGGCGGTGTCGTGCTCCAGGCCCTCGGCCGAGGCCAGCTTCATGGGCTGCTGCTCGTACATCAGCTTGGCCGACATGTCGCCGGTGCCCGCGACGACCGCCCCCGCGATCGCCGTCATGACCAGCGCGCCCCGGGCGGCGCTGCGCCACATCGGCGCGCGCGTCCGCAGCAGCCAGTAGCCGCTCACCGCCAGCACGAACCCGCCCGCCACGATGAACGCCGCCCCGATGACGTGGGGCACCTGCGTGACCGCCGTGGAGTTGGTCAGCACCGCCCACAGGTCGGTCATCCTGGCCTTGCCGTCCACGACCTCGTAGCCGACCGGGTGCTTCATCCAGGCGTTCGCCGCGAGGATGAAGTAGGCCGACAGGTTGGACCCGATGGCGGCGGCCCAGATGCTGGCCAGGTGCGCCTTCTTCGGCAGCCGGTCCCAGCCGAAGATCCACAGGCCGAGGAACGTGGACTCCATGAAGAAGGCCAGCAGCGCCTCCATGGCCAGCGGGGCGCCGAACACGTCACCGACGAACGTGGAGTACTCACTCCAGTTCATGCCGAACTGGAACTCCTGCACGATGCCGGTCACCACGCCCATGGCGAAGTTGATCAGGAACAGCTTCCCGAAGAACTTCGTGAGCCTGAGGTAGTGCTCCTTGCCCGTACGGTGCCAGGCCGTCTGCAGGCCCGCCACGAAGATGCCCAGACCGATGGTCAGGGGCACGAACAAGAAGTGGTACACGGTGGTGACCCCGAACTGCCACCGTGCCAGGTCAAGCGCGTCCATCGATCCCCACCCGCTCATTGCTCTACAAGCTGTAGTACTTCTACCTGTAGTAGTACTACAGGCCGTAGAGCATCGCGATGCGACGTTGGTCACATCCCCCGGTTCTGCCTACTTTTCGAGGATCCCGTACGAGTACGTCCCGGCGCGTCACCCGCCGGGCGGATCGCTGCCTACCCCGCCCGGCGGACCCCGCCGGCGGCGTCCAGATAGGCCTGGAGATTGCCCAGCTCGAAGCCGCGCCGCCGGATCTTGTCGATCAGCACCCGGAAGTCGGCCGCCAGGTTGGGGCGGAAGTGCAGGAGCAGGATGTCGCCGGGACGCAGGCGCTTGTCGGGAACCTGGTAGGCGATCTTGCCGCCCGGCTGGACGGTGGCCGTCCACAACAGCACGGCCTTCACCCCGCACCGCCGGGCGGCCCGCAGCGTGTCGGTGTTGTAGCTGCCGAACGGCGGCCGGAACAGCGCCGGCCGGGTCCCGATCTCCTTCCTGACCACCTGCGCCGAGCCGCAGATCTCGCGGCGCTGGCCGTCGAAGGGCAGGCGGCGGAGGTCGGGGTGGGTCAGGGTGTGGTTCTCGACGGGCACGTGGAGGTCGCGGAGCCGCCGGAAGTAGTCCCACTTGCCGGCGCCCACGTAGCGGCCGGGGCCGCCCGCCGGGTCGGGGCTGCCCATGGCCTCGACCGCGTCGCGCATGGCGAAGGCGGTGATGGGGACGCGCCGGTCGCGTACCAGCTTGACGAAGCCGGGGTCCTGCTCCCAGCCGTCGTCGATGGTCAGGAAGACGACCTTGCGCCTGGTGGGGATCGAGCTGATCACCGGGGGCAGGCCGTTCTCGCCCCTGATCGGGCCCACCTCGCCCGCGCGCGGCAGCGCACCCGGCGGGCCCTGCGGGGTGGGCCGGGGAGTGCGGACGCCGGTCGCGGACGGCTTCGCCGAAGGCCCCGGCCCGACGCCGCCCGTCGTCCCGCCCGGCGCGCACCCGGCGGCCAGCGCCACCAGCACCCCGGCGAGCACGGCCGGCCCCAGCCCGCCACGCCCGGCCCCGTCCCCGACCGCTCCACGCCCCCAGCACATGGAGCACCATCTTGCCAGCCCTGATCCGCACGACGCGTCGCCCGACTGGCAGGTCTTGCCCTTAACCAGCCGCTCACCGATGCCTAGAGTGGCCGCATGAAGGTGGCGGGCAGCGCCGTGATCGGCGTACAACGTGATCGAGTGTGGGCCGCGCTCCAGGACCCGGCGGTGCTCGTACGCACCATCCCGGGCTGCGAGCGCCTGGAGGAGACCGGGCCGGACACCTACAGGATGACGGTCAACGCGGGCGTGGCGTCCGTCAAGGGCGTCTACCAGGGGGAGGTGGCGCTGGCCGAGCCGCACGCGCCCGAGAGCTTCACCCTGCGGGCGCGCGGGCAGGGCGCGCCCGGCACGGTCGAGGCCACCGTCCTGGTGCGCCTGAGCGAGATCGACGGCGGCACCCGGGTGGACTACGACGCCGACGCGGTGATCGGCGGGATGATCGGCGGCGTCGGTCAGCGCATGCTCGGCTCGGTGGCCAGACGCACGGCGGGGGAGTTCTTCTCCGCCGTCGAGGACCACCTCTGCGCCCCGCCGCCCGCCGCTCCGGAGCCGCCCGCCGCCGCACCCGCCCAGGCCGCTCCCACGGTCTTCGAACGGCCCCCGGGGCAACATGCCGAGAGCCGCCCGTGGGCGCTGCTGGCCTCCTTCGGCCTGGGCGCGGGCGTCGCGCTCACCGGCGTCGCCGTCGGCTGGCTGCTCGGCCGCGACGGACGCGGCCGGCGCGGCTGAGGGACGCGCCACGACGACTCTCGCGGAAAAGGATCTCCGGGCGTAGCGTGGCGGTATGCGGCAGGCACACGCTGAAGACGCACGGACCGAAGCCAGGCGCATCGTACGCAACCTGCTGGGCGACGAGCGCCCGACCGCCGAGACCCTGGTCGCCGACGTGCGGCCGGTGCTCGGCGACGAACGGACCGACCGCGCGCTCGGGCTCGCGCTCGGCGCCTCCCTCACCCGCAGATCCGCCGAGCTGGCCGCCATCGCCGCGCTCCTCGTCGGCACCCGCGAACTGGGCGCCGGCTGGTGGACGCGGCCAAGGGGCGGCAAGCTGCCGCCGCCCGACGAGGTGCTGCGCACGGCCGTCGCGATCGAGCCGTGGACCGACCTGACCGCGCTGGAGATGCTGGCCGCCTGGTGCGCCGACGACGCCGCCGACCAGCTCTGGGGCCGGCCCACCGCCGAGGTCGACCTCAACTCCTGGCAGGCCGAGGACCGCTTCGAGCTGCCGCCCGGGGTCAGGCCGGGACAGCGGCTCGTGGTGCACTTCGACGCGGGCGGCCGGCTCGACGCGGTCGTCGCCCGCCGCCTGGACGACGCGCTCGGGTCCAACCTCGACTTCCAGTCGCTGCGCTACTCCAGGCCCGCCGAGGCCCAGTGGAGCTGGGGGGTGGCCGCCGGGCTCGGACCCCACCGGCTGCCCGGTGAGAAGCCCGACCCGTACGCCCGCGAGATCCCGGCCGCCGCCGCGGGCGTCCTGCGGGCCTGGGCCGTACGCCACGGCGTCACCCGGGAGGACCTGGGCGAACGCTGGTCGACCGTCGGCGACGTGGTGGCCGCCATCGAGCGGGTCGACTGGATGTGGCGCAGCGGCGAGTGGTTCGGATGGTGGCGCGGCGCGTCCGCGCTGGTGGACGACTCGGCCTACCTGCCCTACCGCCTGGAGGAGCTGGCCGCCGGCTGACCCGGGCAGGAATCGCCGTGCGGGCCGCGTGGTTGTGGCTGGCGTGAAAGTCGAGATTTTCTCCGATGTCGTGTGCCCCTGGTGTTACATCGGGCATGTCAGGTTCGCCCGCGCCGCCGAGCGCTTCAGGGCCAAGGGCGGCACGATCGAGGTGACCATGCGCCCGTTCCAGCTCAACCCGGACGCCCCCACGGACGGCGAGCCGCTGATCCCGGCCCTTGAGCGCAAGTTCGGGTCCGGCGCGCGGCAGATGACCGAGCGCGTCCGGGCCGTCGCCGTCGAAGAGGGCCTGGAGATGGACTACGAGCGGGCCGTCAGCTCCAACACCTTCGAGGCCCACCGGCTCATCGAGGTCGCCACCGGCCAGGGGCTCGGCAAGGAGATGGCCGACCGGCTGTTCCGCGCGTACTTCGGCGAGGGCGCGAACGTGGGCGACCCCGGCGTGCTGGGCCGCCTGGCCGCGGAGGTCGGCGTCGAGGACTCCGGCGAGGGCGGCGAGCAGGTACGCGAGCAGCTCGCCAGGGCCGGCGCGCTGGGCGTCAGCGGGGTGCCGTTGTTCCTGTTCGAGGGCAAGTTCGCGGTGTCGGGCGCGCAGCCCGAGGACGCCTTCGCCGCGGCCATCGACGAGGTCGCCGAGCGCACCGGGCAGACGCCGATCACCCAGCTCGCGCCGCCGGCCGACGGGTGCGACGACGACGGCTACTGCGCGCTCTGAACGGCCCCGCCCGCGGCGGTGCGACAATCGTGGGGTGTCGAGCCGTCGCCTTGGTTACCTGCTCAAGCATGCCGCGCTGCGCCTGGCCGAGTTCACCGGCCCGGCGCTGGAGCCGTACGGCCTCGACGGGCGGGAGCTCGGGGTGCTGTCGGTGATCGACGCCCCCGAGCCGCTGTCGCAGCAGGAGGCGGCCCAGCGGCTCGGCATCGACCGCACGACGATGGTCGCCATGGTCGACGCGCTGGAGGCCAAGCAACTGGTGGCGCGGCGGCCGCATCCGGGCGACCGCCGCAAGAACGCGGTGGAGCTGACCGAGCGCGGCCGCGAGACCATGCGCCTGGCGGTGCCGGCCGTGGAGGCCGCCGAGCGCGCCTTCCTGTCCTCCCTGCCGGAGGACGAGCAGCGCCTGTTCCGGGACGCCCTGCACCGCCTGGTGTGAGGCGCGGGGGTCAGGCCGGGGCGCCGCCCTCGCCGAGCTGGCCGGAGCGGTGGTGGCGGCGGCAGAGCACCTGGTAGCGCACCGGCGAGGCGTCGGTGTCGCCGATCACGACCTGCTCGCCCGTCCGCGCCAGCACCCCGCCCACCACGCGCGCGTTGAGCTGCCCGGGGCGGCCGCACCAGCACAGCACCTCGACCTGGAGCCGGCACACCTCGTCGGCCAGCTCGAACAGCCGCTGCGCGCCCGGGAACATGACCGACCGGAAGTCGGAGGCCAGCCCGAAGGCGTAGACGTCGATGCCGTGCTCGTCCACCAGGTCGGCGAGCTGCTCGATCTGCTCGACCGAGTAGAAGCAGGCCTCGTCGCAGATCAGGTAGTCGATCCGCTCGTGCGAGGTGACCAGGCCGACGAGATCGAGGGAGTCCTCCACCTCGATCGCCTCCAGGCCCAGCCCGATCCGGCTGGTGACCTTCGGGCCGCCGGAGCGGTCGTGCTTGGTCAGGACCAGCCCCCGCCGCCCCTGGCGGCCGTGGTTGTAGTTCATCTGGAGCGCCAGAGTGGACTTCCCGCAGTCCATGGGGCCGAAGTAGAACTTCAGTACGGCGTCCCGGGCTCCAGATGGCACGGCAGACAAGGCAGACAGTTCGGTCACAGGGGGCCAGCTTAGCGGCTTGGCTTGTCCCATGACCTCGTGGGACATTTCTCCCCTGGACTCTCAGGAGGAACTGTGGTCACCGACAATCCACCGACGCTCGACGCGATGCTGACACAGGACGACGTGACGGCCGCCCAGGCCGACGCCACCCGATGGCGGTACGGTTTCCTGGTCGTCGTGGCGGGCATCGTCGCGATCCTGATCGCCTTCGGCGCCGCGGTGTTCGCCACCAAGGAGTTCGCCGCGCTGTTCGCCGGTGTGGCCGGGGTGGTGGGCACGATCATGGGTGCCTATTTCGGCGTGCAGGCGGGACAGTCGGGGAAGGCCAGAGTCGAGGCCGAACTGGCGAAGTCCCAGGAGCTGGTGGTGCGTCTGGCGGCCTACGTCGGCACCCAGAACGCGCCCCGGGTCATCGACGAAGTTCTCGGCCGTCGCCGAAGCTGAGGAGCCATGCGAAGCGTCCGTATCGGAGTGGACACCGGGGGCACGTTCACCGACGTCGTGGCGGTGGACGAGCAGACCGGTGAGATCGTCACCACCAAGACCCCCTCGACGCCCGCGAACCCGGCCGACGGGTTCGTCGCGGGCATCGGGAAGCTGGGCGAGCTCGACGTCGCCTCCATCGTCCACGGCACCACCGTCGCGACGAACCAGTTGCTCGAAGACCGCATCGCGAACCTCGGGTTCATCACCACCGAGGGCTTCGAGTTCATCCTGGAGATCGCCAGGCAGAGCGTGCCGGACGGCTACGGCAACTCCTACTTCTGGGTCAAACCGCCGCGGATCGTCCCCGTGCACCTCGTCAGGACGGTCGGCGGGCGGCTCGACCACCTCGGCAACGAGGTGCGGCCGTTCTCCGAGGAGCAGGCCGTCGAGGCGGCGCGCTGGCTGAGGTCGAAGGGGATCAACGCGGTCGGCGTGTGCTTCCTGCACTCCTACGCCAACCCCGAGCACGAGCGCCGCATGCGTGAGGTGCTCTGGCGCGAGCACCCGGAGGCGGTGATCTCGCTCTCCAGCGACGTGCTGCGCGAGTACCGCGAGTACGAGCGCTCGATCACGACCCTGGTGGACGCCGCGGTCAAGCCCGCGATGCGCGGCTACATCGCCAACCTGTCCAACCGGCTGGGCATGCCGTTCTCGGTCATGAAGTCCAACGGCGGCGTGTTGTCGGCCCGCGAGGTCGTCAACCAGCCGATCACCACCGTGCTGTCGGGCCCGGCGGCGGGCGCGCTCGGCGCGGCGCTCCTCGCCTCCACCGCCGGGCACCCCTCGGTGATCACCCTCGACGGCGGCGGCACCTCGACCGACGTGGCCGTGGTGATCGACGGCGAGCCGTCGCTGACCACCGAGGGCACGGTCGGCCACTACCCGTGCAAGATCCCGATGATCGACATCGTCACGGTCGGCGCGGGCGGCGGCTCGGTGGCCTGGATCTCGCCCGAGGGCACGCTGAAGGTCGGCCCCCGCTCCGCCGGCGCCGATCCGGGGCCGCTGTGCTACGGCAAGGGCGGCTCGGAGGTCACGGTCACCGACGCGCACGTCTTCCTCGGCCGCATCCCGCCCCACCTGCTCGGCGGCGAGATCCCGCTCGACGTCGACGCCGCCCGCCAGGGCGTCGAGGCGCTGGCCGACAAGCTCGCGCTCACCCCCGAGCGCACCGCGACCGGCATCCTGGAGATCAGCGCGTTCAACCAGAGCAACGCGATCCGGCAGCTCACCGTCAAGCGCGGCCTCGACGTACGGGACTTCCCGCTGGTGACGTTCGGCGGGTCGGGGCCGCTGCTGGCCTGCCGCCTGATCGACGTCCTGGGGCTGCCGGCCGTCGTCGTCCCGCGCGACCCGGGCAACGTCTCGGCGTTCGGCCTGCTCACCGTGGACGTCAAGAACGACTACGTGCGCACGTACGTCACCCGCGACCTCGCGCTCAAGACCGCCGCGCAGATCTTCCAGGAGCTGGAGGGCCAGGCCGCCGAGGCGCTCGACCGCGAGGGCTTCGACGACCCGGTCTACGTCCGCAGCGCCGACCTGCGCTACTACGGGCAGGCGTTCGAGGTGCGCGTCGCCGCCCCGGCGGGCCCGCTCGACGACGACTGGAAGCGCACGGTGATCGACGGCTTCCACGACGCCCACGAGAAGCTGTACGGGTACGCCTACCGCGACGACCCCCGCCACGGCGTCGAATGGGTCAACCTGCGCGTGTCCGGCATCGGTCCCATCACCCGGCCGGCCGTCCGGCGGCTGGAGGGGCCGGGCAGCGGGGCCACCTCGGTCCGTCCCGTGCATTTCGACGAGACCCGCGACACCCCGATCCACCAGCGTGCCGCCCTCGGCCCCGGCGCGACCGTCCAGGGCCCGGCGGTCATCGAGGAGTACGGATCGACGATCCCCGTGCACCCGGGCTTCACCGCAAAGGTGGACGAATACGGAAATGTGGAGATCCGACGTGATTGATCCGATCCTGGTGGAGATCGTCGAGGGCACGCTGGCCTCCGTCGAGCAGGAGGTCGAGACGGCCATCGCCCGTACGGCCCGCTCCCCGATGATCCGCGACGCGCACGACTTCCGCGCCGGCATCCACGACGTCCGGCTGCGCAAGCTCACCGGCCGCTCCTACAGCGCGCTCGTCCAGCCGATCGTGCGCGACTTCCCGATCGAGACGATGAAGCCCGGCGACGTCTACTTCCACAACGACGTCTACCTGTCCGAGGGCGGCATCGGCCACCTGCCCGACCTGTGCGTCACCGTGCCGGTCTTCCACGAGGGGGCCGTGGTGGCGTTCGTGCAGGCGTTCGGCCACCACGACGACATCGGCGGCGCGGTGCCCGGCTCGATGCCCTCGCACGCCCGCTCGGTCTACGAAGAGGGCCTGATGATCCCGCCGATCAAGCTGTGGGACCAGGGCGCCCCGAACGAGACCGCGCTGCGCATCATGACCCGCAACTCCCGCATGCCCGACTCCCTGGCCGGCGACCTCGACGCCGAGTGCTCGGCCTGCCTCATGGGCGCCCGCCGCCTCGGCGAGCTGTTCGACCGGTACGGCAGGCAGGCCGTCGAGGAGTGCTTCGACGCGATCGTCTCCAAGACCACCGAGACCTTCCGCAGGGAACTGCTCGTCAAGATCCCCGAAGGCACGTACGTCTGGGAGGACTACGCCGAGCACGACGGCGTCGACGAGCCCCGCCTGCACGCCCAGCGCATCACGCTCACCGTCGACCACGCCGCCGACGCGCCGCTCACGATCGACTTCACCGGCACCTCCCCCCAGGCCAAGGGCCCGATCAACCACGCGGGCGACTACGCCGACGGCGTCTTCCTGAAGAAGTGGCTCGCGCCGGTGCTGCGCAACCTCGCCGACACGCCCGAGCGCATGGCCGAGCTCGACGTCAACGAGGGCGTCGTGCCGCTGATCAGGATGGTCTTCCCGGAGAAGGGCACGCTGCTCACCCCGGTCTTCCCGGCCCCCACCAACGCCCGTACGTTCGTCATCCTGCGCCTGCTCGGCGTGCTGGCCGGCGTGCTGGCCAAGGCCACCGGCGGACGCATGCCCGCCGACCAGGAGACCATCCGCTACACCGGCGTCCACGGCGAGGACGCCGACGGGACGCCGTACCTGATGCGCGAGGTCCTGGGCGGCGGCTCGGGCGGGCGCTGGTACGCCGACGGCGAGGACACCATCCACATCGTCCCCGACTCGCGCAACATCCCGGTCGAGTTCGCCGAGGCGCGCTGGCCGTTCCGGGTGGAGCGGCTGGGGCTGGCCTGCGACTCGGGCGGCCCGGGCATGTTCCGCGGCGGGCTGGGCTACGACAAGCACATCAGGATGCTCCGGGACGCGTCGTACATGTCGATCGCCGACCGGTCGATCCTGTCGTGCTGGGGCGTCAACGGCGGCCTGGCCGGGCGCCCGTTCCGGGTGGAGATCGCGGGCAAGGAGATGGACGGCCTGGTGGACGACCACCTCGTCCAGGCCGGCGACCTGATCCGCATCCGCACGACGGGCGGCGGCGGCTGGGGCTCCCCCTACGACCGCGACCCGAGGGCGGTGGCGGCCGACGTCCGCGACGGCAAGGTCTCGATCGCCGGTGCCCTGGGCGACTACGGCGTGGTCCTGGACGGCGACCGCATCGACGAACGCGGCACCGCCGAACTGCGCGCCCGCCTCCGCCCGCCCACGGACCGCTTCTTCGACCGCGGCCCCGGCTACCCGAGGCTGTCCGGCGGAAGGACGTTCGCGGAGGTGGACGAGCTGTAGGGAAACGGCGAGGGCTACTCCTTGTCGAAGCTGGCGAAGTACGTGGCCACCATGTCCTGGTCGCCGTGCCCCTGCGCCTCGGCGCGGCGCAGGCGTTCGCCGGCCGCCGCCACCATGTCCAGCCGCACCCCGGCCGCCTGGCCCGCCTCGGTGATCAGCCGGGTGTCCTTCTCGGCGTTGTGCACGGTGAAGGACGGCTCGAAGTCGCCCTCCAGGATGGCCTTCGACTTGGCCTGGAAGTAGACGTTGTCCAGCGGGCCGCCGGTCATCACCTCGCGGACCAGGCCGGGGTCGAGGCCGAGCCCCTTGGCCAGGGCCAGGGCCTCGGCCACGATGCCGGTCATCGAGATGGCGTAGCTGACGGCGGCCATCTTGAGCTTGGTGCCGGTGCCCTGGGCGCCGTCCTCGCCGAGCCACAGGGTGCGCGCGCCGACGGCGTCGAAGACCGGGACGAGCGCCTGCCTGGCGGACTCGGGGGCGGCCGCCAGGATGAGCAGCTTGCCCTGTTCGGCCGGCTGCCTGGTGCCCTGGACGGGCGCGTCGGCGAAGGTCAGCCCGTGCTCCGCGGCCAGGGCGGCCAGACGGTCCACCGCGGCCACGCCGACCGTGCTCATCTGCGCCCACACCTGGCCGGGGCGGAGCGCGGGCGCGGCGGCGGTCATCGCGTCGTGCACGGCGTCGCCGTCGCTGAGCATGGTGACGATCACGTCGGCGCCCTCGACCGCCTCGGCGGGGGAGCCGGCGACGACCGCGCCGTCGGCCGCCAGCGGCTCGGCCTTGTCCCGCGTACGGTTCCACACCCTGACCGCCAGGCCGGCCCTGAGCAGGTTGCGGGCCATGGGGGCGCCCATGAGCCCGGCCCCGAGTACTGCGACTTCAGTCATGAGGATCACCCTACGACGGCCCGCTCCGGCGGCCCCGGCGAGGTGCCGTGTCCGGATGCGAGGATGGCGGGCATGGGACCTTCGCTGATCATCGCCGTACGACACGGGGAGAGCCAGGCGAACCTGGCGCACGCGCAGGCCGGCGACCGGCCGCTGATCTACGAGCGGGGCGACGACGAGGTGTCGCTGACCGACCTCGGCCTGCTCCAGGCCCGGGCGCTCGGCCGCAGGCTGGCCGGGCTGCCCGCCGGTGAGGCGCCCGAGGTGGTGTGGTGCTCGCCGTACCTGCGGGCGCTGGACACCTGGAACGCCGTCCGGGAGACCTGGGGCGTGGGCGCGCTGCCGGTGACCGTGGACGAGCGGCTGAGGGACCAGGAGTCGGGCGCGTTCGCGCCCTTCAACCTGGCCGCCATCGGCGAATGTTTCCCCGGCGAGGTACGGCGGATGCGGGCCGAGGGCCCCTACGCCTACCGGCCGCCCGGCGGCGAGTCGCTGGCCGACGTGGTGGTCCGGCTCAAGGACTTCCTGGCCGGGCTGCGCGGGGCTGCGGACGGGCGGCGGGTGCTGATCGTCGCCCACGACTCGGTGGTGCTGGGGCTGCGGCACGTCGTGGCCGGAGGGGACGACGCCGACCTGGCCGACGTCCTGCGGTTCGCGCCGGTGCTGAACGCGTCGCTGTCGGTCTGGCGGGCCGCGGGCGGAGGGTTCGAGGTGGTGGCGTTCAACGACGTCACCCACCTGGATCCCACCTAGATCCCACCCAGATCCCACCTGGATCTCACCTGGATCCCGCTTGAGCGGAGCGCGGTGGTGAGCTCGTCTGTCATGCCGTCCTTCCGGCACCCTGCTCAGTCGGGCGGGAGGGCGACCCGGTTCACGTCTCGACGACGAGATCGGCGCGCTCGCGGGTGCGGTCGGCGGCGAACCAGGCCCGTTCGGCCGCGAACCACTGCCGCCACCGGGGTTCGAGCTCCGGGCCGTCGCGGTCGAGGACACGCCGCAGCCGCACCGCCTCCGGGGCCTCCACCCAGACGGTGAAGGCCAGCAGACGGGCGGCCGACCGGCGGGCGGTGCCGACGCCCTCGACGACCAGGACGGGCGCGGCCGGCACGGCGACGTGGTCGGCGTAGCGCTCGCGCACCCAGTCGTACCTGCGGAAACCGGCCGGGCGACCGTGCCGGAGAGGTTGCAGGACCTGCTCGTCCAGCAGGCGGAACCAGGCACCGGGGCCGTCGTCCCAGTGGACGGGGAAGTCGTCGCTGTGGATCACCTGGCAGCCCAGCGCCGCGCCGAGCCGGCCCGCGAACGTGGTCTTGCCCGACCCCGCCGGGCCGTCGACGGCCACCAGGCGGACGGGCCCGCAGGAGGGCGGCAGGGCCTGGATGCGGCGGGCCAGGGAATTCACCGGACCAGGGTAGGCGATGGGCGACGGCCGCCTGAGAGAATATTCTTCCGGCCCAACGCAAGCTGGAGGTTGACCTTGCTCGGACCCCTCGGCGACGTCGTCGTCCTCGATCTGTCCAGGGCCCTCGCCGGGCCGCACGCCGCGCAGATGCTCGGCGACCTGGGCGCCCGGGTGATCAAGGTGGAGCATCCGGACGGAGGTGACGAGTCGCGCGGCTGGGGGCCGCCCTTCGTCGGGCCTGACCACGACATCTCGACCTACTTCCTGGCGGCCAACCGCAACAAGCAGTCCATCGCCGTCGATCTCAAGTCCGCCGAGGGCAAGGAGCTGATCGAGCGGCTCGTCCGCCGGTGCGACGTGCTGATCGAGAACTTCCGCACCGGGGTGCTCGACCGGCTCGGCTTCCCCGTCGAGCGCCTGCACGAGCTCAACCCGCGGCTGGTCGTCCTGTCGATCACCGGGTTCGGCCACGACGGGCCCGAGGGCGGCCGGCCGGGCTACGACGTGATCGCCCAGGGCGAGGCGGGGCTGATGTCGCTGACCGGGCCCTCGCGCGAGGAGCCGTACCGGGTGGGGGCCTCGATCGCCGACCTGCTGGCCGGCATCCACGGCGCGTACGGCGTGGCGGCGGCCCTGTACGAGCGCGAGCACACCGGCCGGGGCCGGGTGGTGCGCACGTCCCTGCTGGCCGCGGTCGCCGGCGTGCACTCCTACCACGGCACGGCCTGGACGGTCGGCGGCCAGGTCCCCGGCGCCAACGGCAACCACCACGCCTCCATCGCCCCCTACGGCGCCTTCCACTGCGCCGACGGCCTGCTGCAGATCGCCGTGGCGAACGACGGCCAGTGGAGGAAGGTCGCCAAGCTACTCGACATCGACCCTGATGTGGCGAAATATGCGACCAACAGGCAGAGATTCGCGCACCGGGATGAGCTGATCGCCGACATGGAGAAGGCCCTGGCCGACCACGACCGCGCCCACTGGCTGGCCAGGCTGGGCGAGGCCGGCGTGCCCGCGGGCGCGATCAGGTCGATCGACGAGGTCTACGCATGGGAGCAGACCCGCTCCCAGGGGCTGCTGATCGAGGTGGACCACCCCGTGCTCGGCCCGATCGAGCTTCCCGGGCCGCCGCTGCGCTTCGACGGCCTGCCCACGGCCGAGCACACCGCGCCCCCCGCGCTCGGCCAGGACGGCGAGGCCGTGCTCGCCTGGCTCGAAGAGCGGGAGGGATGATCGGCAATTCCCGGCTCCGGCATGTACCCTCGTGCGTCACCATGGCATCATCGGTTGATCGTTAGGAGCGATAGTGAGCCGTCCGGACGCGCGCACACTGATCGAAGCGGTCCTCGACAGGGGGTCGTGGAAGTCGTGGGACGCGCCGCCCGCCGACCCGGCGGAGCCCGGCTCCTCCTACGCCGAGGAGCTGGCGGCGGCCCGCGTGAAGTCCGGCTACGACGAGTCGGTGATCACCGGCGAGGGGCTGCTCGACGGCCGCAGGGTCGCCGTCGTGGTCTGCGAGTTCTCCTTCATGGCGGGGTCGGTCGGGGTCGCCGCGGCCACCCGCATCGCCGCCGCGATCGAGCGCGCCACGCGTGAGCGGCTGCCGCTGCTGGCCGCCCCGGCCTCGGGCGGCACGCGGATGCAGGAAGGGGCGTCGGCGTTCGTCCAGATGGTCCGGATCACCGTGGCGGTGCAGGAGCACCGCGCGGCCGGGCTGCCGTACGTCGTCTACCTGCGCCACCCGACGACGGGCGGCGTGCTGGCCTCCTGGGGGTCGCTCGGGCACGTCACGGCGGCCGAGCCGGGCGCGCTGATCGGGTTCCTCGGGCCGCGGGTGTTCGAGGCGCTGCACGGCTACCCCTTTCCCGACGGCGTCCAGGTGGCCGAGAACTTCTACGACCACGGCCTGGTCGACGCCGTGGTGTCGGCCGACGACGCCCGCAGGGTCGCGATCAGGGCCCTTTCGGTGTTGTGCGCCGGCCGTACCGGCGTCGAGGCGGGCGAGCCGCCCGAGGAGGACCTGCGGCCCGTCGAGGCGTGGGAGGCGATCACCCGCTCGCGCCGCGACGACCGTCCGGGGGTGCGCACGCTGCTCAAGCTCGCCGCCACCGACGTGACGCCGCTCAGCGGCAGCGGCGCCGGCGAGAACGAGCCGGGGCTCGTGCTGGCGCTGGCCAGGTTCGGCGCCGCGCCGGCCGTGGTGCTCGGCCAGGACCGGCGCAGGCAGCGTCAGCGCTCGCCGCTCGGCCCGGCCGGGCTCAGGGTGGCCAGGCGCGGCATGCGCCTGGCGGCCGAGCTGGGGCTGCCGCTGGTCACCGTGGTCGACACCGCGGGCGCCGACCTGTCTAAGTCGGCCGAGGAGGGCGGGCTGGCCGCCGAGATCGCCCGCTGCCTGGCCGAGCTGGTCACGCTCGACGCCCCGACCGTCTGCCTGCTGCTCGGCGAGGGCGCGGGCGGGGCGGCGCTGGCGCTGCTGCCGGCCGACCGGGTGCTGTGCGCGCAACACGCCTGGCTGTCGCCGCTGCCGCCGGAGGGCGCCTCGGCCATCCTCTACCGGTCGGTCGACTTCGCCCCCGAGATCGCCCAGGCCCAGCGCATCCGGGCCACCGACCTGCGGAGTGACGGCATCGTCGACCGGGTGATCCCCGAGCTGCCCGACGCCGCCTACGAGCCCAGGCGGTTCTGCGAGCGCGTGGGGCGGGCGCTGGAGCACGAGATCGCCAAGCTGCTGGAGGTGAGCCCGGCCGACCGCCTGGCGGCCCGCCTGGCCCGCTACCGGAACCTGGGATAACCGCTACGGCACGGGGATGCGCTCGACGCGGATGGAGAAGACCTCCTCGCGCGGCACGACGACCTCGTACGCGCCGTGGTCGACCATCCAGTAGCCGAGCGCCTCGGCCTTCATGCCGCTGTGGCCGGTGTAGGCGATGTGCAGGCCGTCGTCGTCCTCGTCGAGCACGATGCACGGCTCGCCGCCGAAGGCGCCGACGGTGCGGATGAGCACCAGCCACTCCAGCTGCGACCTGGCCACCACCCGCCGCCAGTAGCCCGAGGAGGGCTCGAAGCCGTCGAGGTCCACCTCGCTGAACAGCACGACCTGGCCGTTGTCGGGGCCGAGCGCGGCCGGCAGCGTACGCTCGCCGAAGCGGGCCACGAAGCCGGAGGCGACCGGCGTGATCTCCTCGCTCATGCGGCGGGCCGCCAGGTCAGCCCGTCGTAACCGGCGAAGGGCCGCTCGCCCTCGCCGGTGACGTGGACGATCTCCGCGCCCGCCGGGATCGGCATCGGGACGGTGTGGAACTGCGGCACCACGTGGTCGGGCGAGGTGGTGAACCCGTTGCCGGCGAACGGCGGCACGTCGCTCCAGTCACCTCCCATGTGCGGGCCGTAGGGCACCGCGTAGGTGTCGACGTCGCGGGCGTGCCAGCGCATGACGTAGAGCTCGGGGACCTCGGGGAACAGCTCCGAGCCGTCGAAGGACAGGTCGAGGCCGTAGTAGAGGGCCGCCGGCGTGGTCAGCCTGACGCAGTCCTGGACGCGGTAGACGTAGCCGGAGATCACGGTGCGTTTGCCCGACAGGTAAGGCACGAGCAGACGCGGCGGCACGACCTTCTGCATCTGCGTTCCGCTCATGGCTCTACTTTACGGTCGGTTGACCCTTGAGCACCCGGTGATCCAGACACGGGAGGATGGCCCTGGCGGTCGCCGTCCATTCGGTGTCGAGGTGTACGAGCTGGACCCCCGGACCGGTGCCGAGGTCGGCCCGTACCACCCCGAGCGGGTCGACCAGCATGCTGCGGCCCACGCCGAACCCGTCCTTCGACTCCTCCGGGTTGGGCGCCTGGCCGACGGCGGCGGTCCACATCGTGTTCTCCAGGGCCCGTGCGCGGACCAGCGTGACCCAATGGTCCTCCTTCAGCGGGCCCGACCCCCAGGCGGCGATCACCGCGAACAGGTCGGCGCCCTTGTCGACCAGCGCCCTGGTCAGCTCGGGGAAGCGGATGTCGTAACAGGTGACCAGCCCGACGCGCAGCCCGGCCAGCTCGACCACGGTCGGCTCGGCGCCCGGCGCCACCATGTCGGACTCCTTGGAGCCGAAGGAGTCGAACAGGTGGATCTTCCGGTACGCGGCCCTGACCGCGCCGTCCGCGTCGATCGCCACGGCCGTGTTGTGCACCTTGGCGCCGGCCGGGCCCTCGCCCGGCTCGAACACCCCGGCGATCACCGCCAGGCCGTGGGCGCGGGCCGCCTCCGACAGCCCCGACACGAACGGCCCGTCGAGCGGCTCTGCCAGCTCGGTGACACGCCTGCCGTACCGGGTGAGGGTGGCCTCGGGGAAGATCGCCAGGTCGGCCCCCTCGGCGCGGGCGAGCGCCTCCCTGGCCCTCTTGAGGTTGGTGGAGGGGTCAGGAGAGACCGGAATCTGGCAGAGGGCGATTGTGGTCACGGCCCGACTCTAACCGGTTGGGCACCAGTCGAAACCAGGTCAGGCACCGCCAGATCCACTCAAGGGGGCCGTACCGAAATCTGGTGAGCCACCAGCCGCTGAGCAACGTCTGCGCCACCACGGTCGTCAGCGCCACCGCGAGCACCGGCCAGCGGGTGGTGCCGGTCTTCAGCGGGACCGTGCACAGCGCGATCACCGCCGTGCCCGTGACGTAGTTGGTCAGCGCCATCCTGCCCAGCGGCTCCAGCAGGGCCGACAACCACGGCCGCAGCACCAGCAGCAGCCCGCTGGTGTACGCCGTCGCCCCGGCCAGCGCGGCCACGCTGTAGACGGTCCAGTCGCCCGCCCCCGGCACGTCGGCGACGCCCGCCCAGGTGGCCGTCAGCACCAAGGACGTCACCGCCGAGCCCGCGAACAGCGGCGCCAGCAGGCTCCGCGGCGGGCGCAGCCGCATCAGCCCCATGCCGACCAGGAACAGGCCCGGGATGAGCGTCGGGCCCGCGCCGTGCCAGGTCGCCCAGCCGGTCGCCGCCAGGCCCAGGGCCAGCACCGGCACGCCGCCCGGCAGGAACGAGGCGGGCAGCAGCACCACCAGGCCGTAGAGGGCGTAGTCGGTCAGCACCTCGCCCTCGTAGAAGGTGTGCTGGAGCAGGCCGAAGCCGGCCAGCCAGGCCAGCCGGCGCGCCAGCGCCCAGCGGCTCTTCGAGCGGTCGAGGAACAGCACGAAGCTGATCCCGAACAGCAGCGAGAAGATCGGGTAGAAGCGGCTCTGGAACAGGGCCTCGATCGTGCGGTCGATGCCGGTGTACGGCACGTGGCTCGCGTGCTGCCAGGTGTTGACCAGCATGATGCCGCCCACCGCGAAGCCGCGGAGGGCGTCCAGCTCTCGGATGCGCGTCACAGGAACCAGATGAACCACCATACGAGGAATCCGGCGCCGGCGACCGCCGCCACGATGTGCGGCCAGCGCCGTGTGTGGAACAGGGCCGCGACGCTCAGCACGGCCGAGGCCGCCGCGATCCACGTGTACAGGCCGATCGTGCCCGGGACGCCGACGGCCAGGGCCGTCTCGTTCCTGCCGGCCATCCCGTAGACGGCCTGGCCGGTCAGCCCGGCGAACGCCACGCCGGCCAGCCCCGCGTAGGCGGTAACCGACAGGCCGCGCAGCGCGCCGGCGACGAGCTGGGCGAGCGAGACGAGCACGAACAGCCCGAAGGGCGCGGCCAGCCAGGGGGCCTGCGAGATCCGGTACGGCGCGCCGGTGACGTGCGTGTCGGCCAGCCGCAGCGTGGGCGGCTGGGCCGGGTCGGCCCCGCAGGGCCTCGGCCAGGCGCGGTCGGGGGCCTCGACGAACCCGGCGATGCGCTTCCTGGCGCACGCGCTGGTGAGGAAGACGGCGTGGCTGCCGCGGAACGTCTCGAAGCGGGCGCCGGGGATGGCCCTGGCGGCCGGTCCGGCGGTCCGCGCGGGGGTGGTGGGATCCTGCTCGCCGCCGACGACGTAGACGGGGGCCTTGGGGACGGCGTTCACGGGGGTGGATCTGGGGAGCTGCCAAGCATCACACACCGCTTTGTCCACATTTACCGTGAAAAGTCGGGATCTGGTGGTGAAGGCGTTGAACGGCACCTCGTCCTGGCACTGCACCGCGTGGTACAGCCCGAACTCGTGCGACACCAGCCCCTGGCCCACCGCGTCGGCCAGCGGCCGCAGCAGCTCGTCGTGCCCCTCGGCCAGGCCGCCGACCAGCGCGGGCGCGACGGCCGACACGTTCGCCTCGTGCAGCGCCTCGGCGAGGACCGTGGCCACGTCGTCGCCGGACATCGTGGCCGTGAACGGCCGGCCGAGCAGCGGATCGGTGGTCGGCACCCGTGCGGGGGAGCGGTTGAGCCTGGACACCACCCGGTCGAACGCGTCGCCCGCGCCGAGCGCGGCCACGGTGTCGCGCAGGTTGCGGTCGGCGTCGTCGTACCAGGCCACGGCCTCGGGCAGGAACGAGTCCAGCACGACCGCCCGCACGCCTTCCGGGTCGGCCGCGGCGGCGTCCGTCATGACGCGGGTGGAGTAGCTGACGCCGAACAGGTTCCAGGACGGGTAGCCGAGCGCCTGGCGTAAGGCGACCACGTCGGCGACGATCTCCTTGGTGTTGTAGCCGCGCAGGTCGATGCCCTGCTCCTGGAGGCGGGCGCGGCAGCGCCGGGCCGCCGCGGCGACGTCGGCGGGTGGCCTGCGCAGCCGTCCGAGCATCGCCTCGGCCGTCTCGGGGCAGCTCAGCACCGGACGGGAGTACTTCCCGCCGCGTTGCTCGATCGTCACCACGTCGCGGTCGGGGAACATCTGGCTCAGGAACCCGGTGAGCTGGAGCGACGACGACGCGGGCCCGCCGCCCATGTACACGATCGGGTCCGGACGGCGGTCGGGGGACGTCGAGGTGTGGACGGCGTACCCGACCTTGACCGTCCGCCCCGGCGTGTCGCGGCGCTCGGGTGCCGTCAGGAAGCCGCAGACGGTGTGCTCGGGCATGGCGACCGGACAGGGCGCGGCCTCGACGGGAGGCGGCGTGTCACGCGTGACGAGGGGAACGCTCAGGGCGAGGGCTAGCACGACCCGGAAGATCACGAGACGAGACTAATAGTGTGGGGGCGTGACGGAACCACTTGTTTCCAGGATGCGCGCCTTCGGCACGACGATTTTCGCCGAGATGAGCGCGCTCGCCGTGCAGACCGGGGCCATCAACCTCGGACAGGGCTTCCCCGACACCGACGGCCCGGCCGCCATGCTCGACCGCGCGGTGCAGGCGATCACCTCGGGTGCCAACCAGTACCCGCCGGGGCCGGGGGTGCTGGAGCTCCGGCAGGCGGTCTCGGAGCACCGGATGGCCCACTACCGGCTCGACTACGACCCCGCGGGCGAGGTGCTGGTCACCGTGGGCGCCACCGAGGCCATCGCGGCGAGCGTGCTGGCGCTGTGCGAGCCGGGTGACGAGGTGATCGCCTTCGAGCCGTACTACGACTCCTACGCGGCCTCGATCGCGCTGGCCCAGGCCAGGCTCGCGGCCGTGACGCTGCGGCCGGTGGACGGCCGCTTCACCTTCGACCCCGACGAGCTGCGCGCGGCCGTCACGCCGCGCACCCGGGCGATCCTGGTCAACTCGCCGCACAACCCGACGGGGACGGTCTTCACCAGGGACGAGCTGACGGTCATCGCCGAGCTGTGCCAGGAGCACGGCCTGATCGCGATCACCGACGAGGTCTACGAGCACCTCACCTACGACGGCGTCGAGCACGTGCCGCTGGCCACGCTGCCCGGCATGCGCGAGCGCACGGTCATGATCTCCTCGGCGGGCAAGACGTTCTCGGTCACGGGCTGGAAGACCGGCTGGGTGTGCGCGCCGCCCGAGCTGGTACGGGCGGTCTCGACGGTCAAGCAGTTCCTCACCTTCACCGCGAGCGCGCCCTGGCAACTCGCGGTGGCGTACGGGCTGCGCACCGAGCTGGAGTGGGTGGCCGCGCTGCGCGCCGGGCTCCAGGACAAGCGCGACCGGCTGATGGACGGGCTGGCCGCGGCGGGGTTCGAGGTGCTCAGGCCGGCGGGCACGTACTTCGTGCAGACCGACATCCGGCCGCTGGGCTTCACCGACGGCCTGGAGTTCACCCGCCGCCTGGCCGAGCTGGCCGGGGTGGTGGCCATCCCCACGCAGGTCTTCTACGAGCACCCCGAGCGCGGCGGCCACTTCGTCCGGTTCGCGTTCTGCAAGAAGGAGGAGGTCATCGACGAGGCGGTGACCCGGCTCAAGCGCCTGTCTCAGGGGTAGCCCGGCGCAGGCCGTCGAACATCACGGCCAGGGTCCTGGCCCGCAGGTCGTCGCTCCAGTTGTTGTGCTGCGCCGCCAGGCAGGCGGCGCTGAGCAGGGCGAGCAGCTCCGCCATGCCCACGTCCTCCCGCACCGCCCCGGCCTCCTGCGCGCGCACCAGCAGCGCGCTGATCGCGCCCTTGATGTCGGGCGCGCCCGCCTTGGCGTCGATGCCGGCGCTGGCCAGGGCGTCCACCAGGATCCTCTTGACCGTCGAGTGGGCCACGATGCGGTCGAAGAACTCGAAGAAGGCCGCTCCGGCGTCGGCGGCGCCGGCCAGTTCCTCGGCCATCTCGGCCAGCCGCTCCTGCCGGTCGGTCACGATCGCCTGGTAGAGGGCCTCCTTGGTGGGGAACTGGCGGTAGATCGTCCCCACGCCCACGCCGGCCAGCGTGGCGATCTCGCGCATCGAGGCGTCGAGCCCGTCGCGGGCCAGCACGACCTCGGCCGCCTCCAGCACGCGGGCGCGGTTGCGCCGGGCGTCGGCACGCATGGGTCCTCCTCGTATCGACATCCTCATCGACATCCTCGCGTTGACATCCTCGCGTTGACATCCGGAACCGTTGTTCCGTATCGTTCCCGGCATTACAAGCGGAACGGTCATTCCGATTCTAGGGGGCTTTCGTGGACTTCCAGACCTTGGGGCGTTCGGGGCTGCGCGTCTCCCGCGCGTGCCTCGGCACCATGAACTTCGGCACCGAGCACGGCCTGGCCGCGGGCGACGAGGCCGAGGCGGGCCGCGTCATCGACGCCTACCTCGACGCGGGCGGCAACTTCGTCGACACCGCCGACCTCTACCACCGGGGCGAGACCGAGGAGATCGTCGGCCGGGCGCTGCGAGGCAGGCGCGAGTGGGTCGTGCTGGCCACCAAGGGCGCCATGCCGGTCGGCCCGGAGGGACGCGGCCTGTCCAGGCGGCACCTCACCCGCGCCCTGGAGGCCAGCCTGCGCCGCCTCGGCACCGACTACATCGACCTGTACCAGTGCCACCAGTGGGACCCGGGCACGCCGATCGAGGAGACGATGGCCACCCTCGACGGCTTCGTACGCTCGGGCAAGGTGCGCTACCTCGGCTGCTCCAACTTCACCGCCGCCCAGCTCGTCGAGGCGCAGTGGGCCGCCGAGCGGGTGGGCGGGACGCCGTTCGTGAGCCTGCAGCCGCAGTACTCGCTGATCCAGCGGGTCGTCGAGGCCGAGATCCTGCCCGCCTGCGCCCGCTTCGGCCTCGGCGCGGTCGTGTACGGCGCGCTCGGCGGCGGCGTCCTGACCGGCCGCTACCGGCGCGGCGAGATCCCCGACCCGGACAGCCGCATGGGCCGCCTGCTCGGCGCCGCGATGCCCGGCGCGACCCGCTGGGCGCAGTCGCTGCTCAACGACCGCAACCTGGCCGTCGCCGAGGGGCTGGCCGAGGTCGCGTCCGACCTGGGCGCAGACCCCGCCGCGGTCGCCCTGGCCTGGGTCGCGGGCCGTCCGGGTGTCACGTCGGTGCTGCTCGGGCCGCGTTCGGTGCGGCAGCTAGGGGAGAACCTGGCCGCCTTCGACCTCACCCTCCCGCCCGACGCGACCGCTCGCCTGGACGACCTCTCCGACCCCACCCTCACCCCCTCCGACGGCTCCTTCTTCCACCTCGTCCCCCGCTGACCCCGAAACGGCGTAACCGGAAGGTCCCGGAGAGTAAAGTGCTCGTTGTGGTATCGCCGTGATACCGTCTCCGACTTACGATGAGGGCATGGCCATGACCCTTCGCCTGAACGACGAACAGACCGAGGCTCTCCGCAAGCGCGCCGAGTCGGAGGGGCGCAGCATGCAGCAGATCGTGCTGCGTGCGATCGAGGAATACCTGGAGCGCGCCTCTGACGACGAGATCACCGACGCTCTGGCGGAGAAGGGCGCCAAGCGATTCGCGGACCTGTTGCGCAGGCTGGGCGAGTGATCCGCCACGTCAGCCTCGAACAAGGGCTCCGCATCGCCCGTGTCGCGGTGGGCGGCCCCGTTCAGGTGCGCGACCTCGGGCTCCTGGAGGCCGCGCTCCTGCGGCCGCGGACCTCGCTGTTCGGGCATGACGCCTATCCCGACCTGATGACCAAGGCCGCGGCCCTCCTTCATTCGATCGTCACCAACCATCCGCTCGTCGACGGGAACAAGCGCGCGGGCTGGCTCACGACCTACGTCTTCCTCGCGAAGAACGGGATCGAGCTCGATCCGGCCGACGACGACGCCTACGACCTGGTCGTCGCCGTCGCCTCCGGCAAGCTCGACGACGTGGTGGAGATCGCCGGGGCGCTGCGTGCGTTCATGAGGTGAGCTTGACCGGGAGGCGGCGTTGGCGGATGGCGGTGCGGATGGCCTTGGCGAGCTGGGCGTACTCGGTCACGCGGGCCGAGGAGGCGCGGTAGGCCAGGCCGATCGTGCGGCCCGGGGCGGGGGCGGCGAAGCGGCGCAGGGCCAGGCGTACCCGCTTGCCGGTCTCCACCGGAACGGCCGACTCCGGCAGCAGCGTCACGCCCAGGCCGCCCGCCACGAGTTGCACCAGCGTCGGCAGGCTGGTCGCGTACGTGGTCGCGGTGGCCCGCGCGCCCACCTCGCGGCACACGTCGATGGCCTGTTCGCGCAGGCAGTGGCCCTGGTTGAGCAGGACGATGTCCAGGCCCTTGAGGGCGTCGCGGTCGAGCGGGGCGGGGTCGGCGGCCAGCGGGTGGTCGTGGGGGAGGGCCAGCAGGAACTCCTCCTCGTAGAGCGGCGATTCCACCAGGCCGCCCAGGTCCGTCGGCAGGGCGAGCAGGACCAGGTCGAGCCGCCCCTCGCGGACCTCCTCCAGGATCGTCTCCGTCTTGGCCTCGTGGATGGTCAGCTTCAGGTGCGGGAAGCGCTGGGCGAACATGGGCAGCAGCGCGGGCAGCACGTACGGCGCCACGGTGGGGATCACGCCGAGGTGGGCCGGGCCGCTGAACGGCTCGCGGTTCTGGGCGGCCTCGCCCATCAGGTCCTCCACGGAGGCCAGCACCCGCCAGGCGTGCTCGGCCACGCGCTCGCCGGCGGGGGTGAGCAGCACCTTCCGGGTGGTCCGCTCAAGGAGCTGTGTGTCCAATATCTCCTCCAATGAGGCGACATTTCCGGACAAGGTGGGTTGGCTCATCTTCAGTGCCGTCGCCGCCTCCCTGAAGTGGAGATGCTCGGCCACGGCGAGGAAGGAACGCAGCTGAGCCAGGGTGGGCATGGGCTCACTGATAGGAATCACCTCTCAGATTGGTACGACTGCTCGATTTCTCGAATCAATGGTAGGTGCGGCAACGTAGGTGCCCTGACCCGCACTTCCTCCGAAGGAGTAGGAACTTGCTCACCGTCGGTGACCGCTTCCCCGAGTACGAACTCACGGCCTGTGTCGACCTCGACCCCGACAAGGCGTTCGCTGAGATCAACCACAAGACCTACGAGGGCAAGTGGCGCGTGGTGTTCTTCTGGCCGAAGGACTTCACGTTCGTCTGCCCGACCGAGATCGCCGAGTTCGGCCGTCTCAACGGCGAGTTCGCCGACCGTGACGCCCAGGTGCTCGGCGTCTCGATCGACTCCGAGTTCGTGCACCACGCCTGGCGCAAGAACCACGAGGACCTGCGCGACCTGCCCTTCCCGATGCTGAGCGACATCAAGCGCGAGCTGTCGCAGGCCTGCGGCGTGCTCGGCCAGGACGGCGTCGCCCAGCGCGCCACGTTCATCGTCGACCAGAACAACGAGATCCAGTTCTCGATGGTGACCGCCGGTTCCGTGGGCCGCAACGTCAAGGAGGTCCTGCGGGTCCTCGACGCCCTGCAGTCCGACGAGCTGTGCCCGTGCAACTGGAACAAGGGCGAGGCCGGCCTCGACGCCCAGAAGCTGCTGGCCCAGTGAGCGTCGACAACCTGAAGTCGCTCCTGCCCGACTACGCCAAGGACACCAGGCTCAACCTGGGCTCGGTCACGACCACCTCGTCGCTGACCGACCAGCAGCTCTGGGGCGCCGTCCTGGCGTGCGCCCTGGCCACCAGGTCGGCGCGGGTCATCGCCGAGCTCTCGCGGGACGCCGCCGACCACCTGTCGGCCGAGGCGTTCACCGCCGCCAAGGCGGCCGCGTCGATCATGGCGATGAACAACGTCTACTACCGCGCCACCCACCTGATCGGCGACGAGACGTACGCGACGCTGCCGGCCAGGCTCCGGATGTCCGTGATCGGCAACCCGGGCGTGGACAAGACGGACTTCGAGCTGTGGTGCCTGGCGGTCTCCGCGGTCAACGGCTGCGGCCGCTGCCTGGAGTCGCACGAGCAGGTGCTGCGGGGCGCGGGCATGCCGCGTGAGCAGGTCCAGGAGGCGCTGCGGGTGGCCGCCGTGATCAACGCCACCGCCGCGACCCTGGAGGCCGAGGCCGCGCTCCTGGCGGTCTGACCTCCTCGCGAGCCGTCGAAGGCGGGCGCCCGTCCGGGCGCCCGCCTTCGACGTGCGCCTGTCCGGAGGGCCCGCCTTCGACGTGCCCGGGAAGGGACCTAGCCGGCCTGGGGCTCGTCGAGCGGGGTGAGCGCCTGGCTGGCCTCCTCGTGTTCCAGGCCCGTGGCCTGCAGCAGGTCGACCGCGATCGAACGCAGTTGCGCGATGATGACGTGCGCGGAGAAGCCCAGCCGCTCGGGCCGTTCCCGGCCGGCCACCGCGAGCAGCGCCTGCCGCGCCAGCAGGGGATCGCGTCCGGCGGCCAGCTCCAGTTGCAGCAGCAGCGCCGCCTCCGAGACCTCCCGCATCGCCTCGGCCAGCGCCGTGGGCGGCGGGCTCGCCTCGCCCAGCGCCGCCAGCGTGCGGCGGACCAGCACCCGGGCGTTGCGCAGCGCCAGGTCGACGGGTACGGCGGCGGTCTCGTACCGGGCCAGGGCGGCCCGGCGGTGCCAGTGCAGCGGCGAGATCATGGTGATCTCCTTGCTGGTCTCCAGCGCCATCGCGAACTCCTCGACGGCCGCCTGGGTCGTCCGCGCCTCCTCCAGCGCCTCGGCGGCCAGATCGACGTCCCGCTTCTCGATCGACTCCGCCGCCTGCTCCAGGACGGTGGACAGCGCGTCCAGCACCCCGGACAGATGCTTGGCCGCGATCGTGAACGGGCTGGCGGGCATCAGCGCGACCGCCGCGACGCCGATGACGCCCCCGGTGAGGGCGTCGGCCATGCGGTCGAGGCCGCCGGCGTTCTCGCCGGGCAGCAGCGTGGCCACCAGCACCGCCGAGGACCCCGCCTGCGCGACGAACAGCGCCCCGCCGTTGAGCAGCAGCGCCACGGCCATGGCCAGCCCGACGACCAGCGCGAGCTGCCAGGGCCCCGAGCCGATCCACGACACCAGCAGGTCGCCGACGCCGACGCCGAGGCTCACGCCGACCACCAGCTCGGCCACGCGCCGCAGCCGCTGGCCGAGCCCCACGCCGACGCAGATCAGCACGGAGATCGGCGCGAAGAACGGCCGGGTGTGCCCGAGCAGGTCGACGGCGACGATCCAGGCCAGCGCCGAGCCCACCGCGCACTGCACGATGGAGGGCGCCATGAGGCCGAACGTGCCCAGTCGTTCCCTTACGTGATCGCTGAGCCTCGTTCGCACCTTTCCACCTTGGCGGATCTTTGTGACATTGGGGTCACGTTCGCCCCTTAACATCCGGCTGAACCGCGCCGGGAGCGAGCCGCCTCCGGACGAGCACGATGATCGCGACCACGACCGGCGTGGCCATCCACAGGTACGTGGAGTCCTCGCCCACGCCGAAGGCCAGCACGGCGCTGACCGCCCACAACACGCCGCAGCCCCAGTACACCCAGGCCGAGGTGCCCATGCGCCGCCTGCCGGCGTTGCCGTTCAGCAGCCCCTGCACGAGCGCCAGCGTGAACAGCGCGCCCTGGCAGAACATCAGGATCGCCTCGGTGCCCGCGAACAGCGCCAGCGCCAGCCCCTTGGACGCCTCGCCGCCGCCGTGGAAGGAGGACATCTCGCTCCACAGGTTCATCGTGTACGGCAGGAACGCCGAGAACAGCAGCAGCGGCACGTGCAGCAGCAGGACGGGCTGCGTGACCCGGTGGAGCTGGTCGAAGAGCGTGTGATGGGCCCGCCAGCTGAACCAGAGCATGAGGAAGGCCAGCGCGAACGCCATGAACGACCCCTGGCGCTCGGCCAGGAAGCCCGCGAGGTCGCCGAACTGCGCCTCCTCCGGACGGGGGATCTCCAGGACGAGCAGCGTGATCGCGATCGCGAACACCGCGTCGCTGAACATCCCGACCCGCTCCGGGGTCATGCCGGGACGGGGGGCGGCCGGTGGGGGGCTGGACACAGCGGATCTCCGTGAATCGTGGGGGGTGACCAGCATAGAGCTGCGGACGTCCGGGGCTCACCTGTCCAGGAAGGCGTCCACCGCGTCCAGGAAGGCGGCCCGTTCGGTGGCGTGGACGAGGTGCCCGGCCTCGATCGTGATCAGCTCGGCCCCGGGGATCAGGCGGGCCAGCGCGGGGGCGTCGAACGGGCTCAGCCTCCCGCCCGACAGCACCAGCGTGGGCGCCGTGATCCTGCCCAGCTCGGCGGCCAGCGCCGGGTCGGGATCGACGATGTACGGCTCGGTCTGGTGCATCATCCGCCAGTCGAAGGCGGTGGAGCCGTCCTCGACCAGGGGCTGCCGCCCCTCGATCGGGTACGGCGCCGTGACGTCCTCCAGCACCAGCCGCTCGACGCGCCCGGGATGGCGCATGGCCACGTGGTAGGACACCATGCCGCCCAGCGAGTGCCCGACCAGCCGGACGCGGTCGAGGCCCAGGTGGTCGAGGAGTGCCACGACGTCCTCGGCCATCGTGCTCACCGCGTACTCGCCCGGACGGTCGCTGGCCCCGTGGCCCCGCAGGTCGGGGGCGAGGACGTGGTGGCGGGCGGCGAAGTGCTGGGTGATGCCGTTCCAGTCGTTGTGGTTCGCGGTCCTGCCGTGGACGAGGACCAGCGGGGGAGCGGCGGGGTCGCCCTCCTCGCGGTAGACGAGCTTGATGCCGTTGACGTGGGCTTCGCGAATCACATCCGGGAACACTACCTTCGGTGCTTTTGTGAGCTTCGTGGTTCCGCCGAGAGCTTGAGAGGCCGGCGCACCTTGACATCGTGGCGGCCGTTCATGGGCAGACATTGCCCATGAACCCCGCCGGGCCGCTCGGCTAGCGTCGCGACGGTGGGGAAGCCGGTACTGGAGAAGGGGCAACGCATGCCGGACCCGATTGAAGTGCGAAAGGTGCCGATCGAGAGCGTGACCGACGCCTCCGGGCTGTCACGGCTCATCGCGGACGGGGTGATCGAGGCGCACCGGGTGCTCGCGGTGATCGGCAAGACCGAGGGCAACGGCGGCGTCAACGACTACACGCGCATCCTGGCCGACCGCGCCTTCCGCGAGGTCCTGGCCGAACACGGCCACCCGGCCCCCGAGAGCGTGCCGCTGGTGTGGTCGGGCGGCACCGACGGCGTCCTCAGCCCGCACGCCACCGTCTTCGCCACCACGGCGGACGCGCCGGCGAGCGACGAGCCGCGCCTGTCGGTGGGCGTGGCGATGAGCGAGGTGATCCTGCCCGAGGACATCGGCCGCCCGGCGATGGTGGAGAAGGTGGCCGCCGGGGTGCGGGAGGCCATGAAGATCGCCGGCATCGACGACCCGCGCGACGTCCACTACGTGCAGACCAAGACGCCGCTGCTCACCCTGGCCACCATCACCGAGGCCAGGAGCCGCGGCCAGGACACCGCCATCGAGGAGACCGGCCCGTCGATGGACCTGTCCAACTCCACCACCGCGCTCGGCATCGCGGTCGCGCTCGGCGAGATCGACATGCCGGCCGCCGACCAGATCCACAAGGACCTGTCGCTGTACTCGTCGGTGGCCTCGTGCTCGTCGGGGGTGGAGCTGGACCGGGCGCAGATCGTGCTGGTGGGGAACGTGCGCGGCATCGGCGGGCGCTACCGCATCGGGCACAGCGTCATGAAGGACGCGCTCGACGCCGACGGCATCTGGGCGGCCATCAAGGACGCCGGGCTGTCGCTGCCGGACCGCCCCCACCCCTCCGACCTCGGCGGACGGCTGGTCAACGTGTTCATGAAGTGCGAGGCCGACCCGTCCGGACGGGTGCGCGGGCGGCGCAACATCATGCTGGACGACTCCGACGTGCACTGGCACCGGCAGATCAAGGCGGCCGTCGGCGGGGTGGCGGCCTCGGTCACCGGCGACCCCGCGGTCTTCGTCTCGGTGGCCGCCGTGCACCAGGGGCCCTCGGGCGGCGGGCCGGTCGCGGCCATCGCGGACCTCGGCGAGCCCTAGCTAGGCCAGGGCAGCACGGTCAGCTCGGGCCAGGTCTCGGCGCAGCGCGCCGCCTTGGCCCCGCCGAGCACCCGCACGAGCACCGGGTCGGTCTCCAGGACGGCCCGCACGGCCGCGGTCTGCTCGTCGAGAGGAAGTCGCGAGATCCGCACCGCATCTGTCTACCAGCCCGCACCGACAGAACCACGCCGGGAACCGGGGCGCCGGCACCCGCGGGTAGTCTCATTCGCTGTGCCGACCATCCCACAGCCACTCGACCCCGACGACGACGGCAGCGCCGCCCCCGCCGTGGCCGCCGCCCTGGCCGCCTACGAGGCGGGCACGTGCGGCCCCGCCGACGTGCTGGCCGCCCTGAGCGGCGCGCGGCTGCTGGTGCCGGTGGTCGCCCTGCTGACCGAGTCCGAGGTCGGCGAGCACGGGCTGCGTCAGGAGAAGGAGAGCGAGATGGCGCTGCCCAAGCTCGTCGGCGCCGACGGCAGGCACGCGGTGCTCGCCTTCACCGGCACCGACGCGCTGACCAGGTGGCGCGAGGACGCCCGGCCCATCCAGACCGGCACGCTCCAGGTCTGCCGGGCGGCCGTGCACGAGGAGGCCGCGGCGGTCGTGGTCGACGTGGCCGGGCCGGTGCAGTTCGTGATCGAGGGCGAGGTGCTGCGGGCGCTGGCCGCGGTCGAGTCCGGCACGGTCGACCGGCTCAGCGGCGTCACCGTCGCCAGGATGGAGCCCGCCCCGCCCCGCCGCCGCTGGTTCTCCCGCAGGAGCGGCTGAACGCCGGTCCACCGCGCGAGCGGCTGGACGCGCCGACGCCCCCGGCCGGTGTCGGTCACCGGCCGGGGGCGTCCGCGGGACGTCTCTCAGGAGACGGTCAGGTAGAACCCGGTGTCGGCCCCCACGCCGTTGGCGAGCTGGCTGTAGACGGCGACCGCCCGGTAGTGGCCGCCGCAGATCGCCGCCTGGCGCTGCACCGACAGCGAGCGCGGGTAGACGGCCCGGCCCGTCGGCGTCACGTGGATCACCACGTCGCCGTCGTAGTCGACGTCCTCGCCGAGGATCACGCAGTAGGTCCCGCGGAACAGGCGCTTGACCTCCTCGACGTTCTTGCTCTCGGTCACCGAGCCGTCCGGCCCGACGGTGGCGGAGGCCTGGGCGTACGGGGTGTCCGCGTGCGCCGCCGCCGGCGTCAGGACGGCCGCCGCGGCGAGCGCCGCGACGGCGGCGCGCCTGATGATGTTCATCTGGGTGCTCCCTCGGTTCTCGGTCAGGAGATGGTCAGGTCGAAGCCGCCGTCGGCGAGCCGGCCGGTGCTGGTGTCGTAGACGCCGACGGTGATGGTGTTGGTCTCGTGGCAGGTCGCCGACGGGCTGCGGTACGCGATGAACGGCAGGCGGCGGGGCGCCCGCGGGGTGATCTGGATCACCGCGGTGGACGTGGTGACGTGCTTGTCGACCATCACGCAGTAGCGGCCGGTGGAGGCCCGCCACGTCTTGAGGATGTTCTTGCCGTTGTTCAGCTCGCCGTCCGCGTCGACGATCGCCGCGGCCCGCGCGTACGGGGCCTGCAGGTCGGCGTACGCGGCGGGGCCGGTCATGATGAGGCTTGCGGCGCTCAGCGCGAGGCCGCCGGCCAGGATGCCACGGAACATGGGTCTTCCTCTCGGTCACTCTTCCGGGGGGGCCACGACAGAAAGTAAGTTCCTGACGACCCTCCGAGCCGCGTGCCACCCCGGCCCGGACGATCAAAGTTCCTTGGGAGATCGCCCCCGAACCCATGACCGCCGGCGTGCGTCGCGGCCCCCCGGCCCGAACGCGAAGGCCCGCCGGGGCGAGGCTTGGCTCTTGGCGCGCGCCATACCCGGGCCGCCCGGCGCGATCCCGGGACGGCCGCCGGGCCGCCGCATTAGGGTCTGCTCGTGGTCGCACTGATGGCGCTGCTCGGTCTGGTCGCCGGACGCCAGGTCAGGTCCCTGGCCGACTCCTACGACGACCTCGCGCCCCCGCCGTCGTGGCCGCCCGGCGTGGAACTGCTGACCGCCGCCGTGACGGCCCTGACCGCCTGGCTCGCCGGGCCGCCGTACGCCGGTCTCGCGCTGGCCGGCACGGCGCTGGCGGTCATCGACTGGCGCACCACCCTGCTGCCGGACGCGATCACGCTGCCCGCGTACCCGATCATCGCACTGACCCTGCTGCCCACCGGGGAGCTGCCGCGCGCGCTGCTCGGCGCGGCGGCGCTGGCGGCCGTCTACGGCCTGCTGTGGTTCGCCCGGCCCGACGCGATGGGGCTCGGCGACGTCAAGCTGGCCGGGCTCATCGGCATGGCGGCGGCGGCGATGAGCTGGCAGGCGTGGGTGGCCGCGGCGTTCGCCGGACAGGTGCTCGGCGCGCTGTACGCGGTCGCGCTGCTGCTCACCCGGCGGGGCGACCGGCACACCCAGTTCCCTTTCGGGCCGTTCATGCTGCTCGGCGCTTTTGTGGTGCTCTGTCTCGGCTGGTGAACGACGGCCATCCCACCCGGCGGCACGTGGAAGACTTGGAGTCATGTTGCGCTGGTTGACGGCCGGAGAGTCCCACGGCCCCGAACTCGTTGCCATCCTCGAAGGACTGCCCGCCGGGGTCGAGGTGACCACCGCCGCGATCGACGAGGCCCTGCGCCGCCGCAGGCTCGGCTACGGCCGCGGCGCGCGGATGAAGTTCGAGCAGGACCAGGTGACGATCGCCGGCGGCGTGCGCCACGGCCGCACCATGGGCAGCCCGATCGCCGTCCGCGTGGGCAACACCGAGTGGCCCAAGTGGGAGAAGGTCATGTCGGCCGACCCGGTCGACCCGGCCGAGCTGGAGGGCCTGGCCCGCAACGCGCCGCGGTCCCGTCCCCGCCCCGGCCACGCCGACCTGGCCGGCATGCAGAAGTACGGCTTCGACGACGCCCGCCAGGTGCTCGACCGGGCCAGCGCCCGCGAGACCGCCGCCCGCGTCGCGCTCGGCGAGGTCGCCAGGCGCTTCCTGAAGCAGGCGCTCGGCGTCGACATCCTCAGCCACGTCACCTCCATCGGCGGCGCGCAGAGCCCCGCCGAGGTCCTGCCCGGCCCCGGCGACCTGGCCAGGATCGACGAAGACCCGGTCCGCTGCTCCGACGCCGAGGGCAGCGCCGCCATGGTCACCGTGATCGACCAGGCCCACAAAGACGGCGACACGCTCGGCGGCGTCGTCGAGGTGCTCGCCTACGGCCTGCCGCCCGGCCTGGGCAGCTACACCCACTGGGACCGCAGGCTCGACTCCCGGCTCGCCGCGGCCCTCATGGGCATCCAGGCGATCAAGGGTGTCGCGGTCGGCGACGGCTTCGAGACCGCCCGGCGGCCCGGCTCGCGCGCCCACGACGAGATCGAGTACACCGCCGAGAACGGCGTCAAGCGGGTCACCAACCGCGCGGGCGGCGTCGAGGGCGGCATGACCAACGGCGAGGTCCTGCGGGTCAGCGCCGCCATGAAGCCCATCTCCACCGTGCCGAGGGCCCTGGCCACGATCGACGTCAAGACCGGCGAGGCCGCCAAGGCCCACCACGAGCGCTCCGACGTGTGCGCCGTCCCGGCCGCGGGCATCGTGGCCGAGGCCATGGTCGCGCTGGTGCTGGCCGACGCCGCCCTGGAGAAGTTCGGCGGCGACTCGGTGGAGGAGGTCGCCCGCAACCTGTCCGGCTACCTCTCCTCGATGGTGATCAAGTGACGGCCTCGCGGGGCGAACGAGAAGGGGTGAGCGACCAGTGACCAGAGCCGTGCTCATCGGCCCGCCCGGATCCGGCAAGACCACGCTCGGGCGGCTGCTCGCCGAGCGGCTGGGCGTCGGCTTCCGCGACACCGACGCCGACGTCGAGGCCGTGGCCGGCAAGCCGGTCCCCGACATCTTCGTCGAGGACGGCGAGGCCCGCTTCCGCGAGCTGGAGCACGAGGCCGTGCGCCGCGCCCTGGCCGAGCACGACGGCGTCCTGTCGCTCGGCGGCGGCGCCGTGCTCAACGAGGAGACCCAGGCCCTGCTCGCCGGTCACCACGTGATCTACCTCCAGGTGGGCCTGGCCGACGCGGTCCAGCGGGTCGGGCTCGCCTCGGCCAGGCCGCTGCTCGTGCTCAACCCGCGCAGCCGGCTCAAGAAGCTGATGGAGGAGCGGCGGCCGGTCTACGAGCGCCTGGCCGTCGTCACGGTCGACACCGACAAGCGCGACCCGGGCGAGCTCGCCGACGAGATCCTGGAGGGCCTGCCGGCATGACCGCGACGCGGATCCCCGTACCCGGCGACAGCCCCTACGACGTCGTGGTGGGCAGCGGCGTGCAGGCCGAGCTGCCGGGCCTGCTCAGGCCGGGCGTGCGCACGGTCGCCGTCGTCCGCCCGCAGGGCCTGCCCGAGCTGTCCCGCCCGGTCCTCGCGGCCCTGGCCGAGGCCGGCTACGAGGTGGCCGACCTGCCCATCCCCGACGGCGAGGCGTGCAAGACGCCCGAGGTGGCCGCCGGCCTGTGGTCCGCGCTCGGCCGCCACGGCCTGACCCGCTCCGACGCCGTCGTGGGCGTGGGCGGGGGCGCGACGACCGACCTGGCCGGGTTCGTGGCCGGCACCTGGCTGCGCGGCGTGCAGGTCGTGCTCGCGCCGACGACGCTGCTGGCCATGGTCGACGCCGCCGTCGGCGGCAAGAACGGCATCGACACCCCCGAGGGCAAGAACCTGGTGGGCACGTTCCTGCCGCCCGCCGGGGTGCTCTGCGACCTGGCCGTGCTGCCCGGCATGCCGAAGGCCGACTACGTGGCGGGGCTGGCCGAGGTCATCAAGGGCGGCTTCATCGCCGATCCGCAGATCCTCGCGCTCGTCGAGTCCGACCCCGAGGGCGCCACCAGGCCCGACGGCCCCCACACCCGCGAGCTGATCGAGCGCAAGATCCGCGTCAAGGCCCACGTCGTGGGCACCGACCTGCGCGAGCAGGGCCTGCGCGAGATCCTCAACTACGGCCACACGCTGGCCCACGCCATCGAGCGCGACGAGCACTACACGATCCGCCACGGCGAGGCGGTGGCCATCGGCATGGTCTACGCCGCCGAGCTGTCCCGGCTGTCCGGCCGCGCCGACCTGGTGGGCCGCACCCGCGCGATCCTCACCTCGGTCGGCCTGCCGATCTCCTACCACGCCGATGCCTGGCCGCGGCTGCGCGACCACATGCGGCTGGACAAGAAGAACCGGGGCGCCAAGCAGCGCTTCGTCGTCCTCGACGACCTGGCCAGGCCCGGCCGCCTCGAAGACCCCGCCGAAGAGCTGCTCGAAGCCGCCTACAAGGAGATCGCGCGATGATCCTCGTGCTCAACGGCCCCAACCTGAGCAGGCTCGGCACCCGCGAGCCCGACGTCTACGGGGCCGAGACGCTTGAGGACCTCGCCGAGCTGTGCCGCGACACCGGCCGCAAGCTCGGCGAGCACGTCGAGGTGCGCCAGACCGACGACGAGGCCGAGCTGATCGGCTGGCTGCACGAGGCCGCCGACGGCCGCATCCCCGTCGTGCTCAACCCGGCCGCCTTCACCCACTACTCCTACGCCGTGCGCGACGCCATCGCCCAGCGCACCGCCCCGCTCGTCGAGGTGCACATCAGCAACCCCGCGGCGAGGGAAGAGTTTCGCCACACCTCGGTCGTCGCCGGGGTGGCGACGGGCACGATCGCCGGATTCGGACTACAGTCCTACGTCCTGGCGCTACACGCTATCGCGGAGATGAACAGCAGCTCATGAGGCAATACAAGTCCTTCGTCGCCCTCGGGGACAGTTTCACGGAAGGACTGAATGATCCAGGCCCCGACGGGCACTACCGCGGCTGGGCCGACCGGGTCGCCGAACGGCTCGCCGCGGACGACCCGGCGTTCCGCTATGCGAACCTGGCCGTCCGCGGCAAACTGCTCGACCAGATCATCACCGAGCAGGTGCCGCGGGCCATCGAGATGGGCCCCGACCTGGTGAGCTTCTGCGCGGGCGGCAACGACCTGCTGCGGCCGGGCAGCGACCCCGACGTGATGGCCAAGCGCCTGGCCCGCGCGGTGCGCGACCTGCGGGCCGGGGGCGCGGACGTGTTGCTGTTCACCGGGGTCGACCCGCGCGACACGCCGCTGATGCGGCGGCTGCGCGGTCGCTTCGCCATCTTCTACCTGCACATCCGCTCCATCGCCGACCTCTACGGGTGCCGCCTGGTCGACCAGTGGTCGATGCAGGGGCTGCGCGACTGGCGGGCCTGGAGCGCCGACCGTCTGCACATGAACGAGGACGGGCATCGGCTGGTGGCCGCCCGCGTGCTCGACGTGCTGGGGGTGCCGTTCGACGACTGGCGCAAGGACTGGCCGGAGCGGATGGTCGACCCGCGGGCGCGGCGCCGCGAGGACGCCCAGTGGATCCGCGAGCACCTGATGCCGTGGATGTCCCGCCGCCTGCGCGGCACCTCCTCGGGTGACGGCCTCACGCCGAAGCGTCCCGACCTCACCCCGTTCTAGCTTCTCGCCACCTGGCCGGAGCCTTTCCCTTACGGCTTCGCCTGGTCGGGGCCTTTTCCTTACGGCTTCGCCTGGTCGGGCCACCCGCCGCACTTCGGCCGGGGGCCTTCCAGGAAACGCCCGCTGACCCTTCACCGGCGGGCCGCCGCGACGCGAGCCCGCCCTGCCCTTCTCCGTGGCCCTCGGCGGCCCGCTGGAAAGGTCAGGACTCGGTCGAAAGGCGCTTGAGGGCGGCGCGGGGGACGGCCGGGTCGGTGGTGCGCCAGAAGGGCGGCAGCGAGCCCAGGAGGAAACCGCTGTAACGGGCCGTGGCCAGGCGCGGGTCGAGGACCGCGATGACGCCCTTGTCGTTCTGGGCGCGCAGCAGCCGGCCGGTGCCCTGGGCCAGCAGCAGGGCCGCGTGGTTGGCGGCCACCGCCATGAACCCGTTGCCGCCGCGCGCCGCCACGTGCCGCTGGCGGGCCGAGGTGAGCGGGTCGTCGGGACGCGGGAACGGCACCCGGTCGATGATGACCAGCCGCAGCGACGGCCCGGGGACGTCGACCCCCTGCCACAGCGACAACGTGCCGAACAGGCAGGTCGGCTCGTCCTCGGCGAACTGCTTGACCAGCAGCATGGTCGAGTCGTCACCCTGGCACAGCAGCGGCACGTCGAGCCGCCCGCGCAGCGCCTCCGTGGCGGCCTTGGCGGCGCGCATCGAGGAGAACAGCCCCAGCGTGCGTCCGCCGGCCGCCTCGATCAGCTCGGTGATCTCGTCGAGATACTGCTCCGGCAGCCCGTCGCGGCCCGGCTGGGGGAGGTGTTTGGCGACGTAGAGGATGCCGGCGCGCGGGTGGTCGAACGGCGAGCCGACGTCGATGCCCTGCCAGCGCTTGCTGTCGCCCAGCCCCCACTGCGCGGCCAGCCCCTCGAACGTGCCGCCGAGGGCGAGCGTGGCGGAGGTGAGCACCACCGTGCGCTCGCCGAACAGCCGGTCGCGCAGCATGCCGCTCACGCTCAGCGGCGCCACCCGCAGCATGGGCGGACGGCGGTCGGTGGCGCCGTCGAGCCAGACCACCTCGGCGCGGTCGGCCTCGGAGGCGTGGCCGTAGGCGTCGAGCATGCGGACGGCGGTGTCGTGCACCTCGTCGAGCGCGGTGAAGGCGGCCTTGCGCTGGCCCGCCTTGTCGGGGTCGTCCTTGTCGGCGTTGCGCGGGCCCATGGCGGTGATGCAGCGCCAGGCCGTGTCGCGGATGAGCTGCAGCGTGAGCCCGAGCACCTGCGGCAGCTCGTCGATGCGGCCGGGGGGCGCGGCGGCCAGCAGCGCCTTGAGGTCTTCGCCCGCCTCCATGAGCTGGTCGGCGAGCGGCTGCTCGATCAGCCGGCCGACTCGGCGCACGGCCAGCAGCACCGACGCCTCCGACAGCTCGCCGGTCACCACCGAGGTCACCCGGTCGACCAGCTCGTGGGCCTCGTCGACGACCACGACCTCGTGCTCGGGCAGCACCGGCAGGTCGCCCATGGCGTCGATGGCCAGCAGCGCGTGGTTGGTCACCACGACGTCGACCTCGCCCGCGCGCGCCCTGGCCAGCTCGGCGAAGCACTCGGGGCCGCTCGGGCAGCGCGTGGCGCCCAGGCACTCCTGCGCGCTCACCGAGAACTGCCGCCAGGCCTGCTCGCTGACCCCGGGCACCAGCTCGTCGCGGTCGCCCGTCTCGGTCTCGTCGGCCCACTCCTGGATGCGCTGCACCATGCGGCCGGTCGCGCTCACCTCGCGCGGGTCGAAGAGCTGGTCCTGCTCGTCCTCCTCGGGCCAGCCCGCCGTCGCCTTGTAGCGGCACAGGTAGTTGCGCCGGCCCTTGAGGATGGCGAACGTCGGCTCGTGCGGCAGCTCCTTGCCCAGCGCCTCCGACAGCCGGGGCAGGTCGCGGTCGACGAGCTGGCGCTGCAGCGCGATGGTGGCCGTGGAGATCACGACGGGGGTGTCGCTGTCCATGGCGTGCCGGATCGAGGGCACCAGGTACGCCAGCGACTTGCCGGTGCCCGTGCCCGCCTGGACGGCCAGGTGCTCCTCGTCGTCGATGGCCTTCTGGACGGCCTTGACCATGGTCATCTGGCCCTGCCGTTCGCTCCCTCCGAGAGCGCCGACCGCGATGCTGAGCAGTTCGTCCACTGACGGGAGATGGGAGTCCGGCACGGTCGTCAACGGTACCCGCAATCCTGGGCCGACGCGCCGGACGCACTGTGGTCGGCCATGCGCATCCCGGCGTTCACGGGCCCGTCGCGAGGCTCGCGTGGCACACTGTCGAACGGAACTCCAACTGGTCAGGAAGATCTTGCTGGCGTGATCGGTGGGGTTTACGGTCTCGATGGTGAGAGCGTTTAGGTAGGGTTTTCCGGGGTTGAGTGGACGAATAAAGGCTGGTTAAAGCAGTATGTCTGCCATGTCGGAAGTTGTCCCGTTGCCGTCGTTCGGCGAAGTCTTCTTCGATGCACGAGGTCAGGAGCGGTGCCTCCGGGTCACGTGGCATGAGGGCACACTCGTCCTCAGCCTGTGGCGAGGGGAGATGTGCACAGCGAGCTTCCGCATGCCGATGGAGGACGTCGGCAGGCTGCTCGACACGCTCGACGACGGCTACGCCGAGGCCACGGGCGAGCAGCCCGCCGTGCCCGCGGCCGATCCGGGCACCGAGGTCATGCCGGGCACCGGTACGTACCACCGGCCGGCCCAGCACGCCCAGCAGCAGCCTCCGCAGCCCGCGCTCGACGAGCGGCCCACCGCGTCGCTGTCGCCCAGCGACGTGCTCGTGGCGCGCGGCCCGGCGCCGCAGGACAAGCTGGTGGCCTCCTACAGCGAGACCACGGGCCCCAGGGAGACCCCGTCGTACGGCGAGCGCATCCCCTTCACCGGCCCCCAGTACGTCGAGCAGCCCGCCGCCCAGTACCCCGGCGACCCGCACAGCGGCCCCCACTACACCGGCGACCCGTTCAGCGGCCCGCAGTACACCGGCGACGCCTACAGCGGCCCCCAGTACACGGGTGACCCGCTGAGCGGCCCGCAGTACACCGGCGACCCCTTCACCGGCCCCCAGTACGTCGACACCAACGAGCCCGTCTACCAGCTCCCCGGCGACCGGCGCCGCTCGTCGCCGCTGAGCACCGACCCGCTCGGCTTCCCGTCCCAGGCCGCCGAGCCCTTCCCACCGGCCCAGCAGTACCCCCCGGACCCGTACGGCTCCTACCAGCAGCCGCCGTCCCAGTCGCAGCCTCAACCGCATTCCCAGCCCCAGCCCCAGCCGCAGAGCACGGCCGGGCTCGGCACCCCCATGCACGGCATCCCCGGCGCGGGCCGCAGGCACAATCCCGCGCCCGTCCAGGACTCCTACCATGCGGCCGACACCTACCAGGGCTACCAGCAGCAGTCCCCGCAGCCCAACCCGGTGGACCCGCTGCTGGCGCTCGGCCGTCAGGAGTACCCGCCGCAGTCGCCCGACCCGAACATGGGCCGTCCCTACGTCGTGGACCCCCTGTTCTCGACCGGCGAACGCCTGCGCCCCGACCAGCAGCAGGACTACGGCGACGGGCACGACCGCCGGGAGTGGTGACACCCTCCTCCCGCCCGCCGGGTACGCTCTCGGCATCCACCCGGGCGAGCTGGAGGAGCGTCGTTGAATCCGACCATGGGCCTGCAACTGCTGCTGATGGCCGGTGGCGCGGTCGCGGTGGCGGCCGTGGCGCGGCGTCGGGGCTGGCCGGCCCCGCTGTTGCTGGTCGCGGCCGGGCTGCTGGTCTCGCCACTGGTGCCGTCGGTGCCGCTGCAGCCCGAGCTGGTGCTGTTCGTGTTCCTGCCGCCGCTGCTCTACTCGGCCGCGCTCGACAGCTCCTACCTGCGCCTGCGTGACGTCAAACGGGCCGTGGCGCTGCTGTCGATCGGCCTGGTGCTGTTCACCACGGCCGTGGTGGGGCTGGTCGTCCACCTGCTGCTGCCGGAGCTCCCGCTCGCCGCCGCCTTCGCGCTCGGCGCGATCATCGCGCCGCCCGACGCCGTGGCGGCCGTCGCCGTGGGCCGGCGGCTCGGGCTGCCGCGCAGGTCGCTGACGATCCTCATCGGCGAGAGCCTGTTCAACGACGCCACGGCGCTGACGGCCTACCGGGTTGCCATCGGGGCGGCCGTGGGCGGCAGCATCGACCTGCTCCAGGGCGTGGCGCAGTTCCTGTTCGCGGCGCTGGGCGGGGTGGCGATCGGGCTGGCGCTGGCGTTCGTGTTCGCGTGGGTGTTCCAGCACACCCGCGACTCGCTGGTCGAGAACACGCTGATGTTGCTGATCCCGTTCGCGGCCTACCTCGCGGCCGAGTCCGTGCACGTCTCCGGGCTCGGTCCCGAGCCGGTGCACGCCTCGGGCGTGATCTCCGTGGTGGTCGTCGGCCTCTACCTGGGCAACCGCATGCACCAGCGAGGGTTCGGCACCCGGCTGGTGTCCGACGCCGTGTGGAAGGTCACCGACTTCTTCCTGGAGTCGATCGTCTTCGCGCTCATCGGGCTGCAGCTCGTGACCGTGGTCAAGGGCATCACGGGCTACGGCCCCTGGCAGGTGGCCGGCTACGCGCTGGCGGTGCTCGGGGTGACGATCGTGTCCAGGTTCGTGTGGGTGTTCGCGTTCACCCCGCTGGTCAAGCTCGTACGGCGGGGCGCGTCGCCCAGCCCGCAGCAGACGGTGATCCTCGGCTGGGCCGGCATGCGCGGCGTGGTGTCGCTGGCGGCGGCCTTCTCCATCCCGCCGGAGATCCCGGCCCGCGACCGGGCCATGCTGCTCTTCCTGACGTTCACCACGGTGATCGGCACCCTGCTGATCCAGGGCATGACGTTCCCCGCGCTGATCAGGAAGCTGCGTGTGTCGAGCGACCAGGAGCGCTACGAGGACACGCTGGCCGAGGCCGCCGCCCAGCAGGCCGCGCTGGAGGCGGGCCTGGCCGAGCTCGAACGGATGGTCGAGCAGGAGGGCGAGCCCGACGAGATCAAGAAACAGGTCATCGACCAGCTCAAGGAGAAGTCGTGGCGGCGCTCGCTGACCGCGTGGGAACGCCTGGGCGGCGGCACCGCCCAGGGCGGCGCCGAGACCCCCAGCAGCCTCTACCGGCGGCTGCGCCGTGACATGCTCACGGCCGAGCGCGAGGTGTTCGTCCGGCTCCGCGACGAGCGCCGCCTCGACGACGAGGTACTGCGCGAGGTGATGGCCCAACTCGACTTCGAAGAGGCCATCCTCGAACGCTGACCCCAAGAACCCACGAGCCCCGAGGCGCTCCGCTCCTGAGGTGCGTTGGCTCCTGAGGCGCGTTGGCTCCTGAGGCGCGCTGTTTGGGCTGCCCCTGAGGGACGCTGATCGCGACGCGCGCTGACCCCGCCCGAGGGATGTCCCCGATGGGCCCGCCCTTGCCTGGGGGCGTTGTCCCCGAAGGGCCCTGACCCCTAAGCGTGGCGGCGTCGTGAACGCTCCCCAGCGTGCGGGAGTGCGGCTGGCGGCCCGGGCGCATCCCGCAGGGTGCGGTTCTGGCGGGTGAGGCGCCTGTGCGGCGCCGTCCGGTCAGCCCATCTGGTTGTCCACGAAGCACCAGCGCCAGTTCTCGCCCGGTTCGTACGACTGCATCACCGGGTGCGTGGTCTCGTGGAAGTGCTTGGTCGCGTGCTTGTTGGGCGAGGAGTCGCAGCAGCCGATGTGGCCGCACTCAAGACAGCGCCGCAGGTGCACCCACCGGCTGCCGCTGGCCAGGCACTCCTCACAGCCTTCTGGGGTCTTCGCCGCCGGGTCGTCGGCCTTGGAAAGATGCTCGCACATTGCCATGAATCAGATCCTAGAACCCGGGCGTCGTCGTCTTCCGCCCAGACCTCTTGTGCGTGTCCTGACATGCGGGGACGGCGTCTGGATCGGGGGCGGTGAGTGTCGTCCAGGGCTCTTCGCCGACTGCCTGCGGAGAGCTGCCGGGAAACGGCGAGGGCGGCACTGGGCCGAGCCGTCCGAGCGGGTACAGGGGCCCGCACCCAAGGGGAGCGAGAAGTCATGACCGATGTGTTCGCGAAATGTCGTCTGCCCGAGTGTCAGCCGGTCAAGGATCTGGGCGTCTATCCCTACTACCACCCCGTCGAGGAGCGGCCGGGCGACGGGGAGGTGGTGGTCGGCGGGCGGGTGCTGGTGCAGGCCGGGTCCAACGACCATCTCGGCCTGTCGGGGGATCCCCGCGTCAAGGAGGCCGCCGTCGCGGCGATCCGGCGGCTCGGGACGGGCAGCGGCGGGTCACGGCTCGCCCTGGGCGCGCTGCTGGGCCCGGGCGACGTGGTGATCGGCGACCGGCTGGTGCACGCCTGCCTCATCGACGCCGTACGCCTGGGCGGGGCCCGCTTACGTCGCTACCGGCACAACGACATGGACCATCTGGAACGGCTGCTAGGAGGGTGTCCGAGGTTCAGGGCCTCACGGTCGGGGTTCAGGGGTGGACCGGCCCTTGAATCAGGGGATTCGCGGCTGGGGTTGGGAGTGGTTGTCCGTACAACGAGGGGTTGTTCATGGGGTGGCGTGGATGTGGGGGATCGGGGGCCGCCGCGGAGGAGGGGGGCTGGGTATGGTCGAGGTATGCGACTCATCAAGAGCCGGTTCGTTCCCCTGGCGCTCTTCGCCGTATGCGTCCTGGCCGCCGGGTGTGGCGAGGTCAACGACACGATCGACAAGGCCCAGGCGTGCCTGGAGGCGCCGAAGATCGTCACCGACCTGGCCGTCAAGGTCAAGGACCTCACCGACGATCCCAAGGCCATGGAGAAGGCGCTCGACGACGCCGCGGGCAAGCTCAACGACGTGGCCGACAAGGCCGCCAACACCACGCTCAAGCAGGCCAGCGAAGACCTTGCCAAGACTTTGGGCGGGATCGACGTCAACAACGTCAACGACGCCGTCGACGCGGCCCAGAAGGTGGCCGGCGAAGCGGTCGACTACGCGCAGCAGGTCGCCAAGGCGTGCAGCTGAAATCCCGGCTTCTCTAGGGGAAAAGGGGACGAATTACCATATAAAGCATGGAGCCCGACCCGCGTTTCACCTTGGCCAACGAACGCACCTTTCTCACGTGGCTGAGCACGGCGCTGGCGCTCAGCGCGGGCGGGGTGGCCATGGCGGCGGTGCCCGCGGACGTGTTCGTGCCGTGGGTCCGCACCGTGCTGGCCGTCATGCTCGTGACGCTGTCCGCGCTGGCGGCGGGCATGGCCTACCCGCGCTGGCGCAACATCCAGCGCGCCCTGCGCAACCAGTCGCCGCTCCCGCCGCCCGCCTTGGCGGCCGTCTTCGGGTACGGCGTCGCCACCGTCGCGATCGTCGCCCTCGTGCTCATCATCCTGTCGGTGTAGATGTCACAGGAGATCTGGGACGAGGGCCTGCAGAGCGAGCGCACGCGGCTCGCCTGGGTGCGCACCGCCGTGGCGCTGTCCACGGGCGGGCTCGGCGCCGCCGGGCTCGCGGTGCGCCACGGCCTGCCCGCCGTGGCCGTCGCGGGGTTCGCGCTGGCCGCGCTCTGCGGCGCCGTCCTGCTGATCAGGACCGGGGTGCGCTTCCGCCGGGTCCAGGAGGCCCTGCACGGCGGACGGCCCATCGACGCGGGCCTCGACGCGCTGTTCGCCTGGCTCGGCACCCTCAGCGTCGTGCTCGGCGCGCTCACCTTCGTGCTCACGGTTCGGTGACCCCCGGCTTGCGATGTCCGGGAGGGGAGGCGGACACTCGTAGTGAGGGGGTGACCTCAGTGGAGGAAGAACGCAGGACCCTGCCCTTCGAGTGCCGCGGCTGCTGGCACGTCTGGGAAGAGGACTACCTCGTCAGGCACATCGACGACGAGCACGGGAACGCCGCCGAGATCTGGCTCAGGGACGGGTTGGTGGTGCCGCCGCCGTCGTCCGGGGTGATCTGCCCGCACTGCGGCTGCCAGCAGACCACCACGTTCCCGGCCGGCTATCTCGCCCGCCATCCGGAGCTGTTCCGGGCGGCCGAGCCCGTCGCACCGGATGCGACGCCGCTGCTCAGCCCGGTCCCGCCGCGGCGTCCGTACTGACGCCGGGAACGGACCGGCGGGACGGGCATGTACTAAAAAGCGGCGCTAAACCATGACACTTGGTAAGCGTTTCGTAGCTTGAAGTGTCATAAGGGGCCCTTGCGGAAGCGCCCGGTCAGGCGCACACTCAGGTCCAGACCACCTAGACCACCGAATCCCAGCCGGGGGTGATCCTCGTGCGCGACGGGTTCGAGACCCGCGAGACCTGGCCCTTCGAGTGCCTTCGCTGTCTGCGTGTCTGGGAGGAGGAATTCGTCGTCCGGCATTTCGCCGACGACCACGGCAACGAGGTCGAGATCTGGCTCAGCTCCGGCGTTGCCGTGCAACCCCCCTGGTCGGGCACGTGCTGCCCGGGATGCGGCGCCTATCACGTGACGTCGTTCCCCAGCGGCTACCTGGCCAGGCACCCCGAGCTGCGGCCGGACCCCGAACTGCTGCCCGAACTGCTGCCCGAGCTCGGCACCGCGTCGGGCCCGCTGCTGGAGGAGCCGAAGACGCCCCTGCCGGGAGCGCCCCTGGCCGGCCGGTTGCTCGTCGCGATCGGGGTGCCCGTCGCCCTGTTCGTCGGGTACGAGCTGTACCGGAGCCTCGTGGCCGTCACGCCCGTTCACCATTAGCCCGCCGCCCGCGCGGCGGGCCAATGGTGTCCCGGCTACTGGCTCAGGCTCTCCAGCCAGGCCCGGTGCAGCCCGGCGAAGCGGCCCGAGGCGGCGATGAGCCGGTCGGGCGGCCCGTCCTCGACGACCTGGCCGGCCTCCATCACCAGCACCCGGTCGGCGATCTCCACCGTCGAGAGCCGGTGGGCGATGATCAGCGCGGTGCGGTCGGCGAGGATCGTGCGCAGCGCCCGCTGCACCAGCCGCTCGCTCGGCACGTCGAGGCTGGAGGTGGCCTCGTCGAGGATGAGCACCGCGGGATCGGCGAGGAACGCCCTGGCGAACGCGATGAGCTGCCGCTGACCCGCCGACATCCGTCCGCCGCGCTTGCCGACCTCGGTGTCGTAGCCGTCGGGCAGGCCGGCGACGAACTCGTGCGCGCCGATCGCCTTGGCCGCCTCGCGTACCTGCCGGTCGGTGGCGTCCGGCCGGCCGAACCGGATGTTGTCCGCGACCGTGCCGCTGAACAGGAAGTTCTCCTGCGTCACCATGACCACGGCCTGGCGCAGCGTCGGCTCGTCCAGGTCGCGCAGGTCGACCCCGTCGAGCAGGACGCGGCCCGCGGTCGGGTCGTAGAAGCGGGAGATCAGCTTGGCCAGTGTCGTCTTGCCCGCGCCGGTCGCGCCGACAAGCGCCACGCTCTGCCCGCCGGGGATCGTCAGGTCGAGGCCGGGCAGGATCGGCATCTCCTCGACGTAGGCGAACCGCACGCCCTCGAAGCGCACCATGCCGCGGGCCGACTGGGGGAGCGCCTCGGGCCGCCGCGGCTCGGGCACACCGGGCTCCTCCTCCAGCACGCCCGACAGCTTCTCCAGGGCCGCGCCCGCCGACTGCAGGGTGTTGTAGAACTGGCTGAGCTCCTGCATCGGCTCGTAGAACTGCCGCAGGTACAGCAGGAACGCGGCCAGCACGCCGACCGTCACCTCGCCGTTGATGGCCAGGTAGCCGCCGTAGAGCAGCACCCCGCCCACGGTCAGGTTGCCGATCAGCTTGATGCCGAACATGAACTCCGCGCCCAGCAGCATGCTGCGCGCGTTGGCGTCCCGGTAGTCGTCGTTGAGCTGGGCGAAGATCTCCTGGTTGCGCGGCTCCCTGCGGAACGCCTGCACCGCCCGGATGCCGGTCATCGACTCGACGAAGTGCACGATCACCAGCGCGACCGTCTCGCGCGTCCGCCGGTAGACGATCACCGACTGGCGCCGGAACCACCGCGTGAACAGCAGCAGCAGCGGCAGCGGGACGAGCGCGACCAGGCCGAGGTGCACGTCGAGGATCAGCAGCAGCCCGGCCGTGCCGAACATCGTCAGCACCGCCTTGACCAGCCCGTCGAAGCCCGACTGAAGCAGTTCGGAGATGGCCTCGATGTCGGAGGTCAGCCGGGAGATGACCCGGCCCGAGGTGTACTTCTCGTGGAAGCTCAGCGACAGCCGCTGGAAGTGGTCGAACACCCGCCTGCGCAGCTCCAGCAGCACGCTCTGGCCGATCTTCCCCGACAGGCGCAGGAACGCCTGCCGGGTGAGCGCCTGCGTGACGGCCGCGGCCAGGATCACCCCGACCACGACCAGCAGGATCTCGGGCGCCGCCCCGCGGGTCATCGGCGGGATGCCGTCGTCGATCCCCACCTTGACCAGGTACGGGATCGCGAGCGCCGCCGCGTTCGAGACGACGATGATCGCGGTGAGCAGCGCGATGGCCTTGCGGTACGGGCGCAGCAGGTCGCCGAGCAGCCTGCGGGAGCGCTCCCGCAGGAGTACCGAGACCTTCTCCGGCAGTTCGTCCTGCTCTTCGGAGGCGACGCCGCGCCAGGAGGAGACGGGGGCGGTGGTCATCGCAGCGCTCCTTCCGAGGGGTCGAAGTCGGCGTCCTGGGCCAGCAGCTCGCGGTACTCGGGGACGTCGGCCAGCAGCTCGTGGTGGCGTCCGACGTGGGTGATGGTGCCGTCGCGCAGCAGCGCCACCTTGTCGGCCAGCAGCACGGTCGAGGCGCGGTGGGCGACCACGATGCCGGTCGCCTCGCGCAGGACGTGCCGCAGCGCCTCCTCCACCAGCGCCTCGGTCTCCACGTCGAGCGCGGACAGGGTGTCGTCGAGGACGAGGACGCGCGGCCTGCTCAGCACCGCCCGCGCCAGGGCGAGCCGCTGCCGCTGCCCGCCGGACAGCGACAGGCCCTGCTCGCCGATCCGGGTGTCGAGACCCCAGGGGAGGTCGTAGACGAATCCGGCCTGCGCGGTGCGGATCGCGTCGGCCAGCTCCTCCTCGGTGGCGTCGAGCCGGCCGAGCATGAGGTTCTCGCGCACGCTCATCGAGAACAGGGTCGGCTCCTCGAACGCGGTGGCCACCAGCGAGCGCAGCGTGGTCAGGTCGAGGTCGCGCACGTCCTGGCCGTCGATCGTCACGCGGCCCACGGTGGGGTCGATCAGCCGGGGCACCAGCGCGGTCAGCGTGGTCTTGCCCGCGCCGGTCGCGCCGACGACGGCCACCGTCTCGCCGGGGCGCACGTCCAGCCAGACGTCCCGCAGCACCGGCCCGTCGGCGCCGGGGAAGGTGAACCCGACGCCCTCGAACCGCAGGTGGCCGCGGGGCAGCTCGATCGTGCGGGTGCCGCCCTCGATCGCCGGGACGGTGTCCATGACCTCCATGACGCGGTCGGCGGAGGTCATCGCCTCCTGGGCCATGGCCAGGATGTAGCCGAGGCTCGCGATCGGCCAGACGAGCTGGAGCATCAGGGTGGTGAAGGCGACCAGCGTGCCCAGCGTCATCGAGCCGGAGCCCACCGCGAGGGCGCCGAGCAGCAGCACCAGGGCGAGGGTGACGTTGGGGATCACTTCGAGGAAGGCGAAGAACTTCGCCGACAGGTTGGCCTTGCCGACCGAGCTGCCGTACACCTTGCGGGCCGCCTCGTCGTACCGGTCGTAGACGTGGTGGCGGCGGCCGAAGGCCTTGATCGTACGGATGCCGATGGCCGACTCCTCGACGAGCGTGGCGAGGTCGCCCTGCTCGTCCTGGACCTGGCGGGAGATCTTGATGTACCGCTTCTCGAACCGCAGGGACGTCCACACGATCGGCACGGCCGAGGCCAGCACCAGCAGCCCGAGCGGCCAGTACTTGTTCAGCAGCAGCACGGTCACGGTGATGAGCTGGAGGATGTTCATCACCAGGAAGAGCATGCCGAAGCCGAGGAAGCGGCGGATCGTGGACAGGTCCGTCGTGGCCCGCGACAACAACTGGCCCGACTGCCAGTCGCCGTGGAAGCCCATCGGCAGGCGCTGCAGGTGCTCGTAGAGGTCGTCGCGGATCGCGGTCTCCAGCCCGAGGACGGGCTTGACCTGGGTCCAGCGCCGCAGGAAGATCAGCCCGGCCTCCACGACGCCCACGCCCAGGGCGATGAGCCCGAGCGGGAGCAGCCCGTCGGAGTCGCCCCGCGTCACGGGGCCGTCGATGACCTTCTCACTGATCAGGGGCAGCGCGATGCTCGCGGCGATGCTGAGGATCGCGGCCAGCCAGATGAGCACCAGTCTGGCGGCGTACGGGCGGAGGTAGGACTTCATCCGCCACAGGGAGTTGGAGGAGAGCAGGGGACGGCGAGGTGTGTCAGTATCGGGAGGCATCCCATCCAGGTTAATACGTGGGATCAACCCATTTTTTGCGGTAAATGTGGGGGTTTCTGCAGGTAACGTGCAGAAACGAGACCTGCATGACGTGCCCGCCGACCGTGCCTCCGCCACCGTCGAGGCGGCCTGGCAGCCCGTCCACCTGCGGCTCGGGCGCGGCGGAGGCCAAGGCGGGGCTGTCCTTTCCGCTCACGTTTTCTCACCGGACAGGAAGTTGCGATGATCGACGAGAGTGAACTGCCGTACCTGCGCCGCTGTGTCGAGCTGGCGACCGAGGCGCTGGAGTCGGGCGACGAGCCCTTCGGGTCGGTGCTGGTCGCCGGGGACGGCACTGTGCTGGCCGAGGACCACAACCGGGTGGCCGGGGGCGACCGCACCCGGCATCCGGAATTCGAGCTGGCGCGATGGGCGGCGGCCCACCTGGCCCCGCCGGAGCGGGCGGAGGCCACCGTCTACACCTCCGGCGAGCACTGCCCGATGTGCGCGGCGGCCCACGCCTGGGTGGGGCTGGGGCGCATCGTCTACGTGGCGTCGTCGGCCCAGCTCGCCGACTGGCTGGGCGAGCTGGGCGTGCCGGCGCCGCCGGTGAGCACGCTGCCGGTCAACGCCGTCGCGCCGGGCGTCGCGGTGGACGGGCCCGTCCCCGAGCTGGCCGGCCAGGTGCGCGAGCTGCACCGGCGCTTCCACAGCGGACGCTGAGCACCCGCGGAGCGGGCGGGCGCGCCGGTCAGGGGGCGGTCGAGCCGAGGGCGATGGTGTCGGCGACCTCGGCGTGCCGCTCCGACTCCTCGGCGGCGAAGCGGGCCTCGTCCAGCTTGTCGGCGATGTCCTCGTCCTGCTTCATGAGGGCGTCGAGCGACTGGCCGGCCATCTCCAGCACGCCCATGTCGGCGTACGCCTGCTGCAGCCGCGGACTCCACAGCCCGATGTCCTTGACGCACGGCACGATCCTGCTGAACAGCAGCGAACGGAACAGCCGCAGGTACTCCGACTGGTCGGTGGCCCGCATGACCTCGTCGGTCTCCGCCTTGGACAGGCCCAGGTGCTCCCAGGACTCCACGCCGCGCAGCCGGTCGCGCATCAGGTAGCAGCCCTCGATGACGAAGTCCTCGCGCTCGCGCAGCTCGGACTCCGACAGGTTCTTGTAGTAGTCGCGCAGCGCCATGCGGCCGAAGGCGACGTGCCGGGCCTCGTCCTGCATCACGTACGCGAGGATCTGCTTGGGCAGCGGCTTGGTGGTGATGTCGCGCATCACGCCGAACGCGGCCAGCGCCAGGCCCTCGATGAGCACCTGCATGCCGAGGTAGGGCATGTCCCAGCGGGAGTCGCTGAGCGTGCTCTCCAGCAGCGCCTTGAGGTGCTCGTTGATCGGGTAGGCCAGTCCCAGCTTCTCCTGGAGGAAACGGGCGTAGGTCTCGGCGTGGCGGGCCTCGTCCATGGTCTGGGTGGCGGCGTAGAACTTGGAGTCCAGGTCGGGGACCGACTCCACGATCCGGGCCGAGCAGATCATCGCACCCTGCTCACCGTGCAGGAACTGGGAGAACTGCCAGGCCGCGCCGTGCAGCCGGACGTCCTGGCGCTGCTGGGGGCCGAGCCGGTGCCACAGCGGGGTGTCGTAGATGGCGATCGTGGTGTCGGGGATCCCGAGCACGTTGTACGGGTCCACCTCCAGGTCCCAGTCGATGCGCTTGGCCGAGTCCCACTGCTTGTCCTTGCCCTTCTGGTACAAGGCCAGCATGCGATCGCGGCCCTCGTCGTACTCCCAGGTGAACCGGCTGGCGCCGGCCATCCCGACGTCCCAGGTGGAGAGCTCGGCGGGGAGGGTGTAGAGATCGTGCGTCGACATGGGGGACCTCCGCGAGGGGATTACGTACGGTGTACGTCCACGGCTCGACCCTTGCACGTACGGTGTACGTGCGTCAATAGAATGAGCTATGACCACCGAGCCCTTGTCCAGGCCGCGCATCGTGGCCGCGGCCATCGACCTCATCGAGCGCGAGGGCGCGGACGCGGTCTCCATGCGCCGCATCGCCGCCGAGCTCGGGGTCGGCGTGATGTCGCTGTACAACCACGTGCCGAACAAGGACGCTCTGCTCAACGGCGTGGCCGAGAGCGTGCTGAGCGGGATCGAGTTCACCGACGACCCCGACGCCCACTGGACCGACCGGGTGCGGGCGCAGGCCCGCGCCTTCCGGCAGATCGCCCATCACCATCCGCGCTCGACCATGGTGGTGGTCAGCCGCCAGCTCCACTCCCACGCCGGGCTGCTGCCGGTCGAGCGGGCGCTGGCCACGCTGCGCGGCGCGGGCTTCGACGGGCCGGACGCGGTCCGGATGCTGCGCATGTTCATCGCCTTCATCGTGGGCTCGCTGCTCCGCGAGGTCGGGGTGACGCCCACGTTCGCGCCCGTCCACAGTCGCACGGTCGAGGCCGCCGAGGTCGATCCGGCGCTGTTCCCCGAGGTGAGCGCGCTGACGCCGCTGCTGGCCGAGTGCGACCACGAGGCGGAGTTCGAGTTCGGGGTCGAGCTGCTGATCCAGGCCATCGCGGTGCACGCCGGTCAGTAGGAGGGCACCCGGGAAAGGCCCGGATGCCCTCCGCGGCGGGAATCAGTACCAGTTGTGCGATCTCCAGTGCCCCCAGGCGCCGCAGGGCCTGCCGTACCTTCCCTTGATGTAGGCCAGGCCCCAGCGGATCTGCGTCTCGGGGTTGGACCTCCAGTCCTTGCCCGCGCCGCTCATCTTGCCGGCGGGCAGCGCCTGCGGGATCCCGTAGGCGCCCGACGACCGGTTGAGCGCGTGGTGGTTCCAATTGCTCTCTCTGGTCCACAGGTTGTCCAGGCAGCGGAACTCCCGGTAGTTCCACGCGCGCTGGACGACCTGCCCCAGGGCGATCTTCTTGTTTCTTCCGGCGGGCCTCACGGCCGCGATCTTGGGCTGCGCTGACGTTGTCCAGGTCCGCGTCTTGATCACCGGAGGCCGGGACTCCGCCCAGGCCGAACCGGTCGTGACGCCGAACGCGCTGATAGTGAGAAGAGTGCCGCTGAGCACGCGTTTGCTGTCCAAGGCGATCCTTGCTTCCAGGTCGCGTGCGGACGGGCGCCCCCGCGGGGCGCCCTGCCGATCCAGCGCCCGTGGCTCGGACGAGGAGGGTCCGCGCGGCCCCCCGGGATCCTGTACCGCCCGATCGTGCTGGACGGCCCGGAAGGCGCCACGACGTGTCCTCTAGCACGATTCCTATTACGGGCCGTGACCGCGGGCCCGCGATCTCGACACGCGAAGGACAGGTGTTTGCGCGCTCAATTCGGATAAAAGGCGATCTCGCTGGGCCAGGATTGCCCTGCCCGTCACCTATATGGCATGTCCTTGAGGAAAAACGCGGACATACCTGGGGTTTGGCTCAGTACCAACTGTGGGATTGGAAGTGCGCCCACGCGCGACACGGCGAGCCGTACCGCTGCTTGATGTAGCCCAGACCCCACCTGATCTGGGTACGCGGGTTCGTGCGCCAGTCGGCGCCCGAGGAGGCCATCTTGTGGCCCGGGAGTGCCTGCGGGATGCCGTAGGCGCCCGACCGGTTGCCGGCCCTGTGGTTCCAGCCGCTCTCTCTGGCCCAGAGTCTGACCAGGCAGCCGTAGCTCGCGGCACCCCAGCCGCGCTGGGCGACCAGGGACTTGGCGATGGCCTTGTTCCTGCCACTGCTCTGGGAGCTCTGCGCCTGTGCGGCCGTGGTGCCGGTCGCCGCCACGAGCGTGGCGGCCAGGACCAGGACACCGGTACGGCGGAGCATGGGCATGCGGATTCCCTTTCGAAGGGGACGGGGACCGCGTCACCCTGCCTGACAAACGCCCTTCTTTGCTAATTGACCATGAAAAATCAGGCGCGAATCCAAGATCACGACTTATTGATATTCAGGGGTTATAGGGGAAAAATGAGGAATAGGTCACAATCTGCGGCCGGCGTCGTTCTGTAAGCTTCAGATCATGAACCTTCGCGACATCCCGCTCCGCACCCTCACGGACGACCCCACCACGCTCGGCGACCTCGCCGGCGACAAGGCCGTGCTCCTGGTCAACGTGGCCTCCCGCTGCGGCCTGACCCCGCAGTACAGCGGCCTGGTCAAGCTCCAGCAGGACTTCGGCCCGCGCGGCTTCAGCGTGGTCGGCATGCCCTGCAACCAGTTCGCCGGCCAGGAGCCGGGCACGGCGGAGGAGATCCAGGAGTTCTGCTCGGCCACCTACGGCGTCGACTTCCCGCTGCTGGCCAAGGCCGACGTCAACGGCCCCGGCCGCCACCCGCTCTACGCCGAGCTCACTCAGGCCGCCGACGAGGAGGGCGCGGCGGGCGACGTCCAGTGGAACTTCGAGAAGTTCCTGCTCGACCGCGAGGGCAACGTCGTGGCCCGCTTCCGCCCCCGCACCACCCCCGACGACCCGGCCGTCGTCGCGGCCATCGAGAAGCTGCTCTAGCGGGCGCGCCGGCGTTCGTAGGTGTGGAAGGCGGCGCAGCACACCAGCAGCGCCACCGCGAACAGCGGCAGCCAGGCCAGCCGGGCCGCCATCCAGCCGAACCCGTCGGGAACCGTGTGCAGGCCGGGCAGCGCGTCGCCACCCGGCGGGCCACCCAGCGCCCGGCTCGCCAGCAGGCCCAGCTCGGTCACCACGATCAACGCGGTCTGGTGCCACAGGAAGATCGTCATGGCGGCCAGGTTCGCCACGGCCACGGCCGCCCAGGCGGCGGGGCGGCGCAGCAGCCGGCGCATCGGGCCGAGCAGCAGCAGCGCCGCGCCGCACTGGGCGAGCCCGTAGGCGACGGCCGCCAATGAGGGCGGGTCCAGGTTGGAGGCCGGGGCGCCCGGCACCCCGACCATGGTCGCCGGATAACCGCACCACAGCACCAGCGCCACGGCCCCGGCCCCGCCGCCGGCCAGCAGCGTCCAGCCGGAGGCCCGGCTGCGCAGCTCCCCGCGCGCCCAGGCCGCGCCCAGGCAGTACGGCACCAGCCACCCGGCCGCCACGTTCACCCACCACAACCACTCCGGGCCGCCGGGCCCGAACCGCACCACGTCGGCGGCCACGACCGCCGCGAGCGGCCAGGCCGGGTGCAGCCGGGCGACCAGCGGCGTGGCGGCCGTCAGCGCGGCGAACACCAGCAGGAACCACATCGGGTTCACCACCATCTTGACCAGGACCCGCACGTCCTCCAGCGACACGCCGGAGGCGAGCATCACGACCGCGGCCACGGCCCACACCGCCAGGACCACCGCGGCCGGGCGCGACAGCCGGCCCAGCCGGCCGCGCAGCCACGGGCCGTAGCCGATGCCCGCCGCCCGCGCCGACCAGTAGCCCTTCGCCGCGACCTGGCCGCCCACCAGGAAGAAGATCGCCAGCATCTGCAACGCCCACGACACCGGGGCGAGCTGCGGCAGGGCCTTGAGCGGGCTGGTGACGCGCAGGCTGCCGCTGTCGGTGACCACGGCGGTCACCAGCCAGTGCCCGGCCACCACCCCGAGGATGGCCAGGGCCCGCAGGGCGTCGAGGGCCCGGTCGCGCTCCGGAGGAGTCCCGGCCTCGATCCGCGCGACGAGCCCGCGCGGGCCGGAGGTCGGGCGGTCGGGGAGGGCGTGCGGGCCGGAGGGGGCGCGGAGGGAGGAGTCAGACATCGCGGGAGGCCCTTCCTGAGACGATGCGGGCGACGGCCGTCAGCGCGGGGGAGCCGGGCCGCAGGTAGTCGCTGTGGCCGCCGCCGCCCGCCGCGAAGACGCGGGCGCCGAACCCGGGCGAGAGCGGGTCGGCCCCCAGCCCGACCGTGACGAACGGCAGCTCGACCAGCGCGTGGGGCACGCCGCCGATCCAGTCGCCGCCGCCGCGCCCGGCCCACACGACCGCGCGGGTGCGCATCGCGGCGACGTCGGGGACGCCCGCGCCGGGGCTGCCCATCAGGACGATGTCGGCCACGTCCAGGCCCGGCGCGGCCCGTCCGCACACCACCGAGCCGTAGGAGTGGCACACCAGCGACAGCCGGGCGCCGGGCTTGAGCGCGCGCAGCTCCCGTACGAACGCGCGCAGCCCCGGCACGGCCTCGTCGGCCCGCGCGGGCGTCAGCACGTCCAGGCTGAGCGTGCTGGGCGTGCGGTACCCGGCCCAGGCGATGACCGCCGAACCGTCCCCGAGCGCCTCGCGCAGCCGCAGCGCGCCGGCGCGCAGGAGGCCGTACCGGTCGAGGTTGGTGTCGGAGCCGGGCACCAGGACGGCGATCCGCCGGGCCGTGGCGAGGTCGCCGAAGACCTCCACGGTCCGTCCGCCGTCGCGCCCGTCGAAGGACAGGAACGTGCGCGACGGGTCCGCCATGACCCGCAGCGCCGCCGCCCGCAGGCGGTGCCCCCGCGCGGCGGCGGTGCGCTCGGCGGCCAGGACGGCCGCGCGGCCGGCGGCGTACCGCCCGGCGAGCGCGGCGGGGGTCGCGGCGCGCAGCGGCGCCACGGCGGCGGGAACGGGCGCGGGCACCCCGGCGGACCCGCCCGCGGCGGACGCCGGCACCGCCACCGCGGCGGTGACGAGCGTGGCGAGCAGGCGGGTCCTGAGCGATGCCATGGCGGATGTCCCTTCGGTGCCGGTTCTTCCTTTCGGCACCGAAGGTAGGGATCACGCCTTGTAGTCGGCTTCCCGCTGGAGGATGCACCTTCCGCGTAGCTCTGAGGTACTACGCGGCTGAGAGGTGGTGCTGCGAACCCGCGGTCACCTGCGGGGGCCGCAGCTCCCGCGGATGATCAGCTCGGTGGGCAGCACCACCGTGCGGGCCCGCCGGGTGCCCTCGCGCAGCACCAGCTCGCACGCCCGGTATCCCATGTCCCGCCCGGGCTGGGCGATCACGGTCAGCGGCGGGGCGCACAGCTCGGCCCAGGGCACGTCGTCGTACATCACCAGCGACACGTCCCTGGGCACCCGCAGGTCCAGCTCGCGGGCGGCCAGCACGGCCGCCTCGCCCAGGACGTTCCCGCCCGCGACGACGGCCGACAGGTCGGGACGGCTCTGGAACAGGCCCGAGGCGGCGGCGTACGCCGAGTCGCGGCTGCCGGTGCCGAACACCACCAGCTCCTCGTCCACCGGCGCGCCCACGGCCTCGCGGAAGGCGTCGGCCCGCCGGTCGTGCCCGGGGCCGCCGAGGAAGGCGATGCGACGATGGCCGAGGCCCCTGAGGTAGCGCACGGCCGTACGGATGCCCGCGCGGTCGTCGGCCAGGACGGCGGGCACGTCCGGCGGACGCGCGGCGCCCTCGGGGACGCGCCCGCGCGGGGGCACGCCGTCGAGGAGCATGAGATCGTCGAGGGCGCTTTCGGCGGGGTCGCGGTCGTGCTCCTCCTCGCGCCCGGCCTCGGGCGGCAGGCGGTCGGCGAAGACCACCGTCATGCCCGCCCTGAGCGCCGGGGCCCACGTCTCGGCGTCGCCGGAGGGCACCGCGATGACCCGGTCGACGCTCTGTTCGAGGAGCATGCCGATCAGCTCGGCCTCCTGCTCCGGGTCGCCGCCCGTCGAGCCCAGCACGACCGGCTCGCCCGCCGACCGGGCGCAGGCCAGCACGCCCTCGGACAGCTGGCCGTAGAAGGTGTCGGTGAGGTCGGGCACCAGCAGGCCCAGGCCGCCGGTGCGGCGCTGGCGCAGGTTGCGGCCGAGGGCGCTGGGCCGGTAGTCGAGCTGGGCGGCGACGGCCAGGACGCGTTCCCTGGTGCTCGGGCTGGCCGAGCCGCCCGACAACACCCGGGACACGGTCGCGACGCCGACGCCCGCCGCCTCGGCCACATCCTTGATCGTCGCCCGCTTCTCCATGGAAACGATTCCATCATGGATTCCGTTCCGCCGGAAGCGGACCGGGTCCACAAGGGCTGGTCACGCGGCACCCCTTGACACCGATGTCCGTTTCGGGTGAGATACGTGAAAACGTATCCACGGGAACCGAGAACCAACATCCGGGCCGATCGCCCTGGAGCGCGAAGGAATGTCATGGCATCCATCGTTCTGACGAACGTCGACAAGATCTACGCCGGTGGCGTGAAGGCCGTGAACGGGCTGAACCTTGAGATCAAGGACGGCGAGTTCATGGTGCTGGTCGGCCCGTCCGGTTGCGGCAAGTCGACCGCGCTCCGGATGATCGCCGGCCTTGAGGACATCAGTGGCGGCGAGATCGCCATCGGCGACAAGGTGGTCAACCACCTGCCGCCCAAGGACCGCGACATCGCGATGGTCTTCCAGAACTACGCGCTCTACCCGCACATGACGGTCGAGGAGAACCTCGCCTTCGGCCTCAAGCTTCGCAAGATGCCCAAGCCGGAGATCCAGAAGCGGGTCAACGAGGCCGCCAAGATGCTCGGCCTGGAGACCTACCTCAAGCGCAAGCCGGCCGCCCTGTCCGGTGGTCAGCGCCAGCGTGTCGCCATGGGCCGCGCCATCGTCCGCGAGCCGCAGGCCTTCCTCATGGACGAGCCGCTGTCGAACCTCGACGCCAAGCTCCGCGTCTCCATGCGCGCCTCGCTCAACACCCTGCACGAGCGCCTCGGCGTCACCACGGTGTACGTCACCCACGACCAGGTCGAGGCCATGACCCTGGGCGACCGCGTCTGCGTCCTGCGCGACGGTCTGCTCCAGCAGGTCGACACCCCGCAGAACCTGTTCGACAAGCCGGTCAACCTGTTCGTCGCCGGCTTCATGGGCTCGCCCTCGATGAACTTCGTCACCGCCGAACTGGTCCGCGACAACGGCGCGGTCGTCCGCTTCGCCGACATCAGCCTGCCGATCCCCGACTCGGCGTTCGCCGACAAGCCTGGCCTCGACCAGTACATCGGCAAGAAGGTCATCCTCGGCATCCGCCCGTCGGACTTCGAGGACGCCAACTCGGCCGGCAACCACGCCAACGGCTGGGCCACCCTGCCGGTCAAGGTGGAGGTCACCGAGGAGCTGGGCTCCGAGATCAACGTGCTGTTCCTCATCGACGCCCCGCCGGTCGAGCACAAGGACACCGTCGCCGCCGCCGACACGGGCGACGACGAGGAGGCGGCGCTGCCGCTCGTGGGCGACAAGTCCCTGTGGACCGCCCGCGTCAACGCCCGCAGCCACGCGCGTCCCGGCCAGCGCATCGACCTGGTCCTGGACACGCACAACCTGCACTTCTTCGACCCGACGAGCGGCCTGGCCATCGGCCACGAGGCCAACCGCTAGCAGGTCCAGCCGGATCTGCCGGTTCCCGGCCGTGAGTTCCTCACGGCCGTCCCGGGCCCCCACCGCGACCCCCTCCCGCGGCGGGGGCCCATCTTGTCCTACGCCCCGCCTCAGCGGCGGCCGAGCCGGGCCGACACGCGCCCGGCCAGGTTGTGCGGCACCAGCCGGCCGATCGCCACGATGGCCTTGTAGCGCAGGTCGGGCACCGAGACCCGCTTGCCGAGCGCGAGGTCGCGCAGGGCGTCCCTGACCACGTTGTCGGCCTTCAGCCACAGGAAGCCGGGGATGCCCGAGGTGTCCATGGACGCCCGCTGGTGGAACTCGGTCCGCACGAAACCGGGGCACAGCGCCATGATCTTGATCCGCGGGTTGCGCACGTCGTTGGCCGCGGACTCGCTGAAGTTGACCACCCACGCCTTCGACGCGCTGTAGGTGCCGCGCGAGAAGAACGCCGCCACCGACGCCACGTTGATCACCGCGCCCCGGTCGCGCTTGCGCATCGCGGGCAGCGCCGCCAGGGTGAGCCGCAGCACGGCCTCGCAGTGGACCTTGAGCATGCGCAGCTCGTCCTCGACCGGCACCTTGAGGAAGTCGCCGGGGTGGCCGAAGCCGGCGTTGTTCACCAGCAGGTCGACGCCGTCGCGGAGCCTCGACTCGACCTTGGCCAGGCCCTCCTCGGTGGCCAGGTCGGCGGGCAGCACCTCGACGCCGACGCCGTACCTGAGCTTGAGCTGGTCGGCGACCTGGACGAGCCGCTGCTCGTCGCGGGCGACCAGGACGAGCGAGCAGGCGTCGGCGGCCAGGCGGCGGGCGAAGGCGGCGCCGATGCCGGCGGTGGCGCCCGTGATCAATGCGGTAGGCATGCTCTGAACCTTAACGTCCTCGATCGGGCGTGCGAGTATGGACGGCGTGCGCCCCCTCGCGGCCGTGCTCCTCCTGGCCCTCACCGCCTGCTCGGCCGCCCCGCCTCCACCCGGCCCGGCCTCCGTGCCCCTCGCCCCGGCTTCCACGACAGCTCCCACCGCGACCTCCACGACAGCTCCTAGCGCGACCTCCGCGACGGCGGATCCCGCGCCGAAGAGCGCTCCCGAGCACGGGCAGGTGCGCTTCCGCGAGCTCGGCCGGTTCGAGCGGCCGGTCGCCTTCGCCGTGCGCGCGGGCGACGAGCGGCTCTACGTCGCCGAGCAGGGCGGCCGGCTGCGCGCCACGGACGGCGACGTCCTCGTGGACCTGTCGGGCGAGGTGAGCGGCGGCAACGAGCAGGGCCTGCTCGGCGTGGCCTTCCATCCCTCGGGCCGCTGGCTCTACCTCGACTGGACCGACGCGCGCGGCGCCACCCACGTCACCGAATGGGCCTTCGACGGGCGGCGTGCCACCGGCCGGCGCGACGTGCTCACCCAGGAGCAGCCCTACGCCAACCACAACGGCGGCCAGCTCGCCTTCGGCCCCGACGGCCATCTCTACGTCGGGCTCGGCGACGGCGGCAGCGCCGGCGACCCGCAGGGCAACGGCCAGGACCTCGGCACGCTGCTGGGCAAGATCCTGCGCATCGACCCGCGCGGCAGGCCGTACAAGGTGCCCGAGGACAACCCGTTCGCCGGGAAGGACGGCGCGCGGGCCGAGATCTGGGCCTACGGCCTGCGCAACCCGTGGCGGTTCGGCTTCGACCGGCGCACCGGCGACCTGTGGATCGGCGACGTCGGCCAGGACGAGGTGGAGGAGATCGACCACCAGCCGGCCGCCTCCGAGGGCGGCGAGAACTACGGCTGGAACCTGCGCGAGGGCGAGCGGCCCTTCCGCGGCGGCACGGGCCGCGGCCTGACCGAGCCGGTCATCACCTACCCGCTGCACAAGGACGGCAACTGCTCGGTGATCGCCGGGTACGTCTACCGCGGCGCCGCCCTGCCCTGGCTGCGCGGCAGCTTCCTGTACGGGGACTTCTGCGCGGGCTGGGTCAGGGCCGCGCCCGCGGGGGAGCCGTCGAAGGCGGCCGAGATCGGCCGGGTCGAGCAGCTCTCGTCGTTCGGGGAGGGGCTCGACGGCGAGCTGTACGCGCTCAGCCTGCGGGGTCCGCTCTACCGGATCGAGCCTGCCTGACCCGCTCGATCAGCTCCTCGACCTGGTCGTTGAGCCGCGACCCGCGCGTCCATCCGGCGTAGTGGGTCAGGAACACCACCACCTCCCGCAGCTCGCTCTCGCTCAGGTCGCCCGCGCGCAGCGCGACGTCGAGCTGCACGCCGGTCATGTCGTCGAGCCCCTGTCCGACGAGCAGCCCGAGCAGCAGCAGCCGGCGCTCCTTGACCGACAGGGCGGTCCTCGACCACAGGTCGGCGAACTGCCGCTCAGCCGTCATGCCGAAGGGATCGACGGTCTCCGTCGCGGGTTCTTTCATGGTGCGCTCCGAGGCTCGGGATGGGCGTCCTCATATCCTTTGCTACTTCCTGTGGTGAACCAATGGGGGTTGCACGAACGTTGTATCCCGGGCGACCGTAGAGTGTGGCGGACCGGCGCATACCACGTTTTGTGGATGTGTAACAAGTAAAGCCAATCAATGGCCAAGATTTGGTCAAGATTTCTCAGCGTGCATCCGGCCTCATTCCGCATGAAAGCGGGCACAACAACTCCGTTGGTCCGTAAAGCGGAGGTAAGCCCTGGTGACGAAAACACGGGCTTGGATCGCGCTCATGGTCGCGGTCCTCATGCTGTCGGCGTGCGGGCAGCCGGATTTCACCTACGTACGGGACAGGGAAGGCACCACCTATTTCAAGGTGCCCGCCTCGTTCACCCAGCTCAACGCCTATCCGATCGAACTGTATCTGACCGGTGACCGGCCCGGTTCGCTGGCGGCGGCGACACGCGCGCAGCGGGTCTGGTCCACGGCGTTCGACCAGTCGTCCGAGCCGTCGGTCAACCACCTGCTGAGCTCGTCCGACCCCTTCGTGTACGCCACCGTGCACAAGCTCACCGAGCAGCAGCGCGACGCGATCTCGCTCAACCGGCTGCGCGACTTCGTCCTGCCGGTGACCGACCCGATGCGCGAGGCGTACGAGCAGCAGGCCACGACCACCGGCCGGCCGCCCATGTTCGCCAACTTCGAGCTCCTCAGCGACGACGTCCTCGCCCTGGACAACGGCGCCAAGGGCGTACGGGTGCGCTTCAACTACCAGATCGGCGTCGACGTCCAGACGTTCGACCAGACCGCGATCCTCGACGGGAAGGGCGCGACGGTCTCGGTCATGCTCATCGGCTGCCAGGCGACCTGCTTCCGCGACCGCGGCGCCGAGTTCGACAAGATCGCGGGTTCTTTCAAGCTGCTCCGGCTGCCCGGATGAGGGAGCGCCAGTGACCACCCCAGAGACGAGCACGGTTCAGCACGAAGGGCTGCGCGCCCCCGGCAGCGGGCCCTCCGACCCGGACTCCGTGACCAGGAAGAAGATGCAGTTCTGGGACCGGAGCAAGTTCCTCATCGCGCTGGTCCTGGCCTACCTGATCCTCACCTGGAAGGTGATGGCCGACTGGACGGGCGTGGTGACCTTCCCCGAGGCGGCTCGGAAGATCGGCTACGAGTACCAGTGGATCTTCTGGCTGCTCGGCGCGGAGGCCGCGCGGCAACTGCACTTCCTCGTCAGCGAGCACTGGTCGGGCTACCACCGGTTCTGGAGCCAGAAGGTCTTCGGCGGGTTCGAGCGGTGGACGCACCGGCGCTTCGACGACTGGACCAGGTACCGCATCTCCAGGGCCCTCAAGATCGCCTTCTTCGTCACGCTGACCGCGCTCGTGGCGGGGGCCGTGCTGGACGTCAGCCCGTTCGTCGCCCTGTTGCAGGCGCCGACGCTGATCTGGCAGGCGCTGCCGTTCCTGATGCAGCTAGTCTTCCTGTTCTTCTTCGTCATCATCCAGTTCGTCGGCCTGTTCTGGTTCCTGTCCAGGGGCGGCGTGGAGACGTACTTCCCCGACGACATCAAGACCCGCTTCGCCGACGTCTGGGGCCAGGACCACGTGGTCGAGCGGGTGCAGGAGAACATCGTCTTCCTGGAGCGGCCCGACGAGATCGAGCGGCGCGGCGGGTACGTGCCCAGCGGCCTGCTGCTGTGGGGCCCGCCCGGCACCGGCAAGACCCTGATGGCCGAGGCCGTGGCCGGCGAGACCGGCAAGCCGTACGTGTTCGTGGATCCGGGAGCCTTCACGAACATGTTCATGGGCATCGGCATCCTGAAGGTCAAGGGCCTGTTCAGAAAGCTGCGCAAGCTGGCGTTGCGGTACGGCGGCGTGATCGTCTTCTTCGACGAGGCCGACTCGCTCGGCAAGCGCGGCAAGCTGGCCCAGCAGGGGCCGCCCGGGCAGGGCGGCTTCTCGGCGCACTCCGGCTGCCACGGGATGACGTACCTGTCGGAGGAGACGCGCTCGGTGCTGGCCTTCAAGGGCCGCCGCGAGGCCGACGAGCCGCCGGGCACCTGGCGCGAGCGCTTCTTCGCCGGCGGCGGCATGATGAACAGCGGCGACCCCGGCACCCTCCAGGCGCTGCTCACCGAGCTGTCCGGGCTCAAGAAGCCGCGCGGCTTCTTCAACCGGCTGGTCAGGCGGCTGCTCGGGATGCGGCCCAAGCCGCCGCCCAAATACCGCATCCTCGTCATGATGGCCACCAACCGGCCCGACGCGCTGGACGAGGCGCTGCTGCGGCCGGGCCGTATCGACCGCATCTACAAGGTCGGCTACCCGTCCAAGGCCGGACGGGTCCGGACGTACCAGGGCTACTTCGACAAGGTCGAGCACGAGCTCACCGAGCAGCAGATCGACAAGCTGGCCACGATCACGCCGTACGCGACCGGGGCCACGATCAAGGACCTGGTCAACGAGTCGCTGATCACCGCCATCCGCGACGGGCGGGAGGTCATCACCTGGTCGGACGTGCTGCGCGCCAAGCGGCTCAAGCAGCTCGGCCCGCCCGAGGACGTCGAGTACATCGAGCGCGAGCGGCACGCGGTGGCCGTGCACGAGGCGTGCCACGCCGTGGTGGCGTACGTGACCCGGTTCCACCTGGAGATCGACATCGCCACCATCGAGAAGGGCGCCGACTACCTGGGCATGGTCGCCTCGATCAAGCCCGAGGACCAGTTCACCCGCTGGAAGTCCGAGTACGAGGCCGACATCATGGTCTCCCTGGCCTCGCTGGCCGGCGAGCGCATGTTCTTCGGCGAGGACAACTCCTCCGGCGTCTCCGGCGACCTGCACGCGGCCACGTTCCTCACCGCGCTGATGGAGTCGTACTGGGGGATGGGGTCGGGCGTCACCTCGCTGCCCGCGCTCCAGGAGCTGGACATCCACGGCGGCAAGGCCGTGCGCGGCCGGCCCGGCGGGGGCGGGGGCATCGGCATCACCGAGCGCGAGCCGGTGCGCGCCCAGCCCGACCTGACCCCCGACGTGCTGGGCGAGCGGATCGAGTTCAACCTGGTGCGGCTGCTGGAGAAGACCGAGCGGCTGCTGGAGGAACACCGCAGGGAGGTGCTGTGCCTGGCGCACGCGCTGGAGACGCACAAGACGCTCAACGGCGACGACGTGGTGGCCGTCATCCGCGGGGAGCCCGGACCGCTCGTCAACGGCACGATCTACGCCTCCGACGAGCTCTACGAGCAGCTTGAGGACTACCACCACGACGCGGCCAGGGCGCACAAGGAGCACAGCCGCATCGATCGCGAGCTGCCCGGCCCGGTGGAGGAGGAGGCCGAGCCGCGGGCGGTGGCCTTCGCCGCCCCGGCCGCGGGCGCCGGCACGGCGGTGGCGCAGGTGATCACGGCCGAGGTCACCCGGGTCGGCCAGGGCGTGGAGCAGGCCGTGGACCGGCCCGAGTTCGTGCCCTGGTCGCCCGGCCCGAGGCCCGCGGCGGTCCCGGTGCCGGGCGTGGTCCCGACGGTGGGCCCGACCCCGGCGCCGGTTCCCGTGGCGGGCCCCGAGCTCCGTCCGCGGCGGCGCGCCGGGCGGGCGTGGCTGGTCGTGGCCAGCCTGCTCGGGCTGATCGCGCTGGCCCTCATCGCGGCGCTGGCGGTGACCGGCACAGTGACCGGCACAGTGGCCGGCACAGTGCCGGGCACGGGCGTCGCGGCGGCTCCCGCGCTCGCCTCGCCGGCCCTGCTGCTCCTGCTGTTCGTCGTGGTCGTCGGGGTGATCGTGGGTGCCGGGCTGGCGTTCGTGGCGGTCAGGGGCGTACGGGCGGCGCAGGCCAAGGCGGAACGCGAGCGCGACGAGGCCCACCGGCGGGCCCAGCTCCTGGCCGCGGCCATGGACCCGGACACGGCCATGCGGCTGCTCGGCTACGACGGCAACGGCAACGGGGCCCGTGCCGACGGGTGATCGTATGGTCACTTACAGTAAGGAGGCATGAGCAAGGACGGCGTCGTACGCAGCCTGGTCCCCGCCCGGATGGACCGACTGCCGTGGGCGCCGTTCCACACCCGGCTGGTGATCGCGCTCGGCGTGGCCTGGGTGCTCGACGGGCTGGAGATCACCATCGCCAGCAACGTCGGGGCGTTCCTGCAGCGCCCCGACACGCTCGGCCTCACCTCCACGCAGGTGGGTCTGTCGGCCACCGTCTACCTGATGGGCGAGGTGGTCGGCGCGCTCTACTTCGGCTGGCTGTCCGACCGGCTCGGCCGCAGGAAGCTGTTCATCCTCACGCTCGGCATCTACCTGGTCGCCAGCGGCCTGACGGCCCTGTCGTGGGACCTGTGGAGCTTCCTGCTGCTGCGTCTCGTGGCCGGGGCGGGCATCGGCGGCGAGTACGCGGCCGTCAACTCCGCCATCGACGAGATGATCCCCTCCCACTACCGGGGCCACGTCGACCTGGCCATCAACGGCACGTACTGGCTGGGGTCGCTGCTGGCCACCTCGGCCACGTTCCTGCTGCTGCACCCGGGCGGGCCGCTGGAGCCCGACGTGGCCTGGCGGCTGGGGTTCGTGGTCGGGCCGGTGATCGGCCTGGCCATCTGGCGGCTGCGCAGGCACCTGCCGGAGAGCCCGCGCTGGCTGATGACGCACGGCCGCGAGGAGGAGGCCGAGCAGGTCGTCGGCCGCATCGAGCGGGAGGTCGAGCGGGAGGACCGGGTCACGCTGGAGCCGGTGCCGCAGGACCAGGCGCTGGAGGTCGTCCCCGAGCACCACGCGCCGCTGTCGCAGGTCGCCAGGACGTTGTTCCGCACGTACCCGCAGCGCTCGGTGCTGGGGGCGACGCTGATGATCTGCCAGTCGTTCCTCTACAACGCCATCTTCTTCACGTACGCGCTGGTGCTGACGCACTTCTACGGCGTCCCCGCGGGCTCGGTGCCGCAGTACATGTTCGCCTTCGCGGCCGGGAACCTGCTCGGGCCGCTGCTGCTGGGCAGGCTGTTCGACACGGTCGGGCGCCGGCAGATGATCTCCGGCACGTACATCACGTCGGGGCTGCTGCTGGCGGTGACCGGCTGGTTGTTCAAGGAGGGGCTGCTGACGGCGGTCACGCAGACCGTGCTCTGGTCCGTGATCTTCTTCATCGCCTCGGCGGCGGCCAGCTCGGCGTACCTGACCGTGAGCGAGATCTTCCCGATCGAGCTGCGGGCCCAGGCCATCGCGATCTTCTTCGCGCTCGGGCAGGTCGCGGGGGCGTTCGGGCCGACCGTCTTCGCCTCGCTCATCGGCGACCAGCACAGCCCCGACCCGACCAGGCTGTTCTACGGCTACTGCTTCGGCGCGGGGATGATGGTGGCGGCGGGGGTGGTGGAGATCGTGTTCGGGGTGAAGGCCGAGCGCACGCCGCTGGAGCACATCGCCGCGCCGCTGACCTCCCGCCAGGCCACCCCTACCTAGACGGGTCGTGCTCGGCGTGCGCCCGGGTCACCAGGGCCGCCAGCCGCTCGTCGCGGGCGACGTGGGCCCGCTGCCGGTCCGGCAGCTCGCCCAGCCGCGCCTCGGCCGCGAGCAGCTCGCGGTAGACCTCCTCGCGCCGCGCCGGGTCCTTCTCCACGTCGAGGTAGTCCTGGGCGTGCCGGCGTACGGCCGACGCCACGTTCTGCGCCCGGCCGCGGGGGCTGGCCAGCGAGGCGGCCACGGTGACGAGCAGCACGCCGACGATCACCGATAGGGACAGCCCGGTGCTGATCTCGGTCACCTTCACCGGCTCGCCGCCGTTGACGAACGGCACGTTGTTCTCGTGCAGCGCGTGCAGCCCGAGCTTGACGCCGATGAAGGCCAGGATGACCGCCAGCCCGTAGGCGAGGTAGATGAGCCGGTCGAGCAGGCCGTCGATGAGGAAGTAGAGCTGCCGCAGGCCCAGCAGGGAGAAGGCGGTGGCGGTGAAGACCAGGTAGACGTTCTGGGTGAGGCCGAAGATGGCCGGGATGGAGTCGAGCGCGAACAGCACGTCGGTGCCGGCCAGGGCGATCATGACCAGCAGCATCGGCGTCATCACCCGCCTGCCGTCCCGCACCGTGAACAGCCGGTCGCCGTCGTAGGTGTCGGAGGCGCGGAACACCCTGCGGGCCAGGCGGACCATGAGGTTGTCGGTGTGGCCCTCGCTGCCCTCGGGCCGCAGCAGGTTGCCCGCCGTGAGCAGCAGGATCAGGCTGAAGACGTAGAACACCCACGCGAACGTCTCGATCATCGCGGCCCCGAGGAGGATGAACCCGGTCCGGGCGACCAGCGAGAACACGATGCCGAACAGCAGGGCCTTCTGCTGGTCGGCGCGCGGCACCCGGAAGCTCGCCATGATGACGAGGAAGACGAACAGGTTGTCGACCGACAGCGCCTTCTCGGTCACGTACCCGGCGAAGTACTCCGCGCCCGGCTCGGCGCCGCCGAACACCCACACGCCCACGCCGAACAGCAGGGCGATCCCGACGTACAGGCCCGACCAGACGGCCGCCTCGCGCAGCGTGGGGACGTGCGCCCGCCGTACGTGGAAGAAGAAGTCGAACAGCAGCAGACCGGCGATCCCCAGGATCGTCAGCCACCACACGGGCGCGGACACGTCCACGAAGGCTCCTCGGGCTAGAGACGGATCTCCAGGCGGCCGACGGCCTCGGCCAGTTCCTCCTCCTCGTAGGCGAAGTGCGAGGCGAGGGCCTGCGAGAGCCGTTCGACGCCGGCCCGCACCCGGTCGATCCCGGCCGGGGCGGCGATCATCTCCGCGCACGCCCGGTCCAGGCGGGCCAGCAGCTCGGCGATGACCTCGTGCTCCTGTTCCAGCTTCTTGACCACCGGCTCCAGGGCGGGGTCGTGCTCGGTGAGGGCCGGGAAGGTCCGGCCGTTCTCGACCTCGTGGTGCACGGTCAGCAGGCGGCGGAAGGTCGCGCAGAACACGCCGAGCGTCCAGTGGTTCTGGCGCACCGCGAGCCGGCCGCCGTCCGGGTGCCGGGCCGCCGTCTCGGCCGCCACCTGCTCGACCGCGTCCCTGACCTGGCGGAGCTGGGCGCGGTAGCCGTCGTGCACGTCCACCAGGCGGCGGCCGAGACGGGCCTGGTCGGGCGTCAGGGTGCCGGGGGCGCGTCCCGCCGTCCTGGGGCGGCCGGCCTCGTCCAGGTCGGGGATCACCACCGGCCGCCGGGCCGGCTCGGGCGCGGGCCGGCCGCGCTCCCTGGCCACCGCCGCCCGTACGGCGGGGGCGACCTCCTCGGCGAACACCCGCAGGTCCCGCTCGGCCTCCACCCCGGGGGCCAGCACGAACCCGTTCATGCCCGCCCGGAACACCAGGTCCGTGAGCTGCTCGGCCCACAGGGCGGCCGGACCGTCGAGGAAGCCCTCGCCGGGCAGCGGCGACAGGCTGCCGCAGAGGTTGTAGACCTTGCGGATCGTGGCCGGGTCGCGCCCGGCGTCCTCGGCGGCCGCGTCGATGATCCTGGCCTGCGCGGTCACGGCCTCGGGTGGACTGTGGAAGGAGGAGGTCAGCCAGCCGTCGCCCGTCCGCCCGGTCAGCTCCAGCATCCGCCGCCTGGTCGCGCCCACCCAGATCCCGATCGGGTGCGGCGGGAACGGGCCCGGCCGGGCGCCCTCCAGCCGGTGGTGGGCGCCGGAGAAGGTGACCGGGTCGCCCGGCGTCCACAGCGCCCGGATGACGGTGATCGCCTCGGCCAGCGCGTCGATCGACTCGCCGGGGGAGAGCCGGCGGCCGCCCATGGCGGCGATGGCGTCCCAGAGCGCGCCCGCGCCGAGGCCCAGCTCCACCCGGCCGCCGCTGAGGATGTCGAGCGAGGCGGCGGCCCTGGCCAGCACGGCGGGCGGGCGCAGCGGCAGGTTCGTCACGTCGGGCACCAGCCGGACGCGCTCGGTGCGCTGCGCGATCGAGGTCAGCAGGGTCCAGGAGTCGAGGAAGCCCGCCTGGTAGGGATGGTCCTGGACGCCGATCAGGTCCAGGCCCAGCCGGTCGGCCAGCTCGGCGTGGCGCAGGACCCGGTCGCCGGCCGCCGCCTCGGGCGCCAGAAGCGCGCCGAACCAGACATCCTCCATGATCATCATCCCCCGGCCTCGATCGTCGTACGGCCGCCGTCCCCCGGACGACCGACCTGCCCCAGCTAACCGCCTTTATTGGATTTACCCCCTAATAGGGACACGGGTGGCGGCACGATTAACACGGCGTTCACATTCGGGCAAAAACCGGGAAATGGCCGTCCATAAGACTCGGCGTGGCTGAGAGAAATCCCGAAAGGATCACCGTGAGCTACAAGGCTGAGTACATCTGGATCGACGGCACCGAGCCCACGGCTCTGCTGCGCTCGAAGACGAAGATCCTGGCCGACGGTGCCGAGCCTCCGGTCTGGGGCTTCGACGGCTCCAGCACCAACCAGGCCAAGGGCCACGCCTCCGACCGCGTGCTCCGCCCGGTGTTCACCTGCCCCGACCCGATCCGCGGCGGCGACGCCGTGCTCGTCCTGTGCGAGGTCGAGGAGATCGACGGGGAGGCCCACTCCAGCAACACCCGCGCCCTGCTCCGCCCGATCGCCGAGCGGTACGCCGACCAGGAGTCCTGGTTCGGCATCGAGCAGGAGTACACCTTCTTCAAGGGCAGCCGCCCGCTCGGCTTCCCCGAGGGCGGCTTCCCCGCCCCGCAGGGCCACTACTACTGCGGCGTGGGCGCCGAGGCCGTGTTCGGCCGCGAGATCGTCGAGCTGCACCTCGACCGCTGCCTGGCGGCCGGCCTCGCCGTCTCCGGCATCAACGCCGAGGTCATGCCCGGCCAGTGGGAGTTCCAGATCGGCCCGGCGGGCCCCCTTGAGGTCTCCGACCACATGTGGGTCGCCCGCTACCTGCTCTACCGGACGGCCGAGGAGTTCGGCGTCGAGGCCACCCTCGACGCCAAGCCCGCCCGCGGCGACTGGAACGGCGCCGGCGCGCACACCAACTTCTCCACCAAGGCCATGCGCGAGGGCTACGACGCCATCATCACCGCCTGCGAGGCGCTCGGCGAGGGCGACAAGCCCATGGAGCACGTCTCCCAGTACGGCGCCGACATCGAGCTGCGCCTGACCGGCCACCACGAGACCGCCCCGTGGAACAAGTACACCTACGGCGTGTCCAACCGCGGCGCGTCCGTACGCATCCCGTGGCAGGTCGAGGTGGACAAGAAGGGCTACATCGAGGACCGCCGCCCGAACGCCAACGTCGACCCGTACGTGGTCACCCGCCTGCTGGTGAACACCTGCTGCGAGGCCCTGGAGAAGGCCGGCCAGGTCTGATCCGCCCGTACGCGTGAGAGCCGCCCCCGGCCCGGGGGCGGCTCCGCCTTTCTCAGATCCGGAACTCCAGATCCGGGACGATCTCCGCCACGTCCATCTGCGCCTTCTGCAGCCGGCCCGAGAAGTCCCAGTTCATGGCCTGCCAGCGGGTGAACTGGTCGAGCACCCACACGCCCGACTGGCGGCTGCCGTTGCCCGACTTGCCGTTGCCGCCGAAGGGCAAGTGGGCCTCGGCGCCGGAGGTGGAGTTGTTGACGCTGACCATGCCGGCCGAAATGCCCTCGCGGAAGCGGAAGGCGTGCTTGGGGCTGGTCGTGTAGATCGAGCTCGACAGGCCGTAACCGGGGCGGTTGGCCAGCTCGACGGCCTCGTCCAGGGTGGTGAAGGTGGTCACGCCGACGATCGGGCCGAACGTCTCCTCCAGGAACAGCCGGTCGCCGGGCCGCACGCCGTCGACGATGACCGGGTGGTAGTAGAGGCCGCCGTCGCCGTCGAAGTCGCCGCGCGGGTTGTCCTTGGTGATCTTGCCGGTGCTGCCCGAGACGACCTCGTGGTGCGGCTCGATCCAGGTCAGGTACTCCTCGTACCGGTCGGCGAACTTCTGGTCGAGCAGCGGGCCGGCCAGCACGTCCTGCTCGGGGTCGCCGATCCTGGCCTCCCCGGCCGCCCGCGCGAACCGCTCGACGAACTCGTCGTGCACGCTCTCGTGCACGATGACCGTGCCGAGGCTGGTGCAGCGCTGGCCGGCGGTGCCGAAGCCGGAGAACAGCGCGCCCTCGACGGCCAGGTCGAGATCGGCGTCCGGCATGATGACCATCGGGTTCTTGCCGCCGAGCTCCAGGCACGCCGACTGCAGGTGGCGTCCGGACAGCTCGCCGACCTTCCTGCCGACCTCGCTCGACCCGGTGAAGCCGACCTTGTGCACGCTGCCCTCCGCAAGGGCCACCTCCAGCCCCGCGAAGGTCTGCGCGCCGTCGGCGAAGACCACGTTGAGCACCCCGTCGGGCAGGCCCGAGGCGGCGAACAGCCGGTACATGGCCTCGGCGGAGGCGGCGGCGTACTCGGCGGGCTTCCACACCACGGCGTTGCCGCACAGCAGCGCGGGCACGAGGTACCAGGAGGGCACGGCCACGGGGAAGTTGCCCGCCGTGATCACCGCGGCCACCCCGACCGGGTTCCGGAACGTGAACAGGTTCTTGTCCGGCATCTCGGACGGAACGGTCTGCCCGTAGAGCCTGCGGCCCTCGCCCAGGAAGAAGTCGCAGGTGTCGACGATCTCCCGTACCTCGCCCAGCGCCTCGGCGTACGGCTTGCCGATCTCCCTGGTGACCAGGCGGGCCAGGCTCTCGGCGTTGGCCTCGACCAGCCGCCCGATGGAGGCGATCACCCGGCCGCGCACCGGCGCCGGCACCTTGGCCCACTCGCGCTGGGCCTCCTTGGCGGTGCGGCAGGCGGCGGCGAACGCGGCGGCGTCGGCCAGGCCGACCCGGGCCACGACCTCGCCGGGGCGGGCGGGATTGGTCGACTCGTACACGCTCTCGCCGGTGGTGTCCTTCCCACCCACGATTGACACGATCTGACGGCTCACCGGTGGCCTCCTCGTAGTTCCTCCGGACAGACAATCATCTCGCCGGAAAAAACCCAAGAATCCCGTCAGCGTACGGGGTGGCCGAGCACCTCGCCGATCACGTGCCGGGCGTTGGCCGCCATGGCCGGGTCGGTGTCCTCGTTTCCGCCCCTTGGTCCCTCACCTCTTCGTCCCTCACCAGGACCGGGTCGGCACCGGGCCGCCGTCGCCGAGCTCGTGCCGGGCTTCGCTGGTCAGCCGGCCGGCCAGGTCGGCCAGCGCCCGCGCGACCGCCAGCTCGTCCCCGACCACGGGCATCGACGGGTCGGCGGGGTTGCGGCGGGCGCGGCCCGCGCCCTCGACCGTCGTGCCGTCCGGGTTGGTCAGGACCGCCCGCGCCGAGGTGTCGTCGCCCTCCTCGGCGAGATGGATCCGCACGGTCCACTCCTTGGTTTCCATGGCTCGCCTCCTCCGGCGTACGGCTGCCCGGACACACGGCGGTAAACCGGATGACCCGGCTACGGGCGCCGGGGGCGGCGCCAGCGGTCGTCGGCGCGGATCCAGGCCGCGTCCCAGTCGGCGTACCTGCGCCGGTCCAGCAGCCGGCGCAGCGCCGCGACCACCCCCAGCACCAGCAGGAACGCCAGGACCTGGACGAACGCCGCCATGCCCACGCCGCGCAGCACCACGTCGGTGTGGCCGGCCGGCGGCGTCGTGGGGTCGCCGTCGCGGTCGATCCACAGGGGCACGGTCTCGCCCACCCGCGTACCGGCCGGGACCTGGACCTGCCCGGTCCTGACCACGCCCGCCGGCGTGGTCCAGCTCGCCGGCACCGTGGAGGTCGGGGCCTCGCCGAACGCGGGCCGCACCGGCCGGGGCTCCCGCAGCATCGTCGCGGTCACCTGCTGGCGGAAGCCCGGCCCCACGCGGGCGTCGCGCAGGCCGCCCTCGTAGGCGACCCGGCCGGCCAGCACGGCGGGCCAGACGCTGAGCAGGACGAGGAGCACCGCCACTGCCAGCCCGGCGCTCTCCAGCCGGTCGGAGCGGCGGCGCAACGGGTTGCGGTCCGGCCGGTGCCTGCGGATCCGCAGCATCGCGGCGTTCATGACGGCCCTCATCGCGCACCTCCCACGGTCACCTTCCTCCTTCCCGCAGAAACGGCCGGTAGCCCGCCCCGGGGCTGCCGCCGCGCCGCTCAGCTCCAGGGCGCCGTCGGGTACCAGATGAGGTCGCGGCGGGCCAGGATCCGGACGTCCCAGTACAGAAGGGTGAAGACCCCGGCCACGATCAGCGCCGCGCCGGTGATCAGGGCCAGGCGGGCCGGGGACGCGGTCAGCCAGCGGTGCGCGCGGCCCCCCGTGGCCAGGGCGAGCAGCGTGAACAGGATCGCCATGACGACGATGTTGCCGGCCGACTGGAGCATGAAGGCCAGCGCGCCGTACAGGGGGTTGTGGCTCTCGGCGGCGTCCCTGAAGAGCTGGCGGAACAAGGGGAACGGGCGGCCGATCAGGAAGCCGCCGATCAGCGCGCCCATGACGGCCATGCGGGCCCTCGGGTGGCGGGCCAGCGGGTCGGGCAGGTAGCCGAGCGCGGCCAGGCCCAGGTAGAGGAAGGCCAGCCCGATCAGCCCGAACGTGACCATCGCCTGGATCAGGCCGGGGGACAGGGTGCCCGGCGCGGGCCGGGCCGTGGCGAACTGCGGCATGGAGGTGCCGACGACGCCCACCACGACGCCGTACGCGCCGGACACGGTCAGCGCGCCGGCCGCCAGCCAGCCGAGCGGCCGAAGGGTTCCCCGGATCCGGACGCCGACCGACGGCCGGGCCCCGACCAGGGGCGCGACCGCGCCGAGCGCGGCGATGTTGCACGCGGTGAACGAGCCCGCCAGGCCGGAGGCGAAGGCGAAGACGATGCCGGAGAGCGTCCCGGCGATGGGGGTGGCGTCGGCGTCGCGGCCGAGCATCGTGTCGGCGACGGTCGAGCCGATCGTCCGGTCCACGAACTCGGCCGACCACACGACGGTCAGCAGGAATCCGGCGAGGGCGCTGAGCAGCAGCACGAGCCCGCGGCGGCGGGCGGGCGCGGGCTCGACGGCGGGGGTGGCGGCGAGGGGCAGGGTCATGGTGGTTCCCCTTCTCGTCCAGCGGGAGGCGGCGCCCGCACACAGGCGGGCGCCGGGCGTCCCTGGGGGGTGAACGTGTACGCGCCGGGCAAGTTCTGTGACCACGGCCTGGACGGTGATCAGAGCAGGGCGCCAGGCCGGGCAGGGCCGGTTGATGGGAACTCCGAACGGGATATTGCCACGTTTAGCACGAAATTCCGGGTAGATAAAGCGACCGTTCACCGGCCGCCGGACGTCACACCCTCTTGATCCTCACGCCCTGCCCGTTGACGACCTTCTGGGTACGCCCGAGCAGAACGGTGAGCCCCGGCAGCCCGGCCAGCGGGCTCACGTCGAGGTCGGCGGGCATGAGGAACAGGCCCAGGCTGCGCAGCCCGGGCAGGGCGGCGAGCGGGGACAGGTCGGTCACGCCTGGGCACAGGGCCAGGGTCAGGGTGGAGAGCCGCGTCTGCCCGCACAGCGGGGTGAGATCCGTCAGAGCGGGGCAGTGACGCAGGCGGAGGCGGGTCAGGGAGAAGCGGCCGAGCGCCGCGAGATCGAGCCCGCCGACCCCGTCGAGGGACACGTCGGTGACGGACGGGCAGGTCAGGGAGGCGGCGTCGAGGCAGGCGGCGGCTTCCGTGACGCTGTCCAGCCACAACTTCTCCAGTCGCCGCATCCCGGAGAAGACCGTCCCGGGGATCGGCAGGCCGTCGCGCCGGAGGTGCAGTGACTCCAGCTCGTCCTGCCGGGCGAGCGGCGCGTGCCAGGCGTCCCGATCGTCGTCGAGCAGGTCGAGGATGAGCTCCCTCAGGCGCGGCAGACGGTCGAGGAAGGCCGGATCGCCGAGCCGGACTCCCCAGAGCCGCACGCTGCGCAGACTCGGCGATCCGTCCAGGGCGCCGAGGTCGACGGCATGAGGTGTGGTGTAGAAGTACAGGCCGAGCTCGGTCAGCCGGGGCAGCGACGCCACCCCGTCCAAGGAGCCGATCGGGGCGTCCTGCACCATCAGCAGCTCCGTCTGGGGCATGTCGCGGAGGAATCGCAGGTCGGGGAGAGGAGTGGGCACGGTGACGGTCACCTCGGACGCCTTCAGAAGGGCGGCGCCGCGGAGATGGCGGGCGCTGGAGAAGGTGACGTCCTCCATCTCGGCGAGGACCCGCCGGGCGTAGACGTCGGCGTCGAAGTACTGCCAGCCCTGGCGAAGCTGCTCACGCACCTGCCACCGCGGGTCGGACGCGTAGCCGGCCAGGCGGTCCAGGGCCTCCGGGCCGTTGATCAGGAACGTCGTGCGGACCGTCCACGCCGCCCGCTGCACCGGCAGGCCCGTCAGGTCGCGGGGCAGGCGGCGCAGGATCTCCTCGCCCGCCGCCGCCAGCAGGGTCGCCTCCTCCTCCGTACGCGGCGGGACCACCTGCGCCAGGCACGCCTCGAACCGGTCGCGCACCCCCGCCGGGATCTCCTGGACGGTCTCCAGGCACGCCGCCACCAGCAGCCGCAGCCTGCGGGCGTGCTTGTCGCCCTGGTCGGCGCGGTCCAGCAGGCCGCTCAACAGCTCCGCGCGCAGCCGCCCGTTCGCGTGCCCGGCGGCCATCACCACGACCTCGCGCCACTGGTCCAGGTGTGCCCGCTCGACCGCCGCCTCGACGTCCTCGTCCTCCACGAGCTGTCCGGCGGCCAGGTACTCCTGCACGGTCCGGTGCGCGAAGTCGATCCTGCCGGGCACCGGCTCGCGCAGCACGCCGCTCCTGCGAAGCAGGTGTTCGAGCACGTCGGAGGCGGTGTGCGAGACGCGGGTCATCGAGGCGAGCTTCTGCTCGACCCGCCGCAGCGCGGTCGCCTTCGACAGCTCCGAACGGCCCATCGACACCAGCCGCCAGGCCAGGTCGCGCAGGATCCAGACCTTCTGGCCGGGGTCCAGGGACACGTCGTCGTCGATCCGCCGTTCGGCGTCGCGGCGTTCGAGCAGCAGGCTGAGCACGGCGTCGTAGAAGCCCATCCGGCTGCGCGGGAGCTGGGTGCGGCGGTCGAGGTTGAGCGCGCACAGCATGGCGGCCAGCAGCGGCGTCGAGGCGACCACGCCCAGGTGCGGATTGGACTCCATCCTGGCCAGCAGGGCGACCTCGTAGCCCTCCAGCTCGCCGGGGTCGCACGGCAGGCTCGGGCAGTCGCGCATCGCGACGTGCCACTGGCGGATCAGCTCCCGCTGGTCGTCGGGCGTCATCGGCTCCAGCGTGGCCGCCGCGAACCCCTCGTCGGCCAGCCAGCGCGCGTCGGCGGCGGTCGGGCGGGAGGTCACCACGACCCGCAGCTCCGGATAGGCCGCCAGCAGCCGCGACAGCCACTCCCGTACGGCCGGCCGGTGCCGGACGAGCAGCTCGTCCACCCCGTCGACCAGCAGCAGCCCGCGGCCGGAGTCCAGCACGCGCTCCGCCCAGCCGCGCGGCATGCGCCCGGCGACCTCCTGGGCGACGTCGTCGAGGAAGGCGGCGGGGGCGGGCAGCCGTCCCGACGAATGGCTCCTCAGCTTGATCATCAGGGGCACGCAGCCGTTCCAGGCGGCCAGGTCGCCCGAGAAGCCGCCGCGCGCGGCGGTGACCGCCAGCCAGCGCAGCAGCGTGCTCTTGCCCGAGCCCGCGTCGCCGCGCAGCAGCGTGCGCCTGGAGCGGCCGAGCACCGACTCGATGCGCTCGGTGCCGTGCTCGGCCGGGTGCCCGTCGGTGAGCGCGGCGACCGACAGCCGCTCCGGCGTGCGCGGCCCGCGTTCGCCGGAGGAGACGTTGAGGCTGATGTAGGCGACGCTCAGCGACGTGCGCGGGCGGTAGGTCTCCACCCGGACGCCGAACAGCTCGACCTCGTCGAGGGTGCGGCTGGCGAAGCCGAGGTAGAGGCGTTCGAAGGCGGCGTCGTCCTGGGTGCCCTCCGGGGCCTCCAGCGTGCGCTGCGGCATCCTGGCGAGCAGGCGTTCCACGCCCTCGGCCAGGCCGCTGAGCCGGCCCAGCGTCTCGGTGGCGGCGCGCGGCAGGTACTGGGGGAGCTGCCGCATGAGGCCGACCAGGCAGTCGACGGACTCGGCGAGCAGGACGGCGTACAGGCGGTCCTCGGCCTCCCCGAGACGGGATTCAGGAAGGGCGGCCAGGACGCGTTCGGCGAGCTTGGCCGGGTCGGCGTCGGACTCGAACAGGGCCTCGTCCGACAGGTCGGCGGCGCGCAGCGCGGCCACGGCCTCCAGCAGGACGGCGGCCCGGGCGGACTCGTCCAGCCCGCGGTACTCCTGCTCGATGAGCCGCGACAGCCGGCCCTCGACGGCCAGCGCGATGCCCTGGAGCTGGTTGTCGATCTTCCGGGGCGCCAGCCGGTCGCGGAACCCGCTCTGGACGAGGTCCTTCAGCTCACTCGTACGGTCCTTGCGCGCGGCCCGGGTGGCCAGCCATTCGCGCATGGCACGTTCCGCGACGCTCTTCCCAGCGGCGGTCAGGGCCGCCTCGATGCCCGGCATGCCTTCTATATAAGACGATCTTTCCGATCACGCGGTGAAATCGGCGAAGTCGAACCCCGGCGACACGACGCAGCTCACCAGCACCGCCTCGTCCCCGGCCGGACGCGCGGACTGCCACACGCCGCCGGGCACGACCGCCTGCGGCACCTGCCCCCGCTCCACCAGCGGCCCCAGGACGACGTCGCGGTCTCCCACGGTCAGGCTCAGGGGGCCGCCCCGGTGCCACAGCCACACCTCGTCCGACCTCACCATGTGGGGAACGGATTCCTCGCCGGGCTGGAGCAGGAAGTAGATGCCGGTGGCGCTGGCGCGCGGGCCGGGGTAGCCGTCGGGCCGGACCGTGACGGGCGACCGCCAGGTCTCGCGGTACCAGCCGCCCTCCGGATGGGGGAGCAGGTCGAGCGCGGCGGCCACGGGCGGTCGTTCGTCGAAGCCCACGGGCGCGCCGGTGACGTCGCGCCGCAGGAAACGGGTGCCGTCGAGGACGGCCTGGCCGTCGAACGTGGCGGCCAGCGCCAGGGCCGCCGTCTCGTCGGCGACCTCGGTGGGCGCACCATCGGGATAGATCCTCAGCTCCACACGGCCGATCTTACGGGGGACCGGGCGGCGGGTTCAGCGCGTCCGTCTTTACGGGGGTGCGGGCGGGTGGGTTCAGCGCGTCCGTTCTTACGGGAAGCGGGTGGGGGCAGCGTGTCCGTTCTTACGGGAAGTGGGCGAGGGCAGCGTGTCCGTCAACGGGGTGCTCGGTGCGCGGACTGTCGGTCGGCCTGGCTAGTCTGCGGCAGGTGATCGAACGGTGGAGCCGTGATCAGGTGCTCGCCCTCGCCCCCGACGCCTCGTCCCAGAAGGCGGCCCAGAGCGTGGCCGCCGCGGGCACATGGTCCTCGCGCGGCACGACGGGCAGCGTCCTCTACGGCGAGTGCAAGGGCGGCGGGTCCAAGCCCTACCTGGCGTGCGTCGACCTGAGCGAGCCCGCCTACCGGTGCAGCTGCCCCAGCCGCAAGTTCCCCTGCAAACACGCGCTGGGCCTGCTGCTGTTGTGGTCGGCCGACGGCGTGCCCGCCGAGGAGGCGGCGCCGCAGTGGGTGACCGAATGGCTCGACGGCCGCGCCGAGCGCGCCGCCAGGTCCGCGGCCCGCATCGAGGCCCTCCGCGACGAGTCCTCCCGCGACGAGTCCTCCCGTGACGAGTCCTCCCGTGACGAGTCCTCCAGTGACGGGGCCCCGCGCGACGAGGCATCCCGTGACGGGGCGTCCGGGGTGGGGCGGGTGGAGTCAGTGCGGCATGCGCGGGTGGGGGCCGGGCTGGCGGAGCTGGAGCGCTGGCTGGCCGACCAGATCCGCCAGGGCCTCGCGTCCTCCGCCGAGCACGACTGGCACGGCCTGGCCAAGCGCCTCATCGACGCCCAGGCCCCCGGTGTGGCGGGCCTGGTGTCCCGGCTGACCCAGGTGCGCGCCGAGGACGACTGGCCCGGCCGCCTCCTGGAGGAGTACGCGCTGATCAACCTCCTGGCCGTCGCCTACCGCCGCCGCGCCGGCCTGCCCGACCCGTTGGCGCAGACCGTCCAGATCCGCACCGGTTTCCCCGTCACCCGGGAAGAGGTGCTGGCCGGGCCGGCGGTGCGCGACCACTGGCACGTGCTCGGCCGGCGCGACGACGAGCACGACCGGCTGACCGCCCGCCGCGTCTGGCTCAAGGGCCGCTCGACCGGCCGGGCGGCGCTGATCCTCTCGTTCGCCCCTCAGGGCCAGCCGCTCGACGCCTCGCTGGTCACGGGCACCTCGATCGACGCCGACCTCACCTTCTACCCGGGCGCCGCGCCCCTCCGCGCCCTCGTCGCCGCCCGCCACCCCGCCACCACCCCCCTCCCGGCCGGGGTCGCGGGGCCGGGCGGGGTCATGGGGCCGGGCGGGCTCGCGGGGCCGGGCGGGGTGTCGGGCGACGAGGCGCTCGACGAGGTGGCGCGGGTGCTGGCCGAGGACCCCTGGACCGAGTCGTGGCCGGTCGTCCTGGCGGGCGTCGTCCCCGGCCGCACGTCGGTCGGCGGGCTGCCGCTGCACCCCCGCGCCCGCGACCCCTGGCGGCTGATCGCCGTCTCGGGCGGCCACCCCGTCACGCTGGCCGCCGAATGGACCCCGCAGGGCCTGCGCCCCCTCACCACCTGGGACGACGAAGGAACGGCGGTGATCCTGTGACCTGGGACGACCTGGCCTCCACGGCCCTCGTGGGCACCGACCGCAGGCCGTACGGAGGAGACCTGCTGCAGGCCGCCGCCGTCGAGACGGCCCGGCGGCGCGCGGGCCGGCGACCGGCCGAGTCCGCGCCGCCGGCGCCCGCCCCCGCCGAGGAGCTGCCCGCCGTCGACAGGCGCGCGGCCGGGCGGCTGGTCCGCATCATGGGCGGCGAGTACGACCGCCTGCTCCCCGAATGGCTGGCCGCGGCCGCCGCGACCGGCCGCAGGGTGCCCTTCGACGTGCTGCCCGACCTGCTCGAAAGGGGCAGGCGCGACCGTTCGATCCGCGCCCATCTGGGCCTCCTGGCCGGGCGGCGCGGCCGGTGGCTGGCCGATCTCAACCAGGCGTGGGGCTACCTGCTGGAGGAGCCCACCGGCGAGACGTGGGAGCTGGGCGGCCCCGCCGACCGCCGCGCCCACCTGCGCGCCCTGCGCGCCGCCGACCCCGCCGAAGCCAGGGAGCTGCTGGAGAGCACGTGGGAGCGGGAGACGCCCGACGACCGGGCCGAGTTCGTCGAGCTGCTGGCCGACGGGCTCGGCATGGCCGACGAGCCGTTCCTGGAAGCGGCGCTCGACGACCGCCGCCGGGAGGTCCGCCAGGCCGCCGCCAACCTGCTGACCCGGCTGCCCGGCTCCCGCCTGTCCAGGCGCATGGCCGAGCGGGCGCGGGCCTGCGTGTCGATCTCCGGCTCGACCATCGCCGTCGAGGCGCCCCTGGAGTGCGACAGCGCGATGGAACGCGACGGCGTGCGGCCCAAGCCGCCGCGCGGCATCGGCGAGCGGGCCTGGTGGTTGCAGCAGATCCTGGCCCGCGCCCCGCTGGGCGTCTGGGGCCGGCCGCCGTCCGAGCTGCTCACGATGCGCGTCCCCGACTGGGACGCCGAGGTGAAGGCCGCCTGGGTCCGGGCCGCGGTGCTGCAGAAGGATCCGGAGTGGGCGCGCGCGATGTTCGGCTGGGACCCGATCGCCGACCTGCTCGAAGCGCTCCCGCCCGGCGAGCAGCAGGAGCTCGCCGCCGGCTTCGTCAGGGAACACGACCTGGACAGCCAGTTGATCATGGTTCTCGGCGGCGTCTCGTCCCTTTGGGGGGAGGGCCTGGCCACGGCCGTCCTCCACAAGATCGTCAAGGTGGCGGCCATCCAGCCGTGGAACCTGGGCGAGCTGGTCAAGCTGGCGGGCGAGCACATCGACCCCGCCCTGTTCCCGCTGGCCGAGAGCTACTCGCCGGTGGCGCCGATCCAGCAGGTCGCCGCCCTCCTGCGTTTCCGTGCCGACATGTACAAGGAGCTTGCATGACCGTCCTGCGTCCCCACGCCGAAGACCAGTACGCCGAGGAACTGGCCTACCTGGCCAAGGACGACGACCGGCCCCGGCCCCCCGGCTGGAAGCTGTCGCCGTGGGCGGTGACCCGGTACGTCCTGGGCGACGGCGACCGCGTCACCCCCAAGTACGTCGGCGCCCGCCGCATCGTCGAGGTCGCCGTGGCCACGCTCGCGACCGACCGCGCGCTGCTGCTGCTCGGCGTGCCCGGCACGGCCAAGACGTGGCTGTCGGAGCATCTGGCCGCCGCCGTCAGCGGCGACTCGACGCTGCTCGTCCAGGGCACCGCGGGCACGGCCGAGGAGGCCGTCAGGTACGGCTGGAACTACGCCAGGCTGCTGGCCGAGGGCCCCTCGTTCGAGGCGCTGACCCCCTCGCCGGTGATGCGGGCCATGGCCGAGGGGCGGGTCGCCCGCGTCGAGGAGCTGACCCGCATGCCCTCCGACGTCCAGGACGCGCTGATCACCGTCCTGTCGGAGAAGACGCTGCCGATCCCCGAGCTCAACCGCGAGGTGCAGGCCGAGCGGGGCTTCAACGTCATCGCCACCGCCAACGACCGCGACCGGGGCGTCAACGAGCTGTCCAGCGCCCTGCGCCGCCGGTTCAACACCGTCGTGCTCCCCGTGCCCGCCGACGCCGAGGAGGAGGTGCACATCGTCGCCCGGCGCGTCACCGAGCTCGGCCGCTCGCTGGAGTTGCCGGAGACCGCCACCGGCCTGGCCGAGATCCGGCGCGTGGTGACCGTCTTCCGCGAGCTGCGCGCCGGTGTCACCGAGGACGGCCGCACCAAGGTCAAGTCGCCGAGCGGCACCCTGTCCACGGCCGAGGCGATCTCGGTGCTCACCAGCGGCATCGCGCTGGCCGCCCACTTCGGCGACGGCGTGCTGCGGCCGTCCGACGTGGCGGCCGGGATCGTGGGCGCGGTGGTGCAGGAGCCGGTGTCGGACCGGGTGGTGTGGCGCGAGTACCTGGAGACCGTGGTGCGCGAGCGTCCCGACTGGCGCGACTTCTACCGCGCCTGCCGCGAGGTGTCATGAGCGCCGTCTCCGTCCTGGGCGTGCGCCATCACGGCCCCGGCTCGGCCCGGGCGCTGCGGCGCGAGCTCGAACGCCTGCGCCCCGACGCGATCCTCGTCGAGGGGCCGCCGGAGGCCGACGCGCTCGTGCCGCTCGCCCCCGACATGGAGCCGCCGGTCGCGCTGCTCGCGCACGTGCCCGGCGATCCGGCCAAGGCCGCGTTCTGGCCGTTCGCGCGGTTCTCGCCCGAGTGGCAGGCGATCCTGTACGGCGTCGCCGCCGGCGTCCCGGTGCGCTTCTGCGACCTGCCCGCCGCCCACTCCCTGGCCGGCCAGGAGGAGGACGACGAGGGGGGCGACGGGCTGCGTACCGACCCCATCGGCGCGCTGGCCGCCGCCGCCGGACACGACGACCCCGAACGCTGGTGGGAGGACGTCGTCGAGCACCGCGGCGACACCCCCTTCGAGGCGATCGCGGAGGCCATGGCCGCCGTGCGCGAGGGGCACGAGCCGGCCGGCCGCGAGGCCAGGCGCGAGGCGTACATGCGCAAGGTGCTGCGCGCGGCGATCAAGGAGGGGTTCGGCACGATCGCGGTGGTCTGCGGCGCCTGGCACGTGCCCGCGCTGGCCGGTCCGCTGCCCCCGGCCGCGGCCGACAACGCGCTGCTGCGCGGGATGCCGAAGGTGAAGGCCGAGCTGACGTGGGTGCCGTGGACCTACGGGCGGCTGGCCTCCTGGAGCGGCTACGGCGCGGGCATCACCTCGCCGGGCTGGTACCACCACCTGTTCACCGCCCCCGACCGGCCGGTCGAGCGCTGGCTCACCGCGGCCGCCGCCGTGTTGCGCGAGGAGGGGCTGCCGGTCTCCTCCGCGCACGTCATCGAGTCCGTACGCCTGGCCGCGACCCTGGCCGGGCTGCGCGGCAGGCCGCTGGCCGGGCTGGGCGAGGTGACCGAGGCGGCCAGGGCGGTGCTGTGCGAGGGCGACGACCTGGCCGTCGAGCTGATCCAGCGGCGGATGGTCGTCGGCGACCGGCTGGGTCACGTCACCGACGGCACCCCGATGGTCCCGCTCCAGCGCGACCTGCGCGAGCAGCGGCGGCGGCTGAGGCTCCGTCCCGAGGCCCTCGACCGGGAGCTCGACCTCGACCTGCGCAAGCCGCTCGACCTGGAGCGCAGCCACCTGCTGCACCGGCTGCGGCTGCTGGAGGTGGGCTGGGGCACGCCGGGGCAGGCGCGCGGGAAGGGCACGTTCAGGGAGTCATGGACGCTGCAGTGGCGGCCCGAGCACGACCTCGCGCTCATCGAGCACGCCGCCCTCGGCACCACTGTCGCCGCTGCGGCCGCGCAGCGCGCCCGTGACCTGGCCGGTGCGGCGTCGGCGGCGCTCGCCGACCTGACCGCGCTGGTGGAGCTGTGCCTGCTGGCCGACCTGCCGCGGGCGCTGCCCGGCGTGCTCGCCGCGCTGTCGGCCAAGGCGGCGCTGGACACCGACGTCACGCACCTGATGGCGGCGCTGCCCGCGATGGTGCGCGCCCACCGCTACGGCGACGTGCGCGGCACCTCGGCCGAGGGGCTGGCGGTGATCGTGCGCTCGATGCTCGACCGGATCTGCGTCGGGCTGCCGGTGGCGGTCACCGCGCTCGACGACGACTCGGCGGCCGGGCTGCTGAAGCACGTCGACGCCGTCCACGCCGCCGTCGCCCTCCTCTCCGAACCGCCCGCGGGACCCCCGGCCGGCCCGCCCACCGCGGCGGCCGACGAGGGGGGCGCCGGATCGTCGCCGCGCGGGCGGTGGCTGGGGACGTTGCGGGGCATCGCCGACCGGCGGGACCTGCACGGTCTCATCGAGGGCCGGCTCACCCGCGTCCTGCTCGACTGCGGTGCGCTCGACGACGCGGGCGACCGCATGTCCCGGGCCATGTCCCGGGGCCAGACCCCGGTCAGGGCGGCGGCCTGGGTCGAGGGCTTCCTGTCCGGCGGCGGCCTGCTCCTGGTGCACGACCCGCGCCTGCTGGGCCTGGTCGACGCGTGGCTGACCGCGCTGCCCGCCGACCAGTTCACCGACGTGCTGCCGCTGCTGCGCCGCACGTTCGGCGGGTTCGCGGTGCCGGAGCGGCGGGCCGTCGGCGAGCGGGTGAGCGCGGCGGGCCGCGCGGGTGACACCGGCGGCGCGGGGGAGCCGCACGTGGACGAGCGGCGCGCGGCGGGAGCCGTGGCGACCGTACTGGCGATCATCGGGAGTGACCGTGGATGAGCGCATGCGCAGGTGGCGGCTGGTGCTCGGGGGTGGCGACGCCGACGGCACCGGCTGCGCCCTGCCGGGTGCCGACGCGCAGATGGACGCGGCCCTGGCCGCCGTCTACGACCAGGACGGCCGCGAGGGGCAGAGCCGGCGCGAGGGCGGCCTCGGGGCGTCCGCGCCGCGGGTGGCCCGCTGGCTGGGCGACATCAGGACGTACTTCCCGTCCACGGTCGTCCAGGTCATGCAGAAGGACGCCATCGAGCGGCTGAACCTGACCAGGCTCCTGCTCGAACCGGAGATGCTGGAGGCTGTGGAGCCCGACGTGCACCTGGTGGGCACGCTGCTCGCGCTCAACCGGGTCATGCCAGCCCAGGCCCGCGAGTCGGCCAGGGCCGTGGTGCGCAAGGTCGTCCAAGAGCTGGAACGCCGCCTCGCCGACCGTACGCGGGCGGCGGTGACGGGCGCGCTCGACCGTTCCGCGCGTACGCACCGGCCCAGACGGGTGGCCGACATCGACTGGGACCGGACGATCCGGGCGAACCTCAAGAACTACCTGCCGGAGCGGAACACGGTCGTCCCGTCGCGGCTCGTCGGCTACGCGCGCAGGCAGCGGTCGGTGCAGCGCGAGGTGGTGCTCTGCATCGACCAGAGCGGTTCGATGGCGGCGTCGGTGGTGTATTCGAGCGTGTTCGGGGCGGTCCTGGCCTCGATGCGGTCGCTGAAGACGTCGCTGGTGGTGTTCGACACGGCGGTGGTCGACCTGACCGAGCAGCTGCACGACCCGGTCGAGCTGCTGTTCGGCACCCAGCTCGGCGGCGGCACCGACATCAACAGGGCCATCGCCTACTCCCAGAGCCTCATCACCCGCCCGGCCGACTCGATCTTCGTGCTGATCAGCGACCTGTACGAGGGCGGCGTACGCGAGGAGATGCTGCGCCGGGTGGCGGCGATGACGCAGGCCGGCGTGCAGGTGATCGTGCTGCTCGCGCTCTCCGACGAGGGCGCGCCCTTCTACGACCACGAGAACGCCGCCGCGCTGGCCGCGATGGGCGTGCCCGCCTTCGCCTGCACCCCCGACGCCTTCCCCGACCTGATGGCCGCCGCCGTCGAACGCCGCGACATCGCCCGGTGGGCCGAGCGTCACGCCGGGGCCTGAGAAACGGGGCCTGAGAAACGGGGCCTGAGAAACGGGGCCTGAGAAACGGGGCCTGAGAAACGGGGCCTGAGAAACGGGGCCTGACGAACGGGGCCGGAAAGCGGGAGCAGGGGCCCGGGAAAGGCCGGGGCCGCGGCTCCCCCCGTAGGGGAGCCGCGGCCGGGTCAGCATTCAGTGGCCGGCCTGTTCGGGGCGGGCCTTGCGCGGCATCATGAACGACAGGGCGAAGGTGACGGCCAGCAGCCCGATCTCGACCCAGACGGTCACCTGCATCGCCGAGCCGAAGCTCCACTCGTGCTTGAGCAGGTTGAAGAAGAGCGTGCCGAGGACGGCGGTGCCGAGCGCGCCGCCCAGCTGCTGGACGGCGGTCATCGTGCCCGAGGCCGACCCCGACTCGTGCGGCTCGACGCCGGCCAGCACGATGTCGAAGAACGGCGCCATCGTCAGGCCCATGCCGATGCCGACCAGCGCCAGCCCGGGAGCGAGCTGCCAGACGCCGACGTCGGTGCCGGCCAGGTGGATGGTCACCCCGAGCACGGCCGCGCCGGCGGCCATGACGACCACGCCGATCTGCAGCAGGCCGCGCCCCAGCTTCTCCTGCAGCCCGGACATGGCCAGGCCGAAGCCGAGCACACCGCCGACCGCCTGGGGAAGGCTGGCCAGGCCGGCCTTGAGCGGGCTGAAGTGCAGGCCGGCCTGCATGTAGATGCTGAAGACCAGGCTGAGGCCCATCATGCCGGAGAAGAACGCCAGACCGGCCACCAGACCGCCGGAGAAGGCCCGCTTGCGGAACAGACTGGGGGTGACCAGCGGGTCCTTGCCGGACGCGGCGCGGCGCGACTCGTACCTGCCGAACAGGGCGAAGACCACCAGCGAGGCGGCCATCGAGACGAACGTCCAGGCGGGCCAGTCCAGCTCGCGGCCCTGGATCAGCGGGTAGATCAGCAGGAACCCGGCGACCGAGACCAGGCCGACGCCGACCAGGTCGAGCCTGGTGGCGTTCGAGAGGCGGTACTCGGGCAGGAAGCGGATGCCGGCCAGCGCGGCGGCCAGGCCGATCGGCAGGTTGATCAGGAAGATCATGCGCCAGCCGGTGCCGAAGAAGTCGGCGTCCACCAGCCAGCCGGCCAGCACGGGGCCGCCGACCGACGAGATCGTCATGACGGGACCGAACATGCCGAACGCCTTGCCGATCTCCTGCGGCGGGAACATCTCCTTGATCAGCCCCAGGCCCTGGGGCAGCATCACGGCGCCGAACAGGCCCTGCAGCACGCGGCTGGCGATGAGCATCTCGGGGCCGGCCGCCACGCCGCACAACAGCGAGGCGGCGGTGAACCCGAAGGCGCCGATGAGGAACATGCGCTTGCGGCCGAACAGGTCGCCCAGCCGCCCGCCGGTGATCAGGCCGACGGCCATGGCCAGCGTGTAGCCGGCGCCGAGCCACTGCACGAGGCTGTCGCTGCCGCCCAGGTCGGCGCGGATGGTGGGCGCGGCGATCGTGGTGATCAACGCGTCGAGCAGGTCCATCACCTCGGCGGCGAGGATCACGAAAAGGGCGGCCCAGCGCCACCGGTAGGGTGCGACGGCCTCCGTGGCCTGCGCCGCATTGGTCACTGTCATCGGGAGCTCCTTAAGAACGCTGTTCTAGCTACGAACACTGTTCGTTACGAACACCGTTTTAGTGGCGAACAGTGTTCGTGTCAAGTACAGTGTTCGCCATGGGGAGCAAGGAAGAAGCCATGCCGGTGCCGCCGTGGCGCAAGTCCCGCAAGCCCGCGCAGATCAGGCGGCAGCTCAGCCAGGACCTCATCGTCGAGACCGGGCTGCGCGTCCTCGACGCCGAAGGGCTCGACGCGCTGAGCATGAGACGCGTCGCCCAGGAGCTCGACACCGGCCCCGCCTCGCTGTACGCGCACGTCGCCAACAAGGAGGAGCTGCTCGAACTCGTCTACGACCGCGTCCTCGGTGAGATCCGGCTGCCCGAGCGCGACCCCGGCCACTGGAAGGACCAGCTCAGGGCGTACGCGATGGAGGTCTACCGGGTGCTGAACAAGCACGCCGACGTCGCCAGGGCGGCCCTGGCGAACATCCCCACAGGGGAGAACTCGCTGCGTACCGGCGAGTTCGTCTACGGGCTGCTGCTGGAGGCCGGGATGCCGCCGCGCGAGGCCGCCCTCGCCCTCGACCGCCTGTCCCTCTACATCATCGGAGACGCCTACGAGGGCTCGGTGCACACCAGCCGGCTGCGCGCCTCGGACATGTCCTCGCCGGAGGAGTACTTCGTCTCGTTCGCGACCCAGATCGCCGACTACTACCGCGCGCTGCCGCGGGACCGTTTCCCCTACCTGGTCGAACACATCGACGACCTGGTCGCGGCCGACGGCGAGGAGCGCTTCCGCTACGGTCTCGACCTGCTGCTCGACGGCATCGAGTCCCGCATGCCTTAGGCCCAATTGCCTAGGCCCCGCGCCCGATGTGCCGACCTGCGGTTCCTCGTAACTTTACGGTCATGACTACGACCGTTGAACCGATCAAGGACGTCGCCCCGGCCCCGGCCGGCGTGCTGTCCGCGCAGTACCGGGCGCTCAGCGTCGGCCTGGTCGCGCTCGTCATGCTGGTGGCCTTCGAGGCGATGGCGGTGGCGACCGCGATGCCCATCGTGGCCCGCGACCTGGGCGGCATGCCCCTGTACAACCTGGCCTTCAGCGCCACCCTCGCGGCCAGCGTGATCGCGACCGTGCTCGGCGGCAGGTGGAGCGACGTGCGGGGGCCGGTGCAGCCGATCGCCGTCGGCGTGGCCACCTTCGTGGCCGGGCTCCTGGTGGCCGGGTTCGCGCCGACGATGGAGGTGCTGGTCGCGGGCCGCTTCGTGCAGGGGCTCGGCGCCGGGTTGATCCAGGTCTCCTTGTACGTGCTGGTCGCCCGGGTCTTCCCGGGGGCCATGCATCCCAAGGTGTTCGCCTTGTTCTCGGCCGCCTGGGTGGTGCCGTCCATGATCGGCCCGGCCATCGCCGGGTTCGTCGTGGAGAACGTGAGCTGGCGGTGGATCTTCCTCGGCGTCTCCGCGCTGGTCATCCCCTCGGCCCTGCTGCTGTGGCGCGGCACCGCCGGCCGCTCTGCCGAGCACGGCTCCGCCGAACCGGCCCCCGGACTCGGCCGCAAGCTCGTCTGGGCCTCGCTGACCGCCGTCGCCGCCGCCCTCATCCAGTACGGCAGCGCCCTGGAGCTGGCCGGCCTGCCGCTGCTCGTGGCCGGGGTCGTCCTGCTGGCCGTGGCCCTGCCCAGGCTGCTGCTGCCCGGCTCGCTGCGCGCCGCCCGCGGCCTGCCGTCCGCGCCCGTGCTGCGCGGCCTGGCCTACGGCTCGCTCATGGCCGCCGAAGTGCTCATCCCGCTCATGCTGATGAACGAGCGCGGCCTGACCGCCACCGGCGCCGGCGTCGTCCTCACGGTCGGCGCGCTCGGCTGGTCCACCGGCTCCTGGATCAAGGGCCGCGGCACGATCAGCCACATGGCCGCCATCCGCGGCGGCGCCGCGATGATCGCCGTCGGCATCGCGCTGGTGTCGCTCGTGCTCGTCGACTCCCTGCCCATCGCCGTCGCCTACGTCGCCATGGCCATCTCGGGCCTCGGCATCGGCGCGCTGCACCCCACGGTGTCCGTGCTGGTGCTGGAGATGTCCAAGGAGGGCGAGGAGGGGCAGAACAGCGCGGCCGTGGGCGTCGGCGAGTCGGTGTTCACCGTGGTCGCCGTCGCGGTCAGCGGCGCCCTGTTCACCGCCACCGGCGAGAACTACGCCGTGGGACTCGGATTCACCGTCGTGCTCGCCGTCCTGGCCTTCGTGCTGGCCCCCCGTTTTGTGCAGTCCGCCAAGGCAGGCACTATGGAAGGGACCGCGTCATAGTGATGAGAACGTCAAAGTGCTGAGAACGCTGCCAAACGCATCGGCGTGGACGGCCTTCACCAGGCGCGACGACTCTCTCGTCATGAGTTAAAGGGGGTTCTCATGCCGCGAGTGCGGGAGCTGGAGGTCTTCCGGCTGGTCCTGCCGCACGGCGCGAGGTCGGAGAGCCTGCTCGTCAAGCTCACCGACCACGGCGGCATGACCGGCTGGGGCGAGGCCGTCTCACCCGAGCCCAAGGCCTGGTCCAGGCTGGAGGAGTCGCTGGCCGCGCTGCTGATCGGCGTCGACTGGGAGCACCCCGACGCCGTGCCGAGCGGCGACCCGGCCGTCGACATGGCCTGCTGGGACCTGTGGACCAGGATGCGCGGCGTGCCGCTCGCGCACGCCATCGGCGGCACCCGTACCTCGGTGATGGCCACCGTGCGGCTGGCGCCCGACCCGTCCGTCGAGAGCCTGGTCGCCCGCGTCAACCAGCAGGTCTGCGCCGGTTACGGGCACGTCACCCTCGACATCAGGCCCGGCTGGGACGTCGAGCCCGTACGCGCGGTGCGGCAGGCCTACCCCGCGCTGACCCTGGCCGTCGACGGCGGCAACGCCTACTCCGACCTGGGCCAGCTCGTCGCCCTCGACTCCTACGGCCTTGAGGTCATCGAGCGGCCCTTCCCGCTCGGCGACGTCCACGCGCACGCCTCGCTGCAGGACGACGTGGCCGCCTCGGTCGCCGTCGAGGTGCGCTCGACCGCCGAGCTGGACGACTACCTGACCCTGCGCGCCGCCAGGGTCCTCCTGCTGCGCCCCACCGCCTTCCCGTCGCTGTCGGAGGCGCGCCGGGCGCACGACCGGGCCGCCGCCGCGGGCTGGGACATCCAGTGCGCGGGCGGCCAGGGAGCGGGCCTGGCCAGGGCCGCCACGGTGGCGGTCGCGAGCCTGCCCGGCTGCACGCTGCCGTGCGACGTCACCCAGCCGCCCAAGCAGAACCAGATCGTCACGCCGCTGGTCGGCGCGAACGCGGGCGTCATCGCCGTCCCGCTCACCCAGCCCGGCCTGGGCCACGTCATCGACGAGACCCGCCTGGGCCGCCTTGCCAAGGAGTCGTTCCACGCATGACCGAGCCAGACCCCGACGCCGACGCCAGGCGGCTGGCCGCCCGATCGCTCGCGGCCGACGACCCGACCGGCTGGTTCGAGCACCTCTACGCCGCGTCCGCGACCGGCGACGCGATCGTGCCCTGGGACTCGCATTCCCCGCACTTCCTGCTCGTGGAGTGGGCCGCCGGTCACGGGCCCGGCGGCGGCCGGGCGCTCGTGGTGGGCGCGGGGCTGGGCGACGACGCCGAGCACGTGGCCGCCCTCGGCTACGCGACGGTCGCCTTCGACGTCAGCGAGTCGGCCGTGCGCCTGGCCCGCGAGCGCTTCCCGGACAGTCCCGTCGAGTACGTCGCCGCCGACCTGCTCGACCCGCCGGCCGACTGGCGGCACGCCTTCGACCTGGTGGTGGAGATCATGACCGTGCAGGCCCTCCCCGAGGAGCTGCACGCCCCCGCCACCGAGAGCGTCGCCGCGTTCGTCCGTCCCGGGGGCACGCTGCTGGTGATCGCGTCGGGCCGCGAGGACGGCGGGCCGGTCGGCGCGCCGCCGTGGCCGCTGACGGCGTCGGAGATCGCGGCGTTCGCGACAGGCGGGCTGGTGGCGGAGCGGGTCGAGGACCTGTCCGACGGCGGGCGCCGGCGCTGGCGTGCCGTCTTCCGCCGTCCCCGCTGACCCCTTGAGCCTCGGGAGGGTCTCTACGCGACCTCGTAGAGCGTCTCCATGGCCAGCCGCTCGCGCTCGGCCAGGTCGTACAGCAGCGCCCCGGCCTCGTCGAGCGGCTGCTGCCGGCCCGTCTCCCCGGCCCTGGCCAGCAGGTCGGCCACCTCGCTCCACTTGGGCGCCAGCGCCATGTACGCCTGGCAGGCCGTCTCCAGGGCCTTGCCGGGCGCGATCGTCTGGGCCTCGGCCAGGAACTCGGTGTAGAGGTTGCGGAAGAACGCGCCGCCGGTGCCGCCCCGCTCCATGAGGTTGGCCGTACGCGTGAGCTGCGCGGTCGGCCCGCGTTCCAGCCAGGTGCGGATGAGCGCGGCGGCCTGCTCGATGCCCCGGTAGCCGACGTTCCTCATCGCCGGATTGAGGAAGGCGGCTGCGGTGGACCGGACGGCCTCCCTGATGGCGTACGGCAGGTCGGGCTCGGCGCACGGCCCCACCGTGTACGACAGGTTGTGCGCGGTCATCGGCCCGGTCGCCGCGCGGGCCCGTTCGAGGGAGTCGAGCGGGACCCGGTTGCGGGTGCCCTGCTGGGCGGTGTCCACGAGGTGGGCGTGGCCCTCGTCGTAGCCGACCATCGCGACGTAGTGGCCGCCGAAATGGTAGGGCGTCCTGACGTAGTCGAGGTGGTAGCAGTCGAGCCGGATCCCGACGGGGGTGCCCTCGTCGAGGTGGCGGCGGACGTTCGACCAGGCCGTGATGGGGGAGGAGGTCTCCTGCGTGTCCAGCGTGAACCCGAGCGCGAAGGCCAGCTTCTCGGTGAGCGCGTGCGGCTTGACCCGGCCGCCGATCAGCGGGACGTCCAGCGAGCCGCTGTCCCAGTAGACGAAGCTCAGCCCCTCGCCCAGCCCGAACAGCATCGATTCCGACAGCTCCACGCCCGCGTGGCGCAGCAGGGTGCCGGCGGTCGTCGTCTCGCAGTGACGCCCCTCAAAGGGCGGGACCAGATCGATGAGCACAAGCCCAGTGTGCCGGATGACCTGCGGATTCACCCGGCGGCAGCCCCGGCGCGCCCGGAAAACCGGTGGATGTCCCCCGAGGTGCTCACGGGATGATGGGCGCATGAACACCTTGATCGAACGTCCCGCCCGTACCGGCGCGGAACGGCTGCCCGGCGGCAGGCTCCTGGGCTGGGCCGAGTGGGGGCCGCCGGACGGGACGCCGGTCCTGCTCTCCCCGGGAGCGGCCACGAGCCGCCGGCTGGGCATGGGCGCGGCGGCGCCCGGCGACCTCGGCGTGCGCCTGATCTCCCTCGACCGGCCCGGACTGGGCGCCTCCACCCCCGCGCCGGGCCGCACGTTCGCGGACTTCGCCGCCGACGTGGAGGTCTTCGCCGGACGTCTGGGCCTCGGGCGTCCCGCCATGGTCGGCAACTCGCAGGGCGCGCCGTTCGCGCTGGCCTGCGCCGCCGCCGGCGTGGTCGGCGCGCTGGCCCTGGTCTCCGCCGCCGACGAGGTGGCCGACCCCCGCTTCGCCGACGCGCTGCCCGCCGAGCTGCGGCGGTTGACGGACCTGTCCACGCACGACCCGGCGGCCGCCGAGCAGGTCTTCGCGGGCTTCACGCCGCAGGCGATGTGGGACCTGGTGATGGGCGGCAGCCCCGCCTGCGACCTGGCCGTCTACCAGGGGCCGGAGTTCGCCTACGGGTACCGCGAGGCGCTGGGGGAGGCGTTCGCGCAGGGGCCGGCCGGTTACGCCCGCGACACCGTCCTGGCGATGGGCCGCTGGGGGATCGACCTGTCGTCGATCACGGTGCCGGTCGACGTCTGGTACGGCGAGCACGACGCCACCCACTCGCCCGACCAGGGGGAGGGGCTGACCGCCCGCATCCCGGGGGCCGTACGGCACGTCGTGCCCGGCGTCGGCGGCGCCCTGCTGTGGACGCACCCCCACCGGATCCTGCGCGCCCTCCTGGACCGCCTTCCTGCCTCAGCCGGCCGCTGAGCCCTGCCCGAAGGTGATCACCATGTACCGGCCGTTGGAGTAGCTGACCACGGGCCGTCCGAGCAGCTCGCCCACCTTGCGGGCGACCCCCTGGAACACCTCGACCAGCTCCGGGGTGTCGGCGCTCACCCTGAACCGCCCGTTCTCGGTGAGCTGCTGGGCGACCAGGGGGACGAAGCCCGCCTCCGCTCGCGCTCTCTCGTCGGCGTCGAGGGGGGTGTGCCGGATGGCGGGTGACGTGCCGAGCGGGTGGGACATCCCGAATCTCCTCCAGATTTGCCGGTTCACCCAGGATGCCATCCGCGACCGGGTCTCCAGGGCGTCCCGCGTGGACTCAGCCCGCCCCGCACCCCTCGGTGAGCCCCTTCGTCGGCGGCCCGGACGGCTTGGCGGACTTCCCCGGCTTGGGGGACGTGCCGCCCGACGCCGACGGGGTCGCCGAGGCCGCGACGGCGGACGTGGCCGCGGCGGAGTCGCGGACGGCCTTGGCGGTCAGCCCGCGGATCCTGTCCCAGTCGGGGTAGCCGGTGCTGATCAGCGGCGGCACGAACTGCAGGCTCGTCACCTTCGCGTTCTTGACCTTGAGCGCCAGCGGCACCAGGTTCGTCAGCATCGAGCGCGGGATGTCGGTCCTGATCAGCTCCTTGGCGGCCAGCGCGATCCGGTTGAACCGGGCCAGCACGGTCGCCGGGTCGGCCTGGTCCAGCAGCGCCCCCAGCACGCAGCGCTGCCGCCGCATCCTGGTGTAGTCGTCGCTGAACGTGCGCGAGCGGGCGTACCACATCGCGTCGGCGCCCTTGAGCTTCCTGGTGCCGGCCTTGACCAGGCCCTCGTTGTACTTGCCGAACACCACGTCCTGCTCGACGGTGATCGTGATGCCGCCGATGGCGTCGATGAGACGGGCGAAGCCCCACATGTTGACCAGGGCGTACCAGTCGATCTCCAGGCCGAGGGTGTAGCCGATGGTGTCCATGAGCACCTGCGGGCCCTGGTGCTGACGGCCGCCGAAGATCTCCGGGTGGGCGTCGGCGTACTCCCAGACGCTGTTGAGCAGGTCGCTGCGGCCGCCGCCGGGGTCGGGCGGCAGGCGGAAGCCGCCGGGGAAGCGCTGGGCCATGGGCGTTCCGGGGCGGAAGCGCACGTTCTCCAGGTTGCGCGGCAGGCTGACCAGCACGGTGTTGCCGGACTTCACGTCGATGCTGGCCACGTTCATGCTGTCGGTGCGCACGCCGGTGCGGTTGTCGTCGGCGTCGCCGCCGAGGAGCAGGAGGTTGACGCGCTCCCGCCCGGTCCACGGGTCCTCCGGCGGCTTCTGCCCGGCCTGCGCGGAGGGCTCGACCGGCTCCGGGCCGGTGAAGATGTCGCCGAGGGTCTTCTGGTAGGTCCACACGTTGTTCGCGACCACCCCGAACGGCACGACCACCACGACGGCGAGCAGCCCCGCCAGGGTGCCGGCCAGGATCTGGCCGCTCCGCGGCAGCCGTCCGGGACGCAGCACCACGAAGGAGTGCACGATCACCGCGAACCAGGCGACGCCCAGCGACACGGCTCCGACGACGATCACGGTCAGCCACGAGTCCTGGGTCAGCGCACCCAGCAGGTTGTCGGTCGTCAGCGCCACCGCCAGCAGCGCCAGCAGCCCGGCGACGTAACACGACAGCATGATCAGGCCGGTCCGGCGCCGGCCGGCACGCAGATGGGCGGCCCCGGGCGCCAGCGCCGAGAGCGCCAGCCAGCCGAGGACCGCTCCCGCGCTCACCGGTTCCTTACCCTGCACGCCATCCCCGTTTCCCCGAACTCCACCGTAACCCGCAGGTACGAACAGCGCGGGCAGCCTACGCATTAGATGCGAAATATGTCTTTATCGGAGGGTGAACATCGGTAACCGAATAAGATTCTGCCCATGGCCTTCTCCGAGATCGAGTACCACGTGGCCGATCGCGTCGCCACCATCACCCTGTCTCGCCCCGAACGGCTCAACGCGTTCACGTTGACCATGCGCGGCGAGCTGATCAGCGCGTTCGACCTCGCCGACGCCGACGACGACGTCCGCGCCGTGGTGGTCACGGGGGCCGGGCGGGCCTTCTGCGCGGGGGCCGACCTGAGCGGCGGCGGTGGCACCTTCGGCCACGGAACGTCCGACCACGGGACGTCCGGCCACCGGGAGCAGAGCGAGCTGGTCGAGGGCGCGCCGCGCGACGGCGGCGGCACGGTCGCGCTGCGGATCGCCGCCTCGCTCAAGCCCGTCATCGCCGCGATCAACGGCCCGGCGGTGGGCGTGGGCGTCACGATGACGCTGCCCATGGACGTCCGGCTGGCCGCCGAGAGCGCCAGGTTCGGGTTCGTGTTCGCCCGGCGCGGCATCGTCACGGAGGCGGCGTCGAGCTGGTTCCTGCCCCGGGTGGTCGGCATCTCGCGGGCCATGGAGTGGGCCGTGACCGGCCGGGTCTTCCCCGCGGCCGAGGCGCTGGAGGGCCGCCTGGTGTCGCGGGTCCTGCCCGACGACGAGCTGCTGCCCGCCGCGTACGCGCTGGGCCGCGAGATCGCCGGCAACACCTCGGCCGTCTCCGTCGCCGCCGTGCGCAGGCTGATGTGGTCGGGCCTGTCGGCGGCCTCGCCGTGGGAGGCGCACGCGGCCGACTCCCGGCTCATGGCCGAGCTCGGCGGCGCGGCCGACACGGTGGAGGGGGTGACGGCGTTCCTGGAGAAGCGTCAGGCCGACTTCCCGATGAAGGTAAGCACGGACCTTCCGCCCGGCGTCCCCTCATGGCCGGACAATCCATATTCTGTCTGATATGTACGAGATCACCGTTCTCCCCATGCAGCCCGACTTCGAGGGCGAGGTCGTCGCGACCCTGATCTCCAGGAAGACCGGCTCGCGCAGGGCGGTGCTCTACGTCCACGGGTTCACCGACTACTTCTTCCAGGACCACCTGGCCGACCACTACGTCCAGCGCGGCATCGACTTCTACGCCCTCGACCTGCGCAAATACGGCCGCTCACTGCTCCCGCACCAGACCAGGGGCCTGATCAGGAGCGTCACCGACCACTTCCCCGAGATCGACGAGGCAGTCCGCCTCATCCGCCGCGACCACGACGAGCTGACCGTCAACGCCCACTCCACCGGCGGCCTGGTCGCCGCGCTGTGGGCCGACCGCGTCCGCGGCCGGGGCCTGGTGCAGGGGCTCGTGCTCAACAGCCCGTTCCTCGACCTCAACGTGCCCGCCCCGCTCCGGCTGGCCGCCGACCTGCTCAAGACCCCGATGTCCTACGTCCGGCGCCCGCTGCCCCTGGGCATCAGCACCGCCTACGGCCAGAGCCTGCACCGCACCGAACAGGGCGAATGGGACTACGACCTGGAACTGAAGCCGCTGGTCGGGTTCTCCGTGCACGCCATGTGGCTGGCCGCCATCCGGCGGGCCCAGCGGCGGCTGCACCGCGGGTTGGCGGTGGACGTGCCGGTGCTCGTCCTCGCCTCCTCGACCGGCCTGCGGGTACGCGACTTCGTGCCCGAGGCGCGCTCGGCCGACATCGTCCTCGACCCCGCCCACATGGCCCGCTGGGCCACCTCGATCGGCCCCCACGTCACCTGCGTGCGGATCCAGGACGGCCTGCACGACCTGGTGCTGTCGGCCGAGCCCGCGCGCAAGCAGGTCTTCGCCGAGCTGGACCGCTGGATGAACGCCTACCAGGGCAACGCCTACCAGGGGAACGAGAACAGGCCGTAGTAGGCCGCCGCCACCAGGAGCAGCCCGGTGCCGCCGAGCACGCCGCCGATCGCCACGTACTGCCACCGGGTGGGCTGCATGCCCTCGCGCAGCGCCGACACGTACGCGGCCACCGCCGTGACCTCCTGGACCAGCATGAGCGCGGCCAGCACGCGGACCACCAGCCAGCCCGCCAGCACGGCCGGCCAGGCGCCCGCCTGGTTCACCGAGAACAGCACCAGCAGCATGATGAACGCCACGACCGACGCCAGCAGGCCGAGGCCCGTCCACGCCATCCTGCGCAGCCTGCGCCGGATCGGCGGCCACAACCGGGCGTTGGTCTCGACGGGGGGCCTGCCGTGGCCGCGCAGCCGCACGACCATCGCCGCGACCGGGCCCGCCACGTACCCGACGGCGGCCAGGCAGATGGTCAGCCCGAGCATCGTGCCGCCCGCGTACCAGGGGGCCGCGGGCACGTCGCTGGCCTCGAAGCGCTGGACCGGCGTGCTGCCCGCCATGTGCACCGACGGCCTGGCGGTGGCGGGCAGGCCGGTGATCCAGTTGGCCAGGGTCTCCAGGTAGCCCTTGGTGAACGGGCCGCCGTTGACCCGCATCGCGTGGTCGCCCTTGTCCATGAAGCGGATCGTGTACCGGTCGTTGCCCGCCTCGGTGAGCGCCGTGACCAGCGCCTTGGTGGACTCCACGAAGGGGATCGAGGGGTCGGTCGTGCCGTAGAACGCCAGGACCGGCTGCCTGACCTGCCGTAAGGCGGGCATCGCGTCGTAGCGCAGGAAGTTGAGGCCGACGCCGCCCATCGCCCTGGTCAGCAGGTCACGGGCGCCGATGGGGGCGCGCAGCCGGAGCAACTGCTCGTTCAGTGCCCAGGCGACCTGCCGCAGCGGCGAGACGTTCGGCGAGGAGACCAGCACCGTGAAGCCCACCGCCGCGCTCTTGGCCGCCGCGATCGGGACGACCCAGCCGCCCTCGCTGACCCCCCACAGCCCGACGCGCGAGGCGTCCACCTCCGGCCGGGTGCGCAGGTACTCCACCATGCGCAGCGCGTCGTCGGCCAGCAGCCCGAAGTCGCGATCCCGGAAGTCGTAGCCGACCGTCCGCTTGTCGAACGCGATCGTCGCCACGCCCGCCCTGGCCAGGAACTCCGCCTGCGGCGTGAACTCCGTCCGCGACCCGTTGCCCGACCCCGACACGAACACCATCGCCGGGTGCGGGCCGGGCGTGAGCGGCAGGCGTAAGGTGCCCTCCAGACGCTGGCCCTCGGCCGGCAGCGAGATCTCCTCCCGCCGTACGGGGTCGGCGGCGACCACCGGGCGCAGCTCGTCCGCCGGTTGCGCGGGAATCGCCTCGAACGCGGGGTCCGCCTTCAGGGGCGGCGGGTCGAAGGCGGGCGGCAGCACGTAACCGACCGACGCGAGAGCCACCAGCACCAGGCCGGCGGCGACGCTCAAGGTGCCACGGCCAGTGCGCATCGGCCTCCCCATGTGCGTTGGTTTGCCCGCTGATCTTCCAGCCTACTCCCGGCTTCTGTGACGGGAGGGGCCGCATTTGTCGGTGAGAGATGTTAGCTTCCTGCGACATGCGGATCCTGCACACCTCCGACTGGCACCTCGGGCGCTCCTTCCATCGGGAGAGCCTGCTCGGGGCGCAGGCCGCGTTCGTCGACCACCTGGTCGAGACGGTGCGCGCCGAGCGGGTCGACGTCGTGGCCGTCTCCGGCGACGTCTACGACCGCGCCCTGCCGCCGGTCGACGCGGTGGCCCTGCTCTCCGACGCGCTCGCCCGCCTGCGCGCCGCCGGGGCGCGGGTGGTGATGATCAGCGGCAACCACGACTCGGCGCTGCGGCTGGGGTTCGGGTCGGCGCTGTTCGAGTCCTCGGGGGTGCACGTCCGCACCGAGCCCGCGCAGTCGTGGGAGCCGGTGCTGGTCGGCGACGTCGCCTTCTACGGCATCCCCTACCTGGAGCCGGAGCTGGTGCGCGCCCCCTGGCAACTGCCCGACCGCGGCCACACCGCCGCGATCTCCCACGCGATGGGCCGCGTCCGCGCCGACGCCGTACGCCATCGGGCCGCCGTCGTGCTGGCCCACTGCTTCGTCACCGGCGGGCGGGCCAGCGACAGCGAGCGCGACATCAGCGTGGGCGGCGTGTCCCACGTCCCCCTGTCGGCCTTCGACGGCGTCGACTACGTCGCGCTCGGCCACCTGCACGGGCGCCAGCGCATGTCCGACACCGTGCGCTACTCCGGCTCCCCGCTGGCCTACTCCTTCTCCGAGACCGGCCACGTCAAGGGCTGCTGGCTGGTCACCCTCGGATCGGGCGCGGAGTTCGTGCCCGCGCCCGTGCCCCGGCCGGTCGGGCGGCTGCGCGGCGACCTCGACGACCTGCTGACCCTGCCCGTCTTCTCCTCCTACGAGGACCACTGGCTGCAGATCACCCTGACCGACGCCGTCCGTCCCAAGCAGGCCATGGACCGGCTGCGCGCCCGCTTCCCGCACGCCCTCGCCCTGTCCTTCGAGCCGGTGGGCGCGGCGCCGGCCGCCGGGCCGGTGAAGGTCAGCGGGCGGCCAGAGGCGGAGGTCGCCCTCGACTTCGTCCGCGAGGTGCGCGGCGAGCCCGCCGCACCCGAGGAGGAAGACCTGCTGAGACGCGCGATCGAGGCGTCGCGGATGAAGGAGACGATGGCGTAGATGCGGCCCCACCGGCTCTCACTCACGGCCTTCGGCTCCTTCCCCGGCACCGAGACGGTCGACTTCGACGCCCTGACCGAGGCGGGCCTGTTCCTCATCCACGGGCCCACCGGGGCGGGCAAGACAACGATCCTCGACGCCCTCTGCTTCGCCCTCTACGGCGTCGTGCCCGGCCAGCGCAACAGCGCCCGCAGCCTGCGCTGCGACCACGCGCCCGCCGGCAGCGGGCCGTCGGTGACGCTGGAGGTCTCGATCCGGGGCCGGTCGCTGCGCATCCGGCGGTCGCCGTCGTGGCAGCGTCCCAAGCTGCGCGGCACCGGGTTCACCGAGGAGAAGGCCAAGGTCGTCGTCGAGGAGCGCCACGGGTCCGCCTGGCAGGGGCTCACGACCCGGCTCGACGAGGCGGGCGATCTGGTGGGCGGGCTGCTCGGGATGAACGCCGAGCAGTTCTGCCAGGTGGTGATGCTGCCGCAGGGCGACTTCGCCAAGTTCCTGCGCGCCGACGGCGACGACCGCGCCCGGCTGCTGGAGCGGCTGTTCACCGTCAAGGTGTTCACCCAGGCCGAGTCGTGGCTCGCCGAGCGGCGGCGGGCCACGGGGCGGGAGGAGCAGGAGCTCGGGCAGGAGGTGGCCTTCGCCGTCGAACGCCTGGAAGAAGCCGCCGGCCCCACCCTCACCCCGGCGCCCTCGTACCCCTCCGGGGCGGACGGGGCTCCGGCTTCCGAGGGGCGCCCCGACGATCCGCTCGGACGGGCCGGCGCGTTGCTCGACGCGGCGCGGGCCGTCGTCCACCGGTGCGAGGAACGGCTCGCCGCCTCGGGTGAGGCCGCGAGGGCGGCGCGGTCGCGGTTCGAGCAGGCCGCCGCCCTCGCCGAGCGCCGGCGCCGCCACGCCGAGGCCCTGACCCTGCGCCGCACCCTCGACGAGCGCGCCGACGAACGCGCCGACCTCCAGGCCCTCATCGACGACGCCGTCCGCGCCGACCGCGTGCTCCCGCTGATCACGGCCGCCGGGCAACGGGCCGAGGCCGCCGCCAAGGCCCGTGCCATGGTCGCCGACGCCCTGGCCCGCGCCCGCCCCCTCCTCACCCCACCGGCCCGGCGCGAAGACGGCCCGTCCCCCGGCGGGCCGGCGGGCGGCGGGGAGCCGTCGGTGGAGGAGCTGGAGGGCTTGGAACGGGAGCGGCGGGCCGAGCCGGCTCGACTGTCCGAACTGCTCACCGAGGAGGCCCGGCTGTCGGTCGTCCGGCGCGACCTGTTGCGGGTGGAGCAGGAGCTGGCCGACCTGGTCGGCGCCGACGAGGCCGTGGTCGCGCGGCTCGGCGTCCTGCCGGGCCTGATCGAGGCGGCCGAGTGCAGGCTCGCCGACGCGCGGGTGGCCGCGGCGCGCATCCCGGCGGCCCAGGCCGTACGCGATGCCGCCGCCGACCTGATCGACGTCGACCGGGAGCTCACCGCCCTGGCGGGCGAGCTCGAAGCGCTGGCACAGCGCGAGGCCGAGGTGGCGGCGGCCGAGGCCGAGCTCCCCGCCCGGCTGGCCGCGGCGGGCGCGGCCCTGGCCGAGGTACGCGCCGAGGCGGCGGCCGTGCCCGCCGCCGCCGCACACCTCGACGCCGCCCGTTCCGCCCTGGAGGCCGCGCACCGCCGCGACGCCCTCGCCGCCGAGCTGGAGTCGGCCGCCGCCGCCCACCAGGTCCTGGTGGACCGCGCCCAGGAGACCCGCGAACGCTGGCTCGACCTGCGCCAGGCCAGGATCGACGGCATGGCGGCTGAGCTGGCCCGCGACCTGGCCGACGGGCGGCCGTGCGCGGTCTGCGGCTCCGAGCACCACCCCCTGCCCGCCTCCCCGGCCCCCAGCGCCCCCTCGCCCGAGGACGAGCACGCCGCCGAGACCGCCCACGAGGCCGCCGCCGCCGACCGCGAGGCCGCCGAACGTACTCTGGCCTCGATCGAGTCCCGGCTCGCCGACGTCTCGGAGGCCGTCGAGGGGCTGTCCGCCGACACCGCCGCCGACGGCGTGCTCGCGGCCGAACGGGAGCTCGCCCGGCTGCGGTCGGTCGTAGACCGCGAGCCCGCCCTCGCCGGCGCGCTCGACCGCCTCGAAGGCGAACGTGACCACGTCAGAGACCAGGCCAGGGAGCTCGCCGAGGCGCTCGCCGCCCACCACGCCCACCGCACCCGGCTCACCGCCGAACGCGCCCGGCTCCACACCCGCCTCACCCAGACCCTCCCGGAACCTCCTCTCACGACAGGCCACTCCGGGGGCGAGCTCGACGGGGGCCGGGTGCTGGCCGCGGCCGAGGAGGAGTTGCGGCGGCTGGCGGCGACGGCGGCCAGGGAGCCGGGGGCGGCGGCCGAGGTGGCCGCGCTCGGCCGCGAACGTGCCGAGCTGGAGGAGCGGGGGCGGCGGATCGCGGCGCGGCTGGCGGCCGGACGTACCAGGCATGAGGAGCTGAGCGGGGACGCCGGGCGGTTGGCGGCGCGGCTCGACGCGGCCCGGGGCGCAGACGCGACCCTGACGGCCCGCCTGTCCAGGCTCAACGACGAGGCCGAACTGCTGCGGGAGGCGCTGGAGGCCACCAGGTCGGCGGTCGCGGCGGCCGGCGAGCTCGACGCCGCCGTCGAGGCGGTCGAGCGGGCGGCGGCCGAGGCCGGGTTCGCCGACGCGCGGGAGGCGGAGGAGGCGTACCGGAGCCCGGCCGAGCGGGAGGGCAAGGCGGAGCTGCTGCGGCGGCTGGACGACCAGCACGCCGCCGTCACCGGCCTGCTGGCCGACCCCGAGCTGGTCGCCGCCGCCGCCGAGCCCGAGCCGGACCTGGTGGCGGCCGAGGCCGAGCGGGACGCGGCGGAGGAGGCGTACACGCGGCTGGCGAGCGAGCGCGACCGGGCGGTGGCCAGGGCCGCACGCCTCGCCGAGCTGCGCGAGGAGCTGGCCGCGCGCATCGAGCGGTGGCGTCCCGCGGCCGAGCGGCACCGGCTGGCCGAGCGGATGGCGGCGCTGGCCTCGGGCACGTCCGGCGACAACCAGTGGAACATGAGCCTGACGTCGTTCGTGCTGGGGGAGCGGCTGAGGCAGGTCGTGGACGCCGCCAACGAACGCCTCGACCACATGTCGTCCGGCCGCTACCTGCTCCGGCACGACCTGCGCAAGACCGCCGGATCGCGGGCGCGTTCGGGCGGCGGCCTGGGCCTGAAGGTGGCCGACGCCTGGACCGGCGTCGACCGCGACCCGGCGACCCTGTCGGGCGGCGAGAGCTTCATCACCTCGCTCGCGCTCGCGCTCGGCCTGGCCGACGTGGTCACGGCCGAGGCGGGCGGCGCGGAGGTCGGCACGCTGTTCGTGGACGAGGGCTTCGGCACGCTCGACGAGGACACCCTCGACGACGTTCTCGACATCCTCGACGGGCTGCGCGACGGCGGCCGGGCGGTCGGCATCGTCAGCCACGTCGGCGAGCTGCGTACGCGCATCCCCGTGCAGCTCAAGGTGGGCAAGACCCGCAGGGGCTCGACGCTGGTCAGCTAGGCGGCGGCGGCGGTCGGGGCGAGGGCGAGCACGTCGGTGCCGGCCAGGATCGCCGTGGGCCGTGGATCGCGTCGCGGCGGCGCGTGGCGGCCACCCGCCTGGGCGGGGATGGGTGGTCAGGGGAGGGTGGCGATCAGGTCGGGGATTGTGGCGGGGTCGTGGAAGAGGGTGGCGCCCAGGCCGGTGAGGCGCGAGGGCGGCGTCAGGCCGCCCGCGAACGCCAGGCAGCGCATCCCCGCGCTCATCGCCGCCCGCACGCCGAACGGGCTGTCCTCGACCACCACGCACCCCTCGGGCGCGGCGCCTATCGTGGCCGCCGCGTGCAGGAACAGGTCGGGGGCGGGCTTGCCGCGGGCCACGTCCTCGGCGCTGAAGACGCGGCCGTCGAAGTGCCGGGCGAGGCCGGTCAGCTCCAGGCTGTTGCGGACGGTGGCGTGCCGGCCGTTGGAGGCCACGCAGAAGGGGATGTCCAGGCGGTCGAGGGCGGACTCGATGCCCTCGATCGCGCGCAGCTCGGCCTCCATCGCGGCCAGGTACTCCTGACTGATCCGGTCGTACCAGCCCGGGGGCGTCTCGCCGATCTGCTCGTCCCAGTATTCGTTGCTGCAGCCGACGAAGCGCTCGGCGTACTCGATCTCGTCGATCGTCCAGCCCAGGCGGCGCAGTGCGGCCGTGCCGACGCGTACCGAGATGCGCTCGCTGTCGACGAGCACACCGTCACAGTCGAAGATGACCAGTTCGACGGCCAAGATGCGGTCCTCCCAAAAGATGACGTTTGCGGTCGAATCTATCGGGCGGCTGTGTGACATTGCGCAGGTGGTAGCTTCGTCATATCGCTTGACAAGATGTCAGTCCGGACAGTGAGAAACGTAGTGAAGACCTCCCCCCGGGCCGCGGCGCCCAGCACGACCAGGATCGCCATGGCCAGCCTCATGTCGACGAGCAGTTCGCCGGCTGGGGATGGCGGCTGCCGTTCGTGGCCAGCCTGCTCCTCGTCGTCGTCGGCCTCTACGTGCGGTTGAGGATCTCCGAGACGCCGGTCTTCCGGGCCGCCATGGACGAGCGCCGCATCGCCAAGGTGCCGTTCGCCGGCCTGATGCGCCACCAGTGGCGGCGGGTGCTGCTCGCCGCCGGCGCGATGACCGTCGCCTACACGCTCTTCTACACCGCCACCACCTACTGCCTGTCCTACGGCACCACCACCCTCGGCATCCCGAAGACGACCATGCCGAGCCTGACCATGATCGGCGTGCTGTTCATGGGCGCGGGCACGGTCGTCTCGGCGGTGGTCAGCGACCGGCTGGGCCGCCGCCGCACGCTCCTGGCCGGCACGGCCGCCGCCGTCGCGTGGGGCCTGGTGATGTTCCCGCTGATGGAGACCGGGTCGGTCGTCCTGGCCGGGCTGGCGCTGGCCGGCGCGCTCGGGCTGATGGGCCTGATCTTCGGGCCGATGGGGGCGTACCTGCCCGAGCTGTTCAGGACGGAGTTCCGCTACAGCGGGCACATCCGTGGTCGATCCGCGGGGGTACATGACGTACCAGCCGTTCCTGGCCGAGGCGGTCGGCGGGACGATCGAGCCCCGCCACGTCGTCGCCCCGCTCAACCGGGTGCTCAAGGGCGCGCGGGTGCTCACCGGCCACGTCACCCGCGTCTTCCACGAGACCCGCACCGCGCGGTTCCAGCCGGTCCAGGGGCCGGCCAGGACGCTCACGTACGACGTCCTGGTGATGGCGGCCGGGTCGATCACCCGCGCGCTGCCCATCCCCCGGCTGGCCGAGCACGCGGTCGGATTCAAGACCGTCGGCGAGGCCGCGCACCTGCGCAACCACGTCCTGGCCCAGCTCGCCGCGGCCGCCTCGACCGACGATCCGCAGGTGCGGCGCAGGGCGCTGACGTTCGTGGTGGTCGGCGGCGGTTCTCGGGCGTCGAGGCGCTGGCCGAGATGCAGGGGCTGGCCGACGAGGCCCTGCGCTACCACGACGGGATCGCGCCCGCCGAGCTGAGCTGGACGCTGGTCGAGGCGACCGGCGCCGTCCTGCCCGAACTCCACCCCGACCTCGGCCGCTGGACCGTGGACGACGCCGGACGGCTGCGCGCCACCGAATACCTGACGGTGGCGGGCCTGAAGGCGCGTTCACGGCCGGCGACGGCGCGGCGGTGCCCGACCTGACCCGTCCTGGGCGGTTCACCGCGCCCAACGCCCAGCACGCGGTGCGCCAGGCCAAGCTGCTGGCCCGCAACCCGGCGGCGTACGTCAGGGGGCGGGGGCTGAAGGTGTACCGGCACGCGTACCTGGGGTCGGTGGCCGGGCTCGGCCATCACCAGGGCGTGGCCCAGGTGTACGCGATCAGGCTGACCGGGTTCCTGGGATGGCTGGCGCACCGGGCGTACCACCTGGTGTGGGTGCCGACGTTCAACCACAAGGCGCGGGTGCTGGCGGACTGGGGGCTGTCGATGGTGTTCCGGCGGGAGGCGGTGCAGCTCGCCGCCGTCGAGCACGCGGGGGACGACTTCCGCCAGGCCCTGGCGGCGGACGCACTCGACCGCGCCACCTGACCCGCCCGCCCCGGCGCCGCCCCCCGCGCCGCGCCCGTGTCCGCCTCCTACACCGCGTGCTCGACCGGCTGGCCCCGGTCGACGTACGCGGCCAGCGCGCGCACCCGCTCGGCGTGCTGGTCATGGCCCACGATCACCGGCGGCTCGTTGTACGGCATCGCGTCCGACGACCGCCGCAGCTTGACGTACTGGCCGCAGGCGTCGATCGCGTACGGTTCCATGTCGTCCTGCAGCGCCCCGATCACCGTGATGCCGTACGTCTCGCCGATCCGCCGGAACAGCGCGACCGCCTCCCTGCGGTGCTCCTTGCCCAGGTTGCGGCCCAGCTCGTCGAGCACCAGGCACAGATGGCCGCCGCCGGAGGAGGCGATGGCCGCCGCGCACACCAGCTTGACGGCCTTCTCGTCCATGAGCGCGGTGTTGGCCCGCCGGTTGTACGGCACGAACCCCTGCCCCTCGCCCCGCCGCCACTTCGGCGTCACCCGCCACTGCCAGCGCTGCTCGGGATCGGCGGGCGCGGGCGGCACCGGGAACTCCAGCGTCGCGCCGTAGCCGCCGTAGGAGGTGTCGAGCTTCTCGAACTCCTCGGCCACCCGGGTCAGCCTCGCCTTGATCGCCGCCGTCAGCGCCGCCCGATGGACGGCCGTCGACTGCGCCGCCTCCTCCGCGCCCCGGGCCGCGGCCGCCAGGTCGCGCTGCCGGGAGACGACCTGCGCCTCGATCTGCCGCCGCTGGTGCTTCTCGTACTCCTCCTGGCCGCGCAGATAGGAGGCCAGCGCCCCGCACACCGCCGCGAACGTCGCCTGCTCGCGCGCCGTGCTGCCGCCCCGCTCGGACAGCAGGAACGCCAGCTCCTCCGGGATCTCCGCGTCCTCCTCGGGGAAGGTGTCGCGCAGCGCCTGGTCGAAGTGGCGCTCGGCGATCCGCCACCACTCCTCGGCCGCCCGTGGTCGCTCCTCCTCGGGCAGCGCCGCGATCCACTCGCGGGCGGTCTCCACGGTGCCGCCCCAGTCGGCGGCCAGCGCGTCGAGCCTGAGCGCCTCGCGCTCGGCCGTGACCTTCGCCTCCTGCTCGCGGGCCTGCGACCGCTCGCTCTCGTGCCGCTGCCGCCGCCCGTCGAGCCGCTCGATCTCCATGTCCCTGGTACGGGCCCGGAAGTCGAGCGCGCCCGCCTGCCGCTCGGCCTCGGCCACCTTCGGCGTCAGCTCCTCGATCGCCGCGTTGAGCCCGACGAGCCGGTCACGCCGCTCGGCCAGCCTGGCCTCCAGCTCCGCCAGCCGCACCCCGGCCCGCGCGCCCTCCAGCCGCCGCTGCGCCTCGGCGACGGACTCCTCGGCCTCGCGCACCACCGACGCGGCGCTCTCCTGGGCGTCCTCGGCCCGGTTGAGCCGCTGGCCGGCGGCCTTGATCCGGGCCTCCCGGCCGGTCGCCACCCCGTCGAACGCCCCCACCACGCTCACCCCGGCCGCGCTGACCAGCACGGACCCCGGCAGGCCGGCCAGGGCGCGGGCCGCCTCGCCGAGCCGCTCGGCGTCGACGATGACGGCGTGCTCGTGCGGCCAGCCGCGCAGGCCGCCACCGGGAGAGGCGGCGTCGCGGGCCTGCTCGGCCACGTCGAGGGCGTCGAGCAGGCCGGTCGCCCTGACGCCCGCCGCCGACAGCGCGTCGAGCTGGGCCGCGGCCGGGCCGCCCTCCGCGTCGTCGAGCGCCGCCCGCGCCGAGGACACCTCCTGGTCGGCCACGCCGAGCGCCTTGAGCGCCTGGTTGAGCCGGAGCCCGGCCTCCCGCAGCTCGCCCTCGGCGGCGGGCACGTCACGCCCGTCGGCGAACCTGCGCGTCTCCTCCAGCGCCGGGATCGCGGCCCGCAGCTCGTCGGCGGAGTTCTCGGCCACCGCGCGGTCGGCGTCGAGCCTGGTGGCACGGGCCTGCATGGCGGCCAGTTCCTTGCGGGCCTGGGACACCTGGCGGTCGAGGGTGTCCTCGCGCAACGTGGTGATCTCGGCCTTGACCAGCGCGATCGACTCGGCCGCCGACTCGCCCGCCGCGCGGTGGCGGCCGAGCTCGGCGGCCAGCAGTTCGTCCTTGGCGGCGGCGTCGGCGAGCTTGCGCGCCTGCCTGCCGCGCCAGCAGCGCAACGCCTCGGCCAGGCGCACCCGGGCCTGGTCGCGCCGGTCGAACGTGCCGAGCAGCGCCTTCGACTCCACCTCGAACTCGGCCAGCCGGTCGGCCGCCTGCGCCGCCCGCACCCGCTTGGCGTGCTCGTCGCGCCGGGCCTCGCGTTCCTGCTCCAGCTCGGCGTCGAGGCCGGTGAGCGCCGCGATGGCCTCGAAGACGCGCTCGGGGGAGATCTCGTTGAGCGGCTGGGAGAGCAGGTTGGTGGCCACCTTGCTGCGCACGGACGTGGACAGGAACGACACGCACCTGACCCGGTCGCCGTAGAGCACCTTGGTCAGGTCGCGGGCCACCACGTCGCGCCTGCCCGCCGACCTGGGCAGCGACGCCCAGATCTCGTCGGCCCGCGCCACCCGCTCGGCCTCGGACGGCGAGGCGGCCAGATGGACCCCCTCCCGCCAGCGGATCTCCAGGTGGGGCGCCTCCTGGTTGACCTTGAGCCACACCGTGATCGCGCCGCCCGACGTGTCGGGCACCTCGAACAGCTCCCCGCTGCCGGCCTCGCCCTCCTCGTCCTCCTCGGTCAGGGTGAGGTCGTGCGCGGCGGCCGGCTCGGCCGGGGCCGGGGCAGGCGGTGGGGCAGGCGGCGGGGTGAAGGAGTCCATGCCGGGCGGGCCGAAGACGCCCACGATGTAGCCGTGGTCGGCGCTCGCCCACTGGCGGGCGCCCGCGCCGCTGGCCAGCTCGGCGTTGAAGAGCAGCTCGGAGACCGCCTTGGCGCCCGAGGCGAACCGCCACTGCTCGTCGCCGAGCAGCGCCGTGATCGAGGCGATGAACGACGACTTGCCCGCGCCGTTGGAGTCCTTCGGGCCCGCGCCCGCGACGACGATGAGCGTGCCGGGGACGGTGGGCACCGGATGGGTCGAGAGCCGTGAGATGTTGACCGCCTGCACGGCGATCAGCACCCGGTCTCCGACGACGTTCTCCATCTGCGACACCCGAACCCCCGTAACCCTTCCATCTGTCATGACGTTCACCGTGCCGACCTGCGGGCGCGTACGGCCGCCGCGAGCGGTGTGTGCGGGCCGGCGGCCAGGATCAGCTCCTCCTGCAACCGCCGCCTGGCCGCCGGCGTGAGCCGGTGGAACTGCGGCCCCGGGACGTAGCCGCCCGCCTCCTCGCCGGCCTTCACCTGGGCCAGCAGGCCGGCGTGCCGCAGCGTGCGCAGCGCCGACTCCAGCTCGCCGATCGGGACCTGGGTGTGGCGGCGCAGCTCGTCGACCGGGGTGGGGTGCGGCGACAGCCACGAGTCCTCCGGCAGCAGGCCCTCGGCCCTGGGGATCGCGACCGAGTGCACCAGCACCAGCGTCAGCACCGCGCGCTCGCTGACACCGAGCCCCGCACCCGCCGACCGCCCGGCGGCCTCTTCCACGACCGGTGAGCGGCCCGCGGCCTCTTCCTCGGGCGCGGGCGGCTCTCCGGCGGGGAGGACGGGCGCGGACTCGGGGGCCGGGGGCCGGGACAGGGCGGCCGTGTGGACGTCGTCGTAACCCGAGGTCCAGCGTTCGCGGAGCTGGATGAGGGCCCGGCCGCGGCGGGCCAGCATCTCGCCCAGCGTGTGGCGCAGCGCCGGATCGCGCAGCGCGGCGAAGCGGCCCTCCGCGACCGGCTCCGCGGCGTGCTCGACCACCATGAACGCCGCCACCAGCTCGGCCCGCCGCCGCTCGTCGTAGGCCCCCAGCAGGTCGTCGAACTCCGCCACGCCGAGCTCGGCCCGCCCCCCGGCGCCGGGCAGGGGCAGGACCGCCGCGGCCACGATGTCGGCGTCGGCCACCACCGTGAGCTCCGGCCGCTCGGGCTCCGGCAGGCGGCGGACCAGCTCCTGCAACTGGGCGTGCGACTCCACCGGCCACAGCGCGCAGCGCGGCCCGAGCGTCACCACCCCGTCGTCGAGGACGATCCACGCCGAGTCGTGCAGCCGCCGCAGCGCGCCCCGCGCCCAGTTGCGCATCAGGTCGTCGGTACGCCCGATCAACGCCCGGTACGTGTCGAGCACCAGCTCGACGGGCGCCGGATCGCCTGGCCACGGATCGACGGAAAGGTCGTTCCAGCAGCACTTGAGCGTGGCCGCCAGCACCCGCCGCGTCTCACCGGCCCGCTCCACCGGCACGGCGGCGATCTGGTACTCCTCCAGCAGCGACGGCGTCACCCCGTCGGGCCACACCGGCAGTGCGTGCCCGGTGGAGTCGGGCCGGGTCAGCCGCGTCATCCCGGCGGGCGCGGGCACGCCGGCCCCCAGCCGCAGCGGCCCGCCGGAGCGCGCCCGCGCGTGGGCGAGCGCCTGGCCCGCGGACCGGCCGCGCTCGGTGGCGGAGGAACCGGTGGACGTCATGAGGTGCGCTCCAGGTGGCCGTGGGAGAGCCAGGCCGGCTCGCCGTCGGGATCGACGGTCAGGCCGTCGGACCAGGCCAGCCGGTAGGGGAGCTCGGGGCGCAGGTCGGCCGTGGTCAGGTCGGCGAGCAGGCGGCGGGCCGAGGGCCAGTCGGAGCCGATCACGTCGGCCAGCGCGACCCGCGAGGCGCCGCCGAGCAGCGACTCGGCCACCTGCGTGAGGCGCTCGACGGCGGCCCCCGGCGAGGAGTCGAGCGAGCCCTCGGGCCCGGGGTCGGGCAGCGCCGAACGCGGCGGAGTGGGCTGGACGGGAGCCGGCCGCGGCGCCTCGTCGACCGCCCGCGCGACGGCGGCCGGATCGTGCCACGGCGCGGGCGCGTCGAAGACGAATCCGTCGAGCACCGAGGCCAGCCGTTCCTTGGAGGCGGTCTGGGCGAACGTGCGCCACGTCTCGGTGGGCAGCAGCGTCAGGTTGCGGGTCGTGCCCGCCGAGTCGGCCAGGCGGCCGGCGGCGCGGCGCGAGGCGTCGCTGTAGGAGTAGATGGACGCGCGCAGGTCGGTGCAGACCCGGTCGAGCTCGGGCCAGCGGGTCAGGATCGTGCCGTGCAGGCTCTGGGCGCGCCGGGCGATCTCCTCGGTGCCCCACAGCTTGGGGGCCTGCTCGCGCAGCTCCTCGATCGTGCCCGTGGTCAGCGTGATCAGCTCCAGGGCCCAGAGCCGGAACGCGCGGGCCAGGTTGACCGCGCTCTGCCGGGCCTCCTCGCTCGTGGTGCGGGGGTCGGCGACGTTGAGGTCTTCCAGGGCGAGCAGGCGGTGCATCTCGGACTGGCCGCCGTCGTCCATCATGCGGCGGATGAACATCAGGCCGACCACGCTGGTGAACGAGGCGCGGTAGCGGAGCTGGTTGGGCTTGGGGAACACCTCGCGGATCGCGCCGAGCCCCTTGAGCACCCGCAGCCGGTTGTCGAACTGGTCGCTCGGGTAGGCCCGGCAGGCGAAGCGCATCTGCTCGTGCGTCAGCCACTCCTCGCCCGCCTCGGCGAACGCCGCGAACAGCGTCTCGGCGATGTCGACCAGGGCGGGGTCGTCGACCACCGCGCCGCTGTCGCGGGCCAGCGCGGCGAACATGCGGCGGTAGGTCGACAGGACCGCCTCCTCGGAGAGGGCGGCGTCGAGGGTCAGGGGCTGTTCGGACACGCGCACTAAGGTACGGCTTCACACCGACAGACACGGAACCCGACGCGGGCTACCAGTCGGTACGGGCGCGGATGGGACTCCTGCCCGCTAGGGTGATCCCCGGTAAAAGCGGGGCAAACTCTCTGTGATCGTACATACGGGGTGAGTGACGGTTGTCCATCCGAGTGCTCGGGGGTGACCGGGCGACGGCCTTGGTGGCCGGGGGAGCGGCCGTGATCCTGGGGGCCGCGGCGGCGTGGTTCGGCGTGGGCGTCTCCAGCGCCAATCCCGAGCTGGCCGACGTCGGCGCGTGGTTGTGGACCAAGGCCCGGGGCAAGGTCGTGCACGTCAACGGCCTGTCCGGCGAGGTGGACGGCTACCTCGACGACAAGGCCGGCAAGCAGCTGCGCGTCGTCCAGGACGGCACGAACGTGCTGCTCGTGGACGACCGCACCGGTTTCGTGAGCCGGGTCGAGCCCAGCCAGCTCACCGTCACCCAGACCCGCGACCTCGGCGCGGCCGGGATGCAGCTCGCCGTCTCCGGCGGCACGGCGTACGCCGTCGATCCGGCGGCGGGCCGCGTCCAGCGCATGGACCCGGTCACGCTGAACGCCATGGGCGCGCCGGTCACGCTGCCGGGCCCCCTCGGCGCGGCCCGCATCGACGGCGGCGGCCGGCTGTGGGTGCCGGTGACCGCCAGGGGCGAGGTCGTGCCGGTGTCCGGCGGCGTCGCCGCGACCCCCGTCAAGGTGGGCGAACCGGGCGAGGAGCTGGCCGTCACCATCGCCGGCGGCCTGCCCGTCGTGGTCAACACGCGGGCCGCCACCGCCGTCACCATCGGCTCGGACGGCGGCGTCGGCGAGATCACCCTGCCCAAGGAGGTCGCGCGGGCGGCCAAGGGCGGCGTGCTCACCCCGGCCACGACCGAGGGTCCGCTCGTCCCGGTGCTGACGCCGGGCGGCTCGGGGCTGCTCGTCGTGATCGACACCTCCTCGAACGCCGTCCTCAGCACCAAGTTCGCGATCGACGACCCGGCAGGGCTCGGGGTGCCGCAGATGCTCGGGTCGAAGGTGTACGTACCGGACAAGGGCCGTGGCGCGCTGATCGTCTGGGACAGCGCCGCCGGCGGGCAGCCCACCACGCTCCAGGTGGCGGGCAGGCCGGGCCCGGTGGACGTGTTCGTCAAGGACGGCCTGCTCTGGGCCAACGACGAGAACGGCGACAAGGCCGTCGTCATCGACCCCGAGGGCCGCAAGCACGACGTGGACAAGGACGACTCCGACGTACCGGGGCCGACCAACACCCCCAAGCCCAAGCAGACCCCGCGCCCCGACCCCACGAACAGCGACCCCGAGCCGGACGTTCCGCTCGAGACCAGCGAACCCGGCCCGACCCGCACGAGGGAGGCCGAGCGGCCCCGCCACCCGGCCAGGACGCCCACCCCCACGCCGACCCCCACGCCGACCCCGACGCCGACCTCCGCCGCCGCGCCCGGCGCGCCCGGCGCGGTGACCGCGAGGTCGGGCCCCGGCCGGGTGATCGTCACCTTCAGCCCGTCCACCGGCGGCGAGGTCGAGCGCTACACGCTCAAGGCGTCCGGCGAGGGGCGGCCGGAACCGGAGTCGGTGGCCGGCGACGGGCCCTTCCAGTTCGAGTTCACCGGCGGCGACTGCGCGCGGGAGTACACCTTCGTCGTCGTCGCCCACTGGAAGGGCGGCGAGGTGGAGTCGGAGCAGAGTGCCGGGGCCAGGCCGTGCGTGGCCCCGGGGGCGCCGTCGAACTTCGCCGCCAGGCCCAGGAACCGGGGCGCCGAGCTGACCTGGAACGCCCCCGAGAACGGCGACCCGGACGTGACGTACCAGCTCAGCGGCGGGGCCACGAACGACGCGGTCAAGGGGACGTCGTTCACCGTGGACGGGCTCAAGAACAACGCGAAGTACTCCTTCAAGCTCAAGGCCAGGAACGCCGCCGGGGAGAGCCCCGACGTCGCCACCACCGACGTGGACCTGGCCTATCCGAGACAGCAGTACAAGAACGCCAACAACAACGTGGTGGACACGCTGGTCCGCCCCGCCGCGACGAAGAGCGGCGAGGCGGGCCGCATCCCGAAGGGGCAGTACCTCTCGATCACCGTCATCTGCCAGGTCAAGGGCCAGAGCGTGACCGAGGACGAGAGCAAGGAGTCCAGCGACGTCTGGAACAGGATCGAGTGGAACGGCGGCGTGGCCTACCTGAGCGAGACGCTCATGACCACGCCCCGCGGCTCGTTCCCGGCGCCGCCGCTCTTCGAGTGCACCGACTGAGGAGGGGGACTCGGTTGACCCAGTACAACTACCAGGACCAGTTCGAGCAGACCGCCCACGCCTACCCGCAGCAGCCCCAGCCCCAGCAGCCCGCCGCCCTGGCGGCCCAGTTCGCCCAGAGGTTCCAGCTCCTGGCCGGCAACATCGAACGCGTCGTCCGCGGCAAGCACGAGGCCGTCGAACTGGCCCTGATCTGCCTGTTCGCCGAGGGCCACCTGCTCATCGAGGACGTCCCCGGCACCGGCAAGACCACCCTGGCCCGCTCGATCGCCGCCAGCGTGGACGCCGAGTGGCGGCGCATCCAGTTCACCCCCGACCTGCTGCCCAGCGACATCACCGGCGTGTCGATCTTCAACCAGGCACACCAGAAGTTCGAGTTCCACCAGGGGCCGGTGTTCGCCAACATCGTGCTCGCCGACGAGATCAACCGGGCCTCGCCCAAGACCCAGTCGGCCCTGCTGGAGGTCATGGAGGAGCGCCGCGTCACGGTGGACGCCGAGCCGCACCCGGTGCCGCGGCCGTTCCTGGTGGTGGCCACGCAGAACCCGGTGGACATGGACGGCACGTACCCGCTGCCCGAGGCCCAGCTCGACCGGTTCCTGATGAAGATCTCCGTCGGGTACCCCGACCACGTGTCGGAGGTCGAGGTGCTCAAGGGCGGGCCGACCGGGCCGCAGGTCGAACGGCTGCCGGTGGCGGCGCGGGCGACGGACGTGGCCGGGATGATCGACTTCGCCTCCCGGATCCACGTGGCCGACCCGGTCTACGACTACATCGTCGGGTTGTGCGGGGCCACCCGCACCAGCCCGCACCTGCGGCTGGGCGCGAGCCCGCGGGGGAGCCTCGCGCTGCTGCGCGCCGCCCGCGTCAAGGCCGCCGCCGCCGGACGGCACTACGTGGTGCCCGAGGACGTCAAGGCGCTGGCCGTCCCGGTGCTGGCCCACCGGCTGATCCTGACGCCCGAGGCCGAACTGCGCGAGGTCGGCGCCGCGTCCGCGCTCGGCGAGATCCTCGCCGGGATGCCGGTGCCGCAGGCGGCGTAGATGCGGCTCACGGCCCTGTTCACGCCGCTCGGCTGGGCCACGCTCGCGGGCTCGGCCGCGCTCTACGCGGCGGGGTTCGCGTTCGGCTACCCCGAGCCGGTCGTGCTGGCCACCGGCGGCGTGCTCGCGCTGGCCGCCGCGCTCGCCTGGACGGCCCCCGCGCCCGACCTTGAGGTGCGGCGCGAGGTGACGCCGCTCAAGGTGCCGCGGGGCGAGGCGGCGGTCGCGGTGCTGAACGTGGTCAACCGGGGCCGGCGCGGCCTGTCGGGGCTGCGCGTCCAGGACCGCGTCGGGGCCTCCGAGCACCTGATCGGCCTGCCACGGCTGCCCAGGAACGCCGCGCGCACGGTGTCGTACCCGCTGCCGACCGACGTGCGCGGCGAGATCCCGGTCGGGCCGCTGCTGCTGGTGCGGGCCGACCCGTTCGGCCTCACACGCCGGGTGCGGCGGTACGGCGACGCCGTCACCCTCCTGGTCCGCCCGCGCACGGTCCCCCTCTCCGTGCCGCCGTCCGGCAAGGCCCACCACGTGGAGGGGCCCACCAGCGACAACGCCCCCAGCGGCACCGTCACCTTCCACACCCTGCGCGAGTACGTCGTGGGCGACGACCTGCGGCACGTCCACTGGCGATCCAGCGCCAGGACCGGCACGCTGATGGTCCGCCAGCTCATCGACGCCGGCCTGCCCACCACGACCGTCGTCCTGGACACGCGGGACCTGACGGAGCTGGCGGTGGAGGTGGCGGCGTCCGTGGCGGTGGCGGCCGCCCGCGCGGGGTTCCCGGTGCGGGTGCTGGCCGGCGAGGGGGCCGGGGCCGACGCCAAGGCCGATCCCGACGCGATCCTCGACCGGCTCGCCCTCGTGCGGCCCGGGCCGGTGGGCGTGGGGGAGATGACGCGGGTGGCGCGTGGCGGCGGGTCGCTGGTGCTGGTCACGGGTGACGCGGCCGAGGTGGGACGGGCGGCGGGCGTGCGGCGGCGCTTCGACCGGGTCATCTGTGTCCACACCGGGCCGGGGCCGGCGGCCGCCCCCGGCGTCACGGTCATCCCCCTCACCGACCTCGCCACCCTCCCCTTCGCCTGGACCGCCCGATGACACCCCCTGCCCCCTTCACCCCCGCGCCCGGGGCAGGGTGGCGCCGGGGGGTCGGGCTCGTGGTGGTGGCAGCGGTTTCCGGGGTTGCCGGGTGGGGGTTTCACCGGGTCTTCCCCGGTGGCGACCTGCTGCTCGCCGTCGTCCCCGCAGCCGCCGCCCCCGCCCTGGTGGCGGCGCTCACCGCGCGCCGCCCCCTGTGGCTGGCGCTCGCGCTCGACCTCCTCGCCTGGGCCGCCGGGACGTTCCCGCTTTACCACGGCCTGTCCCCCGGCGTGCTCGCCGACGTGGCCAACGCCTGGCACGCGCTGCTGACCACGTTGCTCCCCGCCCAGCCCGAGCCGCGCCTGCTCGTCCTCGTGCACACGCTCGTCTGGGCCGCCGCCGTCATCGGCGCCGAGACCCTCACCCGCACCCGCACCAGGATCGCCGCCGCCGTCCCCGCCCTGGCCGTGTACGCCGCCGCGCTGCTGCTCGGCGTGGACGGCGAGGGCTCGAACCTGCCGGTCGCCGCCGGCCTGTTCGTGCTGATCGCGGCCCTCGCCCTGATCCGCGACGACCGTCCACCGCTCCGGTTGCTCGGCGGCCTGCCCGCCGCCGCCGCGCTGGCCGCCCTGGCCCTGGTGGTGGGTCCGCTGCTGCCCATGGCGGCGCAGCCGTACGACCCGAGACAGGACGCCGAGCTGCCGCCGCCCCGGCGGGTGGACAGCGTGAGCCCGCTCGACCGCGTGTCGGGCTGGCTGCAGATCCCCGACAGGGAACTGTTCACCGTCAAGGCGGACAAGCCGCTCAACTGGCGGCTGGCCGTGCTCGACCGCTACGACGGCGTGCGCTGGACCTCCGGCGCCCGCTTCCAGCCCACTGGGGGCCGGATCCCCGAGGGGGAGTGGACGGGGGCCGCGCAGGTCGTACGGCAGCGGGTGACCTTCGCCGGGCTGCCGGGGACGTGGCTGCCCGCCGCCGAACGGCCGGTCGAGGTCACCGGGGTACGGGGGCTGGCCGCCGACCCCCGCAGCGGCGCCCTGCTGGCCGACCCCGCCGCGGGAACGGGCGGGAGCCCCGGCAAGGGCTTCAGCTACGAGGTGACCTCCAAAGTGCCGCAGCCGTCCAAGGAGGACCTGCTCGCGGCCACCCCGGCGCACGACGACCCCGCGCTGACCGCGTTCCCGCAGGGGCCGCAGGAGGAGCTGTTCCGCCGGCTCGCGCAGGAGGCGACCAAGGGGGCGGACGCGCCGATCAAGCAGGCGTACCGGCTGCAGAGCTACCTGCGCACCAGCGCCTCCTACGACGTCACCGCGCCGCCCGGTCACTCGCTCAAGGGCCTGGAGTTCTTCCTGCGGACCACGCACCGGGGCACGTCGGAGCAGTTCGCGGCGACGTTCGCGCTCATGGCCAGGACGCTCGGGCTGCCGTCGCGGGTGGTGGTGGGCTTCCGGCCGGGGCAGGCGTCCGGGGGGATCTACCACGTTAGGTCGGGGCACGTCATGGCCTGGGCGGAGATCAAGTTCGACAAGCTGGGCTGGCGGCCGTTCTATCCCACGCCGGGCCGCAGCGGCGCCAAGGACGACCACGACGTCGTCTCCTCGGCGATCGAGGAGAGCGAGCAGTTGGAGGGCGAGTTCGCGCGCGGAGGCGGCGACCGGTCCGGCACGGCGCGGCCGAAGGCCGGGGAGGAGGGCGCGCGGCCCGGCGGCGGGCCGTCCCCCTGGGTGCTGGCCGCCGCCGTGGGCGGGGGCCTGCTGGTGGCGTACGCGGTGACGGCCGCCGTGCTGCCCTGGTGGCGCAGGCGGTCCAGGAGGGGCGGCGGGACGCCCGGCGAACGCGTGCTCGGCGCCTGGCGCCAGACCTGCGACGACCTGCGACTGGGCGGCGGGCGGGCGCTGACCGCCGAGGACGTCCTGACCGGCCAGCCACCCGACATCACCACCCATCTCAGGCCGTTAGCCGAAATTTCAAACTTCGTCCGGTACGCCCCCGACGACGTCACCGACGCCGACGCCGCCCACGCATGGGACCACAGCGACGCCGTCCGCCGCGCCGTACGGTCGCGCACCCCCCTCCCCACCCGCCTGCGCGACCGCCTCCTCCTGCGATGATCCAGGCCATGAGAAGCGCCGAGGCCCAGCTCCTGCACCGCCCGCCCGGCCTGGCCGCGGCCGACGTCGTCCGGCACCTGACCGCGATCCAGGCCCAGGACGTGCCCTCCGCCCTGCTGGCCTTCCGCGCCCGCTCGGCCACCCTCACCCCGTCCGGCGTCGAGGCCGCCTGGCAGGCCCGCGAGATCGTCAGGACGTGGGGCCCGCGCGGCACGCTGCACTTCGTGGACGCCGACGACCTCCCCTGGATCCACACCCTCACCAGCGGTGAAACCGGCGCCCTGCGCCGCCTGCGCCAGGAGGGCGTCACGGGCGACGACCTGCTCCCGCTCGCCGGGCGAGTGCTCGCGGGCCAGGGCCCGCTGACCAAGGCCGAGTTGGAGGAACGCCTCGCCGGGCGGGCCAGGGGCCAGGGCGTCGTGCACCTGATGGCGCTGGCCGCCCATCACGGGCTGGCGGTGCTCGGCCCGTCCCGGGCGGGCAAACCGACGTACGTGCACGCGGGCGACTGGCTCGGCGCGCCCGTCGTCCCCGAGCCCGACCGCGGGAAGGCGCTGAAGGAGCTGGCCGTCCGCTACCGGCGCGCCCACCACCCGGCGACCCCCGAGGACCTGGCCGCCTGGTCGGGCCTGCCGCTCGGCGAGGCCCGCGCGGCCTGGCGGACGAGCGCCGCCCAGGACCCGCCCGAGCCGGGCGAACCCGTGCTGCGCCTCGCGCCCGCCTTCGACGAGTACCTGATGGGCTGGCGCGGCAGGGACGCCGTCCTGGCCCCCGAGCACGCCGCGAAGGTGTTCCCCGGCGGCGGCGTCCTGCGCCCGGTCGTGCTGGCCGGGGGGATGGTCAGGGGCGTGTGGTCCAGGAAGGGCGCGCAGGTGAGCGTCCAGCCGTTCGACGAACTGCCCGGGGGCCCGGTCCAGGAGGAGGTCGAGGACGTCCGTCGTTTCCTCGGCGGGCGCTGAACGGCGGTGAGCCCGTGCCGAACCGTCGTGAAAGCGATCCGCCGTGTCGGGTGATAAGAGATGGACCACTTGACGCACGGAGGCTGGACATGACGGGGGAGACCATCGCGACGGCGGTGCCGTGGGCCGCCCGCGCGCCCGGCGAGCGCACGCTCGACGAGGACTTCGAGGAGGTGTTCGACCGGTACTTCGGCGAGATCCACGCCTACGTCGCCCGTCGGCTCGGCCCCGACCACGCCGAGGACATCGTCGCCGAGACCTTCCTGACCGCCTTCCGCAAGCGCGCGCACTACGATCCGTCGCGGGCGGGCGTGCGCGCCTGGCTCTACGGCATCGCCACGAACCTCATCGGCAAGCAGCGCCGGCTGGAGGCCCGCACCCTGCGGGCGCTCGGCCGCTGCGGCCCCGACGCCGACGCGCCCGGCCACGAGGAGGCCGTCGCCCTGCGGGTCAGCGCCCAGAGCCTGCGCCCGAACCTGGCCGCCGCCCTGGCCGAGCTCGACCGGCGCGACCGCGACGTGCTGCTGCTCGTCGCGCTCGCCGGGCTGAGCCACGACGAGATCGCCACCGCGCTCGGCATCCCGTACGGGACCGTCGGGTCGCGGCTCAGCCGGGCCCGCAGGAAGCTGCGCGGCCTGCTCGGCACGCACGTCCTGGAGGAGGCCACCCATGGCTGACCCCCGCGACCCGCACGCGCCCCCCGCGCCCGACGACCTCGGGCCCGTTCGCGACCCGCACGCGCCCCCCGCGCCCGACGACCTCGGGCCCGTTCGCGATCTGTACGGGCATCCGGCGTCCGCTCCCTACGCCCAGGCCAGGGTGTGGCGGCGGGTGGTGGCCGCGCGCCGCCGCAGGCGCCTGGCCCGGCTGTCGGCGCTCTCCCTGGCCACGGCCGCCGCGCTCACCGTGGCACTCATGCTGGTCCCCGGCACGCCGTCCGCCGTGCCGGGCCGCTCGATCCTGCTCGCGGCGGCCAGTACGGCGGCCTCCGGGCAGCAGGCCGCGTACTGGCACATCGGCAGGCTGCACGACGGCGACCGCCTGACCGAGCTCTGGGCCACCCGAGACGGCCAAGCCTGGACCTGCACCCTGCCCTCCACCCCGGGTTCGGGTTCGTCCCCCGAGGACAGTTGTGCGGGGCGCGGCCGGGTCGTGCCGGTGACGGGCCGGGCGCCGTTCAGCATGGCGGGCCGCGACCTGACGTTCCGCCAGATCCAGGAGCTGCCCGCCGACCCCGAGGCGCTCAGGGAACGGGTGGCCGCGATGTTGCCCGCCGGCTCGGCGGGCCTGCTGGCCGACGCGCTCAGCGGCCTGCTGTGGAGCAAGCCGTCGCCGCCGGCCGTACGCGCCGCCGCCTACCGGGCGCTCGCCGACCTGCCCGACGTCCGCTACCTGGGCCGGCGTGCCGACCCCCGCGGCCGTTCCGGCGAGGCGTTCAGCTACCCGCTCCCCACGGGCGTCCGGCGAACGTTGATCATCGACCCGGCCACCTCGCAGGTCCTCGCCAGCACCGACGCGGGCGGGACGGGCGGCTCGCAGATCGTCCTCACGGCGGGCTGGACCGACCAGGCCCCCGACCTGCACTGATCCCACCCCCGACAGGTGCGTGACCGCCGCGCGGCGAGTTCAGCGCGCCCGAAATCAGGAGCCGCGACGTGTTCTGGCGTGCCCGCACGACCACCGGCAGAGCCATCTGCCTGAGCGACCAGTTCCCCGCCGCCGACGTGGCGGAGGTGATGGACGGACGGGTCAGGTTCGCCGGCCTGCCGCCCGCCGACCTCGGCACGGAGATCGACTGGACCGCCGACCCGTACGGCAACCGCTCCTGGGCGCTGAACCTGCACACGCTGCGCTGGGCGGGCCGCCTGGTCGCCGCGTACGAACGCAAGGGCGAGCGGGCGTACCTGGAGCGCGCCGCCGACGTGGCCGCGCAGTGGATCCGCCGGAACCCGCGCGGCGGGCGCGAGGTGAGCGAGTGGGCGTGGGCCGAGCACGCCGTCGCGCTGCGCGCCCCCGTGCTGGTCTGCCTGAGCGAGCACGTGCGCACCCCGTTGTTGTGGGAGAGCATGGCCGAGCACGGCGAGGTCCTGGCCGACCCGGCGCTCTACCGCGCGGGCCACAACCACGGCCTGGACCAGGACATCGGGCTGCTGGTCATCGCCTGCCGCCTCGGCCGAGCCAGGTGGCGCGACCTGGCCGTACGCAGGATGACCGGGTCGGCCGAGCTGGCCGTGGACGCCCAGGGCGTCCTGCACGAGCAGGCCCCCCGCTACGGCCTGTACGTGCACCGCCGCCTCGGCGTTGCCCTGCGCGCCATCAGCGAGAGCGGCGCCCAGCCCCCCGCCCGCCTCACCGCCCGCAGAACCGCCCTGGAGAGCCACATCGCGCACGCCACCCAGCCCGACGGCTGCCTGACCCCCATCGGCGACAGCCCGGCCGACACCCGCGCCCCCGGCTTCCCCCACGACGGCCCGCTCGTACGGGTCTTCGACGCCGGGTACGTCTTCGGCCGCACCGCCTGGGACGACCCGCGCTCGGCCCACTACTCGATCAGGTTCGGCCCCGGACGCCGTCTGCACGGCCACGAGGACCACCTCGGCGTCACCTACTGCGCCCAGGGCCGCCGCATCCTGGTCGAGGCCGGGTTCCACTCCTACGAGCGGACCGAGTACGCCGCCTGGACCCGTACCCCGCAGGCCCACAACGTGCCGATCCCGGACGGGGACCTCCGTCCCGGCACGGCCACCCGCCTGCTGAGCGCCGACCTCGGCCCGGAGCGTCAGGTGTTCGAGCTGGCCGACGACGCCTACGGGGTGACCAGGACCCGCCGCGTCCTGGTCGGGCACGGCGACGACGTGATGGCCGTACGCGACTCGGTGCCGTCGGGGACACTGCGCAGTCTGTGGCACTTCGACCCCGCGCTGCGGGTGGTCGAGCGGCGGGCGGGCGCGGTGGTGCTCGGCGACGGCGACTGGCGGGTCACGCTGCTGCAGTGGCCCGCGACCGGGATGGAGGTGGGGACGTCCACCGTCTCCTCCGGCTACCTGCGCACCGAGGAGGCGGTGACGGTCACGTCAGGAGCAGCGGCCGAGGTACTGACCGCGATCGTCCCAGGAACCGCCGCCCCGGACCTCGAACGCCTCCATCTTCCGTAGAGCCGGTCGCCCTGCCGCCCCCCGTCTCGCCTGCCGCTGCACGTTTCGCCTGCCGTCACCCGTCGCCACCTGCCGTCACCCGTCTCCGCTTGCGTCACCCGTCTCCGCTTGCGTCACCCGTCTCCGCTTGCGTCACCCGTCTCCGCTTGCGTCACCCGTCTCCACCTGCCGTCGCACGTCTGCACCTGCCGTAGAGCCAGTCGAGGTGGACGTATCGCCGTACCGCGCCCCTGAACTCCTCCCCGGCGTCAGCTAGAGCAAGCGCCCGATCGGGGGCGCGCCGGAAGCAGGAGGCTGCCCCCGCCCGGTGAGCCGAGCAGCCAACGCCGCAGCCGTCCCCACCACCACAGGCGGCCCCACCGCCGCGACCGGCCCTACGGTGGCTCCCTGATGCGCCCGCGCCCCCTCGACCGCCGAGGCCTCTGTCTTCGGGCCCTGCGTCTTCGGGCCCTGCGCTTCCGGCCTCTCTGCTTCTGGGTCTTGTGCCTTCGGGTCTTGCGCCTCCGGGGCCTTGGCCTCCTGCACCGTTGCCTCCGCGGCGTCTGGCAGGGGTGGGGCGACGTGCCAGAGGGCGGGGCGGTCGGTGGCGCGCAACGTCATCCAGGGGCCCTGGCCGCGGGCGTCCCACGTCCCGACGACGTCCTCGATCAGGCCGTCCACCAGCGCGTCCGGGAAGTCCTCGAAGCGGCCGCCGAGATCAGCCCCATGCACCCACACCTCCCGCGTCCGCATCCACACCACCTCCGCGGCGGCCACCTCCCGCCCCTGCGCGGTACGCACCCGCGCCGCCCACTGCCCCGCCGTCCCCACCCCGAGCACCGCCCGCAGCTCCGCGGCCGTCGTCCGGACCAGCTCGCCCAGCTCATCGGACGGCAGCAACGCCAGCTCCTCGATCTCGGCGTCGCGCGCCCGCGCGGAGGCGTACATGAGGGCTTTCTCACCGGTGCGCGCCCACCGCGCCAGCCGGCCCAGCGCGTTCGCGTTGGCGGACACGTGCGCGGCGACGTGGCGTCCCGTCCAGCCCGGCAGCGCCGAAGGGCGGTCGAGGCCGGCCGCGCGCAGGCGGTCCAGGAAGTACGCGGTGCCGGTGTCCAGCAAGGCCAGGTCAGGCATGACGGCGCGCCGTGTTCACCAGCTCGCCCACCCCGGCGATCCGGGTGACGACCTTGCTGCCGTCCGCCAGATACCGGGGCGGCTTCCGGGCGTGCCCCACGCCTCCGGGCGTGCCGGTCGTGATGACGTCGCCCGGCCGCAAGGTGAGGATCTCCGACAGGTACGCGATCAGCTCGGCCGGCGGGAATACCAGCCCGGACGTGTCCGCCTGCTGCACGACCTCCCCGTCCACCTCGCACTGCAGGGTCATGGCCCCGTTGATCTCGTCCGGCGTGACCAGGAAGGGCCCGAACGGCGTCGTCCCCTCGAACGTCTTGCCCTGCAACCACTGCGCCGTACGGTTCTGGTAGTCCCTGGCCGTCACGTCGTTGAGCACCGAGTACCCGGCGATCGCCGCCTCGGCCTCCTCGCGCGAGGCGCCGCGCACCTCGGCCCCGACGATCACGGCCAGCTCACCCTCCCAGTCCATCGCCTCCGAGACCGCCGGCAGCTCGATGTCGTCGTACGGCCCGATCAGCGCCTCGGCGAACTTCGCGAACACCGTCGGGTACCGCGGCAGCTCCCGTCCCATCTCCAGGATGTGGTCGCGGTAGTTGAGCCCGACACAGATGATCTTCCCTGGCACCGGCACCACGGGCGCCAGGTCGGCCGTGGACAGCGGATGCCGCGGACCGTCCGCCGCGGCCGCCACCTCCCGCCAGCGCGGATCGGCCAGCAACATCCCGACGTCGGGCGCCCCCACCTCCACGGCATGCTCCCCGTCGATCCGAACGGCGGCCGTACGGCGCGGCAGTCGCAGCGTCGCAAGCTTCACACGAGCTCCTCTCGGTACTGGTGCAGGCCCTCGAAAACGGGCGTGTCAGAGAAACAGAACAATTCAAATCGGGTACGCACCCAGAACGACCCCCGCACACCACGCCGGGACCACGCCGTGCCGTGCCGCGCCGTGCCGCGCCAGCGCCGTGACAGGACCGTGACGGGGTCACCACGCGACAGGACAAGCTCCACCCCGCCCAGCGTGGCCGAGCCCCCGCCGTCGGACACCCTGGTGGACCGAGGCCCCCACCTCTTCCTACGTGCAACGGTCCCCGCCCCGGCCTGCAGCCGGTAGAACTCGGCCCTGATCGTCGGAATGACATCCCCACCGATCGTCGGATCGCTGAACCGGATGGCCGCGTGCCCCCACCCGGCCACGCCCGAATGGCCCTCGTCCTCCAGCGCGAGCTGCTCGTCCAGGGCCCGGACGGTATGCCCCCAGCGGCAGGCGGCGATCGGCGATCGGTGAGCTGGGACGCGCCCCGAGCGCCACCACCGGCCGCAGCCTGAATGCGCCCACAACCGCTCGGACCGCGACACGTCCGGCGTCGAGACGTCGCCCACCCGCTCCGGACCGAACCCGAAGAACGGTGTCGATATGGCGCACGAACGGGATGTCCCGCCCGTCGATCCACCCCATGGGGATGCCGGTGGTGCTGCGGCGGCCGTGGAAGTGCCGACCGGACGTGAGCAGGAAGTCGCCGCGCCGCATCGCGCCCGGGTCGCCGTCGACGACCGTCCACACGCCTTTCCCCTCCTCGCCGAAGCGGAAGGCGTGCTGGGCGCGGCGGTGCTCGGGCGCGACCTCGCGCGGGCCCAAGTACTGGATGGCCGCCCAGAGGGTCGGGGTCGCGTACGGGAGGCCGTCCAGACGGGGGTCGACCGGCGCGATGACCCGCCGCTCGCCGCCCCTGCCGACCGGGATCAGCTCACCCGTCCGCTCGGTCGGCGTGTGGAGCGTCTTCCACCCCCACACGTGCGGCCGGGCCCCGGACTTGGGGTGTACCGGCATCAGGTTCCTCACCTGCGTCCAGAGCGGGATTAGATGCTCCCCCGCGAAGCCCGCGTACAGCCTCTCCTCGAGGTTCATGCTGCCCCACGCTAGGGAGTAATTCCGCGTCCTGCACTAGCGTTCTACTCTGAAGAACAACCCCGCGTACCCCTGGGTTCGGTCAACAACGCACTGCACCTCCTCCACATGCTGCACGACCAAGGACGGCTCGAGCTCACCGACATCGCCAAGGAACTCGTCATCGCCCGCTCGACCGCGCACCGCCTGCTGGCGATGCTGGTCTACCGCGACTTCGCCATCCAAGACGAGCACACCACGTCCCTGCCGGGGCCTCGCCTCGGCCTCGGCCGCGGGCAACGGCGGCGGCTCGGCCCTGCGCGAACCGCGCGCCCACGTCTGGCCCGCCATGGAGGCCCTGTGCGCCCGTATCTAGGAGACCGTGAACCTCATGGTCAGAGTCGGCACCAAAGTCCGCTTCCTGGACAGCGTCGAGTCCCCGCAGCCGCCGCACATCGGCGACCGCCGCGACACATTCCTGCCCGCCGACCGCACCTCCGGCGCCAAGATGGCCGCGGCACGATCCTGCCTGCCCACCGCGCCTCCGACGGCAAGGTCCCGCTGCCCGCGCTGCCGAGCGACCAGCTCGCCGCCCTCTACCCGGCCCTGCCAGACCAGGAACGCGCCAACCTGCTCCGCGAACTCCGACGAGATCCGCCCCGCGGCGGCTACGCCCCCAACCTCGACGGCACCGAACAGGGCGTCTCGGCAATCGGAGCAGCGCTACGCAACAGCCACGGCACCTCTGTGGGAGCCCTCTCCATCTCGACCCCCTCCGCCCGCTAGACCACCGACCGCCCCTCTTCCTCACCGACCTCCGCCAATCCATATCCGCAGCCGAACCCCACCTGACCGACTTCCCACCCCTGAACCCTCCCACCGCTAAGGCCCCCAAGGCGACGCCCTATTGGGATGATGTGAGCAGAATCGGCTTGAGCTGCCGAAAAAACTCCACCGCATCCGCCAAGGAATCCCTCCCAGGCGCCCCTTCCATGATGTTCACGCTGAGCAGACGCTTGTAGTCAGCCGTCCACCCGTAGACAAAGGCAATGCTCTGATCCTGAGCGTTCTTTCGCCGAGCCGCGAAACCGGGCCCTAGACCACCCGGAAGATCGGTCCCGTTCATGGACTGTCTGGTGTTCTCCAGATCTTCCGCATCATCCGGCGACGGGTCGAACACTTCGATTAGTAGACCCTGGTTATGTTCCGCATCAGACATCTCAGTAACCGTGCATGACTCGAAGCTGCGGCCCATGTCCATCTTTGTGCCGAACGCGTGGTATTCGTTGAGGCCGGTCGCGACCATGATGGCATTCGCTGAGATCAAGTCGCATTCGCGTGGTGCGGTGGTGATGTTTCCGAGCACTCGGGTGTCCGGGGGGACAGTCGATGAGCATCCTGTAAGAAACAGCGCGGCAAAGGCAATCGCTGGACCGACCCTCATGATCCCCCTCCGGTGTGGTAATCCGTGGCTTTGTCAAAGCCGATCTCGATGGCCGTGTCAGGGCGGTCGAACACTCGGCCGGTCTCGTTCAGGTGCAGCCACTCGTCGTAAGACTCCCGCTCGTCCGAGTTCATCTCGTCCCAAGGCTTGATCTCCCCATTGACCAGAAACTCTCCGGTCGCCCCCGGCGAGAAGTCCTTGTGACGGTACGGATGGGTCCTGGCCGGTACGGAACCGTCCCCGAACAGGCCATGGCGCATCATGGTGGCCGCGGTCAGGTCCGAGAACATGTGCTTGGCGGCCCCCAGCGCATCGTCGGCGTCCAAGCGGGCCTGTTCCTCCCGGTTGGTCTTGACCTTGCCGAAGATCTCTCCCTTGGCGGAGTCGACCAGCAGTCCGATGAACTTGCCGGGAGGGCCCGGGACAAGGCCCACTACCGCCTCCGTCATCTCCTTGAACGCAGAGAAGCGGGCGTCTTCGGCCTTCGCCTCCTCGATGCCGGAGATGTTGGCCGCATCGGTGATCATCCAGGTTGTCACACTGAGGCCACGCGCCGCCCGGGCGAACTCCGCGCCTCCGCTGCGACTCATCCGCTCCTCGAGGATGTCCTGCCGTGCGGCGTCCAGTTGCTGCCGCGTGGCGCCGGAGTGCGACTCGCGCCATGCCGTGACATCGGCCTTGACCTCTGCTTCGATCTTGCCTGCCAGCTCGTCCAGCATCCGGGCGGCGTACAGGCCGTGCGCGGCGGTCACCTTCCGGAAGGCGTCGTCGTCCTCGAACACCCAGGCCATGGCCTGCTGCATGTTCTTGGCATTGAACTTGGCGCCGTAGGGGTCGCCGCCGAGGAGGTTCTTGTCCGCGTTGGCGTCTGTCTCCACTCCCGGTCTCTTGTCCGTGAACGACTGGGCATCCCGGTGTATGTCGCCGATGTATTGGCTGAGGAGGGTGCCGAGGTGGGGGCGGGTGGAGGGGAGGTTGGTCTGGACTTTGGGGTCGCTCCAGAAGCGGACCGCCCATGAGGCGATCAGGGCGGACTTGTAACCGCGTGAACCGCCGGGCGGCAGGCCGTGGTCGCGGAACTCCGTGGTGGCGGCCTGGATGGCCCAGCCGAGGTCGGCGTCGGCGTCGCCGAGCCAGGGGTGGGAGCGCATCAGGTAGGCGAGGGGTTTGCGGGCGGGGTCGGTGAAGAAGTCCTGGGCGACGGCGGGGTGGTGGGCCAGGGCGATCAGGACGGTGCCCAGGGGACTGAGGTCGCCGAGGGAGACGTCTCTGGGGCCGGGGAGCGTCCAGGGGTCTCGGGGGAGGGACAGGTCGGGGGGATGGGCCAGGTCCTTGTCGTGGAGCTTGCGGACCAGGGTGAGCAGGAAGGTGTGGTCGAAGTCGCCGTCCTGCAGGAGCCTCTTCACGGCGAACGCGTCCTGGGGGTGGTCGATGTCCTCGATCAGCCTGTCGGCGTAGTCGGCGGCCAGGCGCATCCGGCCGACGCCGTGGGAGGCGGTGCCGAGCAGGGTGCTGAGCATGGTGAGGAACCGGTCCTGGGTGGCCGTGTCGTAGAGGAGAGGGCGGTCGCCGGGCGGGAGGTCAGAGCAGTATGTACGGGCGATGAGGGATTTGAGTTCGCGTGGCGGTATCAGGGTGAGGAAGGCGACGGCGAAGAAGGGGTCGTTCTTGTGGCGTTCCAGTTCGGCGACGGATTTTGGGTCGAGCGAATGGGATGCGATTTGTGTACGGAGTTGCGTGGCCAGTGCGGTGGCGGCGGCCGTGCCTTCTGCGGGGGATTTCGACAGCCATGGGGATTCGTCCGCCCAAAGGACGCCGCCTTCGCCGGGGCGTCGGTCGGGGGTGGCGAGGATGAGGTCGAGGCGGCCCTGGAGGGTGGGGATGCGGTCGTTCAACTGGCGGCCGATGGATGACAGGTGGGCCGGCCCCCACAGGGATATGCCGAGGGTGGTGAGGGTTCGTTCGACTTGGAGGCCGATGTCGGGGAGTGTGCGGCTTGCTCGTTTCATGCCGTTGATGAGCTGGGTCATCAGGGCTGGGTCGATGCCCACGGGAGGGGTCATGAGGCGGGCTCGGACGGGTGCAGCGCGTCGAGCAGCCTCAGTGCCCGGGTGAAGAGGTCTTTGTAACCGCGGTCCCAGGTGTGCAGGTCGGCGGTGAGGGTGTCGCCGGCTGGGCCCTTGAGTGCGCCGCCGTCCACCAGATGGATGAGTGTGGTCAGGTCGTTGGCGTGTTCGTCGCGCAGTCGTTCGATGTGATGGCGGGCGGCGGTTATTTCGTGCTGCGTCGACATCGTCACCCGATTTCGTTGCGCTTTGGGGAGGGAAGGGGAGGGTGGGTCGATGAAATATTAGCCCGCCGCGTCGGTGCAGGCGAAGTGGAAATTGCTTCATCACGCAGTTCGGAGTTGGGGAATGAATTGTAGTGATGGCTTGTAGTGGTAAATGCGATACAGCGCTTTATGTCGTTGTATGCACTGATTAGGAGGGGGAGGGGGAAGAGCGGGGGGCGGGGGTTCGAGGTGTCTGGACGCCGATGAGGGGATTTGCCTTTGGGGCGGCTGGTCGCATGGGTGCGTGGCTGGTGGGCCCGGCCGGCACCCGCACGCTGACCGCGGCGGCCCGCGCGGTAGGGGCAGGGGCAGGGCTGGGGCTGTGGGCTGGAGGCGGTGCTGGCGCGTGGGAGCGGGGGCTGGAGGTGAGTGGGGGGCTGCGGTGGGGAATTGGGGGTGCCTGTGGTGGACGTCGCTCGGAGAACTGCTGTCGGTGGGGTGTCGCCTGAGGCCGGGAGCGTGGAGGTTGGGGCCGGCGTCGGGTTGGAACTGTGGCGGGGGTGGGCTGGGGCGGAACTGGGGTGGGGTGGGGTGAGGGCGGGCTGAGGAGGGGCGAGGGCGGTACGGGCGGGGCGGTTCACATGAAGGAAAGCCGCCGTGGGGGTCCTGAGGCTCGGGGGCGTGGGCGGTCCCGAGGGCGGGGGCCGTCGTGGAGTGGTCCTGGGAGCGGGGTGGCTTCCGTGGGGTGGCGTCGCCGTTCGGCCTGGCCGTGGCTCGACGCTACCTGGGGGCATGGGGCGGGCGGGTTCTGAGGTGGGGTGGCGTTGAGAGGGCGTCAGGGATGGTGGCTGGGTGTGAAAGCGGGAGGTGGTGGTGGAAGGGGGGCGGGGTTACTAACCAACTGGTAGGTTTTGGGGACTCTGAGACCAAGGGATGGCGGGATGGGGCTTTCATTTCCGGACGGGTTCCTGTGGGGGCGGCGGGCAGTGCCCATCAGATCGAGGGGAACAACGTCGCCAGTGACGTGTGGGAGCTGGAGTCCCGGCTGCCGGAGCGCAGCGGCGACGCGTGCGACAGTTACCACCGCTGGCCCGAGGATCTGGACATCGTCCGCGAGCTCGGACTCGGCGCCTACCGGTTCGGTGTCGAGTGGGCGCGGGTGGAGCCGGTCGAGGGGCAGGTGTCGCGGGCCCAGCTCGCGCACTACCGCCGCATGATCGAAGGGTGCCTGGAACGCGGCCTCACCCCCGTCGTGACCCTGCATCACTTCACCAGCCCCCTGTGGTTCCAGCGGGCCGGTGGGTGGCTGTCGGAGCAGGCGGTGGCCCGCTTCCGCCGGTACGTACGGGCGGTGCTGCCGATCCTGGACGGCGTCCCCTGGGTGTGTACGGTCAACGAGCCCAACATGCTGGCGATGATGGCGAACGTCCTCAAGCAAGGACGGCGGGAAGGGGGCGTGGCGGGCGCGCTGCCGCCTCCCGACCAGCAGGTGGCCGACGCGCTCGCCGCCGCGCACCGGGCGGCCAGGGAGGAATTGGGCGCGGCCGGGCTCAGATCGGGCTGGACCATCGCCAACCAGAACTTCGAGGACGCAGGCGGCGCCGCGGACGAACGCGACACCTGGGCGTGGTCGCGTGAGGACCAGTTCCTGGAGGTGGCCAAGGGGGACGACTTCGTGGGTGTGCAGGCGTACACACGGGTGCGGATCGGGCCGGACGGCGCGCTGCCGGTCCCCGAGGACGCCCGCCGCACGCTCACCGGCTGGGAGTTCTACCCGGACGCGCTCGGCAACGCCGTGCGGTACACGGCCGAGCGGGTGCCCGGCGTGCCGATCCTGGTGACCGAGAACGGCATCGCCACGTCGGATGACGACGAGCGGGTGGAGTACACGCGGGCGGCGCTCGCCGGGCTGCACGGCGCGCTGGCCGAGGGGATCGACGTTCGCGGCTACCTGCACTGGTCGCTGCTGGGCAACTACGAGTGGGGCTCGTACGAGGCGACCTTCGGGCTGGTGGGGGTGGACCGCGAGACGTTCACACGGACGATCAAGCCCAGCGCCCGCTGGCTGGGCACCGTCGCCCACGCGAACACCCTGTGACAGCGGGCGGCATGTGAGGGCGGGCGGGTTGTGACGGTGAGCGGCCTCGCACAGGCGCTCTGGGAGTTGGCGTCGGGACCGCCGTCTCGCGGGAACGGCCGCTCGCGGGCATCCCGCCTGAGCGGCTGCTGTTAGGCGTCCCATCCGAACGGCGGACATCCTGAGATGGCGGGCGGGTTGTGATGGTGAGCGGCCTTCGACAGGCGGCGGCGAGATCGCCGTCTCGTGCGCAGGCCCGCACGCACGCGTCCCGTCTGAGCGGCCGTTCACAGCCTCCCGTGAGAACGGCCGCTGAGAGACGTCCCGTGAGAACGGGCTGTTGACAGCCGCCCCGCCGCCAGCCATGTTCGCGGGCGTCCCTCGTGAGCGGAACCGACACACGTCCCGAGGGAACGGGCGTCCGGGCCGCCGGGGCGGTCGCTAGAGGGCGTTTCTGGTGGCGGCCACGAGGGCGGTGACGACCTCGGCCGTCAGCCCGATCCCGAACGTCCGGAACTTGATCAACGGGATGCCGAGCGCCAGCCCCACCAGCGGCGATTCCCCCCGGTCGAGGTCGGACAGCCCGGGGACGGACCGGAGCCGCTCCTTCAGCATCCGCCCGCCCACCGGATGCGCCAGCCATTCGCCCAGCGTGGACATCTCGCTCAGCTCGCCCACATGCCCGTCCCCCGGCGTGCTGAGCTCGGCACGCAGGCGGATGTCCCGCGAGGAGGCCCCCACCTCGACGGTGAACGCGCCGGGGTCGATCCGCCAGCCGCCGCGCGTGACGGACCACTGCGCCAGGTCGCGCGGCCCGAGGGCGAGCCGTACCCGCTCGCTCGCTCCGGGCGCCAGGCCGACCTTGGCGAAGGCGCGCAGCCCGTGGCGGGGCCGCGTGGGGCGTTCGGCGTCGAAGGCGACGTAGAGCTGGGCCACCTCCTGGCCGTGGCGGTCGCCGGTGTTGGTGACGGTGAAGGCGACGTCCCAGCTGTGGGGGCCGGTCTCGCGCACCTCCAGGTCGGAGTACTCGAACCGGGTGTAGGTCAGGCCGTGGCCGAAGGGGTAGGCGACCTCGGTGCCCAGCGTGTCGTGGTGCCGGTAGCCGACGTAGCAACTCGACCTGGACGCCGGGCAGGTCGATCGAGGTGCGGTCGAAGCCCTCGGACTCGGCGGACTCGGGCAGCCCGAGGAACACCACCGCCACCTCGGCCGCCGCCGCGCACTCGGCCGCCTCCCGCTCCAGGTCGGCGTCGGGCCCGTCGTCGAGCCGGTAGCCGGCGGCGAACGTCAGCCCTCGACGGCCCGGCCGAGCGCGTCGAGGGCGCTGTCCAGGCGGGTGGGGACCACGTGGGAGCTGCCGTGCCCCTGGTAGCGCGGGGTGCGGGCGAGCTCACCCAGCACGGCCACGCGCAGGCCGGGGGCGACCGGCAGCACGCCGTCGTTCTTCAGCAGCACGGCCGAGGCGCGGGCGGCCTCGCGGGCCAGCTCGTGGTGCTCGTCGACGTCCCAGCCGTCGTGGCCGGCTTCGAGGGCCGCCACCCGGTCGTTGACCGCGCCCCAGTCCGACATCACCAGGCCGTCGAAGCCCCACTCGCCGCGCAGCAGCTCGGTCAGCAGCCATCGGTGCTGGGAGGCGTGGACGCCGTTGACCCGGTTGTAGGAGCACATGATCGCGTACGGGCGGGCCTCGCGGACGATGTGCTCGAAGGCGGGCAGGTAGATCTCGCGCAGCGTCCGCTCGTCGACGTCCGCGCTGACCCGCATGCGGTCGGTCTCCTGGTTGTTGACCGCGAAGTGCTTGACGCAGGCACCGACGCCGCGCGACTGGACGCCGGTGACCAGCGCCGCCCCCATCACCCCGGTCAGGTACGGATCCTCGGAGAAGTACTCGAAGTTGCGCCCGCACAGCGGCGAGCGTTTGATGTTCACCCCCGGACCGAGCACGACGTCCACCCCCAGCGCACCGGCCTCCTTGGCCAGCGCCGCGCCCACCCGGCGGGCCAGCGCCGGGTCCCACGAGGAGCCGAGGGCCACGGCGGGCGGGAAGCACGTGGCGGGCACGCTGCGGGTCAGCCCGAGCGCGTCGCCGGCGTCCGCGCGCTGGCGGCGGATGCCGTGCGGCCCGTCCGACAGCGTGAGCGCGGGCACCGCGTCGCGCACCGGCGTGGTGTGCCAGGTGTCGCTCCCGGACGTGAGCGACGCCTTCTCGGCCGTCGTGAGGTCGGGGGGAAGAGTCATGGAGTACCTCGTCAGCTGGGGGGTTGTCCGGGGTGCAGTCCTAGTTGCCTGAGGAACGCGATGACCGCGGCACGCATGTCGACCTGGTCGGGGTCGAGCAGCCACTGCGTCTGCAGGCCGTCGATCAGCGCGATGAGCTGCTGGGCGACGACGTCGGGATCGTGGTCGAGCGGCGGCGTGGCGCGTTCGAACAGGGTGCCGAGCAGCCACGCGGCCTGCCGGCGCAGCCTGCGGTAGCGCTTGACGAAGTAGTCGTGCGCGGGATGGCCGGGATCGGCCGCCTCACCCGAGATCTTCACGTAGAGCCCCACCAGGCCGGGCGTGCCCATGTTCTTGGCGACCTGGGCGGCCACCCGGTCGAGCAGCTCCTCGGGCGGCAGGCTGTCGGCGGGGCTGTGCATCAGCTCGCCGTCGACCTCGTCGCGGCGGCTGAGCACCTGGATGAGCAGGCTCTCCTTGCCGGGGAAGTGATGCAGCAGCCCCGCGTGGGTCAGGCCCGCGTGCGCGGCGATGTCGCGCAGCGACACCGCGTGGAATCCCGAGCGCGAGAACAGCTCTGTGGCGGAGTCGAGGATCCGGGCGCGCGTGCGCTCGCCCTTACGCCCTCGGCGTGGCATCGGTTCGGTCACCGACCGGCCCTTTCTGGGGGGTCTGGGGCACGTGGGCTGCGGATACGTGCCGCGGTACAGCGAGATTAGCCCTCCACCGGCTCCCCAAGAACCTACCGCGTGGTTAGTTTTGCGGTGTGTGCTCGCCGGACATTCGGCCGAGACAGGCGTTCTCAGCCCTTTGGAGACGGAGTGAGCGTCATGAAGAATTCCGCCGGGGCAGCGGCCCTCCTCCTCGCGGCGACGGTGCTCGCGGGCTGTTCGGGATCCGGCGGCGGCACGGCAGCCGCGGCGCCCACGACCCTGGCCATCGCCACGATGACCCTGACGCTGCGCGGCGACGTGAAGTTCGACGACGGCACACCGTTCGACGCCGCCGCCGTCAAGGCCAACATGGAACGCTTCCGCGCGGGCGGCGGCGCCCAGGCCAAGACGCTCAACGACGTCAAGGACATCAAGGTCACCGACGCCACGCACGTGACGCTGGTCCTGTCCCAGCCCAACCCCGCCCTGCTCTACTACCTGAGCGACGCGGCCGGCCTGATGGCCGCCCCCAAGGACTTCGCCCAGGGCGACGCGCTCAAGACCCGGCCCGGCGGCACCGGCCCGTACGAGCTGGACGCCGGCCAGACCGTCATCGGCACCAAGTGGGTCTTCAGGCGCGCCGCCGCCTACTGGGGCGACAGGCTGCCCTACGACACGGTCACCATCAGCTACTTCGACAATGAGACCGCCATCGTCAACGGCATCAAGACCGGCCAGATCGACGCCGCCCTGCTCCAGGACGCCGACCAGCAGATCAGCGTGGAGGGCGACCTCAAGGTCAGGACGGTCCGGCAGGAGTTCGACTTCCAGGGCCTGTTCCTGTTCGACCGGGCCGGCGCGGTCACCCCCGAGCTGCGCGACCCGCGCGTACGCCGGGCGCTCAATCACGCCATCGACCGCAGGACCATGCTGGCCAAGATCCGCCAGGGCCGCGGCGCGGTCACCAGCCAGGTCTTCGGCCCCGGCACGGCCGCCCACAAGCCAGAGCTGGACGCGTACTACACCTTCGACCGCCGGCGACGGTGATGCTGCCGCGGACGATCCGGCCGCCTTCGGGCTGCTCGACCTGGTCGAGATCGCCGACCCCGCGCGGGCCTTCGCCTCCTACCCGCACCAGATCTCCGGCGGCATGGCCCAGCGGGTGCTGATCGCGGGCGCGATGTCGTGCGACCCGAAGCTGCTCATCGCCGACGAGCCGACGACCGCGCTCGACGTCCGCGTCCAGGCCGAGGTGCTCGGGCTGCTGCGCGGGCTCCAGCGCGAACGCGGTCTCGGCGTGCTGCTCGTCACCCACGATCTCGGTGTCGTCGCCGACGTGTGCGACCGGGTGGCCGTGATGAGCCAGGGCCGTGTCGTCGAGACCGAGGAAGGCCAGGTCCTCGAACCCGCCGACCGTCTCGCACCACATGGCGGCCTCCACCCCCGCTAGCCAGGCCCCTCGGGGATCTCGGCCAGTTCGCCCGGCGTCCAGTCGAAGTACTCCTCGCACGTGCGCGGCCGGTAGGAGGCGAACCCGACGCGCTCGCGCCGGTCGTCCTGCTCGGGCGAGACCGACGGCTCGGCGTAGCGCCGGTCCAGGTAGAGCACCCGGCTGGGGGAGGCCAGCACCTCCGCCCCCGCCCGTACCGCGGCGGGCACGTCGTACGGCGCCCGCTCGAACGAGCGCGCCACGACGTCGATCAGCGGGTGGTACTTCTCGGGAGCGTCGCGCCGGGCCGCCTCGGCGTCGAAGGCGTCCCCTTCGCCCGCCCAGCACTGTGCGAGGTCGTGGGCCGTGAGCGCCCCCGACCGGCTCACCTCCTGCCAGCCGACGACCTGCTTCCCGGTCGCCCTGGCCACCTCCAGCGCCCGCGCCACGAACTCCGCGTACGCCTCCTCCGGCATCCCGAACGCCTCGTCCCCGCCGATGTGCAGGTACGGCCCAGGGGTGAGCGCCGCCACCTCGCCCAGCACCTCGGCCACGAACGTCCAGGTCGTCTCGGCGCGCGGGTCGAGGAAGGGGATGAGCGGATGGGCCGGCTCCTGCGCGCCGCCCAGCTCCGGGTACGCCCGCACGGCGGCCAGCACGTGCCCCGGCATGTCGATCTCGGGCACGACGGTGACGAACCGGGCGGCGGCGTAGGCGACGATCTCCCGGTAGTCGTCCCGCGTGTAGTGCTCGGACCCTTCGGTGAGCCGGGGCCGTGCGGTGATCTCCAGCCGCCACGCCTGGCTGTCGGTCAGGTGCAGGTGCAGCACGTTGAACTTGTAGAGGGCGAGCAGGTCGACGACCTTCCTGACCTCCTCGACGGTGAAGAAGCAGCGGACGACGTCCAGGGACAGTCCCCGCCAGGGCAGCGCCGGCCCGTCGGTCACCCGCCCGCCCGGCACCACGCCGCCGTCCGTGCCGAACTGGGCGAACGTGACGGCCCCGCGGAACAGCCCCTCGGCCGTCCCCGCCGTCACGACGGCCCCGCCGGGCCCACGACCAGCTCGTACTCCTCGCCGTTCCCCGCGCCGGGCGCCAGCACGAGCTCGGCGTCCCCGCCCACCTGGACGGACGCCTCGACGCCCCACAGGTCGCCCAGGAACCGGGCGACGACCTCGCCCAGCCCGATCAGCTCGTCGGAGGGGACGGCGACCCGCGGGGACGGGCCCGGCACGAGGCCGCCCTCATCGGTCAGGGTCACATGGCGGGGCAGGGGGATGACGTCCATACCATTTTTCTACCACGTGGTAGAAAAAGCTGTCCGGCCCTAGAGCCAGTCGCGGCGTTTGAAGACCATGTAGAGCACCATGCACACCGCCGCCATCAACAAGATCGCGAACGGGTAGCCGAACACCCAGTGGGTCTCGGGCATGAAGTCGAAGTTCATCCCGTAGATGGTGCCGACCAGCGTCGGGGCGAACAGGATGGCCGCCCACGCCGAGATCTTCTTGACCTCCTCGCCCTGCTGGATGCTGGCCTCGGTCATGCGGGCCATCTCCGCGTTCTGGGCCTGGGTCACCAGCGTCGAGTTGACCACCAGGATGTTCTGCAACATCTGGCGGAAGGCCGAGATGCGCTCGGTCACCGTGATCGCGTGGTCGGCGACGTCCCGCAGGTAGCTCTGCAGCTCGTCGTTGACGCCGTACTTGGCGGCGCCGGCGATGAAGGCGTGGATCATGCCCACCAGCGGCGCGGTGGCCCGCTGGAACTCGATCACCTCGCCGGACAGCTCGTAGACGCGCCGCGACACCGAGGGGTCGCCGCTGAAGACCTCGGCCTCGATCTCCTCGATGTCCTTCTGCAGCCCGGCCACCACCGGGGCGTAGCCGTCGACCACGGCGTCGAGGATCGCGTACAGGACGGCCTGCGGGCCCTGCCGCAGCAGGTCGGGGTCGGACTCCATGCGCTTGCGCACGCCTTGGAGGTCGGGGGCCTCGGCGTGACGCACGGTGATCACGAAGTTCGGGCCGACGAAGAGGTGCAGCTCGCCGAAGGCCACCTCCTCCACGTCGTCGAGGTACCGGGCGGCGCGCAGCACCACGAACAACGTGTCGCCGTAGCGGTCGGCCTTGGCCCGCTGGGAGCCGACGATCGCGTCCTCCAGTGCCAGCTCGTGCAGCTCGAACTCCTCGGCGAGCTTGACCAGCTCCCACTCCTTCGGACGGTAGAGGCCGATCCAGGCCATGCTGTCCGGCATCTGCTTGAGGCGTTCGAAGGCGTCGGCGAGCGAGCCGGGGTTGTCGACCCGCTCGCCGTTCTGGTAGATCGCGTTGTCGATGACGGTGGGCCGGTAGGGGTGCTCCTCGCCGGCACGCGGGTCCATCGAGTGCTCCGGCGCCTCCTCGCGGTTGTCACCGCTGCGCCTGAACCCCTTCACCCTGGCCATGCACCCCTCCGATCCGGTTTCCTGTGATGTCTACTGCGACGACCGATGGGCCGCCGCGAAGCCGTCGAGCTCCTGGGTGGCCCGGTCCCTGATGGTCTTGCGCCACATCGGCGTCCAGCCGAACAGCAGCCCCTGCGGCCTGCCGAGAGCCATTCTGGACCAGCGCCTGAAGTCGAACTCGTCGTGGTGGCGCACGATGAGGTCGTCCTGGAACCTGAACAGCGCGTCGATCTCGTTGACGACCGCCCGGCCGGTGCTGGAGAAGGTGTAGCTGGCGGTCCAGTGGGCCGAGCCGCTGAACTCGTCGGCCTGGACGTCGCGGTAGACCGATCTCAGCCCGTCGCGCACGCCGAGCTGCAACCGCCACATCGCCATCACCCGGTCCCGGCCCTCGACCTCCTGGAAGATGGGATCGCCGAAGCTTACCTCGGGGTGGTAGCAGCGCTCCATGGCCGCGAAGTCCGCGCGGCCCAGAGCGTCGTAGAAGGCGCTGATGAGCGCCATGTGCCGATCGTTCACCTTGCTATCGAATCATGGCCGCACCGTTGTCCCAGCACACGGCCCGCAGCCACTCCTCGCCGAGATCCAGGCGGGCGAGGGCGTCGAGCTGGTGCGCGTAGGGGTACGGGATCGTCGGGAAATCGCTGCCGAGCACCACCTTCCCCGAAAGCCCGAGATCACGCAGAACCGGGCGCAATCGGCTGGGAAACGGCATGCCGCGCTCGGAGAAGTCGGTGAAGGCCATGGTGGTGTCCAGCGCGACCCGCTCATGGCGGACGGCCAGCTCGAAGAACGGCTCGTACTCGGGCATGCCCAGATGCGCGATCACCGCCCGCAGCCGGGGATGGGCGGCCAGCACCGCGCCGATCGGCCCCGGCCCCACGTGGCCGCCGGGCACGGGCACCGAGCTGGCGTGCACGACCACGGGCACGCCCGACTCCGCCAGCAGCCCCCAGACCTCGGCCAGCTCAGGCGCGGCCGGGTCGAAGCCGCCGACCTGGAGGTGCACCTTGAAGATCTTGACGCCCTCCGCCAGCGCCGCGCGCACGTAGTCCGCGACGCCGGGCTCAGGGTAGAACGTCGCCGACGGGAGGCAGTCGGGGTTGCGGCGGGCGAAGTCGAGGGTCCAGGTGTTGAGGTCGCGCGCCATGTCCGGTTTGTGGGCGTACGCCAGGGCCGGGAAGCGCCGTACGCCCATCTCGCGCAGTCTCGTCAGCCGCTCCTCGACCGGCCATTCGTACGCGATCTTCCAGCCGGCGCCCATCAGCGGGCCGCCGTGGTTGAAGTGATGCCAGACGCGGCGTTCCATTCGTCCGGGCAGGAAGTGCACATGCAGGTCGATCAGGCCCGGCAGCCTGAGCTCGCGCCACCACGCCGGAACGCCCGCGTCAGAATGTAGTTCTGCGGCCACAGCCGGGACTTTACCCGGCTAGTGTTTCTCCTCGATGGACATGCTCTGGGCCCACCTGATCAAGGTTCAGCCTGACCCCGACCCCTGGGTCGTGCTGGTCTCGGCTCTGGCCGCGCTGGCGGTCGTCGCGTTCCGCACGCCCTGGCAGGTGTCCAGGGGCCTGATCACGATCGCCCACGAGGGCGGCCACGCGGTCATGGCGCTGCTCACCCGGCGCAAGCTCGAAGGCATCCGGCTCCACTCCGACACCTCCGGCGTCACACTGACCAGGGGCCGCCCCAACGGCCCCGGCATGGTGCTGACCGCGCTCGCCGGCTACCTGGCGCCGTCGCTGCTGGGGCTGGCCGCCGCGTGGCTGACCGAGCAGGGCCGCATCACGCTGCTGATCTGGAGCGTGCTGCTCTTCCTGGTGTGCATGCTGCTGCTGATCCGCAACCTCTACGGCGCGCTGATCCTGCTGGTCACCGGCGGCGCGGTGTTCGCCCTGTCCATGTACGCCCCCGCCCAGATCCAGCAGGTCGTGGCCCTGGTCGCGACGTGGTTCCTGCTCTTCGGCGGCGTCCGGCCGATCGTCGAGCTGCAGCGCAAGCGGCGCAGGCGGCAGGCCAGAGACTCCGACGCCGACCAGCTCGCCCGGCTGACGTTCCTGCCCGGCGGCTTCTACGTGTTCTTCTTCCTGCTGGTGGCCGCCGTGTCGGTGGTGTTCGGCGCGTACCTGATGAACCCGCTGACCCCCTGAAAGCCGAAATTTCACATTAAACTCACCGGCAACAGGGGGGAGTGCCGTGCTGCCAGCCGAGGACGCGCCCGGTTACCGGGTACTCGATCAGGCGGGCCAGGGCGGGTTCGCCGTCGTCTACCGCGCCTACCAGGAGCGCCTCGACCGGGTCGTGGCGCTGAAGGTCCTGTCGGTCGACCGGGTCGACCAGCGCACCATGCGCCGCTTCCAGCGCGAGCTCCAGCTCACCGGCCGCCTGACCGGCCATCCCAACGTCGTGACCGTCTTCGACACCGGCGTGACGCGCTCGGGCAAGCCGTACATCGCGATGGACTTCTTCGAGAACGGCTCGCTGCGCGACAAGATCCGCAAGGAGGGGCCGCTCGGGGTGCCCGACGTGCTGCGCGCGGGCGTCAAGCTCGCCGGGGCGCTGGCCGCCGTGCACGAGGCCGGGGTGCTGCACGGCGACATCAAGCCGCAGAACATCCTCATCTCCCGCTACGGCGAGCTCGCCGTAGCCGACTTCGGCGTGGCCAGGGTGGTGGACGCCGCCGAGATCTCGGCCACCTCGCAGGCCTTCACCCCGCTGCACGCCGCCCCCGAGGTGCTCACCGGGCAGCCGCACTCGGCCGCCGGCGACATCTACTCCCTCGGCTCGACCCTCTACCACCTGCTGGCCGGGCAGCCCGCCTTCCACAACCCGGCCGACCCGTCGATCGCGCCGCTGATGTACCGGGTGCTGAGCCTCGACCCGCCGCCGATCAAGCGTGCGGACCTGCCGCCGGTGGTGTTCGGGACGATCGTGTGGGCCATGTCCAAGCAGCCCGAGCTGCGGCCGGGCTCGGCCAGGGAGCTGGCGCGGCGGCTGCAGGAGGTGCAGGCGGAGCTGGGGCTTTCGGTGACCGACCTGGTGGGCCAGGATCCGGGGCCGGGGCCCGCCATGTCCACCGTCCCGCGCCGTCCGCACGGCGGCCCGGACACCCCGCCGCACCCCGGCGACCCCTCCTTCCCCGCCACCGGCAGCCACCTGCCCCCGACCGGCGGCCACCCGCCCGCCACCGGCAACCACCTGCCCGCCACCGGCGGCCACCTGCCGCCCGCTCCCGGCCCTGGTCCCGGACAGGCCCCGCACCCGCCCGGCGTTCCGGGGGACTTCGGCGGGGCGCGGCGGGAGGCCCCGACGTCGCCGCCCGCCGGGGCCGGAAGCCTCAGGAAGCGCCTGCTGATCGGGGGCGCGGTCGCGGCCGTGGCGATCGGCGGCACGGGCCTGGCCGTCCATCTGTCGCTCCGGCAACCCGCCGGCCCGGGCCCGGCCGCCACGCGGCAGCCCGAGACCGGGACCGCCGCCACCACCCCGCCGCCGATCAGCGAGCGGGACGTCGCCGCCCTGGCCCCCCGCAGGCTCAAGGTCACCGCCGACCACGGCGCCCTGGTGGAGCTGAGCTGGGCGCTCCCGGCCGACGCCCGCCGCTATCCGGTCGTCCTGCAACGTTCGCCGGCGGGCAAGGGAGAGCAGGCCGTCACGGCCCTCGGCCAGGGCGCCACCACCACCCGCGTCGCCGGCCTCGACCCGGACACCGGCTACTGCTTCCTGGTGGGCGTGCCGCTGCGCATCTCGGCGGACTCCACGGTCGCCTGGTCGAAACCGGCCTGCGTCAGAGGGGCGCGCTCAGCCCAGTAGCTTGCGCGCTGCCTGCTCGATCTCCTCCTCCGACAGCAGCACGTGGTTGGCCGCGTCGCCCAGCGGGATGAAGCTGTCGGCCGAGGTCACCCGGGCCACCTGCCCGGTGAACCCGGCGTCGAGCAGCTCGGCCATGACGCCCTCGGACACGCCACCGGAGTGCCGGGTCTCGTCGGCGATCAGCACCTTGCCGGTCAGCTCGGCCGCCCGCAGCAGGTCGTCCACCGGCAGCGGCGCCAGCCAGCGCAGGTCGAGGACGCGGCAGCCGTAGCCCTCCTGGGTGAGCCGGACGGCGGCGCGCAGGCTCATCCGCAGCCCGTTGCCGAACGTCACGATCGTCAGGTCGCGGCCCTCGCCGTACGAGCGCGCCCGGCCGATGGGCACGTGCGTCTCCCGCCAGCGCGCCGGCGGCGTGTACGACGCCAGCCAGCCGCCGTCGCCCTCCTCGAACAGGTCACGCGTGTGGTAGAGCGCGATCGGCTCCAGGAACACGCAGACCGACCCGGCCGTACGGGCGGCGGCCAGGCAGGTGCGCAGCATGGCGGCGGCGTCGTCGGGACGCGCGGGCGAGGCGAGGACCAGGCCCGGGATGTCGCGCAGCGCGGCCAGCGCGTTGTCGTTGTGGAAGTGGCCGCCGAAGCCCTTCTGGTAGGCGTAGCCGGCGACGCGGACGACCATGCCGTTGGTGTAGGCGCCGCGCGAGAAGAACGACAGCGTGGCGCCCTCGCCGCGGATCTGGTCGAGCGCGTTGTGCAGGTAGGCCAGGTACTGGATCTCCGGCACCGGGAGCTGGTTGGACACGGCCGAGCCGAGCGCGAGGCCGAGGATGGCCTGCTCGTCGAGGAGCGTGTCGAACACCCGCGAGCCGCCGAACCGCTTCTGCAGGCCGCGGGTGACGCCGTAGACGCCGCCCTTCCTGGCGACGTCCTCGCCGAAGACCGTCATCTCGGGGTAGACCACCAGCGCGTCGGCGAGCGTGCGGTTGATGGTCTGCGACAACGTCAGCGGCTTCTCCAGCTCGGGCAGCGAGCCCGCGAACGCCTTCTCCCTGACCGAACCCTCGGCGGCGGTCGGGCTGATGTTGGCGATCAGGTCGGGGCGGCGTGGCGCGATCGGCTCCATGACCTCCGAGGCCGAGCCGAGCCGCGGGGCGCGGGTGGTCTCCAGGGCGATGCGCAGGACGTGCTCGCGCGCCGACTCGTACGCCTTGAGCAGCTCCTCCGGCGTCTCCAGACCCGCCTCGACCAGCAGCCGCGCGGTGCGGACGAGCGGGTCGCGCTCCATGTCGGCCCGCAGCTCCCGCTGGGTGCGGTAGGACGACTCGACGTCGGACCCGGCGTGACCCATCAGCCGCACGGTGGACAGGTGCAGGAACGCGGGGGAGCGGTTGGCCCGGACGTGCTGGACCGCGAGCATGGCGGCGTCGTAGGCGTCGGGCAGGTCGCAGCCGTCGGCGGCGAAGTACGCGATGCCCGGCCGCCGCGCCGCAGCCTCCACCCACCCCTTGGGGGTGCGGACGCTGATGCCGATGCCGTTGTCCTCGCACACGAACAGGATGGGCAGCGGCTGCCCCTGGAAGGTGGCGTAGGAGGCGGTGTTGAACCCGGACAGGGCGCTGGCGTGGTTGATCGAGGCGTCGCCGAAGCTGCACACGGCGATGGCGTCGGGCGGCCAGGCCGACCGGTCGCCGAGCGCGACGGCGCGTTCGATGGCGAAGGCCACGCCCACGGCGCGCGGCAGGTGGCTGGCGATGGTCGAGGTCTGCGGGATGACGGCCAGGTGGGGGTGGCCGAACACCTTGTGCCGGCCGCCCGCGATCGGCTCGTCGGCCGCCGCGGTCAGGCCCATCAGCACGTCGCGCAGGCCCTGCTCGGGCAGCCGCCCGGCCTGCTCGGACCTGGTCAGGTAGAAGGCGCCGGACCGGTAGTGGAGCAGCGCCGGGTCACCGGCCCTGGCCGCGGCGGCGACCGCCGCGTTGCCCTCGTGGCCGGCCGACCCGATCGTGTAGAAGCCTTCGTCCTGCTCGCGGAGCCAGCGGGCGGCGATGTCGAGCAGGCGGCTGTCGAGCTGGCGCTGGAACAGGGTCCTGCACCGGTCGCCGGTCAGCGACGTGCCCTCGCGCACCGGGCCGCCGGGATCTCGGGCGGGGCCTGCCTTCAGCGCCGCAACGGATTGGATGAAATGTGTCTCAACAGTGTCCCGCGCCACACCCTGATTATGTCTGTCATCGCCCCCGCCGTCTGCCGGAGTCCATGACAGATTGTGGTCCGTCCGTTTAACCCTGATCCGTGGCCGTTTGTCGGCGTTCGCGATCTTTTGGGGGCTACGTGCGGTGTGAAGGGGGACGCCGGTCGGTTAGCGTTCGTTAACGCTGGCCTCGATCGCGGCGCGGGCCATCGCGTGCAGCAGGGGGCGCATGTCGTGCGCGGGCAGCTCGCCGGCGCTGTGCGGCGTCGAGTTGAGCAGGCCGAAGACCGCGTGGGTCGCCGCGCGCAGCCGGGCCGGCGGGCAGGCCGGGTGGAGCTCGGCCAGCACGGTCACCCACTCCTCGACGTAGAGGCGTTGCAGCCGCCTGATCCCGCGGCGCTCGGGCTCGGGCACGTTGCCCAGTTCGCGGTCGTGCACGGTGATCAGCGCCGGCTGGTCGAGCGCGAACGTGATCTGCACGTTGAGCAGCGCGTCGAGCGTCTCGGCCGGCCCCTGGGACGAGGTCGCCACCGCCACCGCCGACTCCCGCAGCCGCGAGCTGACGTCGAGCAGCATCTCGGCGAGCAGCGCCTCCTTGCCGCTGAAGTGCCGGTAGAGCGCGGGGCCCGAGACGCCGACCGCGCCGCCGATGTCCTCGATGGAGACCCCGTGGAAGCCGCGCGCGGCGAACAGGCGGGCGGCCGCGGCGAGGATTTCCATGCGCCTTCTGCCGCGCTCGCGGGTAGGTGTGGAGGCAGTGGTCACATCTCACATGCTAGACGGTTACGTTAATGATGACTAACATCTCGGCCATGACGAGAGGGGACTCATGAGCGACTGGCCGGTGCTGAGGTCGGCCGTGGAGCCGGGGAGCGAGGCGTACAAGCGCAACACCGAGCTCAACGAGCGCCTGGCCGCCGAGCTGCTCGAACGGCTGGCCGCGGCGGCGCTCGGCGGTCCCGAGCGGTCGCGGCGGCGTCACGTCGAGCGGGGCAAGCTGCTGCCGCGCGACCGCGTCGACGGGCTGCTCGACCCGGGGTCCCGCTTCCTGGAGCTGTCGCCGCTGGCGGCCGGCGGCCTCTACGACGACCAGGCGCCCGCCGCCGGGATCATCACCGGCGTCGGCAGGGTGGCCGGGCGCGAGTGCGTGGTCGTGGCCAACGACGCGACCGTCAAGGGCGGCACGTACTACCCGATGACCGTCAAGAAGCACCTGCGGGCCCAGGAGGTGGCCCTGCACAACCACCTGCCCTGCGTCTACCTGGTCGACTCCGGCGGCGCGTTCCTCCCCAAGCAGGACGAGGTCTTCCCCGACCGGGAGCATTTCGGGCGCATCTTCTACAACCAGGCCACGATGTCGGCCCGCGGCATCCCGCAGATCGCCGCGGTGCTCGGCTCGTGCACCGCCGGCGGTGCGTACGTGCCGGCCATGAGCGACGAGGCCGTCATCGTCCGCGGCCAGGGCACGATCTTCCTGGGCGGCCCGCCCCTGGTGAAGGCGGCCACCGGCGAGGAGGTCACGGCCGAGGAACTGGGCGGCGGCGACCTGCACTCCCGGGTCAGCGGCGTCACCGACCACCTGGCCGAGGACGACGCCCACGCCCTGGCCATCGTCCGCGACATCGTCTCGACGCTGGCCCCCCGGGCCCCGCGCCCCTGGGACACGGTCGCGCCCGAGGAGCCGCACCACGACCCGCGCGACCTGTACGGGCTCGTCCCCGCCGACACCCGCCAGCCCTACGACGTGCGCGAGGTCATCGCCCGCCTGGTGGACGGCTCCCGCTTCCTGGAGTTCAAGGCCGAGTACGGCTCCACCCTCGTGACCGGCTTCGCCCACCTGCACGGCCACCCGGTGGGCATCGTGGCCAACAACGGCATCCTGTTCGGCGAGTCGGCCATGAAGGGCGCGCACTTCATCGAGCTGTGCGACCAGCGCCGCGTCCCGCTGGTGTTCCTGCAGAACATCAGCGGCTTCATGGTCGGCAAGGCGTACGAGGCGGGCGGCATCGCCAAGCACGGCGCCAAGATGGTGACGGCCGTGTCGTGCGCGCGGGTGCCCAAGTTCACGGTGGTGATCGGGGGCTCGTTCGGGGCGGGCAACTACGCCATGGCCGGACGGGCGTACTCGCCCAGGTTCCTGTGGATGTGGCCCAACGCCCGCATCTCCGTCATGGGCGGCGAGCAGGCCGCGAACGTGCTGACCACGGTCGGCGACGCCGACCCCGACGCCATCCGCGCCCAGTACGAGAACCAGGGCAACCCCTACTACTCCACCGCCCGGCTCTGGGACGACGGCGTGATCGACCCGCTCGACACCCGCACCGTCCTCGGGCTGGCCCTGTCCGCGGCGGCCAACGCGCCGCTCGAACCCGCCGGCTACGGCGTCTTCCGGATGTGATCATGCTTTTCGACCGTGTTCTCATCGCCAACCGGGGCGAGATCGCCGTCCGGGTCGTCCGGACGCTGCGCGCGCTCGGCATCGAGTCGGTGGCGGTGTTCACGCCGCCCGACGCGGGTGCCAGGCATGCCCGCGAAGCAGACATTGCCCTCGAAGTCTCGAAATATCTTGATATCGAGGCGATCGTGGAGGCGGCGCTCGCCTCCGGCGCGCGGGCCGTGCATCCCGGCTACGGCTTCCTGGCCGAGAACGCCGCCTTCGCGCGGCGCTGCGCCGAGGCCGGGCTCGTCTTCGTCGGCCCGTCCCCCGAGGCCATCGACGCCATGGGCGACAAGATCCGGGCCAAGGCCACCGTGTCGGCCGCCGGGGTGCCGGTCGTCCCCGGCGGGGCCGAGCCCGGCGACGACCTGGCGGAGTGGGCCGACTTCCCGGCGCTGATCAAGCCGTCCGCGGGCGGCGGCGGCAAGGGCATGGTGCTGGTGCGCTCGGCCGCCGAGCTGCCCGACGCGCTGGAGTCGGCCCGCCGTACGGCGCGGGCGGCGTTCGGCGACGGCACCCTGCTCATCGAGCGTTACGTCGAGAACCCCCGGCACATCGAGATCCAGGTCATGGCCGACGCCCACGGCAACGTCGTGCACCTGGGCGAGCGCGAGTGCAGCCTGCAACGCCGGCACCAGAAGATCATCGAAGAGGCGCCCTCGCCCTTCGTGACCCCCGACATGCGCGCCCGCATGGGCGCCGCGGCCGTCGAGGCCGCCCGCTCGGTCGGTTACGTCGGCGCCGGCACGGTCGAGTTCATCGTCGACGGCACCACCGGCTCCTACCACTTCATGGAGATGAACACCCGGCTCCAGGTCGAGCACCCGGTCACCGAGCTGGTCACCGGCCTGGACCTGGTGGAGCTGCAACTGCGCGTCGCCGCCGGGGAGGCGCTGCCGTTCGGCCAGGAGGAGGTGCGGCTGGACGGCCACGCCGTCGAGGCCCGCGTCTACGCCGAGGACCCGGCGCGCGGCTTCCTGCCCAGCGGTGGCCGCGTCCTGGCCCTGCGCGAGCCCGGCGGCGACGGCCCGGGACGGGTGCGCGTCGACTCCGGCCTGGCCGAGGGCGGCGTCGTCGGCAGCGACTACGACCCCATGCTGTCCAAGGTGATCACCTGGTCACCGGACCGCGGGTCGGCGCTCAGGGCGCTGGACCGGGCGCTCGCCCGCACGGCGGTCCTGGGCGTGGTCACCAACGTCCCGTTCCTGCGCGCGCTCGCCCGCCACCCCGCGGTCGTGGCCGGCGAGCTGGACACCGGCCTGGTCGAACGGGTGCTGCCCGAGCTGCTGCCGCGGGCGGGCGTGCCGCAGGAGGTGACCGCCGCGGCGGCGCTGGTCTTCCACGCGCTCCCGCAGGGCCCCGACCCCTGGCAGGTCACCGACGGCTGGCGGGTCGGCGAGCGCGCCTGGACGACCTGGCGGCTGGAGTCGCGGGACGGCGTGCACGCGGTGCCCGTACGCGGCCTGCCCGGCCGTTCGGCCGAGGTGCTGCTCGACGGCGAGGCGGTCCCCGCGCGGATCGCGACCGGCGGCGGCGAGCTGGCGGTCACGCTCGGCGGCCGGACCACGCGCTACCTGACGGCCCGCCACGGCGACACGCTGTGGCTCGGCCGCGACGGCGAGTCGTGGGCGTTCACCCGCCACCTCATCGGCGACCCGGGCGACCGGCCCGGGGCCGCGGGGGCGGGCGACGGCGTGGTCCGGAGTCCCATGCCCGGCACCGTCCTGCTGGTCAAGGTGCAGCCCGGCGACCGGGTGAGCGAGGGGCAGCCGCTGGTCGTCGTCGAGGCCATGAAGATGGAGCACACGGTCACCGCCCCCTGTGACGGCGTGGTCGCCGAGCTGCCCGTCCAGCCGGGCAAGCCGGTCGACATGGACGCCGTGCTGGCCGTGGTCACCGGTGAGGAGGCGTGATGCCGTACCGCATGGAAGGGCTTCCCGAGCGGGTCACCGTCTACGAGGTGGGCCCGCGCGACGGCCTGCAGAACGAGCCGGCGATCGTGCCGGTCGAGGTGAAGGCCGAGTTCATCGACCGGCTGGCCGACGCCGGGCACCGGGTCATCGAGGCGACCAGCTTCGTCCATCCCAAATGGGTGCCGCAGCTCGCCGACGCCGGTGAGCTGCTCGGCCGCCTCGACCGCAGGCCCGGCGTGCGCTACCCGGTGCTGGTGCCCAACGAGCGCGGGCTCGACCGGGCGCTGGAGCTGGACGTCACCGAGATCGCGATCTTCGCCAGCGCCACCGAGACCTTCGCCGCCAAGAATCTCAACCGCACGCTGGAGAGCCAGTTCGACATGTTCGAGCCGGTCGTGGCCAGGGCGCTGGCGCACGGCCTGCGGGTGCGCGCGTACGTGTCGATGTGCTTCGGCGACCCCTGGGAGGGGCCCACGCCGGTCGAGCAGGTCGTCGCGGTCGGCGAGCGGCTGCTCGGGCTCGGCTGCTACGAGCTGTCCCTCGGCGACACGATCGGCGTCGGCACGCCGGGCCACGTCACCGAGCTGATCGGCGCGTTCGGCGGGCCAGACCGGCTCGCCGTGCACTTCCACGACACCTACGGACAGGCGCTCGGCAACACGCTCGCCGCCCTCAAGGCGGGCGTGACCACCGTCGACGCCTCCACCGGCGGCATCGGCGGCTGCCCGTACGCCGAGTCCGCCACCGGCAACCTGGCCACCGAAGACCTCGTGTGGATGTTGCGCGGGCTCGGCATCGAGACCGGGCTCGACCTGGACAAACTCGTGTCCACCAGCACCTGGCTGGCCGAGCGGCTGGGCCGGCCCAGCCCCTCGCGCGTCGTCCAGGCCCTCGCGAAAGGCTGATCATGCTGAACGACGAATACCAAGAGTTGCGCAAGACCGTCGAGGCGTTCGCCCGTGACGTGGTGGCGCCCGTGATCGGCGACTACTACGAGCGCGAGGAGTTCCCGTACGACATCGTGCGCAAGATGGCCGACATGGGGCTGTTCGGCCTGCCGTTCCCGGAGGAGTACGGCGGCATGGGCGGCGACTACTTCGCGCTGTGCCTGGCCCTGGAGGAGCTGGCCCGCGCCGACTCCAGCGTGGCGATCACCCTGGAGGCCGCGGTCTCGCTGGGCGCGATGCCGATCTACCGGTTCGGCACCGACGAGCAGCGCCAGGAGTGGCTGCCCCGGCTGGCCTCGGGCGAGATGCTGGGCGCGTTCGGGCTGACCGAGCCGGGCGGCGGCTCCGACGTGCCGGGCGGCATGCGGACGACCGCCGTGCTCGACGGCGGCGAATGGGTGATCAACGGGACGAAGGCGTTCATCACGAACTCCGGCACCGACATCACCGGCGTGATCGGCGTGGCCGCGCTCACCGGCGAGCGGGAGATCTCCACGATCCTGGTGCCGAGCGGCACGCCGGGGTTCACGGTCTCCAAGAAGTACTCCAAGGTCGGCTGGAACGCCTCCGACACCCGCGAGCTGTCCTTCTCCGACTGCCGGGTGCCCGCCGCCAACCTGCTCGGCGAGCGGGGCCGCGGCTACGCGCAGTTCCTGCAGACCCTCGACGAGGGCCGCATCGCCATCGCCGCGCTCAGCGTGGGCCTGGCGCAGGGCTGCGTGGACGAATGCCTCAAGTACGTCAGGGACCGCAAGGCGTTCGGCCACCCGATCGGCCACTACCAGGCCATCCAGTTCAAGATCGCCGACATGGAGGTGCGCGCGCACACCGCCCGCCTGGCCTACTACCACGCGGCCGAGAAGATGCTGGCCGGGGTGCCGTTCAAGAAGGAGGCGGCGATCGCCAAGCTGGTGTCCTCGAACGCGGCCATGGACAACTCCCGCGACGCCACGCAGGTGTTCGGCGGGTACGGGTTCATGAACGAGTTCCCGGTCGGCCGCTTCTACCGCGACGCCAAGATCCTGGAGATCGGGGAGGGCACCAGCGAGGTGCAGCGCATGCTCATCGCCCGCCAGCTCGGTCTCGGTGACCTCTGACCCGCCAGAACGGCATGATGGACGAAAGGGCACAGAGGTTCTAGTGTCGTACCTCATGACAGCGGACGATCTTCTCATCAGGAGGGCGGAGAAGGCGGACGCGGACGAGGTGTTCGCGTTGGCGCACGAGTTCGGGCTGACCTTCAGGCCGGAGCGCGGGGCCTTCGACGCCGCGCTCCCGCAACTCCTGCGCAACGAGGACGCCCTGCTGCTGACGGCCGTCGTGGGCGGCCGAGTCCACGGATACCTGCTGGGGTTCGTGCACCTGACGCTGTTCGCCAACGGGCCGGTCGCCTGGGTCGAGGAGGCCATGGTCCAGTCGGGCTCGCGCCGGCAGGGGATCGGCCGCCGGCTCCTGGAGGAGTTCGAGGCGTGGGCGCGTACCCGGCACGCCGGGTACGTGGCGATGGCCACCCGGCGGGCGCCGGAGTTCTACCACGCGCTGGGCTACGAGGCGTCGGCCACCTTCTTCCGCAAGGTTCTGCGCTGACGACGAAGGTTTTGCGCTGACAGACGATCGCTCCCGGTTACGGTCCGATTTGTCGGTGTTTGATGGCATCCTTGGGGCGTGAGCATCCACGCCGTCAGCCCTCTGTTCGTCGGGCGTGCCCGCGAGCTGCACGCTCTGGGAGACGCCCTGGCCAGAGCACGTGCGGGCGCGTCGTCCACCGTGCTCGTCGGCGGTGAGGCGGGGGTCGGCAAGACCCGCCTGGTCAACGAGTTCATCGACCGGGCCGGCGAGGCGCGGGTGCTCGTCGGCGGCTGCCTGGAGCTGGGCACCGAGGGCCTGCCGTTCGCGCCGTTCACCGCCGTGCTGCGCGGGCTCGTACGCGAGCTGGGGCGCGACGGCGTGGCGGCGCTGGTGCCCGGCGGCACGACGCGCGGGCTGGCCCGGCTGCTGCCCGAGTTCGGGGAGCCGGACAAGGACGGCGCGGAGGCGCGGGCCCGGCTGTTCGAGCAGGTGCTCGGGCTGCTGGAGCGGCTGGCCGAGGAACGCCCCGTGTTGCTGGTGGTCGAGGACGCCCACTGGGCCGACCGCTCCACCCGCGACCTGCTGTCCTTCCTGGTCCGCTACCAGCGCACGGCGGCCCGGCTGATGATCGTGGTCACCTACCGCACCGACGAGCTGCACCGCACCCATCCGCTGCGGCCGATGCTGGCCGAGCTGGGCCGCATCGAGTGGGTGAGCCGGGTCGAGCTGCGCAGGCTCACCCGCAGGGAGGCCGTGGCGCAGGCGGCCAGCATCCTGCAGCGCGAGCCGTCCCCCGCCGCGATGGATCTGATCTACGCCCGCAGCGAGGGCAACCCGCTGTTCGTCGAGGCGCTGCTGAGCGAGGCCGACGGCGGCGACATGCTCCCCGAGTCCCTGCGCGACCTGCTGCTGGCCAGCGTCGAGCGGCTGCCCGACGAGACCCAGGAGCTGCTGCGCGTGGCCAGCGCGGGCGGCCAGCGCATCGAGCACGACCTGCTCACCGCCGTGGCCGGGCTCGACGACACCGCCCTGTCGCGGGCGCTGCGCCCCGCCGTGGCGGGCAACGTGCTGGTGGTCGACGGCGAGGGCTACGGCTTCCGGCACGCGCTCATCCGCGAGGCCCTCCACGACGACCTGCTGCCCGGCGAGCACACCCGCCTCCACACCCGCTACGCGCAGGCCCTCGAACGCGATCTGTCGATCCTGCCCGCCCCGCGCGGCGCGATCGAGCTGGCCCACCACTGGCACTCCGCCCACGACTCCACCTGGGCGCTGGTCAGCGCCTGGCGCGCGGCCGCCGCGGCCCGCAAGTCCACCGCCTACGACGAGCAGCTCAGGATGCTCTCGCGGGTGCTGGAGCTGTGGGACCAGGTGCCCGACGCCGCCGAGCGCATCGGCTGCGACCGCCTCGACGTGCTCAGGCAGACCGCCACGGTCGCCCACCTCGCCGGCGAGTACGAACGCGGCCTGGCCCTGGCCGGGGCCGCGCTGGCCGAGGTCGACCTCGACGCCGACCCGATCAGGGCGGCCACCCTGCTGCGCCAGCGCGGCCTGACCCGCTACGACCTGGGCCGCGCCGGCTACCTCGACGACCTGCGCAAGGCGGCCGAGCTGGTGCCCGCCGACCCGCCGACCAAGCTGCGCGGCCAGGTCCTGGAGACGCTGGCGCGCATGCTCCACCGTCCCGAGGACTGGCCGGAGAAGCTGGCGACGGCCCAGCTCGCCATGGAGATCGGCCACCAGATGGGCGACGCCAACGTCGAGGCCCACGCGCTCATCAGCCTGGCCTGGGCGCGGTCGTGCTTCTCCGACATCGAGGCCCAGCTCCCGCAGTTCGCCGAGGCGCGCAGGGTCGCCCGCGCCCAGGGCGCCTACAACGCGCTGATGCGCTGCGCGATCTCCGAGTCCGACGCGCTGGAGGGCGCCGGGCGGCACGAGCGGGCCGCGCAGGTCGCCCGCGAGGGCGTGCAGGAGGCCGGGAACTACGGCCTGGCCCGCACGTCCGGCACGTTCCTGGCGATCAACCTGACCGAGCCGCTGCTCTCGCTGGGCCGCTGGGACGAGGCGCTCCAGGTGGTCGAGCAGGCGCTCGACCTCGCGCCGCCGGCCCCCTACCGGGCCAGCCTCCAGGGGTTCGTGTCGGACATCGCGCTCGCGCGGGGCGAGATCGACCGGGCCGACAAGCTGCTGTCGTCGTCGGCCAGCGTGTTCGCGCGCGGCGAGTACCGGGACCAGACCGTGCTGCCGCACCTGCGCAGGCAGGTCCTGCTGCTGCGGGCGCAGGGACGGCTCGGCGAGGCGCTGGAGGCCGCGGCCCGGGGGCTGGAGACGCAGGACCTGCTGCCCTCGCCTCGTTACGCCTGGCCGGTGCTGGTGACGTTCGCGCAGCTCGCCCGGCCGGCCCTGGCCGAGGGCGGCTCGCCGTACGCCGGGGTCGCGGCGGCGGTCGTCGCGCGGCTGCGGGAGGTGGCGCGGGAGCTGGCGGTGGACGGCGACCTCCAGGAGGCGCAGCGGCTGACGTTCACGGCGCTGACCGGGCCGCAGGACGGGCTCGACGGGGCGGCGCGGCTGAAGGCGTGGGAGTCGGCGGTGGCGGCCTGGGCGGGGTTGCGGCAGCCGTACGCGGAGGCGCAGTGCCTGGCGGAGGCCGCCCACGCGGCGCTGGCCGAGGGCGACCGGCGCGCCGCGGCCGGGATGGTCGCGCGGGCGCGGGAGCTGGCCGGGCAGCTCGGGGCCACGCCGCTGCTCGAACAGCTCGACGTGTTCGGACGGCGGGCCCGCATCGGCGGCGCGGACGAGCCCGACGGGCCGCCGCTGGGGCTGACCGCGCGCGAGCTGGAGGTGCTGCGCGAGGTGACCAACGGACGCAGCAACCGGGAGATCGCCGAGGTGCTGTTCATCTCGGTCAAGACGGTGAGCGTGCACGTCTCCAACATCCTGGCCAAGCTGGGCGTCGCCACGCGCGGCGAGGCGGCGGCGACGGCCCACCGGCTGGGCCTGTTCGGGTGACGCGCGCGGGGACGGCCCTCAGCCGGTGAGCTGGGCCTCCAGGCGGTAGCCGTCCACCGTGACGTAGACCTGGTCGCCGGGGCGGGCGTTCAGGCGCATGAGCACCGGCTGGAGCGAGTCGAAGACCGGCTGGTGGCCCTGCCAGACCAGCACGATCGCGTTGTCGCCCGGACCGGTCACCGACAGCAGGGTGCCGGGGCGCATGCCGAGCTGGGCCGCGTAGCCCTCCGGCACCGGCACCGGGCCGCCCCTCAGGTGTTCCGGGGTGACCTCGATGCGCTGCCAGCGGCGCGGGTCCGACGACGGGCTCGGCAGCGGCGGAGGCGGCGTGGACGGCGTCCCTGCCAGGCTGCCGGGCGGCATGCCGGGCCGGCCGCCCGCCAGGCCGCCGGACAGCGCCGACAACGTGGCCAGGGCCGCCGAGGGGTCGATGGAGTTGGCGTTCGCCGTGGGGATGGGCTGGCCGCCACGGTGGTGGTGGCCGTTGGCTCCCGGCGTACGGCGGGGGAGGGGCTGGGCGGGCTGCGGCGAGGCGTCCATCGGGCCGGGGGCCGACTCCGACGGCAGGGCGTCGAGCCACGCCTTGGCGGAGTGGGCCCGGATGCCCAGCTCGGCCAGCAACTCCACGACGTCGGTGTCCGGCGGGGCGGCGGCCAGGAGCTGCCGCGTACGGGCCTGGAGGCCGTGGATGTCGCCGACGACGAGCCAGCCGTCCTGGAGGCGGCGGTCGGGCATGAGGGTCACCAGGACCCGCCACAGGGGCGTGCGCAGCGACGGGACCATCGCCGGGTGGGCGGGGTCGGCGCCGATCAGCTGCTCCTCGGTGGCCGCCGCGCCGAGCCATTCGGTGAGCCGGAACATGTGGCCGGTCACCGGCGCGGACTCCGACGAGCGCAGCCAGTGCAGGACGCGCTCCTCGGCGGTGCGCTGGGCCTGGGAGAGCACGTCGCGGTCCACGAGCAGCTTGTGGGCCAGGGTGCGCAGGCTGACCGGGTCCTCGGCGAACAGGCGGTGCACGGCGACGGCCAGCTCCAGCTTGTCCAGGCCGCGGAACAGGCCGTCCACGACGCGGACCATCGCGTGGTCGGGGTCGGCCGGGACCTGGCCGGGGGCGGCGGCTCCGGGGACGGGGGCGCCGGGGACGGGGGCGGCGGGGACGGGGGCGGCGTAGGCGGGGCCGTCGGCCTGCGGGCCGCCGTCCGGACGCCCGGCGGTGGGCCGCTGCGGAAGCCGCGCACCGCCCTGTGCCGGGAACGACCCGGTCTGAGGCCCGCCGCCGGGCTGGGCCGCGAACGAGCCGGTCTGGCGTCCGGCGTCGGGCTGGGCCTGGAAGGACCCGGTCTGGCGGCCGGTGTCGGGCTGGGCGGGGAACGACCCGGTCTGAGGGCCAGTGGGCTGGGCCGGGAAGGAGCCGGTCTGGCGGGTGGTGTCCGGTTGGGCGGCGAAGGAGCCGGTCTGGTGTCCCGGGGCGTTCTCGGGCGGCGGGGGGAACGAGCCGGGCTGCTGGGCGGCCGGGCGGGACGCGGCCGGGCGCTGCGGCAGGGGGGCCTCGCCGGTCGGCCCCTGCCCCGAGGCGGCCTGGGGCTGGGCGGGGAAGGCGTCGCTGTGCGGGGTGAAGGCGGCGGGCCGGCGCTGGGGGCCGCTGCCGGGCTGGGCGGCGTACGAACCGGGTTCGGCCACCGGGACGGCCGGGAAGGAGCCCGTCTGGCTCGCGCCGCGCGCGAGCGGACGGGTGACGTCCGGCGACCCGGACTGCTGGGCCGGTACGGCCTCCCGCTGCGCCGGGATCCGCCCGAGCACCTCACGCAGCACCGAGCCGACCAGCACCTCGGGCGTCGCCGACGGGGTGCTGAGATCGCCGGGCGCCAGGCGGCGCAGCCGCTGCCAGCCGCCGAGCCCCGTGATCGCCGTACGGGTGGCCTCCGGCCAGCCGGGCAGCGCCGGATCGACCTGATGGACGGCGAGCGCGGGAAGCAGGTCCACCAGCGGCACATGGTCCCAGCGGGCGGAGATCAGCCGGGCGAGCCGTTCGCAGACCCAGTCGAGACCCGCCGTGCCGAGCGCCCTGGACACCGCGAGCGAGGACCACCACCCCGCCGGCAGCCGCGGATCACCCAGCACCTCGGCCACCTGCTGAGGGCGGCTCCAGCGCAGAGCAGGGACGAGGTCGCTCAGGCAGATCGATGACTCGACTTCCATCGGCGGACCTTAACCTCCCCAGTGGGCCGCGTGGGCAACCCGGTACGCATGTGGCTAATGGTGCAGCCTACGCGGCAAGCTATCAATCAGTGTGAATAGGGTAAAGACGGTTCAGATCCAAACCGTACCGTGGACGGCCGCCCACCTGGGCCACACATTCCGCCCCGGCACGGCAACCCGCCTCCAGCGCGAGCGAGGCGGCCGCACCCTGGAGGGTGGCCGCGAGATACCCGGCCGCGAACGCGTCGCCCGCGCCCGTGGAGTCCACGACCTCGGCGGACACGCCCGCGCACGTCGCCGTGACCACGCCGTCCACCGCCATCAGCGCGCCCTCGGCGCCCAGCTTCACGACCGCTGTGCCGTACGTCTCACTCAGCAGGACGGCGGCCCGCTCCGGCGACGGGACGCCGGTCAGGACCAGGGCCTCGTCCAGGTTCGGGATGATCAGGTCGGCCGCGGACGTCTCCCGCATGAAACGTTCGACGCCGAAGTCCCGCAGCGGCCCCGTCGAGGCCGGGTCGAGGCTGACCGGCACCCCCGCGGCGACGGCGTCCCGGACGGCGGCCCGGACCAGGCGCAGGCCGGGCGCCGCGAACAGCGTGTAACCCGACAGGTGCAGCCGTCCGACCCCGTCGAGCAGGGACGGATCCCAGTCGGCCTCGGAGATCAGGCCGCCCGCGCCGCGGTTGGTGAGCATGGAACGTTCGCCGGTCTTGTCCACCATGGCGATGACGACCGCCGTGGGATGCTCCTGATCCACCACCACGTGCGGCCGGACCCCGGCCTTGACCAGCTCGGTCGTGTGCCACTCGCTGCTGTCGTAGCCGAGCTTGGCCAGCAGCCGCGAGTCGGCCCCCAGGTGGGCGGCCCAGGCGGCGGTGTTCGCCCCCGAGCCGCCGGGTCGCAGCACGATCTCCGCGGCGGTGTCGGTGCCCGCCATGACCGGGGAGCCGTGCAGCGCCACCACATCGGTGACCACGTCACCGATGACCAGGAGACCGGTGTCACTCACGCCCGCGACCAGGCCACGGCGATCTGGGCGGCCAGCGCGGTGTTGCCGCGCACGGCGGCCAGGTTGGCCTCCAGCGAGGCGCCGCCGGTGCCGTTGACGAGGTAGCTCAGCAGGAACGGCGTGATCGCCTGCCCCTTGACGCCCTCGCGCTCGGCGGCGGCCAGCGCCTCGGCCAGCACGCGGTCGTGCAGCGCCGGGTCGAGCTGCTGGTCCCGCGGCACCGGGTTGGCGACGATGAACGCGGTCTCCGGGCCGGCCAGCGCGTCCTGGCCGCGCATGACGGCGGCGGCGTCCTCGGGCGTCTCGATCCGCCAGTCGATCGGCTGGCCTGAGGAGTTCAGGTAGAAGCCGGGGAAGGTGTCCGTGCGGTAGCCGGCCACGGTCACGCCGCGTGTCTCCAGCCGCTGCAGCGTGGCCGGCACGTCGAGGATCGACTTCACGCCCGCGCAGACGACCGTGATGCGGGTGCGGGCGAGGGTGTCGAGGTCGGCGGACTCGTCCTGGTCCTCGGTCCAGCCGCGGTGCACGCCGCCCAGGCCGCCGGTCGCGAAGATCCGGATGCCGGCACGGGCCGCCAGGAACGACGTGGCCGACACGGTCGTCGCCCCGCTCGCCTTCAGCGCCGAGGCCAGGGGCAGGTCACGCTGGCCCAGCTTGCGCAGCCCGGACTCGGTCGCGATGCGCTCCAGCTCCAGCTCGTTCAGGCCGATCCTGGCCACGCCGTCCAGGACGGCGATCGTGGCCGGCACGGCGCCCGCCGCGCGGACCACTCCCTCCAGCTCGCGGGCCACCTCCAGGTTGCGCGGCTGCGGCAGGCCGTGGGAGATGATCGTGGACTCCAGGGCCACGACGGGCGCGCCGCCCGCCAGGGCCTCGGCGACCTCGTCGGACGGCTGGAGAAGGGGATCGGTGGCGCTGCGCATGGTGGGTTTCAAGCTCCTTGAGTGGTGCTGGCCGGTTCAGGGAGAACGGCGTTCCTGTCGGAATTTGTTCCGAACGGAGCAGCGTACGGGGGCCCGGCCAGGACGTCCACCCAGGAGGCTCACAGCAGGACGGCGACCCCGGTGAGCGAGACGGCGGCGATGATGCCGGTGGCGATGGCGCCGAGCAGCACGGCCCGTCCGCCCTTGACGAGTTTCCGCACGTCGATCCCGGTGCCCAGGCCGAACAGGGCGGCGGCCATGAGCACGTTGGTGACCTGCGGGACGGCCTGCGTGACCGCGTCCGGGACCCAGCCGGTACCGCGTACCGCCACCATGGCCAGGAACGCCGCCACGAACAGCGGCATGACGGGCGTCCGGCGTCCCTCCCGCCGGTTCGCCGCGGGCGCGTCCGAGGGGGAGCGGCGGGCACGGCGGGCACGGAAGGACGTCAGGGCGACCAGCGGGGCCAGCAGGATCACGCGGGCCAGCTTGACCGTCACCGCGGCGGCCAGGACACCCGACGCGGCGCCGATCGCGGCCACCTGCGCCACCTCGTGCACGGCGGCGCCGGTCCAGACGCCGAGCTGCGCCGGCGACAGCCCGAACAGCGCCGCCAGCGCCGGGACGGCCACGATGGCCGCGCTGCCGTAGAGGACGACCACGCTCAGCGCGGCGGCCGCGTCGTCGTCGTCGGCGTCGTCCGCGCTCTCCCGCATGGCCGCGACCGCCGCCGCCCCGCAGATGGACACGCCGGTCGCCACCAGCAGCGACGTGCCGGGCGACAGGCCCATGCGGCGGCCGATCACCGGCGTCACCGCGAACGTCACGCCGGTCGCCGTCACCACGATCAGCAGCGTCTGCCAGCCGAGCGCGAGCACCTGCGGCAGCGCGATCTGGAGCCCGAGCAGCGCGATCGCCACCCGCAGCACCCGCTTGGCCACGAACGCCAGCCCCGGCCTGAACCGCTCCCACACGGCCCCCGTCCCGCTCCATCGCGCGGACGAGGCCGCCCACGCCGCGAGGTTGGCCAGGACCGCCCCGGACAGGACCGCGATCACGGCGGGGCTGAACGCCGGGGCGAACCGGTTGCCCACCATGGCGACCACCACGGCGACGGCCGCCAGCCCGATGCCGGGCCAGATCGACGTCCCGGGAGCGGCCGGCGCCGCGCCGCCCGGGGGGTGCGGAGGTGCGGTGAGCTGGGGGAGCTGCTGGTCGGGGAGAGGCATGATCCCAGTCTTCGGGGCCTCCGTACCGGCCGGTAGACACGCGTTGCCTGGGAGGCCATAGCCTGTGGCTATGAGTGCGCTGCCGGATCTCGACTCGCTGAAGCTGCTGGTCGACGTGGGCGAGCTGGGCAGCCTGGGGCAGGCGGCGAAGGCGGCGGGCATGGCCCAGCCGTCGGCCAGCAAGCGGGTGGCCATGCTGGAGCGCCGCCTCGGCGTCCCCCTGCTGGAGCGCACGCCGCGCGGGTCCACGCTCACCGCCGAGGGCAGGATGGTGGCCGGGTGGGCGGCCCACGTGCTGGCCGCGGCCGAGGAGCTGATGCGGGCCGTGGAGGCCGTACGCCACAGCGAGGCGGCCCACCTGCGGGTGGCCGCCAGCATGACGGTGGCCGAGTACCTGGTGCCGCGCTGGCTCGGCGAGCTGCAGAACCGGGAGCCCGAGGTCCAGGTCGGGCTGGACGTGGTCAACTCCACCGACGTCGCGGTCAGGGTGCTGGGCGAGGAGGTGGAGCTGGGCTTCGTCGAGGGGCCGAGCGTGCCCGAGGGGCTGGACAGCCGGGTCGTGGGCACCGACCGGCTGGTCGTCGTGGTGGCCCCCGGCCATCCGTGGGCCCGCCGCCGTACGGCCCTGCGGGGCGCCGAGCTGGCCGCCACGCCGCTCGTGGTCCGCGAGCCGGGCTCCGGCACGCGCGAGACCCTGGACGTGGCGTTCAAGCGCCTCCACCGGGCCAGCCCGCGCCTGGAGCTGGGGTCGAACTCGGCGGTCAAGGGTGCGGCGCAGGCCGGGGCCGCGCCCGCGGTGCTCAGCGGCTACGCGGTCGAGGCGGACATCGCCACCGGACGCCTGGTCGAGGTGCCGCTGGCCGGGCTCAACCTGGTCCGCAACCTGCGCGCGGTGTGGCGGCGCGGGCGCTCGCTCACCACCCCGGCCGCCACGCTCCTCGCCATCGCCAGCCGCCCGTGACGACGCCCCGGAAAGGGGCCGTTGACGCGGCCTGGAGCGCGATCTAGCTTTCCCTTAGGAAAGCTTCCTAAAAGTAAGAGCGTGTTCACCCCCCGAACCTCAGGAGACTCCGTATGAGCCTTCGTCGTCCCCTCGTCGCCCTGGCCGGATCGGCGGTGTTGTGCCTCGCGGCGGCGGGCCTCGCGCCGTCGCCCGCGCTGGCCGCGCCCACCGACTGCACCGCCTGGGTCAGCGGCGGCTACGCCTACAGCACCTGCTCCTCCGGCACCGGCCAGCACGCCGTCGGGGTGGAGCAGTCGCACCCCTACGCCGGGCCCATCGTGCTCACCGGCGGCTGGACGGCCGTCGGTGGGGTCTCCTCGGTGCGGCTCACGCCGTGGCCGGTCAAGCGCGTCTGGGTGAACAGGACGGGTTGACGGTCCCGCGGGCTCACCGGGAGGCGGCACCTTGCCCCCGAAACCATTGACTAACGGCACAGGTCGGGTCATAAGGTGCGGGGATGGGTGCGTATGACGTCGTCGTGGCGGGTGGCGGGCACAACGGGCTGGTCGCGGCCGCCTATCTCGCCGGAGCGGGCCGGCGGGTGCTGGTGCTGGAGCGTCTCGGGCACGTCGGCGGCCTGGCGATCTCCACGCGGGCCTTCCCGGGTGTGGACGTACGCCTGTCCCGCTACTCCTACCTGGTGAGCCTGCTGCCCACCCGGATCGTCCGCGACCTCGGCCTCGATCTCGACCTGCGCCGCCGCCGGTACGCCTCCTACACCCCCAAGGGCGACACCGGCCTGCTCGTCGACAACGAGGACGAGGCCCGTACCGCCGCCTCCTTCCGCGCCGTCACCGGCGGCGAGCACGACCACCGGGCCTGGCGCGACTTCTACGCCATGACGGCGGACGTGGCCCGCGCCCTGGCCCCCACCCTGCTGGAACCCCTGCGCACCCCCGCCGAGATCGAGCGCCTGGTCGGCCAGGAAGCCTGGCGCGACCTGTTCGCCCGGCCCGTCGGCCAGGCCGTGGACGAGCGGTTCGCCGACGACACCGTGCGCGGCGTCGTGCTCACCGACGCGCTGATCGGCACGTTCGCCGACCCGGCCACCGACCTGCTGGCCAACAGGTGCTTCCTCTACCACGTGATCGGCGACGGCACCGGCGAGTGGAACGTCCCGGTGGGCGGCATGGGCGCGGTCTCCGGCGCGTTGGAGCGGGCGGCCAGGCGGGCGGGGGCCGAGATCAGGACCGGCGCCGAGATCGTCGGCATCTCGCCGTCGGGGGAGGTCACGTTCGTCGCCGAGGACGGCGAGCACACGGTGGACGGCCGCCACGTGCTGGTCAACCTGCCCCCGGCGGTGCTGGACCGGGTGCTCGGCAGGCCCGCGACCGTGCCCGAGGGGGCGCAGCTCAAGGTCAACATGGTGCTGGCCCGGCTGCCCCGGCTGAAGGACCCGTCGGCCGACCCCTTCGCCGCCTTCAGCGGCACCTTCCACATCAACGAGGGACGCGACCAGCTCGCGAAGGCGTACGAGCAGGCGGCGCGAGGGGAGATGCCGGAATTGCCGCCCGCGGAGGTCTACTGCCATTCATTGACGGACCCGTCCATTCTCGGCCCGGAACTCCGGGGGAAGGCCGAGACGATGACCCTGTTCGGCCTTCACATGCCCGCCCGACTTTTCCGGGAAAATCCCGAAAAAGCGCGTCAGGAGGCGCTGCGGGCCACGTTCGCCTCCATGAATGCGGTGCTCGCCGAGCCCATCGAGGACTGCCTGCTCCGCGCCCCCGACGGCACCCCGTGCGTCGAGGTCAAAACCCCCGCCGACCTGGAGAAGGACGCGGGACTGCCGGGCGGACACATCTTCCACGCCGATTTGAGCTGGCCGTACTCGGAGGAAAAGGGGTGGGGCGTCGAGACCGGGCACGAACGCATTCTGCTGTGCGGCGCCGCGGCCCGCAGGGGCGGCGGCGTCAGCGGGATCGGCGGCCACAACGCGGCCATGGCGCTGCTGAGCCCCTGATTGAGCCCCTGGCTGAGCCCGTGAATCAGGCGTGAATCCGAATCACCGGGAAATCAGTTTCGTGGCCACCGTGAGCGCCACATCCGTGCGTTCGGCGTCGGGCAGTTGCAGGTCGAAGAGGACGGGGATGCTGCCCAGGATCACCGCGATCACCGCGAGCCTGGCCTCGAACTGCTGAACGGGGTCGTCCTCCGGCGCGCTCAGCACCGACAACATGGAGATGAGGCCCTCCTGCATCCGCGAGCCGGACGGCAGGTCCTCCATCACCCCCTGGTTCACCTGCGCGAACCTGAACAGCGGCCGCCACCTGTCCTCCAGCAGCCCGGAGATGCGGCGCAGGATCTCCTGCCGGGCCTCCAGTGTGCGCGGCTGCTCGCCCGCCCACACCACCAGCTCGTCGATCGAGACCACGAGGTGGTCGACGACGCCGGCCAGGATCGCCTCCTTGGTGCGGAAGTGGTAGTACAGCGCGGGCCTGGTGATCTCCAGGCGCTCGGCGACCTCCTGGAGGGTCGTCTTGTCGTAGCCGCGCTCGGCGAACAACTCCAGCGCCACCCGCTGGATCCGCTCACGAGTGTCCGTCCGCCGCCCTGCCATTGTGCTCCCATCTCTTGACGACCGACCCCCGCATTGCTTACTTTCACGTAAGTAAGCAATGCGGTCCGGCTTGTAGGGAGCAGACTATGGCTCAGCACTTCCCTGTCCAGCGCACGTGCCCGTTCGCCCCGCCCCCCGAGTACGCCCGCCTGCGCGAGGAGGGCCCACTCGTCCGGGCCGCGCTCCCCGGCGGCGAGGTGTGGCTCGTCACCCGGCACGCCGAGGCCCAGCGGGTGTTGTCGGGCGAGGGCATCAGCACCAACCCCTTCACGCCCGGTCACCCCCACGAGCTCCTCGGCCCCGAGCCGCCCACGCCCGAGCAGGCCGAGACGTTGCGCGAGTCCGCGACCGGGCACTTCATCGACCTCGACCCGCCCGAACACACCCGCTTCCGCAAGCTGCTCATCCCCGAGTTCACCGTCCGGCGGGTCAGGGAGCTGCGGCCGTCCATCCAGCGACTGGTGGACGAGCTCATCGACGACATGCTGGCCGAAGGCGAGGAGGCGGAGCTGGTCGAGGCGTTCGGGCTGGCGGTGCCGTCCCTGGTGATCTGCCGGCTGCTGGGCGTCCCGTACGCCGAGCGCGAGTTCTTCCAGTCGCGCACCCGCATGATCGTCTCCGCCACCGAGGACCCCGCGGCGGGCTACACGGCCATGACGGAGATCAGGAGCTTCCTGGACGACCTCGTCACCGCCGCCGAACGCGCGCCGAAGGACGACCTGCTCGGCCGCCTGATCACCAGCGGGCAGCTCACCCACCAGGAGCTCGTCGGCGTGATCTTCCTGTTGCTCGTCGCCGGCCACGAGACCACGGCCAACATGATCCCGCTCGGCGTGCTCACGCTGCTGCGCCACCCCGCCCAGCTCGCCGCCCTGCGCGCCGACCCCGCGGGCTGGCCGATGGCGGTGGAGGAGCTGCTGCGCTACCACTCGATCGTCGACTGGGTGGCCTTCGACCGGGTGTCCACGCGGGACCAGGAGATCGGCGGGCAGCGGGTCGGGAAGGGCGAGGGCATCTTCGTCCTCGGCGCCTCCGCCAACAGGGACGAACGCGTCTTCGACCGGCCGGACGAGTTCGACGTCGCCCGCGGCGCCCGCCACCACGTGGCCTTCGGCTACGGCGTGCACCAGTGCCTCGGCCAGAACCTGGCCAGGGCCGAGCTGGAGATCGCCCTGCGCACCCTCTTCGAGCGCGTCCCCGGCCTGCGCGTCACGGTCGCCGACGAGGACCTGCCCGCCAAGTACGACGGCGTCATCTTCGGGCTCAAGGCCCTGCCCGTGGCGTGGTGATTCTCAGCGGACATCGGTGAACCCGTTCATCGTGTTCTCATAGTGGGCTCATATCTTGTGAGACATGACTGAGCCCGCACGGTTGCTGGTGGTGGACGACGAGCCCGCGTTGCGCGAGGCGCTGCAGTCGAGCCTGGAGTTCGAGGGCTACCGGGTCGGCACCGCCAACGACGGCCAGGCGGCGCTGGAGGCGCTGGCCGGGGAGCCGTACGACGCGGTGCTGCTCGACGTGATGATGCCGCGGCTCGACGGGCTCACCGCCTGCCGGCGGCTGCGGGCTCAGGGCAACCACGTCCCCGTCCTCATGCTCACCGCCCGCGACGCCGTCGGCGACCGGGTGTCCGGGCTCGACGCGGGGGCCGACGACTACCTGGTCAAGCCGTTCGAGCTGGACGAGCTGCTGGCCCGGGTGCGCGCGCTGCTGCGCCGCGGCGCGCTCGGCGCGGGCGCCGCCGACGGCGGCACGCTCTCCTACGGCGACCTGCGCATGGACCCGGCCACCAGGGAGGTCACCCGCGGCGTCCGCGGGCTCGACCTGACCAGGACCGAGTACCTGCTGATGGAGCTGTTCCTCGCCCACCCCCGCCAGGTCCTGACCCGCGACCAGATCCTCAACGAGGTGTGGGGCTTCGACTTCGAGCCGACCTCCAACTCCCTCGACGTGTACGTCATGTACCTGCGCCGCAAGACCGAGGCCGGGGGCGAGCCCCGCGTCATCCACACGGTCCGCGGGGTGGGATACGTCCTACGGGCCACACCGTGATCCGCAACAGCCTGCGCGCCCGGCTGACGCTGCTCATCACGTTCGCCGTGGCGCTGGCGGTCGCGATCAGCGCCGGCGCCTGCTTCCTGATCATCCGGCACCAGACGTACGAGCAGGCCGACCGCCAGCTCGGCTCCCAGCCCGGCAAGGACCCCCGCAACGACCTGGACTGGATCCGCGAGAACTGCCGGGCCACCCCCGCGCCGAAGACCCACTACGGCCCGCCGCACTCCACCCAGCTCATCTTCGCCAACGCCTCCCCGCCCTGCTACGTGGGTCCCGCGCTGGTGGTGACGCCCGAGGACGTGGCGGTGGCCAAGGGAGAGTGGACCGAGGCCAGGCACTTCCACAACGGCGTCACCGCGGACGGCACCGAGATGCGCATCCTCACCCAGCAGGTCGCGCCGGGCGTGGCGGTGATGGACGCCGCCCCCCTCCGCGAGCTGCGCAACACGTTGAAGGCGGTGGCGCTGCTGCTGGGCGGCGTGGCGCTGTTCGGCGTCCTGCTGGCGGCCTGGGTCGGGCTGCTCATCGCGCGTGCCGCGCTGCGTCCGGTCGTCCGGCTGACCAAGGCGGCCGAGCACATCGCCGAGACCGAGGATCTCAACACGCGCATCCCCGTCCAGGGCAACGACGAGATCGCCCGGCTCAGCTCCTCCTTCAACGCCATGACCGCCGCCCTGGCCGGCTCCCGCGAACGTCAGCAGCAGCTCGTCGCCGACGCCGGCCACGAGCTGCGCACCCCGCTCACCACCCTGCGCACCAACATCGACCTGCTGCTGCGCAGCGAGCAGACCGGCAGGCAGCTCGACCCGGGCGCCAAGGAACGCCTGCTGGTCAACGTCAAGGCCCAGTTCGCCGAGCTGTCCACGCTGGTCGGCGACCTGCTCCAGCTCGCCAGGGGCGACACCGACCACGAGCCGCACGTCGAGCTGGCCCTGCACGACATCGTCACGGCCGCCGCCGAGCGCGCCCGGCTGCGCGGCGCCGACGTGGTCACCGACCTGCACCCCTGGTACGTCGTCGGCAGCCCCACCTCGCTCGAACGCGCCGTGCTCAACCTCATCGACAACGCCCGCAAGTTCAGCCCCGAGGGCGAGGTCGAGGTCTCGCTCAAGGACGGCCGGCTGACGGTCCGCGACCACGGCCCCGGCATCCCCGAGGAGGAGCTGCCGCACGTCTTCGAGCGCTTCTGGCGCTCGCCCTCGGCCCGCGGCCTGCCCGGCTCGGGGCTGGGCCTGGCGATCGTGGCGCAGGCCGTGTCCGAGATCGGCGGCAAGGTGGGGCTGTCCAACGCGCCCGGCGGCGGCGCGATCGCGACGATCGATCTTCCCGGAACTCTCATTCGTCACTCAGAATCGGATAAGTCCTCTTAAAGACCCGAATCGTGAGCTGGCTGCATGGAGACAACAGCAGTAAGGACACGCCTGGTCGAGGTGGTCGTCCCGGTCCACAACGAGCAGCGGGCGTTGCGCGAGAGCGTCGCCCGGCTGCACGCCTACCTCGCCACGACGTTCCCGTACGGCTTCCGCATCACCATCGCCGACAACGCCAGCACCGACGACACCTGGCGGCTGGCCACCGAGCTGGCCCGCGAGCTGCCGCAGGTACGGGCCGTGCACCTCGACGAGAAGGGCCGCGGCCGGGCCCTGCGCCAGGTCTGGTCCACCAGCGAGGCCGACGTCGTCAGCTACATGGACGTGGACCTGTCCACCGACCTGGACGCCTTCCTCCCGCTGGTCGCGCCCCTGCTGTTTCAACGCCAAGATGTTGCAGGCGTACCTGGTGGTGCCGGCGTTCGGGGTGGCGTACCTGGCGTGCGCCCGCCACGGCGTGGCCCGGCGGGTGGGGCACCTGCTGGCGGCCGGGGCCGTGATGGTCGTGTCGAGCGCCTGGTGGATGGTGGTCGTCGACCTGTGGCCCGCCGATTCGCGGCCCTACGTCGGCGGCTCGACCGACAACACCGTCCGGGACCTGGTGATCGGCTACAACGGGCTCGGCCGGATCTTCGGCCAGGACCGGGCCGGCGGCGGCGCGAACTTCGGCGGTCAGGCCGGGGCCGGGCGGCTGGCTGGTCGTGCACTACGCGGTGTTCAGCTTCTCCAGCGGCACGTTCCACCCCTACTGCACCACCGCGATGGCGCCCGCCGTGGCCGCGCTGACCGGCATGGGGGCGACCGTGATGTGGCAGGCGTACCGCAGGTCGCGGGGCTGGCCGGTCCGGCGGCCTACTTCACCGGCTCCGACCCCGCCATGACCGTCCCCCTCCTGCGCCGGCTCCTCGCGGCGGGACAGCTCAGGTACGTGCTGTCCGGCGGCGGCAGAGGCGGCCCCGGCGGCGACACCGAGGTCACCGCCTGGGTCACCGCCAACTGCGCGGCAGTGGACGGCCACACCGGCCTGTACGACTGCGCCGGCTGACGAACCAGGACGAGCGGCCGCGGGGATCATCCCCGCGGCGCGCTATAGGCTGATCGGGTGGCGAGTACGACCCGGGCCGATCAGGCCGACCAGCGCAGGGCAGAGCTCCTTGAGGCCACTCGCAAAGTGGTGCTCGAACGCGGCCTGGCCCACACGCGCATCGCCGACATCGCCAAGTCCATCAACGTCAGCGGCGGCCTGATCCACTACCACTTCGCGACCAAGGACGAGCTGATCACCGCCATGCTGCGGGCCACGCTCGACATCGAGAGCGCCCGGCTCAAGGAGCTGGCCGACGGCCCCGGCACGGCGGTGGAGCGCCTCGACCGGGTGCTGCGCTACTACATCCCCGAGTCGCGCTCCGACCAGAGCTGGCTGCTCTGGATCGACGCCTGGAACACCGCGCTGCGCGAGCCCGCCGTCAACGCGATCATGCTGGAGCTGGAGACGGCCTGGCTCGACGCGCTGGCGCAGGTGCTGTCGGCCGGCACCGACGCGGGGGAGTTCGCCTGCGCCGACCCGGCGGGCGCGGCCGAGCGCATCGACGCCATGCTCGACGGCCTGATCATCCGCTACACCCTGCATCCCAACGTGCTCGACCGGGCCCGGCTGCTGGCCCACGCGCGCACGGCCGCGGCCGGGGAGGCGGGCATCGCGGTGGAGAGCTTCGGCTGACTCAGGCGGGCAGGGCGGCCAGCAGGAAGGCCAGGCGGGCCGCCGCCGACTCGACGTCCTCGGTGGTGCCGAGGCGGTAGCCCCACGACGTGATGTACGCGCCGTCGTCGGAGCAGGTCACCGTTTCGGCCAGCGTCGTGGAGAAGCGGTTGCGCACCGACACGTACGCCGGGTCGCTGGCCAGCGCGACACTCTGCACCGAAAGATCGGCGTGACGGCCCGCGTGCCACGCGAACCGCTCAAGGCAGAGCGCGGTATCAAGCATCATGCGTCACCTCCGCAACGTCTCGCGACAGAATTGCACGATCTTGCTGCGGGTGGCAAGCAATTGCTGAGGTTAATGTGGGGTTTGTTGCAGGTATTCGCGAAGAATACGGATGATGACTTCCCGCCCCGGCTCCCCGAACTCGGCCACCTTGGCGTAGTCGTCGAAGGCCCGGACGTAGAAGGCGATGTCGTCGGGGTCGCGCAGCACCAGGTCCTTGGTCATCGTGGCGACGCCGACCATGGCCTCGTTGTAGATCCAGAACCCGTTGATCGGCGCGGACGGCAGCTCGGTGCCGAAGGGGATCACGCCGAACTCCACGTTGGGCAGCGTGCTGACGGCCAGCAGCCGGTCGAGCTGGCCGCGCATGACATCGGCCGGGGCCAGCGCGCTGCGCAGCGCCGACTCCGGGACCACGAACCGGAACGTCCGCGTGCGGTCGTAGAGGATCTCCTGGCGCTGCATGCGCACCCGGACGGCCGCGTCGATCTGGTCGTCCGCGCTGTAGAGGCGCTTGACCTTGCGGAACACGTGCCGGGCGTACTCGGAGGTCTGCAGCAGGCCGACCACGATGCCGGGCTCGAAGACGCGGAACAGCTTGGTGCGCGCCTCCAGGTCGCGGATGTCCTCCTGGATGGCGGCCAGGCCGCTGCGGTGACGCTGCTTCCAGTCGTCGTGCCGCTCCAGCAGCGCGATGGCCTGCCTGATGAGCTCGTCGGCCGTGTCGGGCGAGGCCCCTACGGCCTGCGCCCACACGACGACGTCATCCTCGGTCGCCGTCTGCCTGGCGTTCTCCAGGCGGGAGACCTTGGACGGCTGCCAGCGCAGCCGCTCGGCCAGGTCTTTGCCCGACAGGTGGGCGGCCTCGCGGAGCTGGCGAAGCTGGCCGCCGAGGTTGATGCGCGCCTGCTGATAGGACGTCACGCGGCAAGAGGCTAGCCCCGCGAGGACCGATCATGCCAGGCCCAGCCGCGCAATCGTGATCAAGCGGTTGCCGACGGTGTCCCGTCGCTGGTGGGCCGGGCGCCGGCTGACCCGTCGGGCAGCACCCGGCGGGCGATCTCGGTCAGGAGCTCGCGGGGCACCTCGACGGCGGCCTCGCCGTCGAGCACGTCGCGGAGGTCCGCGAGCGCCTCGGGGTCGGTGACGTGAAGTCCCTGGACGACGATGGTGCCGCGATCGGTCTCGTACAAGGTGGGGCAGGCGCCCGCCTCAGAAGTGGAGCCGAGGAACCGCATGCGCATGACGATCCTTTCCCCGAATGCCAGATGCAATTGCGCGCAATTGTACGCATCTGGGCGTCCGGCGTGATCCTTTTCCCGCATCGGGTTCAGCGCAACAAGCCCTCCATGATGTCGTGGGCACGGGCGAACAGACCGAGGGTGGTCGCGTGCAGCACGTCGCCGATGTCGCGGGGCGCCTTGCCGGCGAACGCCCGCGCGTGCGTGCCCTCCAGCACGATGCCGAGCTTGAAGCAGGCCATCACCGCGTACCAGTCGATCGCCGACAGGTCGCGCTCCGACAGCGCCGCGTAGTACGCGACCAGCTCCCGCTCCGACGGCAGCCCCGGCACGTGCCCGTTGTTGCCCGGCCAGGTGGCCAGCAGCCAGCCCAGGTCGAGCAGCGGGTCGCCGATCGTGCACATCTCCCAGTCGACGATCGCCGCCACCCTGGGCCCGTCGAGGGCGTACATCAGGTTGGCGAAGTGGTAGTCGCCGTGCATGATCCCCGGGACGAACGTGGCCGGCCGGTGGCGGGTGAGCCAGCCGGCCGTCGCCTCCAGGGCGGGGATGTCGGGGCCGGGGTAGCCGTCGAGCTCGCCGTAGGAGTCGAGCTCCTTCAGCCAGCGCGGCACCTGCCGTTCGAGGAAGCCCTCGGGGCGGCCGAAGCCGGGCAGCACCTCCGGATCGACCCGTCCCAGCTCGGCCAGCGCGACGGCGGCCTCCAGACCCATCCGGTGCCGGATCGCGGGGTCGGAGGCGTGCGGCTCGGGCAGCCCGGTCGAGGGGTTGAACCCGGCCACCGGTTCCATCAGGTAGAACACCGGCTCCCGCGCGGTCTGCGCGGCCACCAGCCGCGGCGCGGGCACCGCCGTGCCGCTCAGCGCGGCCAGCAGCCGCGCCTCGCGCCGCAGCACCTCGTTGCTCCTGCTCCGGGCGTGCAGGGGCGGCCTGCGCAGGATGTACGGCCGGCCGCCGCGTTCGAGGCGGACCATGACGTTCTGCGTGCCGCCCGCGACCGGCGCGACCTCCGTGATCGGCCCGCCCGGCAGCCCCTCGGCGTCCATCCACGCGCCGAGGTCGTCGAGGTCGATGGCGCTGACGTCGATGTGGGTGGAGGTCATGGCCGCCCTTTGACAGAACGATATTCTGGAGGGCTTCAACCTACGAGAGCCTTCGAGGCCCGGTCAACCCAGGGCCGGCATGAACGGCAGGAACCGCCGCGAGCGGTCGGTGCCGAACACCTCGGCGTCCAGGGCGAGGATGGTGTCCAGGCCGGCCGGGGTCGCCGGGCGGGTGCAGTCCTCCAGGTCATCAGATGTCAGGCGACGCAGCGTCATGGGCAGACATCATCCCGCGCTGGGAGAATATGGGTGGATGAAGTGTGTTGTGGCGATTGATGTCGGCGGGACGACCTTGAAGGGCGGATTGATCGCCCAGGACGGCACCATCCTCTACCGGGAACGCCGTCCCACCCCCCGCATCGAGGGGCCGGAACGTGTCATCGCGGCGATCTCCGCCTTCGTCGCCGACCTGACCGAGCCGCGCACGGTCGCCGGCGCCCTCCTGCGCCCGCAGGCCGTGGGCCTGGCCGTGCCCGGCCTGGTCACGCCGGAGCGGGCGGTCTTCTCGGCCGCGTTCGGCTGGCGGGACGTCCCCGCCGCCGCGTTCACCGACGGGAGGCTCCCGCTCGCCCTCGGCCACGACGTGCGCTCGGCCGGCGAGGCGGAGCTGGCCTACGGATCGGCCGCCGCCGACGCGCTGTACCTGCCCATCGGCACCGGCATCGCCGGAGCCGTCGTCCTGTCCGGCTCGCTGTCCGGCTCCCTGTACGGCGGGGCCGCCGGTTGGGCCGGGCAGATCGGGCACGTCCCGGTGCACCCCGGCGGGCTCCCGTGCCCGTGCGGGCAGCGCGGCTGCCTGGCGGCCTACGCCTCGGCCGCCTCCGTCGCCGCCCGCGCCGGCGAGACCTCCGCCGAGGACGTCGTCCGCCGAGCCGCGGCGGGGGACGAACCGGCCGCCCGGGTGTGGGCGGAGGCCGTGGAGGCGCTCGCGCTGGGCCTGGCCACGTACACGCTGGTGCTGGACCCCTCGGTGATCGTCGTCGGCGGCGGCCTGTCGCTGGCCGGGGACGCCCTGCTGACCCCGCTGCGGGCCCGGCTGGCCGCCCGGCTCGCCTTCCGCCCGGCGCCCGAGGTACGGGTCTCGGCGCTCGGCGTGGACGCGGGCCTGCTAGGCGCCGGGCTGCTCGGCCTGCGCGCCCGGCGGGAGCAGGGCGGCGGGCACGTCGACGACCTGGGCGCGTAGCTCCTCGCCCAGGGCCTTGGCCTGCGGGTCCATACGCGGACTGGCCGCCACGCCCCTGCCGAGCAGCCCGTGGACGACGAAGTTGAGCGCCCTGATGTTGGGCAGCTCGTGACGGTCGACGCGGTGGGCGGCCAGCTCCGGGAGCAGGACCTTGAGCCGGTCGGCGGTGAGGGTGGCGGCCAGCCAGGCGTACTGCTCGACGGTCGCGGCCCAGACGCCGAGGTTGGCGTTCCCGCCCTTGTCGCCGGAGCGCGCGCCCGCGACCCGGCCCAGGGGCAGGCGCACGGTGGGCCCGCCGGGCGGCGCCGGAACCGGCGGCCCGACCGGTGGCGGGACCGGCCCGCCCGCGGGAACCGGAGGCTCCTTTCGGGCGGGCAGCTCCACGCCGTCCAGGAAGACCCGTGGCCGCACCTCCGACGCCGGAACCAGGACCGGCCAGTACACCCCGTACGGGGAGGCGTCGCCCGGCGGGGTGAGGCCGTGGAAGCCCGGGTAGCTGGACAGGCCCGTCTCCACGACGGCCGAGGAGAAGACCCGGCCCGCCGTGCGCCGGTCGGCGTCCATGACGGTGATCCGCAGCAGGCCCGCGTCCGTCAGCGTCACGTCCACGTGGTCGAAGGTCTCGCGTGGCACCCGCGCCCAGACGGCCTCCTCGGCGGCCCGCGCCTTGGCCTCGACGTCCAGGCCGGTCAGGACGAGCGTCATCGTGTTGCGGTAGCCGGCCGGGTAGTTGACGGCGACCTTGAGCGTGTCCGGCGGCGGTTCGCCCCGGACGCCGGAGATCAGCACCCGGTCGGGGCCGTCGTCCGAGAGCGTGATCGTGTCGAACCTGGCGACCACGTCGGGGCCCAGGTAGCGCGGGCCGCCCAGCTCGTAGACGAGCTGCGCGGTGACCGTGCCGACCGAGACCAGGCCGCCCGTCCCCGGATGCTTGGTGATCACGGACGAGCCGTCGGCGCGCAGCTCGGCGATGGGGAAGCCGCAGTGGGCCAGGTCGGGCACGTCCTGGAAGAAGGCGTAGTTGCCGCCCGTGGCCTGGCAGCCGCACTCGATGACGTGACCCGCCACGACCGAGCCGGCCAGCGGGTCGAGGTCGCCGGGGCCCCACCCGTACCGCCAGATGCCGGGGCCGGTGACCAGGGCGGCGTCGGTCACGCGGCCGGTCACCACGACGTCCGCGCCCGCCGACAGCGCGGCGGCGATGGGACGGCCGCCGAGGTAGGCGTTCGCGGTCAGCGGCGCGGCCGGCGCGCGCTCGCCGGTGTCGGCGTTGACCAGGTCGAGCGGGCGGCCCATGAGGTCGTCGCCGGTGACGTGGGCGACCTTGGGGGACAGGCCCAGCCGGGCGGCCAGCTCGTGCACGGCCTCGGCGCACCCGGCCGGGTCGAGCCCGCCCGCGTTCGTGACGATCCTGATGCCGCGGTCGAGGCAGGGGCCGAGCACGTCCTCAAGCTGGCGCAGGAACGTGGGCGCGTAGCCGGGACGGCCCTTGAGCCGGTTGCCGGCCAGGATCAGCATGGTCAGCTCGGCCAGCCAGTCGCCGGTGAGCACGTCGATCGGGCCGCCCTCGACCATCTCCCTGGCCGCCGAGAGCCGGTCGCCGTAGAAACCGCTGCAATTGGCGACGCGCAGCGCCATCACGGCACCCACTTGGGCGGCCGTTTGTCCATGAACGCCGCGATGCCCTCCTGCCCCTCGGCCGAGGTGAACCGCTCGGCCGACAACTCGCTCATCCGCCGCAGCCCCTCCTCGAACGACACCGCGGGCACCTCCCGCACCAGCCGCTTGGTGATGGCCAGCGCCTCCGGGCCGCCCCTGGCCAGCATCCCCGCGTAGTGGCGAACGGCGGTGTCGAGCTCGCCCTCGGGGACGGCCCTGGTCAGCAGGCCGATCCGGGCCGCGGTGGCCGCGTCGAACACCTCGCCGGTCAGGAAGTACTCGGCCGCCGCCCGCGGGTCGAGCCTGCGCAGCACGGGCACCGAGATCATCGCGGGCACCACCCCGAGCCGCACCTCGGTGAACGCGAACGACGCCGTGTCCGGCGCGATCGCGAAGTCGCACGCGGCGACCAGGCCGAGGCCGCCCGCTCTGGCCGTGCCGTTCAGGCGGCAGATCACCGGCTTCGGGCTCTCCCAGAGCAGCGTCATGATCTCGGGGAAGGACGCCGTCACCGGCGCGTCCGGGTCGCCGCGCTGCTCCTTCAGATCGGCGCCCGAGCAGAACACCCGGCCCGTGCCGGTCAGCACGATCACCCGGGCGTCCGGCTCGGCCAGCGCCCAGCGCAGGTGCTCGGCCAGCTCGGCCAGCAGCCGCCTGGACAGCGCGTTGCGATTGGCCGGCGAGTCGAGCGTGACGGTGGCCACGCCCTCCGCCAGCTCCCTGTGCACGAGGCTCGTCATGGGCCCTCCTCCTGGATGATCGCCAGCACGGCCCCGGCTTCGACCTGCTGTCCCTTCTCGACGCGTACGTCCGACACCACGCCGCCCGCCGGGGCCGCGATGCGATGCTCCATCTTCATCGCCTCCAGCACCAGGACCGGCTGGCCCTGGACCACCGTGTCGCCCTCGGCCACCTCGACCCGCAGCACGCTGCCCGGCATGGGCGCGAGCAGCGAGCCGGGGGCGACGTGCTCGACCGGCTCGGGCAGGCGCGGTACCGGCGTCAGCACCGCCGCGCCCATGGGGGAGTCCACGTAGACGTGGTCGTCGCCGTCGTACCGGGCGACCTGGAAGGTCTGCCGCAGGCCGTCGCGTTCCAGGACCACCTCCTCCGGCCGTGCCGAGACCACGCCGACGCCCGGGGGCAGCGGGTCGTAGACGACGTCGGCCTCCGCGAAGCGGGCGCGGGCGGGCTGCGAGCGCACGTTGCGCCAGCCGGCGGGCAGCCCGGCCAGGACCCGGGCGTCGCGACGGTTCGCGGCGGCCATGGCGAGCGCGGCGGCCAGCGCCGGCAGCCCGCCGTCGCCGGCCCGCGGCGACAACGGCGACGGCGGCGACAGTGGGCCGCCGGGGGACAGGAAGGCGGTGTTCGTCTCGCCCGCCAGGAAGGCCGGGCTGGTCACGATCTCCAGCAGCAGGTCACGGTTGGTGGTGACGCCGTGCAACCGGGCCCGGCGCAGGGACGTGGCCAGCTTCCGCGCCGCCTCCGCCCGCGTCGCCCCGTACGCGACGATCTTGGCCAGCATCGCGTCGTAGTGCGGCGACACCTCCGACCCGGACTCGACGCCCGAGTCCACCCGCACGTCCCCCGGCACCTCGAACCGGCGCAGCACGCCCGTCTGCGGCACGTAACCGGCGTCCTCGGCGTACAGCCGCGCCTCGATCGCGTGGCCGCGCGGGCCGGGCGGCTCCGGCGGCAGCGCCGCGCCCTCGGCCACCTCGAGTTGCAGCCGTACGAGGTCGACGCCGAAGACCAGCTCGGTGACCGGATGCTCGACCTGGAGCCGGGTGTTCATCTCCAGGAACGCCACCCGGTCGCCCTTGACCAGGAACTCCACCGTGCCGACCCCGACGTAGCCGATCCGGCGGGCCGCCCGCACGGCCGCCGCGCACAGCAGCTCGCGGGTGCGCTCCGAGATCCCCGGCGACGGGCACTCCTCGACGACCTTCTGGTGCCTGCGCTGGACGCTGCACTCGCGCTCGCCCAGCGCCCACACCGTGCCGTGCGCGTCGGCCAGCACCTGCACCTCGACGTGCCGGGCGGCCTCCAGCAGCGGCTCGGCGAACACGTCGCCGTCGCCGAAGGCCGCCGCCGCCTCCCGCCGCGCCGACTCCACCTCGGCGGCCAGCTCTCCGGCGTGCCTGACGATCCGCATCCCGCGCCCGCCCCCGCCCGCGGACGCCTTCACCAGCAGCGGGAACTCGCCCGGCGCGGCCAGGTCGAGCGAGGGCAGCACCGGAACCCCGGCCTCCTCCATCAGCCGCTTCGCCGCGATCTTCGAGCCCATCGCCTCGATCGCGGCGGGCGGCGGCCCCACCCACGTGAGCCCGGCGTCCAGCACGGCCTGCGCGAACGCGGCGTTCTCCGACAGGAAGCCGTAACCCGGGTGCACCGCGTCGGCGCCGCAGGCCCGGCACGCCTCGATGATCCGGTCCACCGCCAGGTAGGTCTCGGCCGGGTGGGACCCCGGGAGGCGTACGGCGAGGTCGGCCTCGCGGACGTGCGGCGCGCCGGCGTCGGCGTCGGAGAAGACGGCGACCGTGGAGAGGCCGAGCGAGCGGCAGGTGCGGAAGACGCGGCGGGCGATCTCGCCCCGGTTCGCGACGAGCAGACGGGTGATCACGGCCGGAACACCCCGAACCCCGCCGCCGGCGGCACCGGCGCGCTGTTGATCGACGACAGGCACATCCCCAGCACCGTACGGGTGTCGCGGGGGTCGATCACCCCGTCGTCGTAGAGCCGCCCCGACAGGAAGAACGGCAACGACTCCGCCTCGATCTGGGACTCCACCATGGCACGCATCGCCGCGTCGGCCTCCTCGTCGTAGACCTGGCCCCTGGCCTGCGCCGCGGCCCGCCCCACGATCGACAGCACCCCGGCGAGCTGGGCCGGGCCCATCACCGCAGACTTGGCGCTCGGCCAGCTGAACAGGAACCGGGGATCGTAGGCGCGCCCGCACATGCCGTAGTTGCCGGCGCCGTAGGAGGCGCCCATGACGACGGTCAGGTGGGGCACGGTCGAGTTCGACACGGCGTTGATCATCATCGCGCCGTGCTTGATGATGCCGCCCTGCTCGTAGTCCTTGCCCACCATGTAGCCGGTGGTGTTCTGCAGGAACAGCAGCGGCGTGCGCGACTGGTTCGCGAGCTGGATGAACTGGGTGGCCTTCTGCGACTCCGCGCTGAACAGCACCCCGCGCGCGTTGGCCAGCACCCCGACCGGGTAACCGTGGACGCGCGCCCAGCCGGTGACCAGCGACGGGCCGTACAGGGGCTTGAACTCCTCGAACTCGCTGGCGTCCACCACCCGGGCGATCACCTCGCGCGGGTCGAAGGGGATCTTCAGGTCCTCCGGGACGATCCCCAGCAGCTCGTCGGCCGGATAGACGGGCTCGCGGGCGGGCAGCGGCCGCACGCCCCGCTTACGCCAGTTGAGCGAGCGCACGACGGCCCGGCCGATGCGCAGCGCGTCGTGCTCGTCCTCGGCCAGGTAGTCGGCCAGGCCGCTGGTCCTGGCGTGCATCTCGGCGCCGCCCAGCGACTCGTCGTCGGACTCCTCGCCGGTCGCCATCCTCACCAGCGGCGGGCCGCCGAGGAACACCTTGGCGCGGTCGCGGACCATCACCACGTAGTCGCTCATGCCGGGCACGTACGCGCCGCCGGCCGTGGAGTTGCCGAACACCAGCGCGACCGTCGGGACGCCGGCCGCCGACAACCGCGTCAGGTCGCGGAAGATCCGGCCGCCCGGGATGAAGATCTCCTTCTGCGTCGGCAGGTCCGCGCCGCCGCTCTCGACCAGGTTCACGTACGGCAGCCGGTTGGCGAGCGCGATGTCGGCCGCGCGCAGCGACTTGCGCAGCGTCCACGGGTTGGACGCGCCGCCCCTGACCGTGGGGTCGTTCGCGGTGATCAGGCACTCGACGCCCTCGATCACCCCGATGCCGGTCACCATGCCCGCGCCCACCTGGAACTCGCTGCCCCACGCGGCCAGCGGGGACAGCTCCAGGAACGGCGAGTCGGGGTCCACCAGCAGCTCGATGCGCTCCCTGGCGAGCAGCTTGCCGCGCCGGCGGTGACGCTCGACGTACTTCTCGCCGCCGCCGCCCACCGCCTTGGCGTGCTCGGCGTCGAGATCGGCCAGCTTGGCGAGCATGGCCTCGCGCCGGGCCAGGTACTCGGCGCCGCGCGGATCGAGCCGGCTCCTGATCACGGGGCCTCCTGTCGCGAAGTCGACGTGGGCGTCAATCCGATGGCCCGCGCCCACAGCCGGGTCAGGTGGTCGACGGCGTCCTGCTCGCCGGCCCGCTCCCCGAGGTCCAGCCACACGTGGGCGAAGTGCTCGACCATGCCGCCCAGCATGACGGCCGTCAGCCGCGGGTCGAGCGAGGGGTCGGCCAGGCCCTGCTCCTGGAGGCGGCGCAGCCCGTCGGCGCCGCGCCGGACGAACGCCTCGCGCAGTTCAAGCAGCAGCCGCCCGAACCGGGGCTCGGTGTCGGCGGCGTGCTCCAGCATGCGCACCAGGCGCGAGTTCGCCGCCCAGGCCCGCAGGTAGAGGCGGTTGGCGGCCTCGATGCGGGCGTAGGGGTCGTCAGGGACGGCCGCGCCGACCGCGCTCGCCGCGAACATCTCGCCGACCACCGCCTGCGCGACCTCCCCGAACAACGACTCCTTGGAGTCGAAGTAAGTGTAGAAGGTGCCGTGGGAGACCCCCGCCCGCGCGCACACGTCGTCGATCCGCACGGCGTCGTACCCGTGCTCCTCGAACGCCTCACGCCCGGCCGCGAGCAACGTGGCCCGCGTGCGCTTGCCGCGCAGGGTCAGGGACCTGACGATCACGTCAGTCACGGTAGCGACCGGGGCGCGCGGAAGGAAGGGGTCCCGCCGCGCGCGGTCGCGTCAGGTGCAGTGGCTCCAGCCGGACTTCCAGCTCAGCGAGTTCCACGAACCGCCCCAGATCACGCACTTCTTCACGGCCGCCAGCCGGACCGGCCCCGCGTACGCGGTGAACTTGCCCGGGTTGCCGCCGCTCGCGCCGCCCTGGACCTGGAGGGTGGCGTTCATGGAGACCTTGCCGGGATAGACCAGCTTCGACATCGTGACCACGCAGTTCTTGCCCGCGCTGGTGTTGTAGAGCAGGTAGATCGTGGCCGAGCTGCCCAGCGCGTGCTTGTCGATCACCTTGAAGCCCGAGCCGCAGACGGTCACCACGTTGTAGGTGTTCGGCTTGAGCGTGGCGGTGGGCGTGGCGGTGGGTTTGGTCGTGGGCTTGGTCGTCGCCGGCTTCTTGGCCGGGCCCGGGACCGTGGTCGTCGGGCCGGGGGTCGGGGTGAGCGTCGGCTCGTCCTCGCCGTCGATCAGGCCGGTGGGCTTCTTCTTGGTGGCGGTGGGCTTGGCCGTGGGGCTGCTCTTGACGGTGGGGTGGGTCGTGGGCACGTTCGTCACCGGGTTCGGGACCTGGATGACGGGGTCCTCGGTGTGCTTGACCTTCTTGGGCGGATCGGCCTGGCCGACGTCCAGCGTGGGGACGGGCTCGCCGGTCTCCGCCGTGAGGATCGGGTCCGGGGTCACCTCGGCGGTGGGCGGCTCGCCGGGCTGCCCGGCGCCCTGGCCGTCGCCCTTGGGGTTCTGGGAGGCGTTGCCGGTGGCGGTCACGGGGACCGTGCCGCTGTTGGCCTGCACGACGACGGCGCCGGCCACCACGAGCAGCGCGGCGGCGGCCGCGCCGGAGAGGGCGAGCGTCAACGTCCGCCGCTGCTTGTCGGGCGCTTTACCGGACGGCTCGCCCTGCGGACCACCGGCACTCCCGACCCGAGTCGCCCCCGGGTTCCCGGCCTGAGGTCCGCCGGGGTGTCCCGCCTGAGGTCCGCCGGGGTGTCCCTGGGGTCCGCCCGGGTGTCCGGGTTGCGGGCCGCCGGGCATGCCGCCGTGCGGGTGCCCGTGCGCAGCCGCGCCCTGCGGGCCGCCCTGGGGCGCACCGGGGTGGGGGCCGCCCTGGGGAGCGGCGGGCATGGCGCCCGCGTGGGGGCCGCCCGGCGTGCCGGGGCCGCCCGCCGGTCCCTGCGGGGCGCCGGGGCGGTTGTGGGGGCCCGCCTGCTGGGGGACGGGGTTGGGGCCGGACGGCTGGGTCCAGGGGCCGGGGTAGGCGTCCTGTCCGGGCCCGGACGCGTGCGGGCCGGCCTGGTGGGGGACGGCGGGGGTGGCGGTGGCCCCGGTGACCGGCTCGACGGCGGCCTTGGGAGCGGGCTGGCCCGTGAGGCGGACGATCAGCTCGTCGGCGCTCGGCCGCTGCGCCGGGTCCTTGGACAGGCACAGCCCCACCAGCGCGCCGAGCTCGCCCTCCATCCCGCCGAGCTGCGGCTCCTCGTTCAGGATGCGGTTCATCACCACGGGGATCGAGTCGGCCCCGAACGCGGGCTTGCCGGTGGCCGCGTACACCATCGTGACGCCCCACGCGAAGACGTCGGCGGCCTCCGACACGGCGGCCCCGCTGAGCTGCTCGGGCGCCAGGTACGACGGCGTCCCCATCGCCATCCCCGTGGCCGTGGCCCCCGGAGAGTCCAGGGCGCGGGCGATGCCGAAGTCGATCACGACCGGTCCCTCGGGGCCCATGAGCACGTTCGCGGGCTTGAAGTCGCGGTGCAGGATCCCGGCCCGGTGGATGGCCGCCAGCGCGGTGGCCGTGCTGATCGCGAGGCGTTCCAGCGCCGCGCCCCGCCGCGGGCCCTCGTTGATGACGAGCTCGCGCAGGGAGGGCCCCGGCACGTACTCGCTCACGATGTACGGCCGGCTCCCGTCCAGGTCGGCGTGGAGGACGGGCGCGGTGCAGAACCGGGCGACCCGCTGCGCCACCGCCACCTCGCGCAGGAACCTGGTCCGCGCGTCGGCGTCGGCCACGAGGGCGTGGTGCAGCAGCTTGACGGCGACCTGTTCCCCCGAGTCGCTCTTGCCCAGATAGACGACGCCTTGACCACCCTCGCCGAGCCGGGCGACGATGTCGTACGCCCCCAGCCGCCGCGGGTCGTCCCCTGCCAACGGCTGGAACTGATTCACGTCGGACCCCCATCACAACCAATAGATGGGGCAAAACGCTACCAGCGTGACAAGTGGGGCGTCTGCCGGACGTGGAAGTAACTTCCCCTTTTGACGAAAGATGTCAGCGTTCCGTCGCAGCTCGTGTCCGTACCGGAGCCCAAGGTCACGGCTTGGCCAAATTCAGATGGCCTTGCCCGGATTCATGATCCCCAAGGGGTCGAAGACCGCCTTGATCCCCTGCTGCACCTCGGTCGCCACCGGCCCCGACTCCAGCCCCAGCCAGCGCCGCTTCAGCACGCCCACGCCGTGCTCGCCGGTCAGCGTGCCGCCGAGCGACAGCGCGTGCCGGAAGACCTCGTCGGCCGCGGCCCACACCTCGGCGGGCGGCTCGGCCGTGCCGTGCTCGAAGATGAAGACCGGGTGCAGATTGCCGTCCCCGGCGTGGGCGACCGTGCAGATGCGCACGCCGTGCCGGTCCGCCGCCGCCTCGATCGCCGTGATCATCTCGGGCAGCGCCGAGCGTGGCACGCACACGTCCTCGACCAGGCACGCCCCCAGCCGCTCCTTGGCCTGGTAGGCCATCCTGCGCAGCCCGACCAACTCCTCGGTCTCCTGCGGACTGGAGGAGACGGCCACGAACGAGGCGCCGTTGTCCAGGCAGAGCCGTTCCATGCGGGCGGCCATGGCCTGGCCGTCGGTCGCGTCCGACTGGCCGATCAGCATGGCCTGCGTGGCGGGTTCGAGCCCGATGTTGCGCCAGTCGTCGATGGCCTCCAGCGTGGCCCGGTCCAGCAGTTCCATCAGCGAGGGCTGGCAGCCCGCGGCCATGATCGCCGACACGGCCGAGCCCGCCTCGCGCAGCGAGCCGAACTCGGCGGCGAACGTCGCGGGCGGCGCGGCGGGCGCCCGCCGCAGCCGCACGGTGGCCGCGGTGATCACGCCCAGTGTGCCCTCCGAGCCGACGAACAGCCCGGTCAGGTCGTAGCCGGTGACGCCCTTCATCGTGCGCCGGCCGGTGTTCAGGATCCGCCCGTCGGCCAGCACGACCTCAAGGCCGAGCGTGGCGTCCCTGGTGACGCCGTACTTCACGCAGCGCAGGCCGCCGGCGTTGGTGGCCAGGTTCCCGCCGATCGTGGAGATCTCGTACGACGAGGGGTCCGGCGCGTACATGAGCCCGTGCTCCCGGGCGGCGCGGTCGAGGTCGGCGGTGATGACGCCCGGCTCCACCACGGCGATCTCGTCGGCGGGGGAGAGCTCCCTGATGGCCGTCATCCTGGCCAGCGACAGGACGATCGTCCCGTCGCCGGCCGTGGCCGCGCCCGCCAGGCCCGTCCCGGCGCCGCGCGGCACGACCGGCACCCGGTGCTCGGTGGCCCACCGCAGGGTCGTCACCACGTCCTCGCGGGAGGCGGCGAGCACCACGCCGAGCGGCTTGCCCGGCTCCACGAACGTCCGGTCGCGGGCGTAGGAGTCGATCACGTCCGGGTCGGTCAGCACGCGAGCTTCGGACAGGGAGTTCACCAGGGCATCAATCGGTCTCACACCTGCACCTTACGGTTTGCGCGGACCGTTCCTTAAGGCCAGACTGCCCTGGGTGGAAGTCAGGTGCCCGGTATGTACGCAGGCTGACCAGCTCGTCTCGGTTCCGGGCGCGGTCGCCGCGGGGACGACATACCGGATCGGAAGGGTCAGGCTGCCCGGCCAGCGGGAGGTCGCCGACCTGCCGACAGCGCCGTCGATGGGCGCGTCGAAGCACGTCATGAGCCGTACGCAGCTCGCGGTGTGGATGTCGTTCCCCAGCCGCCACTACACGCCCTGGGCCAGGAACCAGGGGTGGATCATGCTCGGCGTGGCGGCCCTGGTGCATCTCGTCGTGTCGCTGGTGATCGCGATGGGCAAGGACTCGCAGTGGAGCGAGGTGCTGCTCGCGCCGTTCTGCCTCACCGGGCTGTTCTGGGGGCTCGGGCTGCTGTTCGTGCTCGGCGCGCGCGGCGCCCGCAGGCGCGACCACGCCGAGGCCCCGGCCCGGGAGAAGGCGCTGGCCGTGTGGCAACGGCTGTACTACTGCGCCCGCGACAACGTCGCGTTCGAGCCGGGGGTCGGCGTCTCGTTCCATCCGGGCGAGACGCGCGAGTACATCTTCGGCTTCAGGGGCCGGGCGATCTAGCCGCGCTCCTCCGCCACCAGGCGGACGCAGACGGCCAGGCCGTCGATGGCCTGCTCCAGCTCCTCCAGCTCGGGGAAGGTGGGGGCGATGCGGATCGTGCGGTCGGCCGGGTCCTGGCCGTAGGGGTGCGTGGCGCCGGCGGGGGTGAGCGCGATGCCCGCGGCCTTGGCCCTGGCCACGACCTCGGCGGCGTGCGGCACCTCCAGGCTGATGAAGTAGCCGCCGCGCGGGCTGGTCCAGGTGGCCAGGTCGCCGAGCCGCTCGGTCAGCACCTTGTCGACCAGCTCGAACTTCGGCCCGATCAGCTCGGCGTGCCGCCGCATGTGCGCGGCCGCGCCCGCGGCGTCGCGCAGGAACTCGACGTGCCGGAGCTGGTTGAGCTTGTCGGGGCCGATGGACTGCTTGGCGGTGTTGGCGAGGAACCACTCCACGTTCGCCGGGGAGGAGCCGAAGAACGACACGCCCGAGCCCGCGTACGTCACCTTGGAGGTGGAGGCGTAGACGAACACGCGGTCGGCGTTGCCGTGCTCGGCCGCCAGCGCGAGCAGGTCGGCCAGCTCGTCCGGCGTGTCGGTGAGGTGGTGGACGGCGTAGGCGTTGTCCCACATGATCCGGAAGTCGGGGGCGGCCGTCGGCATGGCGGCCAGCCTGCGCACGGTCTCCTCGCCGTAGGTGACGCCGGAGGGGTTGCTGTACTTCGGCACGCACCAGATTCCCTTGACCGTCGGGTCGGCGGCGACCAGGCGCTCCACGACGTCCATGTCGGGGCCGTCGGCGTTCATGGGGACGGCCGTCATCTTGATGCCGAGCCGCTCACAGATGGTGAAATGCCGGTCGTAGCCGGGCACCGGGCACAGGAACGTGATCTCCGGCTCCTCGACCCAGCGGCGCTCGGCCCCCGGCACCTTCGACAGCAGCGCGTGCACGATCGTGTCGTGCATCAGCGTCAGGCTGGAGTTGCCGCCCACGACGAGCTGCCCGGCGGGCACCTGCACCAGCGGCGCGAAGATCTCGCGCAGCTCGGGCAGGCCCTGGAGGTTGCCGTAGTTGCGGCCGTCGGTGCCGTCGGCGGCCTTGACGGAGGAAGGCAGCTTGAGCAGGCCGTCGGAGAGATCGAGCTGGCGCGGTGACGGCTTGCCCCTGGTGAGGTCGAGCGAGAGCCCCCGCTGGACAAGGGCGGCGTAGTCACTCTGTGCGGTCACGAGATCTCTCCTCCGAGTCGGTTCGGTCCAAAGGATAGAAGAAATCCACAGGGAAGCCGGTAATCGCCCGGCATGTGGGACACCGGTTCAAAGACGTTCTAAAGAAGCGCTTCCCGTCCGGCGATCGCCGGCGTGGAATGGACGGCATCGGGCAGGCACAACTCCGCGAAGGAGGGAGCAGCCGTGACGACTGTTCGGGACACCTCGATCGAGCAGGTCAGGCGCCGCCGTACCGGGACCGTCATCGCCTCCTGGCTCTCGACGACCGACCACAAGGTCATCGGGTACCTCTACCTGATCACCTCCTTCGGCTTCTTCCTGGTCGCGGGCGTCATGGCCATGATGATCAGGGCCGAGCTGGCGCAGCCCGGCATGCAGGTGGTCACCCAGCAGCAGTACAACCAGCTGTTCACCATCCACGGCACGGTGATGCTGCTGCTGTTCGCCACGCCGCTGTTCGCCGGGTTCGCCAACGTGGTCATGCCGCTGCAGATCGGCGCGCCGGACGTGGCCTTCCCGCGGCTGAACGCGGTGGCGTACTGGCTGTTCCTGTTCGGCGGGCTCATGGTCCTGGCGGGCTTCCTCACCCCCGGCGGGGCCGCCGACTTCGGCTGGTTCGCCTACACGCCGCTGTCGTCGGCCATCCACTCGCCGCAGGTCGGCGGCGACCTGTGGGTCATGGGCCTGGTGATGTCCGGCCTCGGCACGATCCTCGGCGCGGTCAACTTCATCTCCACGATCATCGGCATGCGCGCCCCGGGCATGACCATGTTCCGCCTGCCGATCTTCACCTGGAACGTCCTGCTGACCAGCATGCTCGTGCTGATGGCCTTCCCCGTGCTGGCCGCCGCGCTGCTGGTGCTGGAGTCGGACCGCAAGCTCGGCACGCACGTCTTCGACGGCGCGAGCGGCGGGCCGCTGCTGTGGCAGCACCTGTTCTGGTTCTTCGGCCATCCCGAGGTCTACATCATCGCGCTGCCCTTCTTCGGCATCATCACCGAGGTGATCCCGGTGTTCAGCCGCAAGCCGATCTTCGGCTACATGAGCCTGATCGGGGCCACGATCGCCATCGCCGGGCTGTCGATGACCGTGTGGGCGCACCACATGTTCGCGACCGGGCAGGTGCTGCTGCCGTTCTTCTCGTTCATGACGTTCCTCATCGCGGTGCCGACCGGGGTGAAGTTCTTCAACTGGATCGGCACGATGTGGCGGGGCCATCTGTCGTTCGAGTCGCCGATGTTGTTCTCGGTCGGGTTCCTGGTCACGTTCCTGCTCGGCGGGCTGACCGGGGTCATCCTGGCCTCGCCGCCGCTCGACTTCCACATCAGCGACACCTACTTCGTCGTCGCCCACTTCCACTACGTGGTCTTCGGCACGGTCGTGTTCGCCATGTTCGCCGGCTTCTACTTCTGGTGGCCGAAGATGACCGGCAGGATGCTCGACGACCGGCTCGGCAAGGTGCACTTCTGGACGCTGTTCGTCGGCTTCCACACCACGTTCCTCGTCCAGCACTGGCTCGGCCAGCTCGGCATGCCGCGGCGCTACGCCGACTACAGCGCGGCCGACGGCTTCACCGCGCTCAACGAGGTCTCCTCGGCCGGGGCCTTCCTGCTCGGCGCCTCGACGCTGCCGTTCCTCTACAACGTGTACAAGACGGCCAGGCACGCGCCCAGGGTCACGCTCGACGACCCCTGGGGCTACGGCAACTCGCTGGAGTGGGCGACCTCCTGCCCGCCGCCGCGGCACAACTTCACCGGCATGCCGCCGATCCGCTCCGAGCGGCCCGCGTTCGACCTGCACTATCCGCACGAGGACGGGACGCCCGCCGTCGAGCGGGACGCCGGCCCCGAGCCGCCTCCGGCGCTCGCCTCCGACTGACCTTCCCGCGCGATCCGGGGTTTCATGATCGCATTGTTCGGTTTAGGGGAGCCATTGCGGGCAACGCCGCCGCCGCAATTCTGCTGGTTGAAATGTCGTAGTTTGATCACGTTTCAACAACGTACTTTACGACCCGTTTATCCACCCTCTAGCGTCCGGCATTGCACACCCTATGGCCATGCGCCCGGCGACCCCGGGCAGAGAGGGTACCTGGTGCCAAGCTCAAAGCGCCTGTTAGTCGCGTTCCCGGCGGTCGCCCTCCTCGGCGCCGCGCTGACCGTCCCCGCGGCCCAGGCCACGTCAGTGGCCAACTACCAGCCCACGGCGGCGGACTACTACATCAACTACGCACCCCCGCGGGTCGAGAAGGAGCCGCAGGAGCCCGGCCTCAACCAGGGCAAGGCCCGCTCGCTCTCGCCGGCGGAGAAGTTCGACAGGAAGTTCGTCAGCGGCAACCCCGCCGCGGCCCGCGTCCTCGCCGCCCGCGAGAACCAGGCGATCAGGACCGGCCGCAACCCGGCTGAATGGATCTTCAAGAACTCCAAGCAGGTCAAGACCGCCAAGCTCCTGACCGTCCTGGTCGAGTTCAACGAGCAGGCGAACGACGACTTCTCCGGCTTCAACCGGCTGCGCACGACCGACAGCCCGCCGGACGACTGCGTGGTCGAGCCGCCGGGCACGCTCAAGAACGGCCCGCTGCACAACAACATCCCCGACCCGGCGACGCTGCCGCAGAAGGACAACAACTCCTTCTGGCTCAAGGACTTCAGCACCGACCACTTCAACAAGATGCTCTACAGCGACACGGGCATCACCGAGCGCGTGCGCAAGGACCTCAAGGACCCCCGCGACGGCAAGCCCGGCATCGACATCTCCGGCTTCACGATGAAGAAGATGTACGAGGAGCTGTCCAAGGGCGCCTACTCCGTCACCGGCTCGGCCGTCGGCTGGGTCAAGGCCCCGCACTCCGAGGCGTACTACGGCGCCGCGGCCTGTGGCGGCCAGCCGCAGGACATGTCGGGTCACCCCAGCAACCCGACCGGCGCGGGCCAGCTCGCCATCGACACGGTCAACGCCCTGGCCGCGGCTCAGCCGAACTTCCCCTGGGCCGACTACGACCAGGAGGACGTGGCCGACTCCGACGGCGACGGCAACTTCGACGAGCCCGACGGCGTCATCGACCACCTGGTGATGGTGCACGCCGGCAAGGACAAGTCCTCCGACGGCGGCGCCGAGGGCACGTACGCCATCTGGGCGCACTCCAGCGCGGTCGCGGGCGGCTACAAGATCCCGGGCAGCGACAAGAAGATCTCCAACTACATCGTGCAGCCCGAGGACTCCGGCGTCGGCGTCTTCGCCCACGAGTACGGCCACGACCTCGGCCTGCCCGACCTGTACGACACCAGCGGCCAGGCCAGCTCCGCGGTGGACTTCTGGGACCTGATGTCCAGCGGCTCCCACTCCGGCCCCATCTTCCAGTCCATGCCCACCCACATGGGCCTGTGGGACAAGTGGGTGCTCGGCTGGGCCAACCCGAAGACGTTCAACCCGGGTGACGCCGCCAAGCTCGTCACGGTCGGGCAGTCCTCGCGCACGCCCAAGCTCACCCAGGACGGCGTCCGGGTGAACCTGGCCTCCACGCCGCTGAAGATGATCGACCCGCACAGCGGCACGAAGGCCTGGTGGTCGAACCTGGACCAGGACTGGGCCAACCAGACCCTGACCCGCGACGTCCCGGTGCCCGCGGGCTCCGACGTGCGGTTCTGGATGTGGAACAACTACGAGATCGAGCAGGACTGGGACTTCGGCTTCGTGGAGGTCTCCTCCGACAACGGCCAGACCTGGACCCAGCTCAAGGTGCACGACGAGGCCGGCAACGAGGTCAGCACGCCCGACGGCTACCCCGACCCGAACAAGAACCTCAAGACGTTCGGCAACAAGAAGTACGGCCTCACCGGTGACACCGGCGGCCAGTGGCGGCACGACTACGTCGACCTGACGCCGTACGCCGGGCAGTCGATCAAGCTGCGCCTGGCCTACAACACCGACGCCGCCTTCGAGCCGCGCGGCTGGCACGCCGACGACTTCTCGCTCACCAACGGCGGCACCACCGTCTGGAGCGACGACGTCGAGAACGGCGACAACGGCTGGAAGGCCACCGGCGGCACCTTCACCAACACCAGCGGCCAGGGCTGGACCGTCAACAACGGCTCGCGCGAGATCTCCCGCTTCTACCTCGCCGAGTGGCGCAACTTCGACGGCTTCGACAAGGGCCTGCAGTACGCCTACGACACCAACTACTCCCGCGACGGGGCGTGGAAGGTGGAGAAGGTCAAGTACAACGCGCCCGGCCTGCTGGTCTGGTACCGCGACTCGACCTTCACCAACAACTCGCTGGCCAACAACCTGGCCCTGCCGCCGAGCATCGGCTCCAAGGGCAGCCTGCTGGTCGTGGACTCGCACTACGACCCGCTGCGCCGCACCGGCACCGCCGCCCAGAAGGACCCGAGCAGGCACAAGAACCTGGAAGGCCGTACGCAGTCGTCGAACGCGGCCTTCTCCTTCAACAACACCTACCCGTTGAAGGAGTGCCTGGAGGCGCCGGACGAGCCGTTCAGCGAGTACTGCACCAACGTCCCCGCGCTCAAGGGCGTGCCGAACTTCACCGACGCGAAGACCTGGTACCCGGGCTTCGAGTTGCAGAACGGCTCGCTCTACTACCGTGACTTCGACGCCTCCACGGTGGTGCCGAGCAAGGGCGACCAGCCGTACAGCACCCGCGTGGTGCACCTGGACGGCACCCCCGCCACCGAGCTGTACGGGACCGACCTCGGCGACGGCCACGTGGCCGGCACGGGCAACCCGGGCGACGAGGGCAAGGCGCTGGGCGTGCAGTTCAAGCTGATCAGCCCGCTGCCGGGCAACCTGGGCGCCATCGTCCAGGTCGTCCCGCCGAAGAAGTAGCGTGACGAGGGGCCGCCGGTCTTCTGGCGGCCCCTCGTTCCAGCACGGAACGGCGGATCCAGCACCTACGATTGATGACCATGAGCGAACTGCGCACCAAGATCGAGCACACTGAGGCGATCCGGCGGGATCGCCGGGTGGCGGTGGTGGTGAACACTCGCTCACGCCGTGGCCGCCGCCACTACTTCGAGGTCATCGAGCAGCTCCACAACCTGGGGTTCGAGCCGCTGGCCGAGCTGTCGGTCTACAACCCCAAGCGGCTGCGCGACCTGCTCGACACCGCCCTCGCCACCGACCCCGACCTGCTGATCGTGGGCGGCGGCGACGGCACCCTCTCCTCGGCCGTGCGCCACGTCGCCCACCGCGACGTGGCGCTCGGCGTGTTGCCGCTCGGCACCACCAACAACTTCGCCAGGAGCCTCGGCCTGCCGCTCGACCTGGCCGGAGCCATCAGGGTGTTCTCCACCGGCAAGGTCGCCGACATCGACCTCGGCATGGCCGGCGACCGGCCCTTCGCCAACCTGGCCAGCTTCGGCGTCTCGGTCGAGGTGGCCGGCCGGGTCAAGCCGTGGCTCAAGCGCATCGTGGGCCGTCCGGCCTACCCGATGACCGCGCTGACCGTCCTGCCGGGCCACCGGCCCTTCCGGGCGTACATCACCGTCGAGGGGCAGCGGCACGAGCTGCTCACCCACCAGCTCAACATCGCCAACGGCCGCTTCCACGGCGGCTGGCAGGTGGCCAAGGACATCAGCATCGACAACGGCATGCTGGTGGCCTACCAGCTCGGCTCCGGCAAGAAGCTGCGCCTGCTCGGCGAGACGCTGCTGCGGGCGACCACCGGCCGCTGGCGCAGCCTGGCGGGCGGCCCGTTCGTGGTCGGCCGGGAGATGCTGCTGGAGACCGACCCGCCGATGGCCGCCGACGTCGACGGCGAGGTGCGCCTGCGCACCCCCATCACGCTGCGCGTGGTGCCCAACGGCGTGCGCGTGATGGTGCCCGACTCCTTCGAGGACAACTGACTCAGCCGCCGCCCAGAGACCGGTAGGCGGGGATGAGCGCGTCCGCCAGGCCGGCGGGCGGCGGGAAGACCCGCGGCAGCAGGTCGGGCGCCTCGGCCGCCGGGCGGCGTTCGGGGCGGTGCGCGGTGGCGCCGGGGGCGTAGAAGTCGGCCAGCCGGTCGGCGAACGGCACGTCGGCCACCTCCAGCGGATCGGGCGCGGGCGGGTCGTCGGCCAGCGAGCCGAGCAACTGCTCGCGGGTGCGCCCGCGCCAGGCCAGCACCAGGAACGGGTCGTCGTCGAACGACTCGGCCAGCAGATAGAGCACGGCCGACAGGTGCTTGCACGGGAACCCCCAATCGGGGCACGAGCACTCCATGTCGAGGTCGCGCGGGAACAGGTCGACGCCATGCGCGGCGAACAGCTCCTCGATCTCGACCGGCATCTCCCCGGCCAGCAGCCTGGCCCGGTGGACGGCCTGCGCCGCGACGGCCTCCTCCAGCCGCGCCCACACGTCCTCGCCGTAGGCGTCGATCCTGACCACGACGTCGTACGGGGCCGGCCGCGACCCCTGGACGGACGCCCGCACCAGCCCCGCGGACAGGTCGATCGAGAGCACCTGGCCCTTGCGGGCGTAGGCGCGGCCCCGGCCGAGCCGGCCCTTGTCGCAGACGCGTTCCAGGATGTCCACGAAGCGCCTGGACCACCAGGCCGAGCCGATGCTGCCGCGCCGCGAGCGGGCCCGCAGGCCGCCCACGACCTCGACGGGGCCGCCGCCGTCGTACCAGTCGGGCATGGTCAGGCCCCTCCCGTGAGGCGGAACACCTCGCGCAGCTCGTCGGTGGACAGGTCCGTCAGCCACTCCTCGCCGGTGCCGACCACCCGCTCGGCCAGGGCCTTCTTGCGCTCGATCATCTGGTCGACGCGCTCTTCGAGGGTGCCCGCGCAGATCAGCTTGCGCACCTGGACGTTCTTGCGCTGGCCGATGCGGAAGGCGCGGTCGGTGGCCTGGTCCTCGACGGCCGGGTTCCACCAGCGGTCGACGTGGATCACATGGCTGGCGGCCGTCAGGTTCAGCCCGACGCCGGCCGCCTTGAGCGACAGCAGGAACAACATCGGCTCCGAGTCGTGCTGGAACCGCTCCACCAGGCGGTCGCGGGTCTTCTTGGGCAGGCCGCCGTGCAGCCACAGGACCGGGCGGCCGAGCCGCTGGGCGAGGTAGGGCTGGAGCATGGTGCCGAACTCGGCGTACTGCGTGAACAGCAGCGCCTTCTCGCCCTCGGCCAGGATCTCCTCGGCCAGCTGTTCCAGCCGGGCCAGCTTGCCCGACCGGCCGGCCAGGCGGGAACCGTCCTTGAGCAGGTGGGCCGGGTGGTTGCAGACCTGCTTGAGCCTGGCCATGGCCGACAGCACCAGGCCGCGCCGCTCGATGCCCTCGCTGTCGTCGATCCTGGCCAGCATGTCGTCCACGACGGCCTGGTAGAGCGTGGCCTGCTCGGGGGTGAGCGGGCACCACTCCTTGACCTCCATCTTCTCCGGCAGGTCGGAGATGATGGACCGGTCGGTCTTGAGGCGGCGCAGGATGAACGGGCCGGTCGCCCGCTTCAGCGCCTCGGCGGCCTGCTCGTCCTGATGGGCCTCGATGGGCTCCTGGAAACGGGTGCGGAAGCGGGCACGCGGCCCGAGCAGGCCCGGGTTGGCGAACTCCATGATCGACCAGAGCTCGGCGAGGTGGTTCTCGACCGGCGTGCCGGTCAGGGCCAGCCGGGTGTCCGTGGGGATCGACCGTACGGCGCGGGCCTGGAGGGTGCCGCTGTTCTTGATCGCCTGGGCCTCGTCGCACACCACCCTGCGCCACTCGTGCTCCCGCAGGGTCTCCAGGTCGCGGTGGGCGGTGCCGTACGTGGTGATCACGAGGTCGGCGTCCGCGATGCGGGCGGCGTCCCGGCCGGCGCCGTGGTGGACGTACACCCGCAGCCCCGGGGCGAACCTGGCCGCCTCCCGCTGCCAGTTGCCCACCAGCGACATCGGGCAGACCAGCAGCGTGGGCGTGGCGGCCCGCTCGTGGACGAGCAGCGCCAGCGTGGTGACCGTCTTGCCCAGCCCCATGTCGTCGGCGAGCACCCCGCCGAGGCCCAGCTCCGACAGGAAGCTCAGCCACGCCAGCCCGCGCTCCTGGTAGGGCCGCAGCACCGCGTCGAGGCCCGCCGGGGTCGCGAGCGGGACGAGCCGCCGCTCGGCCTGCCCGGACAGCAGGTCGCCGAGCACCCCGTCGGCGTCGACCTCCAGCAGCGGCAGCTCGTCGTCGCCCTGGACGACGTGGCGCAGCAGGTCGGCCGCCGCCGCCTCGCCCGCGCGCACCCCCTCCACGGCCCGCAGCGCCGCCTTGAGCTGCCGGTCGTCCAGCTCCACCCACTGGCCGCGGACCCGGACCAGGGGCACCTTGAGCCTGGCCAGCTCGGCCAGCTCCGCCTCGCTGATCGTCTCCCCGCCCACGGCCAGGTCGACGCGGAAGTCGACCAGCTCGCGCAGCCCGAAGCCCTGGCTGACGGCCGCCGTCTGCGGCTTGGTCCTGGTGGTGAGCTTGAGCCCGAGCCGCGTACGGCCCGCCCAGCGCGGCAGCTGCACCCCGAACCCGGCCGCCTGGAGCAGCGGCGCGGCCTGGCGCAGGAAGCCGAACGCGCCCGCCGTGTCGAGGGCCAGCTCGCTCGGCTCCGGGACGCGCAGGGCCCGGTCCAGCTCCGGGTAGAGCCGCACGGCCCGGCCGAGCCCGGCCAGCAGCTCGCGTTCCGGCCGTCCGGGCAGGCCCTTCTCGCCGTTCCAGACGCGGGCGGCGGGGACGTACAGGCTGGGGTCGTCGGCGGCCTGCAACGCCAGCTCGACCCGCCAGTCGTCGCCCGTGGTCGGTTCGAGCAGGCGGAAGCACACGCGGGTGGCGCCCTCGGCCGCCGTGACGGCCGCCCGCCAGCGGTCCAGCTCCTCGCGCAGCGCGGGGTCGTCGGGGCAGGCCGGGTCGCCGGTCAACGCGGCCAGCCACCGCTCCCGCGGCGTTTGGGTGCCGACGGCCAGGGGACCGGCCACGGCCCGCCGGACCAGGGCGTCGGTGAACGCCTCCAGCGCCTGGAGCTGGACGCCGGCGGCCGGCCGCTCGGCGGCCCAGGTGCGGCAGGCGGGCGGCATGGCGAGCGCCAGGTCGCGGAAGTAGGCGGCGTCGGCCCCGGTCAGCACGGGCCGCCACAGGGCCAGCGCGCCGCCGTTCTCGGGGGGCCCGGGGACGAGCTGGGGGATGACCCGGCCGCGGCGTACCAGGTCGCGGGCGAGGGCGGCGACGGCGGCCCAGTGGCGGACGGTGGCGGTGGCCTCGTCCGGGTGCTCCTCCAGCGCCTGAAGTGTCTCGGCGGGCGGCAGGACGACCGCGGGCACCTCCCACGACAGCAGCCGCGGCCGGACCACCTCCGTCAGCAGCCCCGTCTCAGGCGAGGGCAGCGGTCCCTTGGCCGACCCCGGCAGCAGCAGCTCCAGCACCCTGGACGGCGGCCCGGCCACCCCGAGCCCCGGCGCGCCGGCGAGCTCGGCCGGGGACGCGGCGAACGGATGGGGCCGCGCGCCCGCTCCGCGCGGCACGGCGGCGCCCGCTCGACCGGGATCCTCCCCCCAGAAGGCGAGCCCGTCGCCCGCCCAAACCCCGTGTACCAGCACCCGGGCAGGTTACCGCCGCGCGCCGAGCGGCCGGGTCCCGGAGCTCGGATCGGCCGAACCCGAAGTTGTACCATGGGGGTATGAATCCTCCCGGATCGTGGTGTGAGCGGCCTGAGCCGCAGGCTCCCTCGTGCGAGCTCCCCTCTCCGTGGAGCAGGCCGAAGCAGCCTGACAACTGGTGCGACGTGCCCAAGTCGCCGGTGGTGTCCGTCCTCGGGTTCCTGCTGAAGGCGGCCAAGAGGTAATAACAGGCGGTCAGCTGGGTAGTCGCCTTCCTCATCGGAGGAGGCGACGTCGTGAACGATACCCACAAGCTGGTCAGTGATCTCTCCGACCAGGTCGCCAGGCTCGTCAAGGACGAGCTGCGCCTGGCCAGGCTGGAGCTCGCGGAGAAGGGCAAGCGCGCGGGCTTCGGCGCGGGGCTGTTCGGCGCGGCCGGGATGGCCGCGTTCTTCGGCGGTGCCGCGCTGGTGACCGCCGTCGTCCTGCTCCTCGCTCTGGTCATGCCCGGGTGGGTGGCCGCCGCGATCGTGGGGGCGGCTCTGCTCATCGCCGCCGCCCTGCTCGGCCTGACCGGCAAGAACCAGGTGAAACAGGCCACGCCGCCGGTCCCCGAAGAGACCATCGCGAGCGTCAAGGCCGATATCGACATGGTCAAGGAGAGGGCACGGCGATGAGCGAGACGGACCCCGGATACAGCGAGCAGCACGCCGGTGACGTGGGCGCCCGCAGGGCGACCGTCGGCACGCCGACCGAACGCGAGTCGATCAACGTGCCCCCGACGAGACCCGGCGCGGCGGAGAACGCCAGGCGCGCCGAGCTGGCCCGGCAGGAACACGAGACCTTCATCCCCGAGACCCCCGTGCCCGACGACCGGACCGAGGCGGTGGAGAGCCGCGCGGTCGAGGAGGAGTCGGTGACCGGGGGACGCGGGGAGGACGACGACGAGGAAGAGGACGACGTGCGAAAGAGCATCAAGGAGACCAGGAACGAACTGGGCGACACGGTCAGCGCCCTGGCCCACAAGGCCGACTTCAAGGGCCGCGCCGCCGAGGCGGCGGGCACGGCCAAGGGCAAGGTCGCCGAGGTGACCGGGGTGGCCAAGGGCAAGGCCGCCGAGGTGACCGGCACGGCCAAGGGCATGGCCGAAGAGGTCGCGGGCAAGGTCCGCGAGGCCACCCCCCACCAGGTCAAGGACGCCGCCACCGGGGCGCGGAAACGGCCCGTGCTGCTGCTGGCCGCGGCGGCGGCGGTGACCGCCCTCATCGTGCGGAGCCTCAGGAAGCGCAGCAGGACGAAGTAGGCGTGCGTTCCCCCGAGAGACCCGCGGAACTGCCGCGCAGGGCCTGGTGGAGCGTCCTGAAACGGACCGTCGTCGAGTTCCGGAACGACGGGGTCCAGGACCTCGCGGCAGCGCTCACCTACTACGCCGTCCTGTCCATCTTCCCCGCGCTGATCGTCCTGGTGTCGGTGTTCGGCCTGCTCGGCAGGCGCGACACCGCCACGCTGGTCGGCAACCTCGTGGTGCTGGCGCCCGACGAGGTGCGCTCCCTGATCGTGAGCGGCGTTCGGTCGGTCCAGCAGAACGCGGCCTCGGCCGGCCTGGTCGCGATCATCGGCCTGCTGGTCGCGCTCTGGTCGGCGTCGGGCTACATCGGCGCCTTCATCCGGGCCGGCAACACCATCTACGACATCGACGAGGGACGCCCGTTCTGGAAGGTGACCCCGCTCCGGATCGGGCTCACCGTGCTGGCCACCGTGCTGCTGGCGCTCGGCGCGATCTCCGTCGCGCTGACCGGCGACCTGGCCAGGACCGTCGGCAGGGCGCTCGGCCTGGGCAGCGCCCTGGTCACCGCCTGGGACATCCTGAAATGGCCGGTGCTCGCGCTCGTCGCGGCCGGGCTGATCATGGTGCTCTACTGGGCCGCGCCGAACGTGCGCCAGCCGGGCGTGCGCTGGATCACCCCCGGCGGGCTGCTCGCGGTGGTGCTCTGGGTCGTCGTCTCCGGCGGCTTCGCCCTGTACGTGGCCACCTTCGGCTCCTACGGCAAGACCTACGGCACTCTGGCCAGTGTCGTGGTGTTCCTGATCTGGCTGTGGTTGTCGAACATGGCCCTGCTGCTGGGCGCCGAGCTGGACGCCGAGCTGATCAGGGAACGCCAGATCGCCGAGGGCGAGCCCGTCGGGCAGGAGCCGTACGTGGAGCCCCGGGACCCGCCGAAGGAGGATAGCCTTCCGGAGTGAAGCGTGGGAGGACCGTCGTCGCCGCACTCGCCCTGCTGACCTCGGGGTTGACATCGGGCCTGGTGGCCGGCTGCGGCGACGGCTCGGCGGTCAGCGACTTCGGCACGGTCGTCAAGGGCGCCAAGGGCACCACCGTGCGCGCCGAGCTGCGCGCCGGGCAGCGGTTCTCGCTGGCCGTGCCGGACAACCCGTCGGTGGGCGACGACTGGCGGCTGGTGGCGGTGCCCGACGCCAAGGTGGCCTCCTACATCAGCGAGGAGCGCAAGAGCGCCGGCCAGGGCCCCGGCAGCGGCGGCACCGCCTATTTCGTCTTCAACACCAAGAGCCCGGGCAGCGCCGAGATCACGCTGCGCGACTGCTGGCGGTGCGGCCAGGGCTCGACGCCGCCCGACGAGGAGAGCAGGCGGCAGTCGGGCGAGGCGGTCTTCGAGATCACCGTGCGCTGAGCACGGCGCGGCACAACACGTCGAGCGTGGTCGCGGTGACCACCTCGGCGTCGGCGTCGGCGCTCGTGGCCAGGCGGCGCTGGCCCTCGCCCAGGATGCTCCACCCCAGGTGGGCCACCAGGTCGGGATGCGGCTGTCCGGCCTCGGCGAGCAGGCCGCGCAGCGGCTCGATCATCGTCTCGTGCAGCTGGTCGAGCCGGTCCTGGCACTCGCCGGGCAGGTCGACCGAGGCCACCGCGCGCAGCAGCGCGTAGTCGGGGCTGGTCACGAACGCCAGCGACACGGCGCCGAAGGCGCGCACCCGCTCCTCCAGGCCGCCGTCGCGGGTGGCCGTGACGAGCTGGCCGGCCCACCGGGGGATCGCGTCCTCCACGAGCTGGGCCAGGATGTCGGCGGTGGAGGAGAAGTAGCGGTAGACGCTGGAGCGGGCCAGCCCGACCCGCGCGCCCACGGCCGCGGGGGTGAGCCCGGCCGGGCCCTCGGCCACCAGGATCTCCATGGCGGCCGTCAGCAGGGCCGCGTGCTGGCTGGCCCGATGGTCGGCCACCGTGGCCGCGCTGATCCTCGGCACCGGACTCACTCCTCCTCGCGTCGTCTCCTCCCAGTATCGGGCAGCAGGAACGTCGCCCCGACGCCGCCGAACAGCACGATGCCGGTCACGATCGTGACCCGGCGGGTGGCGTCCGCGCCCGCCGCGACCGCGGCGGCGTGGGCGGCGGGCTCCCTGATGGCCGCGATGGCCGCGCCGCCGCTCTCCCGTACGGCGTGCCCGAGGGCGGGCTCGTCCGGCAGGCGTTCGGCCATCGCCGCGTCCAGGCCGGTGACCAGGACGGCGCCCAGCACCGCGATGCCGATGGCGGCGCCCAGTTGGCGGATCGCGCTCTGGAGGCCGGAGGCCACCCCCGAGCGGCGGGCGGGCACGTCCGCGAGCATCACGTTCGGGAGCTGGGCCGAGGCGAAGCCGACGCCGACGCCGTACAGGACGAGCCAGGGGACCAGCGTCCACGGGCCGAGCGAGGGGGAGACGGCCAGGCCGATCGCGATCGCGCCGACGGCCTCCAGGACGAGCCCCAGCCGCACGATGAGCCTGGGGGCCAGGTTGAGCCGGGGGACGAGGCCGCCCGCCAGGAACGTGCCCCCGGCCAGCGAGGCGATGATCAGGCCGGTGGTGAACGCCGTGAACCCCATCGCCGCCTGGAGGAACAGCGGCAGCACCAGGATCAGGCCGAACTCGCCGAGGGTGATGATCATCGCGGCGGCGCCGCCGTACCTGAAGGAGGGGATGGAGAACAGGGACAGGTCCAGCACGACCGGGCGGCCGGCCCGCGCCCGGGAGCGCTCGACCAGCAGCAGCGCGGCCAGCGCGAGCGCCGCGAGCGCGAAGGCGAACGGGATCGGCGAGACGCCGCCGAGCGGCCAGGTCCAGCCGAACAGGGTGGCCTCGCCGGTCGGCGTGAACCAGCCGTAACGCTGGCCCTCGATCAGCCCGAACACCAGCGCGGCCGGGCCGATCACCGACAGCAGCACGCCGGGGACGTCCGAGCCGCCCGCCGCCGGGTCCTTCGACTCGGGGACCCTGGCCGTGCCGAGCAGCACGAGCAGGCCGATCGGCAGGTTCACCCAGAACGCCCAGCGCCAGCCGAAGTCGGTCACCACCCAGCCGCCGAGCAGCGGGCCGAGCGCGGCCATGCCGCCGATGATCGAGCCCCAGACGGCGAAGGCGATCGTCCGGCGCGAGCCCGTGTAGAGGGAGTTGATGATCGCCAGCGTCATCGGGACGACCATGGACGCCCCGACGCCCTGGACCACGCGGGCGGCGATGAGCAGCGCGCCGGTCGGCGCCGAGGCGGCCAGCATGCTCGCGGCCAGGAACACCATCAGCCCGACGGCGAACATCCGGCGCCTGCCGTGCACGTCGCCGGTCCGGCCGAGGGGGATGAGCAGGGCGGCGAAGGCCAGGGAGTAGATCGAGTTCACCCATTCGACGTCCGTGGCCGACAGTCCCAGATCACCCATGATCGCGGGGACGGCGACGTTCACGATCGTCGCGTCGATGATGATCATCGACATCCCGACGCCGAGCACGAACAGCGGGAGCCAGCTCTGCCGGGTCCGCTCATTTAGCGACACCATGTCTCCAAAGATAGCAACATGCTGTCTCTAAGCAAGGGGTAAGCTCCGGATCATGGACTTCATCCGGGTGCGTGCCTCGGCCGACGGCGCCGAGACGATCTCGTATTGGACCGGCGACGTCTACGGCTGGCAGGACGACGGCGGCCCCCACCACCTGTTCGGCTTCGAGGGGCTGAACGTGGCGCGGGCGCGTCCGGCGGACGGCGGCTGGGAGCTGCTGACCAGGGAGGCGGCGCTCTACCTCGACCCGAGGACCAGGGAACCGCTCGACGTGTGGGACAACCCGCTCACCGGGCGGTCCGTCGAGGTGCTGCACGTCTTCAACGACCCGGTCAACCAGCGGCTCGGGGCGTATCCGGTGCCGGTGACGCGGTTGGGGGAGCAGGTGGTGTTCAACGCTGATATCCGCCTTTCCTACCCTTCGCCGCTGCCTGTCGCGAAATATCCGGAGAACTCGGCGCGGGACACGTACCGGGCGCTGGAGCTGTTCCAGTTCTTCGCCGCGGCCGCCGACGTCGAGTCCGGGATGCCCGACGTCCCGGCGGTCTTCTCCTGGTGCCGGGTCTCGCCCTGGCTGCCCTGGATGGCCATGGGACAACGGCCGGGCGGGCTGGTCTACCACTGCAGGGGCGCCAAGGTCGCCGACGTGCCCCAGCGGCTGCGCGACCGCGTCGGCGAGCACTTCCTGCACGCCCCCACCGAGTGGACGGCGCCCAACATGACGAGCTGGACGGCCTTCGCCGATAAGGTCGGCCGGTGAGCACCGACCTGTTCTGCGAGATCATCGCGGGCGAGCGTCCCGCGTACGTGGTGAGCGCCGACGAGGTGGCCGTCTCCTTCCTCGACACCCGGCCGGTCTTCAAGGGACACGTGCTCGTCGTGCCCCGCGTCCACGTCGAGACGCTGGCCGACCTCGCCGACGTCGGGCCGTTCTTCGCGCGGGTCCAGGCCATGTCCAGAGCCGTGGAGGAGGGGCTGGAGGCGGCCGGCACGTTCGTGGCCATCAACAACCGGATCAGCCAGAGCGTGCCGCACCTCCACGTGCACGTCGTGCCGCGCAACCGCAAGGACGGCCTGCGCGGCTTCTTCTGGCCGCGCACCACGTACGAGTCCGCGCAGGAGGCCGAGTCGTACGCGGCGGCCGTCGCCAAGGCGCTGGCGGCGGAGTAGGGGAGGGCGGCGGGGGGAGGGCCGCGGGCGGGGGGCGCTAGGCTCGGGCCGCGTGGAGTACCTGGTCGGCGTCGCCGTCGTGGCCGTGCTCGTGGGCGTGCCCGCGATCGTGCTCTGGCGGGTCATGCGGGGCCGCCGCGAGCTGGGCACGAGCCCGGCCGAGCGGGCCACGTTCGAGACCCTGCACACCGCCTCCATGGCCGGCCCGCCGCTGCGGGCCGGGCTGACCGCCGAGGGCGCCGAGCGCGCCTCCCGCCACCTGCGCGCGCTGCTCGGCTCGGCCGCGCTCGCGATCACCGACCGCGAGCGCCTGCTCGTCTACGACGGCGCCGGCGACCATCACGCCGCCCAGGCGTTCGAGCACGCCGCCGCGACCCTGGCCGACGGCCGCACCCAGGTGCTCACCATCGACTGCGAGCTGCTCGAATGCCCGATCCGGCACGCGGTCGTCGTCCCGCTCACCACCGACGACCGGCTCGTCGGCGCGCTGGCCGCCTACGGGCAGAACGCCTCGGCCGGCCTGGTCAGGGCCGCGCAGGAGGTGGCCGGCTGGGTGAACTCCCAGCTTGAGCTGGCCGAGCTCGACCGTTCGCGCACGCTGCTCATGGAGGCCGAGGTCCGGGCCCTGCGCGCGCAGATCTCGCCGCACTTCATCTACAACTCGCTCACCACGATCGCCTCCTTCGTCCGTACGGACCCCGAACGCGCCCGCGAGCTGCTGCTGGAGTTCGCCGACTTCACCCGCTACTCCTTCCGGCGGCACGGCGAGTTCACCACGCTGGCCGAGGAACTGCACTCGATCGAGCGCTACCTCACCCTTGAGCACGCCAGGTTCGGCGACCAGTTGCAGGTCACCCTGCGCATCGCGCCCGAGGTGCTGCCGGTGGCGGTGCCGTTCCTGTGCCTGCAACCGCTCGTCGAGAACGCCGTACGGCACGGCCTGGAGAGCCGCAACGGCGTCGGCCGCATCACGATCATCGCCGAGGACGCCGGCGCCGAGTGCCGCATCAGCGTCGAGGACGACGGGCTCGGCATGGAACCCGACCGGCTGCGCCGCATCCTGGCCGGCGAGATCGCCCCCACCGGCGGCGTGGGCCTGGCCAACGTCGACGAACGGCTGCGCCAGGTCTACGGCGACGAGTACGGCCTGGTCGTCGAGACCGGTCCGGGCGCGGGCACGAAGGTCAACGTGCGCCTGCCCAAGTACCACCCCGGCGTCTCGGCCCGCTGACCTGCCGACACCCGACCCCACCCCTGCCCCACCTGTGACCCTGCCGTGACGGCCTTGACGTTTGGTACCGGTTTCATCACTGTCTAAGGCATTCGAGGTGTGAGGAGTCACGTGTGACCGGGCTGCGCGTCCTGGCGGTGGACGACGAGCTACCCGCGCTGGAGGACCTGTCCTACCTGCTCCGCGCCGACGCCCGCATCGGCGAGGTGATGACGGCGCGCGACGGGGCGGCCGCGCTGCGCCTGCTGGACCGGGGCATCGCCGAGGGCCGCCCGATCGACGCCGTCTTCCTCGACATCCGCATGCGCGGGCTGGACGGCGTCGTGCTCGGACGGCTGCTGTCGCAGTTCGCCAACCCGCCGCGGGTCGTGTTCGTCACCGCGTACGAGGAGCACGCCGTGGACGCCTTCGAGATCAAGGCCGAGGACTACCTGCTCAAACCCGTACGTCCCGAACGGCTCGCCGAGGCCATCAGGCGCGTGGCGGTCTCGGCCGACGTGCCCGCCGAGACCGACGAGACCGACACGATCCCCGTCGAGCTGGGCGGCGTGACCAGGTTCGTCTCCAGCGCCGACGTGCTCTACGTGGAGGCCCACGGCGACTACGCCCGGCTGCACACCGCGACCGGCAGCCACCTCGTCCGCATCCCGCTCGCCACGCTGGAGGAACGCTGGGCGCCGGCCGGGTTCGTCCGGGTGCACCGCAGCCATCTGGTCGCCGTCAGGCACATCGAGGAACTGCACATCGACTCGGGCCGGTGCAGCGTCCGGGTCGGCGACACCGAGCTCCCGGTGAGCCGGCGGCACACCCGCGAGCTGCGCGACCTGCTGGTCCGCCGGGCCAGGAAGGGCAGGCCGGAATGACCTCCGATCCCCGTCCGGGGCGCCCCGCGGGATCGCCGCGTACCGACGCCGCCCGCCGCATGGACGCCTTCCGCCGCTCCGAGACGCCGCGCCGGGTCAGCGTCACCAGCCCGCGCACCGCCGCCGCCCGCCGCCCCCGCTACCCGGCCACCAGGGAGATCGACGAGCAGACCCGCCTCGGCGAGGTCTACATGCGCTCCCTGCTGCGCACCCAGTTCCGGCTCGCCCTGTTCGTCTGCACCGTGCTGGCCTGCGTGGTCGGCGGCCTGCCGCTGCTGTTCCTGCTCATCCCCGAGCTGCGCGAGGTGGACGTCCTCGGCGTCCCCCTGCCGTGGGCGGTGCTGGCCGGGCTGATCTACCCCGCCTTCGTCATCGGCGCCTGGCTGTACGTCCGCCAGGCCGAGCGCAACGAACGCCACTTCGCCGAGCTGGTGGAACGCCGGTGACCGGCGCGAAGGGCCCCTCGTGAGCCTCGCCGCCGTGGTCGTCGTGATGGCGGCGGCCGTGCTCATCGGCGCGTACGGCATCAGGTTCTCCCGCACCACCTCCGACTTCTACGTCGCCTCCAGGACCGTCAGCCCCCTGTGGAACGCCTCGGCCATCGGCGGCGAGTACTTGTCGGCGGCCTCCTTCCTCGGCGTCGCCGGGCTGATCCTGTCCTACGGCGTGGACATGCTGTGGTTGCCCGTCGGGTGGACCGGCGGCTACCTGGTGCTCCTGGTGCTGGTGTCGGCGCCGCTGCGGCGCTCGGGGGCGTACACGCTGCCCGACTTCGCCGAGGCCAGGCTGGAGTCGATGACCGTACGCAGGACCGCCAGCGTGCTCGTCGTCCTGATCGGGTGGTTGTACCTGATGCCGCAGTTCCAGAGCGCCGGGCTGGTGCTGCGCACGATCACCGGCGCGCCGGTGTGGGCCGGCGGGCTGCTGGTCGCCGGCGTGGTGGCGGTGAACGTGCTGTCCGGCGGCATGCGGTCGATCACGTTCGTGCAGGCGTTCCAGTACTGGCTCAAGCTGACCGCCCTGGCCGTGCCGCTGGTGTTCCTGCTGCTGGCCTGGAAGGGCGACGGCGCGCCCGCCCTCAGCGTCCAGGACGCCGCCACCTGGCAGATGCCGCTGGCCGGGGCCAAGGAGTACGGGCTCTACTCGACGTACTCGCTGATCCTGGCCACCTTCCTCGGCACGATGGGCCTGCCGCACGTGCTCGTGCGCTTCTACACCAACCCCGACGGCCGGGCCGCCCGCCGTACGACGCTGGTCGTGCTGACCCTGCTCGGCGCGTTCTACCTGCTGCCCGCCCTGTACGGCTGGCTCGGCCGCCTCTACGCCCCCGACCTCGTGCGTACCGACGCGGTCGTGCTCACGCTGCCCAGCCGCATGATCGGCGGCACGCTCGGCGACCTGCTCACCGCCCTCGTGACGGCCGGGGCGTTCGCGGCCTTCCTGTCCACCTCGTCCGGGCTGACCGTGTCCGTCGCCGGGGTGATCGCGCAGGACCTGCTGAAGGGCGGGGTGCGCTCGTTCCGCATCGCCACGCTCATGGCGGTCGCGGTGCCCCTGGCGCTGGCGCTGTGGGCACGGGCGCTGCCGGTCGCGGACGTGGTCGGGCTGGCGTTCGCGGTGGCCGCCTCGTCGTTCTGCCCCCTGCTGGTGCTGGGCATCTGGTGGCGGCGGCTCACCACGACCGGGGCGCTGGCGGGGCTGTTCGTGGGGGGCGGGCTGGCGTGCGCGGCCGTGCTCGCCACGATCACCGGGGGGCCGTACGAGGGGCTGCCGGGGGCGCTGCTGGCCCAGCCGGCGGCCTGGACGGTGCCGATCGCGTTCACGGTGATGGTGTCGGTGTCGTTCCTGACCCCGCACCGCGTACCGCCGGGGGTGGCCCGCACGATGGTCCGCCTCCACACCCCGGAAAACCTGGACCTGGACCGCGGCGACTGGCACCCCCGCTCCCCCTGACCTCCCTCACCCACACGGGCCCCTCCGTCCTCCCCGGAGGCGCGAAGGCTTGTGGAGGCTGCGGACAGGGGGCGCTCAGGCGTTGCGGGGCTCGCTCGACGTCGCGCGATCTCCGCCGAGCACCTCCCGGCTCAGGACCAGCCCGCGGCGACGCCTCCCAGCCGCTCCGACGCCACCCCGTTTCCGCTCGCCCCCTCATTCTCCGCCACGGCCCCGCCGCCCCCTCCGGCTCCGGCCCCGCCGCCCCCTCCGGCTCCGGCCCCGGCCCCACCTCCGGCTCCGGCTCCGGCCCTGGTTCGAGATTCGGTTGTGCGGTCGCGTCTGGTTTGGGGCTCGCGAGTGCCTCGCGCGTGCCGAGAGCCCTGGTCGTGGGGCTGGTCGCTCTGTGGTGGTGCGTCCAGGCCGGGGCGGTACAGGGCCGGCTCGCGTGGGGCCGTGGCTCCGCCGGACCAGGGCTGATTCGCCTGCTCGGGCGTGGCGTCCGGGTGGGCGGGCCCCTGTGGCGCGGTGTCGGGTGAGGCCGGGGTTCGGCCGGGGCGGGGCTGGGCCGTCCCCCGCGGCGTGTGGTCGCGCTGGGGTGAGGGATGTGGTGGCGGGCCCGGTTGGGCCGGTATCCGGTGGGCGAGGCTCGGGTGGGGCGGCGCTGGCGGTGGAGGGTCCAGGCCCGGACGGGGGCCGACGTTGGTGTGCGGGGTCTTGGAGCGGCCGGGGCCCGGGTCTCGGTCGGGGGCTTGGGGCGGGCTGGAGCGGCGGTCCGTAGGCGACGGCATGGCGCCCTGGTCGGAGCTGGGGGGCTCCGGGGTGGTTCCTTCGTCGGGGGCGAAGTACGGTCTCGTGGGGGGCGTCGGGCGGGATGCGCCGCTGTGCCGGGTGGCCTGTTCGGTCATGGGTCTGGCGTTCGTGCCCGCGTGGGTCTCGACGTCGAGCACCTCGCGGCCCGGGACGGTGTGCACGGCCTCCTCGGCCGGGATCGCGTGGTGGGTGGTCCGTGCGGTGGCTGCTCCCAGGTCGCCCGCGTGCTTCCTGCCGGGTCGCCAGGAGGGGGCACCGCCTCTCGGCCAGTCCCTCCGCACCCTGTCCTCTCGATCGCCCTCTCGTGCCGAGCCCTCGCCCGCCCCGCCTCCAAGCGCCGCCGAGGTGCGCGTCCCCGACATGGGCGTCCCCGACGCGGGCGTCCCGGATGTGGGCGTTTCCGACGTGGTGGGGAGGGCGTGGCGGGGGGTGCGGGGTGGGGGAGGGAGGTGGTCCAGGAGGTGGGGGGCGGCGTGCAGGAGGCGGTCGATGAGGTGGGCCACGTCGTCCAGGCGCACCCGGAGTGTGGCTCGCGCCTCGGTGCCGCCGAGCCGGGCGTGCAGGTCCTGGCCCTCCTCGTCGAACTCCTCCACCCGTACCTCGGAGATCTCCAGGCAGACGTCGGGAGCGCCCGCCCCGGTCGAGGTGTCGCGTGCCCGCGGCAGCCGTCCGTCGGGGCTCGGGCAGGCGGACGCCGGGGATTCGGAGCCGAGCGCCTGCTCCTCGGGCGTACGGTCATCGCGGTGCGGGCTGCTCTCGGCCATGACCTGCGATTACCCCTCGCGTATCCCCTCAGGCTCCGACATGGGGGGACTTGGGGGAGGTTTGACCAGAAGGTCAGGGAGGCGGGAGCTCCCCGGACCCCCGGGCGACCAGCTCGACGGGCACCCTGATCCGGCGCGGCTCGCGTACGGGATCCAGCAGCAGCTCCACCGCGCCGCGCGCCAGGCGGCCGATGTCGTAACGCACCACCGTCACCCCGGGGCTGAACAGGTCCGCCAGCGCGAAGTCGTCGAACCCCACGTACGCCGGCCGCTCGGGACGCCCCCGCAACGCCTGAAGGACGCCGATCGCCGCCCGGTTGTTCGTCGCGAAGAACGCCGTCGGCGGGTCGGGCAGGTCGAGCAGCCGTCCCACCTCGTGCGACACCCGCCCAGGATCGAACACCCCCCGCACCACCAGCGTCTCGTCGGCCGCCACCCCCGCCGCGCGCAGCGCCGTCCGGTAGCCGAGTGCCCGGTCGTGCACCGAGCTCAGCCCGTCGTCGTCGGAGATCAGCGCGATGCGGCGGTGCCCGTGGGCGAGCAGGTGCGCGGTCGCGGTCCGGCCGCCGCGCTCGTCGTCCAGCATGACCACGTCGGCCCGGTCGAGCCCGCGCGGGACGCGGTCGACGAAGACCGTGCGCGGGCGGCCGTGCTCGGCCAGCCACGCGTGGTCGGCCGGCGACGGCACGACGATCAGCGCGTCCACGCCCCGCGCGTGCATCGACTCGATCAGCATGCGTTCCTTGTCCGGCCGCTCCTCGTACGAACCGAACACCACCAGCGCCTCCTGCTCGGCCGCCGCGGCCTCCACGGCGGCGGCGAGGCGGGCGTAGAACTCGTTGGAGATGTTCTCCATCACCAGGCCGAGCGTCAGCATGGTCGCCCCGCGGGCCAGCCGGGCGGCGGCCTCGTTGCGTCGGAAGCCGAGCGCGCTGATCGAGTCGTGCACCCGCTGCTGCAGCGACGCCCGGACGTGCGGCTCCTGGTTGACCACGCGGGACACGGTCTTGAGGCTGACGCCCGCGTGCCGGGCGACGTCCGCCATGGTGGGCTTACGGTTTGTCATACTCTGCCCCATGGAGGATGAATGGATCTGCGGCCGGCTGGGCGAGGACGAGCCGTGGACGCTGGGCGCGGTGAACCCGCCGGTGTTCGAGAACTCGTTGTTCACCTTCGCGACGGCGACCGAGCTCGGAGCCGCGATCCGCGACGAGGACGAGCGATACGTCTACGGGCGCGGCACCAACCCGACGGTCGACGTGGCCCAGCGCAAGCTGGCCGCGCTGGAACGCGGTGAGCGGGCCAAGTGCTTCGGCTCGGGGATGGGCGCCATCGCGGCGACGATCTCCTCGCTCGTGTCCGCCGGTGACCACGTGCTGGTGCTCGGCGCGGTGTACGGGCCGACCACGCAGTTCCTGCGTTACCTGGAGAAGTTCGGCGTCACGCATACGCACGTCGACGACCTCGCGGGATGTGACAGCGCTATCAGGGCCAGTACGCGCCTACTCTACTTCGAGTCGCCCTCCTACATGGCGTACGCGATCGTGGACATCGCCGAGGTGACCGCCTGGGCGCGCGGGCGCGGGCTCGTCACCGTCATGGACAACACGTGGTCCACGCCCCTGTTCCAGAAGCCGCTGACGCTCGGCGTGGACCTGGTCGTGCACTCGCTGTCGAAGTACGTCGGCGGGCACAGCGACCTGGTCGGGGGCGTGGTCGTCGGGCCGTCCCGGCTGATCCGGCCGCTGGCGCTGACGGAGTACCAGCTCTACGGCGCGGCGATGTCGCCGCACGACGCGGCCAAGGTGATCAAGGGTCTGCGCACGCTGCCCGTCCGGATGGCCGCCCACCAGGAGCGGGGGCTCGCGGTGGCGGCGTTCCTGGAGAGGCATCCGGCCGTACGGGCGGTGAACCATCCGGGGTTGCCGTCCCATCCCGGCCACGCGACCGCGTTGCGCCAGATGTCCGGCTTCTCCAGCCTGTTCAGCATCGAACTCGCCACGGACGATCGCCAACAGGTCGCACTTTTTCTGGATAAATTGCGAAATTTCAGGATTGGTGTCTCCTGGGGTGGCTTCGAGAGCCTGGTCAACGCGCCCGCCCTCACCATCGAGGAGAGCGTACGGGCCACCATGGGCATCCCCGTCGGCCTGGCCCGCCTGTCGATCGGCCTGGAGCCCGCCGCGACCCTGATCCAGGACCTCGACCAGGCCCTGGACGCCCTCCCCGGCACCGCGGACCAGATATCGGGGTGAACGGAATACCCGACCGCTCATCGCGCCGAACAGACCTTTCACCGCAGGCCATCCCCAACTGATCGCGGTACGCGAGCGGCTCGCCGAACAGCGCCCCCACGGCTCTCCACGACGGGTAGGTTGCGCTCTTACGTTGGGCGTGATCCGCATCACAGTGGAGGTCTCGTGACGACCAGAGAACATGACGCGTCTGTCTATGAACAGGTACAGGAGAGCAGTGAGTTCCAGGAGCTGAAACGGCGTTTCCGCCGCTGGACCTTCCCCATGACGGTGGCCTTCCTGGTGTGGTACCTGCTGTACGTGGTGCTGTCCGGCTGGGCCCGCGGCTTCATGGGCATCAAGTTGCTCGGCGACATCAACGTCGGGCTGGTCTTCGGGTTGCTGCAGTTCGTCTCGACGTTCCTCATCGCGTGGGCCTACGCGCGGCACGCCGAGAAGAAGCTCGACCCGATCGCCGACAAGCTCCGTCACGAGGTCGAGGAGAAGACGCAGTGAGCTCTACGACGCTGGGCATGATCCTCTTCCTCACCTTCGTCGCCGGAACCCTGGCCATCACGTTCTGGGCCAGCCGCCAGACCAAGACGGCCGCCGACTACTACGCGGGCGGCCGGTCCTTCAGCGGCGTCCAGAACGGCCTGGCGATCGGCGGCGACTACATGTCGGCCGCCTCCTTCCTCGGCATCGCCGGCATCATCGCCGTCTCCGGCTACGACGGCTTCCTCTACTCCATCGGCTTCCTGGTCGCCTGGCTGGTGGCGCTGCTGCTGGTGGCCGAGCTGATGCGGAACTCCGGCAAGTTCACCATGGCCGACGTGCTGGCGTTCCGGATGAGCCCGCGCCCGGTGCGCACGGCGGCGGGCGTGTCCACGATCGTGGTCAGCATCTTCTACCTGCTGGCCCAGATGGTCGGCGCGGGCGCGCTGGTCGGCCTGCTGCTCGGCATCACCAGCGAGGCCGGCAAGGTCTGGACGATCATCGGCGTCGGCGCCCTGATGATCGTCTACGTGGTGTTCGGCGGCATGAAGGGCACGACCTGGGTCCAGATCGTCAAGGCCGTGCTGCTGATGACCGGCGCCGCGCTGGTGACGCTGATGGTGCTGGGCAAGTACGGCTTCAACCTCTCGTCCCTGCTCGGCCAGGCCGCCGCCACCAGCGGCCCGAAGGCCAACCCGGGCAACTTCCTCATCCCGGGCCTGAAGTACGGCACCGACGCCCAGGGCCTCGCCGGCAAGATCGACCTGATCAGCCTCGGCCTCGCGCTGGTGCTCGGCACGGCCGGCCTGCCGCACATCCTCATCCGCTTCTACACCGTCCCGACCGCCAAGGACGCCCGCAAGTCGGTCCTGTGGGGCATCGGCATCATCGGCGTGTTCTACCTGCTGACCCTGGTGCTCGGCTTCGGCGCGGCGGCCATCGTCGGCAAGACCGACATCCTCAAGGCCGACAAGGCGGCCAACACCGCCGCCCCGCTGCTCGCCGAGCGCATCGGCGCCCTGGTGTTCGGCGACGTCGGCGGCACGATCCTGCTCGCGCTCATCGGCGCCGTCGCCTTCGCCACGATCCTGGCCGTCGTCGCGGGCCTGACCCTGGCCTCCTCCTCCAGCTTCGCCCACGACCTGTACGCGCACGTCTTCAAGCGCGGCGGCGCCAGCGAGCGGCAGGAGGTCGTCGTGGCCCGCGTCTCGGCCCTGGTCATCGGCGCCATCGCGATCGGCCTCGGCATCCTGGCCCAGGGCCAGAACGTGGCGTTCCTGGTCGCCCTGGCCTTCGCCATCGCGGCCTCGGGCAACCTGCCGGCGATCCTCTACAGCCTGTTCTGGAAGAGGTTCAACACGGCCGGCGCGGTCGCGGCCATCTACGGCGGCCTCGGCTCGGCGCTGATCCTGGTGATCTTCTCGCCGGTGGTCTCGGCCCCGCCGCCGCCTCCGGGCGGCGCGGTGACCGCGCTGATCCACGGCGTGGACTTCCACTGGTTCCCGCTGAGCAACCCGGGCATCGTCTCCATCCCGCTCGGCTTCCTGTTCGGCTGGCTGGGGACGATCCTCAGCAAGGAGTACAACGCCGCCAAGTACGCCGAGATCGAGGTGCGCTCGCTGACCGGCGTGGGCGCCGAGAAGGCCACCGAGCACTGACCCGCCCCCCGCGTGAACGGGGCCCGGCCCTCACCGGCCGGGCCCCGTTCACGTGGGTACGGCGGGACCCCGCTGGGCCCGCCGGAGAGCTGGCCGCAGAGCCTGAGCGGCCCGGTCGGCATCTGCCTGTCCTCTCGCTTCCCGATGATCATCTTCTGGGGTCCCAAGCTGGCGCAGCTCTACAACGACGCCTACGTCCCGATCCTCGGCGGCCCCAGGGTGGGCACCCACCTGCGTGCCCTGCGGCGGCGCGACGAGGCGGCCCGCCACATCCGGACCCTGGCCGAGCTGGGCGAACGCCTGCACGCCAGCCTCGTCCCGGACGAGATCGCCGGGGTGCTGTGCGAGCACCTGGTGCCCGAGTACGCGGCCGGTTGCGCCGTCCGGCTCGTCCCGGACGACGCGGACGCCCCCGGCGGCCCGCCGCCGAGCACGGCGCCCGCGACGACGTCGCCCTGCTCGCCCTGCAGATCCCCTGACCCCGGTCTCAGCCCCGCCGGTCGTCCACCTCGACGGCCAGGTGGGGCCACGCCAGGTCGCCGGCGGTCAGCGGGCCGAGCGGCGGCAGGCCCTCTCGCGGGAGGAAGCGGACGACGGTCCCGGTCGTGCCGTCGGCGGGGAGGGGGTCGAGGCCGGTCACCGGCACGCCGTGCTCGTAGCGACGGCTCCAGGAGCCGTCGAGGCGGCGGTTGGTGTGGACCAGCCACGCGCTGAGCGCCGCGACGACGGACATGCCCCGGCGCGGGTGGCCGTCGGGAAGCGTCCGGGCCTCGGGGTGGTCGAAGAAGCGCAGGTCCTTCGTCGCCATGACCGGCTTCTGCACCGGACGTCCGTGCTCGTCGAGGCGGGTGTCGGTGCCCCGGCCGTCGTCGGAGACCTCGACGGAGCCGTCCGGGTGCAGGACGACGGCGCAGCGCCCGCCGCCGCGGGACTCCGCCTCGTCGGCCGCGTACGCGAGGACCTCCAGGACCAGGTGCCGGACGCCGCCGGGGGCGAACACCCCGGGACGGCCGCGGACGTGGGCCAGGTGCTCGACGTCGACCGTGCCCGTCCAGTCGTGCGTCGTGTTGCGCCAGGAAGCTCTCATGGGCCCATCGTCCCAGGCCCGGCCGGTGGACCTCCTGACGGCGCCCGGCGGGTGGCCCCGCCGGGCGCGCAGGCTCAGCTTCCGACCGGCTCCGCGCGCAGCCGGGCCGAGTGCTTGACCAGGGTGATCAGCACCTCCCGGCTGGAGTCCCGCTTCCGCGCGTCGCACATCACGATCGGGATCGACGGGTTGAGCTGCAGCGCCAGCCGCACCTCGTCCAGCTCGAACGTCGGCGACCCCTCGAAGCAGTTGACCGCCACCACGAACGGCGTCCCGCGCCGCTCGAAGTAGTCGACCGAGGGGAAGCAGTCGGCCAGGCGGCGGGTGTCGGCCAGGATGACGGCCCCGAGGGAGCCCTCCGCCAGCTCGTCCCACACGAACCAGAAGCGTTCCTGCCCGGGGGTGCCGAACAGGTACAGGACGTAATCGGTGCCCAGGGTGATGCGCCCGAAGTCCATGGCCACCGTGGTGGTGCGCTTGGCCTCCACGGAGGTCAGGTCGTCGACGCCCACGCTGCGGTCGGTCAGGACCTCCTCGGTGCGCAACGGCCTGGTCTCGGACACGGCTCCGACCATCGTCGTCTTGCCTGCGCCGAATCCGCCGGCGACGAGGATCTTGATCGCCGTCGGGAGGCGCGGGCGCTCAGAGCGAGCGAAGACCATCGAGCACCGCCCTGTACATCTTCATGTCATGCATGTCCACCTCGGATTGCGGTTCCTGGGCAGAGACGAGTTCGCGGTCGAACAGGTCGCCTAGCAGCACGCGGATCGTGCCGGCCGGGAGGTTCAGGTGCGCGGCTATCTCGGCGACGGACTTGGGTTCGCGGCAGAGCTGGAGGATGCGCAGGTGTTCGGGGTCCAGCCCGGCGTCGGGGCCCGGCGGCGGACCCACCGCCAGCGCCATGGAGATGAGGTCGAACTTGCCGTGCGCGGGCTGGGTCCGCCCGCGCGTGACGACGTAGGGCCGGATGATCTCCGGATCTATCCAGTGTTCGTCCGTGGAGTCCTCCGTGGTGCTCACCGGTCGCTGCTCCTGGCCGCGGCCTCGGCGTTGCGCGCGCCGGAGGTGAGGTACTGGCCGACCCGCGCCACCAGCATGGCCATCTCGTACGCCACCAGCCCGATGTCGGCGTTCTGGGCGCAGAGCACGGCCAGGCAGGCGCGCTCGCCGGCGGTGGTCACGATCAGGAACTGCGACTTCCACTCCACGACCGTCTGCCGCACCGGACCGGCGGAGATGTGCTCCGCCACGCCCTTGGCCAGGCTCTGCAGGCCGGACGCGACGGCCGACAGGTGCTCGCCGTCGGTGCGTTGCAGACCGGCGGACGAGGCCATGAGCAGGCCGTCGGAGGACAGCACGATGGCGTGCTCGGCCTCCTTGATCCGGCCGATCAGGTCGTCGAGCAGCCAGTTGAGGTCGGTGCCCGCGGTGGGCGTCATGTCGGGCCTCCCGTCGGGAGCCGGGCCGCGGCGGTCATGCCTCGCCCCCCGGCTGCTCTTCCATCAGCCTGGCCGCCTCGGTGCGGCCAAGACGGGTGCCTGACTGCAGGGATCCCATCATGGCGCGGATCTCCTCGGGCGAGCGCTCGTCATCGTCCTCCTCGAAGTCGGGCTGCGTCGGCGTGTCGTCACGCAGCGCTGGCGCCAGGTTGGCCTGGGGGACTCGGAAGGGCAGGCCGGACGGCGTGAACTCGGCCACAGGCTGCTGCTCCGGTTCCGCGGGCGGTTCTGGTTCAGGTGAAGGCGAGGGTGCTGGTGCTGGTGCTGGTGCTGGGAAGGGATCCGCCACTGCATGGATCTGGGAGGGGAAGTGGGCGGGGCGCGGCGGGGTCAGGGTGCGGACGTTCTCGGCGGGCCGCGCGACCGTCGCCAGCGTGGTCCCGGTGCTCGTACGGCGCGGCAGGCTCGGCCGGCCGTCGCCCTCCGGGTGCCGCGGGGCCGGGTCGAGCTCGACGAGCTCCTGCGGCAGCAGCACCACGACCGTGGTCCCCCCGTACGGGGAGGCCTTCAGCACGACCTGGATGTCGTGCCGCCGGGCGAGCTGGCTGACCACGTAGAGCCCCAGCCGGGCGGTGCCGGAGATGCGGAACTCGGGCGGGTCGGCGATGCGCTCGTTGGCGGAGTCGAGGTCCTCGGGCTTCATGCCGAGCCCCCGGTCCTCGATCTCGATGACGTACCCGTTGGCCACGAGCTGCCCGCTGACCTGCACGTTCGTGTACGGCGGCGAGAACGACACGGCGTTCTCGATCAGCTCGGCCAGCAGGTGGATGACGTCACCGACGGCCCGGCCGACGAGCACGACCTCGCCCATCGGCATGAGCGTGACCCGGGTGTAGTCCTCGACCTCGGCCAGCGCGCCGCGCACCACGTCCACCATGGGGACGGCCCGCCGCCACGTACGGGCGGGCGACGAACCGGACAGCACGATCAGGTTCTCGGCGTTGCGCCGCATCCGGATGGCCAGGTGGTCGAGGCGGAAGAGTTCCTTCAGCTCCTCCGGGTCGGTCTCCCGGCGCTCCATCACGTCCAGGACGGTGAGCTGCCGGTGCACCAGGCCCTGGGTGCGGCGGGCCAGGCTGAGCAGGATGTCGCGGATGCTGCGGCGCAGCTCCGCCTGCTCGGCCGCGACGGTGATGGCCGTGTGCTGCATGGTGTTGAACGCCTGGCCCACCTGGCCGATCTCGTCGTCGCCGAACTCCAGCGCGGGCGCCTCCTTGGCGACGTCCACCTGCTGGCCGTGGCCGATGCGCTCGACGATGCCGGGCAGGCGCTCGTCGGACAGCTCGTGCGCGGCGTCGCGCAGCTTCTTGAGCTGGGCGAGCAACTGCCTGGTCGTGGTGATGGACAGCACGATCGAGGCGATGACGGCGATCAGGCCGAGACCACCGGCCAGGAGCAGCCGCACGATGACGCCGATGGCGACGGGGATGATCCGGTCGAGCAGGCGGTCGCCGCCCGCCAGGGTCGTGGTCTGCATGCCGGCGAGCGTCCCGTCGGCCGCCACGCGCCAGCTCTCGCCGCTCATCGGAAGCGGGCCCATGCCCGGCTCGTGCTGGACGAGCTGCGCCTCCATGGCCTGCAACCGCACGACGGACTCGCTCTTGAGCCACGCGTCGAACGCGGTCCTGTCCTCGTCGGGCAGCCTGTTCAGCGCCTCGTTCAGCGTGTAGTGGAAGATTCCCGACGTCTTGACGAACTCGGCGTGCTCGCTCTCGGTGAACGTGCCCTTGGCGAAGACGCCGGACAAAAGCGCGTCCTCACGGGCCAGGAACTCCCGCGAGCGGGACATGTCCGACAGCGTACGGCCGATCTTGGCGATCTCCTTGTCGTCGAAGGCGGCCACGGAGTCGTACATGCGGTACATCGCGTCGATGGCGTTGTTGTACTGCCGCGTCGCCTGGGACAGGTCCGCCTTGCCGGTGTCGATCGCCTTCCGTGCCACCACGAGCTTGTCCAGCTCGACGTTGACCTCGGCGATACGTTCGAGCAGCGGCTCGTCGGAGGCGAGATCGACCACGTTGCCCTCGGCCGTGGAGGTGAACTCCGCGCGCAGGGAGTCGGTCTTGGCCCGCTGGTCGCGCATGCCCCTGTCGACGCCCCGCGAGCTCGCGCCGAGGTGGGCGACGGTCAGCCGGCGCTCGCGCTGGAGCTCGACCAGCAGCGGCTCGCTCGGCTCGACGATCCTGCTGTCGACGGTCGCCGCCCAGAGCAGGTTGACGCCCTCTCTCAGCGTGACCCACGCCGCGAACGCCCACAACAAGGTGAGCGACACGATTAGCGCCGTGACTTTGGCCCGGACACTGGCATTACGGAAGCGCATGAAGCCCTCCGGAAGAAAAAACCGCTCGGTCAGCAGGCCATGTCAAGACGAAGAAAGGGGTACGCCAGGAATCCGACACTCGGGTCACCCTAGCAACGCCTGAATACTGCCTCAACACGCTAGAGCACCATAAGGAGTGCTATGTCCTATTTTCGCACCTGGAATTTCCTTCGGTGTGACATATTGTGACATGCTGAGCGGCGATGACCGCAGCCCGCACGATGGCTGTCGGCGAGTAAAGCTCCTTGTCATGCCACAGTGGTGGATAGTCAGATAAATTGGCCGACCGAATCAGGTACTCATAACCGCGTCGCGCGGCCCGTTCGCATCGTTCGTCCGGCTCGGGACCGGACAGCAGGAGAGCCTGCATCCCGTACGCCGTCTCCTCCGGCCGGCCCGCCCACCGGCCCCACGATCCGTCGGCCCGCTGGGTCGACAGGATCCACTCCCGGGCCCGGCGCACGGCCTCGGCGTACCGGGGGCCGCCGAACTCGCCCAGCGCCAGCACACAGCTCAGCGTGGCGTAGTACGGCGAGGCGTGCCACCTGTCGCTCCAGCTCCCGTCCGGCCCCTGCCGCTCGGCCAGCCAGCGTGCCACCCGCTCGATCCGCGCCCGGTACGCCTGCGCCGCCGCGGGCCTGGCCCGCGCGTACTGGCCCAGCGCGTCGAGCACGTGAGCGTTGACGCTGACGGAGGAGCCGTCCTCGCCCTGCCAGGTGCAGAAGTGCGCGCCGGTGTCGAACGCCGCCAGCGACGAGGGCTCGTACGGCACCCCGAGCAGGGCCAGGGCGTAGAGCGCGACGCTGGTGGTGTCCGCGTCGGCGGGCAGGCCGGCTCCCGCGGGGGTGCCCTCGGGCCCGATGGCGGCCCTCAGGTCGGCGGCCATCTCAGGCGGCACGTCCACCGGCACGCCCGCCCTGAGCAGCCAGCTCAGCACCCAGGCCCGTTCGAAGACGGTGATCGGCAGGCCCACGGGCACCGGGCCGCCGTACCGGAGGGCGAGGGCCTCCAGGTGCTGCCTGGCCGGCCCCGCGCCCTCCGCCTCGGGCCGGGCGGACAGCCAGGCGGCCGTGGCGGCCGGCGAGGCGCCGACGGTGCCGATGGGCGTGGGCCGCACCGCGCCCGTCGCGCCCACGACCTCCAGCACGTGCTGGACCTTCTGCGGCGGCTCGCCGCCCGACTCCAGCAGCCGTCTGATCCGGCCGAGCCGCGTGGTGTCCATGCCGGGCGGCAGGGGCAGGGGCGGCCCGTCCACGTGCTCGTTCACGAGCCGGACGAGGGCCGGGACGATCAGCTCGATGGCCGGCGTGTCCGGCAGGCCCGACGCCTCGGCCAGCATCGGGCGCAACGCCTCCAGCCCCGCCTTGACCGCCGGGAGCAGCGCGCCGGGGTCGCCCTCGCCGCGCGCGACCGCGGTGAGCAGGGCCTCCGTGGCGCTCAGCGTGGGGACCAGCGCGTAGCCGTCGGGAGGGCCCCATGCGCCGTCGCCGCGCTGCCCGGCCAGCAGGTACGCCACCCGCTCGCGGTGCCCGGCCAGATCGGGGGCGAGCGTGACCAGGCGCCCGGTCTCGTAGACCGACGGCGACACCTGGCCCCACGGCTGCGCCATCAGCTCGCCCACCAGGAGGCCGGCCTGTTCGGAGAGGTTCACGTCGTCGCCCAGAAGTCGGACAGGCCGTAGAAGCCGGCGCTGTAGTCGAGCTGCCATGTCAGGTACGCGGCCGGGCGCGGATGGCCGTCGCGCAGGGGGTCGATCAGCGCGTGCGCCTCGCGGGCCAGCGCGGCCATCCGCCCGGTCACCTCGTCGCGGGTCATGCCGAGGGTGAAGGCGTTGAGGTCGCCGTACGCCTTCTCCCGGTGGTGCGTGGCCAGGTCGTTGAGCAGGCGCAGGTACCGCTGCACCGCCTCTCCGGCCGGGCGCAGGAGCTCCAGGGAGGCGGGCGCGCCCACCTGGCCGGTCGCGATCCAGTGCGAGACGGCCACGAAGTACGCGCCGCAACTGCCGGCGTTCGCCAGGTACTCCTCGACGGCGGGCGGCCGGTCGGCGCGGCTCCACTCCCATTCGCGGGCCATGGCCGTGAGCATGCGGCCGAGCTGGTCGCGCCAGGCGGCCCCGAGCTCCGGCGTGGTGCCCAGCGTCGCCCGCAGGTCGGCGGCGAAGGCCCCGGCCGGGGCGGCGGGGGCCTGCGACAGGCAGTCGGCGATCAGCGCGGCGACCTCCTCGCGCGTACCGGCCTCGTGGTCGATCAGCCGGTCGGCGGCGAACACCAGCAGCGAGGCCCGGTTGATCGCCCGCAGTTCCCCGGCCGTCGCCCAGGGCGAGCCGAACGCGCTCGCGAGCCCGAGCGAGGTGTAGAGCCCGGCGTCGAACGCGGCGGCCGGGAACAGGTCGCCGAAGCGCGCGGCGTGCCGGGCCAGCTCCCGGCCGCCGGACACGGCCAGCGCGCAGGCGCGGCCGGTGTCGAAGGCGTTCACCGCCGTGCCTCCAGCGTCATGGTCAGGCCGCGCGGCGGGCGCAGCGAGGCGGCCAGGCGCGGGACGGGCGGCCGGTCGAGGTGCACGTGGGGGCGGTACCTGCGCAGGATGCCGGCGATGAGTAGCGGCGCCTCCATCGCGAACAGGTGTTGTCCCAGGCACACGTGCGGCCCGGCGGCGAAGGGCCAGTAGGCGTAGCGGTGGCGCGGCGCGGCGCCGTCCGGCGCGAAGCGTTCGGGGTCGAACGTGGTGGGGCGGTCCCAGAATTCGGCCAGCCGGTGCGTCAGGTACGGGCTGAGGATCACCGTGGAACCCGCCTCGACGGTGACCCCGCCGATCACGTCGGTCTCGATCGCTGTGCGGGGCAGGATCCAGCCCGATGGGTAGAGCCGCATCAGCTCGCTGACGAACATCTTCAGGTACGGCATGCGCGGCAGGTGGTCGATGCCGACGGGGTCGTCCCCGACCACGCGGTCCACCTCGTCGTACACCTTGGCGGCGATCTCCGGGTGGGCCTGGAGCACCGGCCAGACCCAGGACAGCGCGGTGGTCGAGGTCTCGGTCGAGGCGCCGTGCATGGCGACGAGGTCGTCCCGGATCCGGCGGTCCCCGTCGGCGCCGCCGTCCTGCGTCCGGGCTCTGACCAGGCGCGAGACGACGTCGTCGCCTTCCTGCTCCTGCCCGCGGGCCTCGGCGATCCGGGGATAGACGACCTCGTCGATGGCCTTGATCGCCCGCCTGAACGCCCGGTCGCCCGGCATCGGGACCTGCTCCGGCACGAACGGCAGCACCACGCGCAGCGCCTTGGCGGTGACGGCGACGTCGTAGGCGGGCACCAGCCGGTTGATGTCCTCCACCGAGATCTTCGCCCCGAAGAACAGTCGCACGATCACCGGGTGCACGATGGCCGACATGCCCTTGGCCACGTCGAACGGCTGCCCGGGGACGATGGTCGTGTCGATCAGCTCGTCCATGATCCGCGCCATGTTCTCGGCCATGGCGTTGACGTGCCGGGCGGTGAACAGCGGCTGGAGGATGCGGCGGCTCTCGGCCCAGTTCTCACCGTCGGACAGGATCCCGTCGCCGAGCAGCGGCGCCAGCGGATCCCAGAACATGCCCTCGCGCAGGTAGTTGGCCTGGTTGGCGGTGAGCACCCGCTCGACGTGGTCGGGGTGGGTGACGAGGTAGGGGCGGAAGGGGCCCATGTTCAGGCGTACGACCCGGCCGCCGGCCTCGGCGCCCGCCGCTTCGAGCGCGTGGACCGGAACCCGGTGTCTGGTGAGCCTGGTGAGGAAAGGGATAGTCCTGGTGGCAGTGGCCATGTCCGCCACGAGTGTGTCTCCCTTGCGCCCGTCTTACATAACGGACATTTGATGACGAATGTAAAACCTAGGCTGGAGTATCACATGATCGTGCATGTAGATTCAAGATCGAAGATTGGCAGGAGTACCACGTGAACCTCAGCCGCCCCGGCGCCTGGCTGTCGGACGCCGACATGATCGCCCGCTGTCGTCGCCTGGTGGAGCCCGCCATGCGCGCCGCGGTCGCGGGTCTGCATCCCTGGGGAGCCGCCATGGTCTCCTACAGTCTGGGCTGGTCGGACGCCACCGGACGGCCGCATGAGGGGGCCGGCGGCAAGAGCGTGCGCCCGGCCCTCGCCATCCTCAGCGCCGAGGCCGTCGGCGGCACCGCCGAACAGGCGCTGCCGGGAGCCGTCGCGATCGAGCTCGTGCACGCCTTCTCGCTCGTGCACGACGACATCATCGACCAGGACGAGCTGCGCAGGCACCGGGACGCCCTGTGGAAGGCGTACGGGGTGGGGCCCGCCCTGCTGGCCGGGGACGCGCTGCTGGCCCTGGCCGTGGCCCGGCTCGCCGACCGTCCGGAGGCGATGGGCTACCTGTCGCGAGCCCTCGTCGAGCTGGTTCAGGGCCAGACGGCCGACATGGCGTTCGAGAGCCGTCCCTGGAGCGGGCCCGGCGAGGTGAGCGTGGCCGAGTACACCGAGATGGCGGCGGGCAAGACCGGGGCGCTGCTGGGGGCGGCCGCCGCGGCGGGGGTCGCGCTGGGGGGCCGGCCCGAGCTGTCCGAGCGCATGTGGGTCATGGGGGTGGAGCTCGGCGTGGCTTTCCAGATCGCCGACGACGTGCTGGGGATCTGGGGGGATCCGCAGGTCACCGGCAAGCCCGTGCACAGTGACCTGCGGTTGCGCAAGAAGACCGTCCCGATCCTGGCCGCGCTGGGCTCGGGTGAGCCCGCCGCCGGCCGTCTGGCCGACGCGCTCGCCGCCGGCAAGACCGACGACGCGGCCCTGACCCTGACCGCCTGCCTGATCGAGGAGGCGGGCGGCCGGGACGTCGCGGACCGGCTGGCCGCGCGGCACCTGAGGGCGGCGCTGGACGTGCTGGACGAATGCCTGCCGGCCGCCGCCCAGCTCAAGGACCTCTGCCTCTCCCTGGCAGGCCGCGCGCACTGACCTGCCGGCCCGGGGCTGTCTGCCACCCTGGCCGGTGGCGTCAGGGGCGGGAGGCCTCGTCGAGGAGGGCCAGCTCCTCCTCGCCCAGCTCCAGCGCCGCCGCCGCCAGCAGCGGCTTCAGCTGGCGCGGGTCGCGCGCGCTGGCGATCGGCGCGGTGACCGTGGGCTGCGCGGCCAGCCAGGCCAGCGCCACCGAGGCGGGCTCCGCGCCGCGCTCGGCCGCCACCTTCAGCAGCCCTTCGAGCGCCCTGCGCCCGTGCTCGCTGTCCAGGTACTCGGCCGCCTTCCCGGCCCGCGGGCTGTCGACCGTGACGCCCGGCTGGTACTTGCCGGTCAGGAACCCGCGGGCCAGCCCGAAGTACGGCGTGCTCGACAGCCCGGCCGCCGCCACCACGTCCCGCAGCTCACCCTCGTACCCCCGCTCGACCAGGTTGTACGGCTGCTGCAGCGCCACGTACGCGGCCAGCCCCTCGTCCCGGGAGATCCGCAGGGCCTCGGCCAGCCGCTCCGGCCCGTAGTTGGACGCGCCGATCTGGCGCACCTTGCCCTCCCTGACCAGCGCGTCGAAGGCGGCCAGCGACTCCACCAGCGGCGTGTCGTGGTCGTCCACGTGCGCCCAGTACAGGTCGATGTAGTCGGTGCGCAGGCGGCGCAGCGAGTCCTCGACGGCCGTCCGGATCGTGGCCGGGGCCAGCCCTTCGAGCCCGGTCAGCATGCCGACCTTGGTGGAGACGACCACGGAGTCGCGGTTGCCGCGGTCGGCCATCCACTCGCCGATGATCAGCTCGGACGTGGACTCGCCGGTCACCCAGTGGGGGTAGACGTCGGCCGTGTCGATGAAGTTGCCCCCGCCCTCGACATAGGCGTCGAGTACCGCGAACGAGGTCTCCTTGTCCGCGGTCCAGCCGAAGACGTTGGTGCCGAGCGATATCGGGAAAACGGACAGGTCCGTCGTGCCTATTGATCTCATGCGGCCATTATCCGTGCCCCCCGCGAAGAGGCACGGACGGCGCCCCGGTCACGTCCGTGCCTGGTCGGAGACCTGCGGTCAGTGCTCCACGGAGGCCAGGTCGAGGGCGCGCGGGGTGAGCAGCCAGACCACCAGCGCGCCGATCAGCATCAGCGCCGCCCCCGCCCCCGAGGTCAGCGCCAGCGAGTCGGTGAAGGCCGCCCTGGCCGTCTCCACCAGCCGCGCCCCCTGCGCCCCGAGCTCGCCGGCCACGTCGAGCGCGCCGCCCAGCGACTCGCGCGCCGCGCCCACGGCAGGGCCCGCGTAGTCCAGCTCGTTCCGGTAGACCACGGCGGCCACGCTGCCCAGCACGGCCACGCCGAGCGCCGCGCCCACCTCGTAGCTGGTCTCCTCGATGGCCGCCGCGCTGCCCGACTTCTCCGGCGGCGAACCGGCCATGATCACCGCCGAGGCGATGGCCAGCGCGCCGTTGCCCGCGCCGATCAGCGCCAGCGCGACGGCGACCGGCCAGTAGCCCAGCGGATGCGGCGCCAGGCACAGCAGCAGGAACCCCAGCCCCGTCACCACGAGCCCACCCGTCAGCACCACGCGGGCGCCGACGCGCTCGGCCAGGATCGGCGCGAGCGGCGAGGCGATCAGCGCGGCCAGCGCGGCGGGCAGCAGCCGCACGCCCGTCTCCAGCGGCGCGTACCCCTGGACGAGCTGCATCCACTGCGCGAGCAGCAGCAGCACGGCGGCCATCGCGATCGACGTGGTCAGCGCCGTCACCACGCCCGCCGAGAACGGCGCGCTGCGGAACAGCCTGATCTCCAGCAGCGGATCGGGTCTGCGCATGCACCGCACCACGAACCAGCCCAGCGCGCCCGCCGCGACCGCGGTGGCGGCCAGCGCGGCGGGCGAGGTCAGGCCGTCCTTGCCGAACGTCTTGACCGCGTACAGCAGCGAGGCCATGCCCGCCATCGACAGGACGGTCCCCAGCGCGTCCCACCGGCCCGGCCGGGGGTTGCGCGTCTCCGGCAGCAGGAGCAGCCCGGCGACCACGGCCACCGCCATGACGGGCACGTTCACCAGGAACGCCGACTGCCAGGCGAAGTGCTCCAGCAGGAACCCGCCCAGGATCGGGCCGAGCGCCGCGCCCATCGCCGCCATCGCCGACCAGACGCCGAGCGCCCTGGCCCGCTCGCCCGGATCGGTGAACAGGTTCCGGATCATCGACAACGTGGACGGCATGATCATCGCACCGCCCACGCCGAGCAGCGCCCGTACGGCGATCACCTCGACGGCCGAGTCGGCCAGCAGCACCGCCGTCGAGGCCAGCCCGAACACGGCGAACCCGGTCAGCAGCATGCGCTTGCGCCCCCACCGGTCGCCCAGCGCGCTCGCCGTGACCAGCAGGCCGGACAGCACCAGCGAGTACGCGTCCACCATCCACAGCAGCTCGACCGAGGTCGGCCGCAGGTCCTCGGTGATCGCGGGCAGGGCGACGTTGAGCACGGTCATGTCCATGACCACGAGCAGCACGCTGGCCGACAACACGGCCAGGCCCGCCCACCGCCTGCGCGCCGGGACGCCGGTGGCCGTCATCACGACCACCCCCCGGCGCCCGTCCCGGCCAGGAACGTCTCACGCAGCAGCCTGGGCACGTCCCTGCGGGCGACGTCGCCGCGCCGCAGGCTCTCCCGGACGGCCACGAGCAGGCCGTAGACCGTGTTGCTGATCCAGCGGGCGGGCAGGTCCGCGCGCAGCAGGCCGGCCCGCTGGGCGGCGGCGAAGAGCGCGATCTCGTGCTCCTCCAGCTCCTCCGCGCGGCGCAGCAGCTCCGGGTGCACGGCCATCGCGTAGTCGGTGAGGCCGAAGCCGTACTCGTCGGCCACGTCGATCCACCCCTCCAGCAGGGCGTCCAGGGCCTGCCGGACCTGGCGCGGGTCGCCGGAGGCGGCGGCGGCCCCGACGTCGGCGCGCACCTGGAGGTCGTGCCACCGGTCGTGCGCGCGGTGGCCGAGCGCCGTCATCAGCTCCTCGCGGCTGCTGAACTGCCGGTGCAGCGTGGCCCTGCTGATCCCCACCGCCTCGGCGAGCTGGGCCATCGAGGCGGCCGGATGTTCGTTGAGGTGCTGGATCGCCGCGGTCATGATCTGCTCCCGGCTCACCACCATGAGACATCTCCGTCAGATATGAGACATTTCCGTCTCATATGCTACATGACGGACCAAGGGCAGCAGGCTCTCGCCCCCGGCGGGATGGCGATGAAGTCGCAGGTGGCGCTATGGTGCGAGCTGTGTCGATCGGTGACGCGCGCACGCGCATCCTGGACGCGGCCGAGGAACTGTTCGCGGGCAGCGGCTACGAGGCCACTCCGACCGCGGTGATCGCCAGGCTCGCGAGAGTGCCCAAAGGGCTGATCTTCCATTACTTCCCGCGAAAGATCGACGTACTCGTCGCCCTGGTCGACGAGCGCACCCTGGTCGAGGAGGGCCGCGAGGTCGACGCCGTGCCCGGCGACCCGGCCGGCACGCTCGCCCGGCTGGCGCGCGGGCTGCCGCTGCGGGCCTCACCGGCGATGCGGCGCATCCTGTTCCGCGAGGCCGACACGCACGGCTCGGTCAAGGAGCGGCTCGGCCGGCTCAACGGCGAGCTGATCAGCAGGGCCAGGTTCGCGCTGGAGCTGGCGCTGCCCGGCACGCGGGGCGACGCGGCGCGGCTGGAGGTGGCCGCGGCGACGTTCGCCGCCGTGCTGCTCTACCAGGAGAACCTCTGCCAGCTAACCGGTCACCAGATCGACCCCGACGCCGTCGCCGATCTCATCGCCCACGCACTCGGCTAGCAGCTCGTCGAGGGCGTCGCGCAGGTGGCCGAGCAGGCCCCACACGTCGTCCACCCGCTCGGGGCAGGCCACGATGCCGAAGTCGAGCATGCCGTCGTAGGAGAAGCAGGTGATGTTCACGCCGCCGGACAGGTCGGTCAGCACCGACAGCGGGTAGTAGGCCAGCACCCGCCCGCCGCACATGTAGAGCGGGAACTGCGGGCCCGGCACGTTGCTGATGATCAGGTTGATCGGCGGGAACGCCGTCCCGGCCAGCCGGAAGATCGCCGGGGTGGCCAGGCTGGTGACCGGCGCGGGCAGCAGCGAGCACAGCTCGCCGAGCCAGCTCGTCGGCGCGAGCGCGAAGCGCCGCTTGGCCCTGCTCATGGTCTCGCCGACCGTCCGCAGTCGTTCCCCGGCATCGGGGACGTTCGTCGGCATCGGCGCCACCATGGCCGAGATCTGGTTCCCGACCACGTCCTTGGCCCCGCCCGTACGCACCGCCACCGGCACGGCCACCACCAGCGGCTCCCGCGGCAGCGCGCCCCGCTCGTCCAGCCACGACCGCAGCGCCGAGGCGCACAACGCCATCACCACGTCGTTGACGCTGATGCCGTTGGCCTTGGCGACCTTCTTGACCTCCTTCAGCGGCACCGACCCGAACGACAGCTCCCGCCGCGCGCTGATCGGCCCGTTGAACGGCGTGCGCGGCGCGGTCAGCCCCGGCAGCTCGGGCCGCTGCTTCTGGTCGCCGGTCACCAGCCGGGCGGCCCTGGCGATCGCCTTCGCGCCGGGCAACGCGCCGGCCAGCGGGATCGCGTCGAGGTCGCCCGCGGCCCTGACCGCCGAGCGGGCGGCCCGCACCGGATGGGTGACCGACCGCACGGCGGCGCCGGCCAGCATCTCCACCAGGCCCGGCGCGTCCTGCCGCGGCGGCGCGGGACGCGGCCCGCGCTCCCGCGCCCCCTCCGGGGTCAGGTCCAGCAGGGTCGCCAGGGTCTCCGCGCCCGACACGCCGTCGATGGCCGCGTGGTGCACCTTCGTGTAGATCGCGACCCGGCCGCCCGCCAGCCCCTTGATCAGGTGCATCTCCCACAGCGGACGCGACCGGTCGAGCCTGCGCTCGTGGATCGCGGCCACCGCTCCGGCCAGCGCGGCGTCGTCGCCGGGCGCGGGCAGCGTCGTCTCGAACAGGTGGTTGCGCAGGTCGAAGGCCGGATCGGCGCACCAATAGGGACGGTCGAGCCCGAACGGCACCTCGACCAGGCGCAGGCTGAGCGCGGGGGAGAGGTGGACGCGGTCCAGCAGCAGCTCGGCCAGCGCCTCCCGGTCCACCGCGCCGCCGGCCGGGTCGAGGACCGCCAGCCCGGCGACGTGCGCCGCGGTGGTCTCGGACTCGACATGGAGGAACTGGGCGTCCAACGGGGTCAGCTGGCGCATCTGCTCTCCCTTCTACGTCGTGTGCGAAAGCCTCGCACGGTGTCATTTCCGTAACGTTTCCGCGAGAGTCTTTCAGATGAAATGCACAGCTCCGGACCACGTTTTCGTGAACGGCCAGCTCAGCCGCGTTCGTGATACTTATCTATCCGTTGACCACCTGCACCGGATGCCGCACGACCGCGTCGAAGGAGTAGCCGAAGGGGTGCTTGGGCGTGCGCAGGGGCTGGGTGGCGCCGGTCTCGTCGGTGGCCCTGGCCATCAGCACGGCGGGCCCGGTGTGCTTCGGCGCCCACTGGACGTGCCACGGCAACCACGCCCCGACCAGGTGCGGGCCATGATGCTCGGCCGGGTGCCAGGTGTGGCCGCCGTCGAAGCTGACCTCGACCTCGACGATCCGGCCCCGCCCCGACCACGACCGGCCGCGCAGCACGTGCGGCCCCGGACGGCCGCGCCAGGCGTGCGGGCCGCGGATCGGCAGCCGGGCGTCCCAGGGCAGCTCGAAGGCGCTCTTCACGGGCTGCGCCGCGACGTCCCGGTAGAAGACCGTGTTCCACGGCGTGAACAGCTTGCCGGTGGAGACCTCGATGTCCCCCAGCCACTTGATGGAGGCGATCCCCACCCACCCCGGCACCACCAGCCGCACCGGGAACCCGTGGTCGGGCGGCAGTGGCCGGCCGTTCATCTCGTACGCCACGAGCACGTCGCGCACGGCCTTGGCCACGGGCAGCGGGCGGCGGACGTGGCCGTGGTCCTCGAAGGGCGCGTCGAGGCCGGTGGGCAGCACGTCCACGGCCTCGGGGCGCAGCCCGGCCTCGGCGAGCAGGTGGCGCAGCGGCACGCCACGCCACCTCGCCACGCCGACGGCACCCAGCCCCCACTGGGTGCCGGGCGCGGGGTCGCCCTGCTGGGTGCCGTAGAACGCGCGGCCGTTGCCGGCGCACTCGATGGCGACGTCGTAGGTGCGCGAGGGCATCGACAGCAGCTCGTCGTAGGTGAAGGCGCGCGGCCCGCGTAGCCCGGCGCCGTGCAGGTGGAGCTGCCAGCCGGCGGCGTCGATCAGCGGCGTGGAGGTGTGGTTCCTGACGAAGAAGCGGTCGTTCGGCGTGTGGTAGCCGACCCCGGACATCGCCTCCCACCGCATCTCCGCGTTCCCGTCGTGGACCCGGAACAGGTGGTCGGGCAGCGGTTTGACGATCGTCGCCGCGACTTGCTTCATGGGAGCCACCTCTCGCAAGACGTATTTCCTACCTGGAAACCATTTAATCTCCTCGCGCTGTCGAAGCGTGCGCGTGCTTGCCGAATCCTGCCCCGGTTCTGGGAGCGTTCCAGCCGTAACGAGACCTACCCAACGGCGCGGGTGCGGCAACCGTGCCTTTCGGGGTGGTTCGTCAGCGCGTCCGGACGAGGGCGGAGAAGGGTTCTCCGGCGTTCAGCCTGGCCACCAGGCCGAGCAGCCCGGCGCGGCCGCCGTTCTCCCGCAGCCGGCGGCTCGGGGGAACCTGCTCCACGGGTGCGGCAAATGTGGTGATTTGGGGTGTTAAGTCTGGATTTGGGAGCAGGAAGGTGGGTGGAGGCCTGTTCCGGCGGAAGGGGTGCGAGAGTCTGTGGCGGATGCCCCCGTCGAGGCTCGGGTGCGGCCCGCGCTGGGTGCGGGCCGCACCCGACCCGCCCCAAGACGCCGCGACTTCAAGACACCGCGACTTCAAGGCACCCGGCCCGGCCCCAAGGCGCGGGACGGGACGCCGCTACCGCCCGAGGAAGGCGAGGAGGCGGTCGAGGGGCCAGGTGTTGATGACGTCGTCGCCGGTCAGCCACGCCCGCTGCGCGATCCCGACCCCGAACCGCTGGTGGGCCAGGTGGGGGATCGCGTGCGAGTCGCTGTCGATGGAGAACTTCACCCCATGGTGCTTGGCCAGCCGCACCAGGTCGGCCGGCAGGTCGGAGCGGTCGGGATAGGAGTCGATCTCCATCGCGGTGCCCGTACGGGCGGCCGCCCGGAAGACGGCGTCCCAGTCGGCGTCGACCGCCGGCCGCTTGCCGATCTTCCGGGTGGTCGGGTGGCCGATGATGTCGACGTACGGGTTCTCGCACGCGGCGATGAACCGGCGGGTCATCTCCTCCCGCGACATGCCGAAGTGCGAGTGGACCGAGGCCACGCACACGTCGAACCCGCGCAGGACGTCGCCGGGCCAGTCGACCGAGCCGTCGGGCGCGATGTTGAGCTCCGAACCGTGCAGGATGCGCATGCGCGGATACTTCTTCTGCAGCTCGGCCACCCGCCCGCGCTGCTCCAGCGCCTTGTCCAGCGTCATGCGCTGCATGGCGAGGTCGGGCGCGTGGTCGGTGACCGCGTAGTAGGAGTAGCCGCGCGCGGCGCCGGCGGCCACCATGTCCTCCAGCGAGGCGATGCCGTCGGTGAGGTCGGTGTGGGTGTGCAGGTCGCCCTTGAGGTCGGCCAGCTCCACCAGCACCGGCAGCTCGCCGCGCAGCGCCGCCTTGACCTCGCCGCCGTCCTCGCGCATCGGCGGCGGCACGAACTGCATGCCGAGCGCCTCGTAGATGTCCTCCTCGGACTCGGAGGCGATCACCCGCTCGCCCTCGAACAGCCCGTACTCGGACAGCTTCCAGCCCTTCTTCACCGCCATCTCCCTGATGGCCACGTTGTGCTCCTTGGAGCCGGTGAAGTACTGCATCGCCGCGCCCCACGACCCGGCGGGGATCAGGCGCAGGTCGACCTGGACGCCCGAGGTCGTGCGGATCGAGGTCTTCTTCTCGCCCGAGGCGATCACGTCGGCGACGTAGGGCTGCGCGCGGAAGTCGGCCATGATCGACTCGGGCGCCACCGCCAGGATGTCGATGTCGCCGATCGTGTCCTTCATCCGCCGCAGCGACCCCGCGTACGCGATGCGCTCGGCCTTGAGCGAGCCGATGACCTGCTCGGCCAGGGCCATGGCGACGCCGATGTGCACCCGCCGGCCCGACTGCTCAAGCTGCTCGATGCCCTTGAGCAGGTTGGCCAGGGTCTTGGGACCCAGGCCCTTGACGCCGTCGAGCCGGCCGGAGGTGATCGCCTCGCCCAGCGCCACCGTGGAGTCGATGCCGTAGTCCTCGAACAGCATGATGGCCGTCTTGGGGCCGAGCGTGGGCACCCCGGTCAGCCGCCGCACGCCCTCGGGCACCCGGCCCCGCAGGTCGTCGAGCTGCCGGAAGCTGCCGCGCTGGAGGAACTCCTCCATCTTCTTGGCGATGGCCTCCCCGACGCCGGGGACGCCGCGCACGTCGACCTCCGAGATGTCCTCGGGGAACCCGGCGATCGCCTTGGCCGCCTTCTGGTAGCTCCGCACCCGGAAGGCGTCGCCGCCGCTCAGCGCGAACAGCTCCGCGTATTCCTGCAGCGCCGCCGCCGCCTCCTCATTAGCCCGCATGCCCCTACCTTAGGATCTCCGACCGACAATCCCGGTGATCAGAACTTGACCTCCCGCGGCCGGTACGGCTCGGCCAGGAACTCCAGCTCCTTGTCCGTCAGCGTCACGCCGACGGCGGCCACGGCGTCGTCCACGTGCCGGTCCTTGGTGGCCCCGACGATCGGCGCGGTGACCCCAGGCCGGTTGAGCAGCCAGGCCAGGGCGATCTGGGCGGGCGGCAGCTCCCGCTCGGCGGCGAGCTGGGCGACCCGGTCGAGGATGCGCCGGTCGTTGTCGGGGTCGTACAGGAAGTCGATGCGCTCGTCGGAGCCGGTCCTGGCGGTCGCGGAGGCCGCCGAGCCCGCCCTGGCCAGCACGCCGCGCGCGAGCGGGCTCCACGGGATCACGCCCACGCCCTGGTCGGCGCAGAGGGGCAGCATCTCGCGCTCCTCCTCTCGGTAGAGCAGGTTGAGGTGATTCTGCATCGAGACGAACCGTGTCCAGCCGTTGGCCTCGGCGACGTGCTGGGCCTTGGCGAACTGCCAGGCCCACATCGTGGACGCGCCGATGTAGCGGGCCCGGCCCGACCTGACCACCTCGTGCAGCGCCTCCATGGTCTCCTCGATGGGGGTCTCGTCGTCCCACCGGTGGATCTGGTACAGGTCCACGTAGTCGGTGCCGAGCCGGGCGAGGGAGGCGTCGATGGCGGAGAGGATGTGCTTGCGCGACAGGCCGCGGTCGTTGGCGCCCCTGCCCATCGGGAAGTAGACCTTGGTGGCCAGCACGTAGTCCTCGCGCCGGGGGAAGATCCGGCGCAGCACGCCGCCGGTGACGACTTCGCTCTGGCCCCGGCTGTAGATGTCGGCGGTGTCGAAGAACGTCACGCCCGCGTCGGCGGCCCTGCGGACGATCGGCTCGGCCCGCTCCTCGGGCAGCGCCCATTCCTGCCGCGCCGGGTCGCCGTAGCTCATCATCCCCAAACAAATGCGAGAAACTTTCATGCCAGTCGTGCCAAGTCGCATGTATTCCATACCGACACCCTATGGCTGATATGAACTGCTTAACCTGTTGTGGGGTGGGAAGTCAGCGTGTCCGGAAGCGGCCTCGGGCTTTACACGGGGTGGCGCGATCAGGTCGATTAAGAGGAACGAGGCAGCGGTGAGCGCACTCGCCACGCGTACTGTCCCGACACATCAACCGCGTACCGGGGGTGAGGTGGACGCGACACACCGTGGTCGGGCGCCTCGATTACGTTCCAAGATGCCCGTTCTGGCGTCGCCCTGGTGGGCCGGGGGGCTCGGCCTGGTGGCCGGGGGCGTCGGGCTGGCGATCCCGGTGCAGGCCGGGCTGGCCACGTCCGGGCTGGTGGTCGAGGGGTCGGTCGCGCTGGCCGTCCTGCTCACGCTGCACGGCAGGTACGTCCTGGAGGCGCCCTCGGGCCGGGCCGGTTCGTGGTGGCTGGTGGCCGTCCAGGCGTGGCTCACGTACGTGCCGCTGGCGGTGTTCGGGCCGGCCTGGACGCCGGTGTGCGGGCTGCTGGCCGGGGCCTTGCTCGTGGTCGCGTCCAGGATCAGGTCGGTCGTGCTGGTGGCGCTGGCGCTGTCGTGCGGGCCGGTGCTGCTGGCCGCGCCGCAGTCCTGGCAGGTCGAGCCGGTGTGGGCGCTGGTCTGCCCGCTGGTCGGCGTCGTGGAGTTCGCGCTGCTGAGCCTGCTGGCGGGGGTGCGCCGGCTGGCGGGGGCCCGTACCGACGTCATGCGCCAGGCCGTGACGCTGGAGCGCCGCCGCTTCACCCGCGACCTGCACGACCTGGTCGGGCACCGGCTGACCGTGCTGACGCTGAAGGCGCAGCTCATCCAGCGGCTGGTGGCCGAGGGGGACGAGAAGGCCCGGCAGGAGCTGGCCGAGACGCTCGAACTGCTGCGTGAGCTCTCGGCCGACGTCCGGGCCGTCGCGCACGGGGGCCTGCGCGGCTCCTCGCTGGCGGCCGAGCTGGGCTCGGCGCGGGCGCTGCTGGAGTCGGCGCGGGTGCGCTGCCAGATCAGGGTGGTCTGCCGTGATCTGCACCCTGACGTGGAGGAAGCTCTCACGCACGCGCTGCGTGAGGGGGTGACGAACGTGCTGCGGCACGCCGAGGCCGGGCAGTGCTGGATCCAGCTCATGGAACGCGACAATGTGGTCCGCCTGTCGATCAGGAACGACGGCGTACGGCCCCCGCGCCGGCCGGGTGACGCCGGTCAGGGCCTGCTCAACCTGGCCGAACGCGTCTCGGCGCTGGGTGGCTGGCTGGAGGCGTCCACGTCGCGCGGCGGGCAGTTCTCGTTCAGTGTTTATGCCCCGCGCAGATAATTACCTTTTGTTAAAAACACATCAAAGCGCATTCCATAGCCATATATGGCTTATGTTGCGTGTTACTAGTGCGACCCGGCGCGGGTGCGGCAGGCTCTGACCACACCGCCTCGGAGGGCCGCGCCAAATGGACAAGTACGAGCTCTACTGCCTTGTGGACCAGTGTTTCTACGACACTCCCGACCACAGCACGGCGGCGGACGCCGACTTCCCCCAGCTGCGCCGGCCCGTCCCCGAAGGCTGGGCCCACGAGCTCAGCGACACCTGGGCCTACTACATGCCGACCCGGGAGGCGCCCCTGCCGACCCAGGGCTGGAAGATCCATGTGTCGGCCCGTGTCGAGGACGCCGAGAAGGCCGTCCAGACCGTGTGGGACTACTGCGTGCCCCGCGGGGTCGCCTTCAAGTTCCTGCGCGGCCCGGCCGTGCTCGTCATGGTCAACTCCAAGGCCGCCTCCCGGGCGTCGAGCGGCAAGCTGATCACCATCTACCCCCGGGACGAGGGTCAGCTCGAACTCGTGCTCAAGGAGCTCGACGAGCTGCTGCGCGGCGTCGAGGGGCCGTACATCCTGAGCGACCTGCGCTACGGCCAGGGGCCGATGTTCGTCCGGTACGGCGGGTTCGCCGAGCGGCACTGCCTGTCCCCGTCCGGGGAGCGGGTGCTCGCGGTCGAGGACGGCGACGGCACCCTGATCCCCGACGTGCGCGGCGCGACGTTCTCGGTGCCGCCCTGGACGACGCTGCCCGGCTTCCTCGAACCCCATCTGGCCGCGCGCAACGCGGTGACCATGGAAGGGCTGCCGTACCGGATCGAGAGCGTGCTGCACTTCTCCAACGGCGGCGGCGTCTACCTGGCCCGCGACACCCGTACGGACGAACGGGTGGTGCTCAAGGAGGCCAGGCCGCACGCCGGCCTGGACGTGGCCGGCCGGGACGCGGTCGCCAGGCTCGAACACGAGCGCGACATGCTGCGCCGCCTGTCCGGTCTGCCCGCCGCCCCCGGGCTGCGCGACTACTTCGCCATCGGCGGCCACCACTTCCTCGTCCAGGAGTTCGTGGACGGCACCCCGCTCCAGCGGCGGCTGGTGCGCCGCTTCCCGCTGACCCGCGCCACCTGCACCGAGCAGGATCTCGCCGACTACACCGCCTGGGCCATCACGACCCTGGAGAGCGTCGAGGAGGCCGTCGCCTCGCTGCACGGACGCGGCGTCGTCTTCGGCGACCTGCACCCCGACAACGTCCTGCTCACCCAGGACGGCCGGGTCGTGCTCATCGACTACGAGGTCGCCACCCTCGCCGCGGACCGGGCCAGGGCCGCGCTGGCCCACCCCGCCTTCGCCGCGCCCCGCGACCGGACCGGCGTCGAGGTCGACCGGTACGCGCTGGCCTGCCTGCGGTTCGCCCTGTTCGCCCCGCAGTGCACGATCATGCTGCCGATACACCGGCCGAAGATCGTCCAGCTCTCGCGGATCGTCAAGGAGACCTTCCCCGTCCCCGGTGCCTTCATGGACACCGCCGCCGCGACCATCGCGGGTGACCAGGCCGTGGAGACCCCCGTGCCGATGCCGGGGACGGCCACCTGGGCCGAGCTGCGGGGCGCGATGTGCCGGGCCATCCGGGCCGCCGCGACCCCCGACCGCGACGACCGCCTCTTCCCCGGCGACGTCGCCCAGTTCAAGCCCGGCGGCGGCCTCAACATCGCGACCGGCGCGGCCGGCGTCCTGCTCGCCCTGTCGGTCACCGGCCTCGGCCCCTTCCCCGAGTACGAGACCTGGCTGCGCGAACGCGCCCTGCGCCCCGCCGCCGGCTCCGGGATCGGCCTGTACGACGGCCTGCACGGCATCGCCCACGTCCTCGACCGGCTCGGACACCGCCAGGACGCGCTCGACGTCGTCGAGATCGCCCTGCGGGAGCAGTGGGACCGCCTGGAGACGGCCCTGTTCTCCGGCCTGCCCGGCATCGGGCTGAACCTCCTGCGGCTCGGCCGGACCGAGCCCGCCCTGACCGAGCACGCCATGCGCGCGGTGGACCTGTGCGCCGACCGCCTCGGCGGCCCCGAGGACGTGCCCGAGACCAGCGGCGGCAGCAACCCCAGAGCCGGCCTCATGTACGGCTCGTCCGGCTCCGCCCTGCTCTTCCTGCACGCCTACGAGCACACCGGCGACCGCGCGCTGCTCGACCTGGCCGAGATCGCGCTCCGCCAGGACCTGCGGCGCTGCCGGGCCTCGGAGGACGGCTCGCTCCAGGTCGACCAGGGCTGGCGCATACTGCCCTACCTGGACGAGGGCTCCGTGGGCATCGCCATGGTGCTCGGACGCTACCTCGCGCACCGGGACGACGAGGAACTGGCCGCCGAGCTGGACCGGCTCAAGCTGGTCGCGCGCGCCGGGTTCTTCGTCCAGCCGGGGCTGTTCACCGGGCGCGCGGGCATCATCGCGGCGCTCGCCGGCGACCCGGCGGCCCGCACACTGATCAGGGGGTTGACCTGGCACGCCATGCCGTACGGCGGCGGGCTGGCCTTCCCCGGCGACGGGCTGCTGCGCCTGTCCATGGATTTCGCGACCGGTACGGCCGGCGTGCTGTTCGCCCTCGGGGCGGTGCTGGGAGACCAGCCGGCACGCCTGCCGTTCCTGGAGGCCGCATCCGCGCGGCCTGCGCCTGATCAACCGCGGAAGGAGGTGTAGAACATGGTTCTTCTCGACCTGCAGGGTCTGGAGGCTCCCGCGGCCGGCGACGTGGCCAGCGGCGGCAGCTCGCTCACTGCTCTCACGTGTCACTCGGGTCACCCGAGCAACCTCAGTGTCGCTCTCTGCCACTGATAGCTGACAGGGGTCCCCGCGCCGTTTCGTGGTGGCGCGGGGACCTCCCGAGTCTGAAGGAGGCCGGCAGGTGGGACCGGGAGACCGCCTGGTGACGGACGCCGTACGGCGCTGCGGCCCGTGGCCCGCCGTGCTGGCGGTCACCGCGGTCGCCGGCGCGGCCGGTGAGCTGGCCGTCCCGTACCTCGTCGGCCGCACGCTCGACCTGCTCCTCGCCCGCGCGCCGGGCGCCGCCACCGCCCTGGCGCTGTGCGCGGGCGTGATCGCCGTGGTGGTGCTCTGCGAGAGCCTCGGCGGCTGGGCCAGGGGGGCGAGCAGCGCGTACGCGTCCGCCCGGCTGCGGCTCGGCGTGCTGCGGCACGTGCTCGGCGTCGGCCGGGCCGCCACCCGCCGCTTCCCCGAGGGCGACCTCGTCACCCGGGCCGGGCTGAACGCCGAGGAGGCCGGCCGGGCCCCCGAGACGGTCACCGGCGCCCTGGCCCTGCTGGTGCCGACCGTCGGCGCCCTGGTCGCGCTCACCCTCATCCATCCGCTGCTGACCCTCGCCCTCGGGGCCGGCATCGTCGTCATCGTGTTCGTCCTGCGGGCCTTCCTGCGTGCCACGACCGCCATCTCCGGCGGCTACCAGGAGGTCCAGGGCGAGATCGCGGCCCGCCTCGTGGACGCGCTCGACGGCGCCCGGACCATCGCCGCCGCCGGGACCGCCGGTCAGGAGGCCCGGCGCGTGCTGGCGCCCCTGCCCCGGCTGCGCGCGCACGGCATGGCCCTGTGGCGCGCGAACGCCGCCGCCGGGGTGCGGTCGGGGCTGATGATCCCGTTGCTGGAGGTCGTCGTGCTGGCCGCCGGCGGGCTCATGCTGGCCGCCGGGCGGCTGTCCGTCGGCGACCTGTACGCCGCCGCCCGCTACGCCGCTCTCGGCGCCGCCCTCAGCACCTCGCTCGGCCACATCGGCGGCCTGGCCAGGGCGCGGGCCGCCGCCGCCCGCGTGGCCGACGTCCTGGCCCTGCTCCCGGTCTCCTACGGCACGCGCGCGCTCCCGCCGGGCCCCGGCACGGTCGAGTTCCGCGACGCCGCCGCCAACGGCCTCACGGTGGGCGACCTGACGATCCCCGGCGGCACGGTCACCGCCGTGGTGGGACGGTCGGGCTCCGGCAAGTCCCTGCTGGCCGCGCTCGCCGGCCGGCTGACCGACCCCGAACGCGGGGACGTGCTGCTCGACGGCGTCCCGCTGCGGGAGCTGACCCGCGACGGCCTGCGCGCGGCCATCGGCTACGCCTTCGAGCGGCCGGTCCTGGTCGGCGACACCGTGGGCGAGGCGATCTGCGCCGTCCCCGGCTCCCAGGCGGGACGGGAGGCCGCCATGGCGGCGCGCGCCGACGGGTTCGTCCGCCGACTGCCCGCCGGTTACGACACGCCGCTGGCCGAGACCCCCATGTCCGGCGGCGAGCGGCAGCGGCTCGGCCTGGCCAGGGCGTTCGCGCGGGGGGAGCGGCTGCTGGTGCTCGACGACGCCACCTCCAGCCTGGACACCGTCACCGAACGCGAGGTCAGCCGGGCGCTCACCGGCGACCCCAGGGGCCGCACCCGCCTGATCACCGCCCACCGCCTGGCCACCGCCGCCCGCGCCGACCAGGTCGTCTGGCTCGACGAGGGCCGGGTGCGCGCCGCCGGCCCCCACGACGTCCTGTGGCGCGACCCCGCCTACCGCGCCGTCTTCCAGGAGGGCCCCTCATGACCCCGGCCCCGGACGCCCCCGCGGCCCCCGACGGCCCTCAGGCTCCCGACGCCCCGGCGGCCCCCGGCGCTCCCGCCGGGTTCTGGCGGGCGCTCGTCCGCGAGCCCCGGCGGCTGGTCGCGATCCTGCTCTGGTCGGTGCTGGAGGCCGCGCCCGCCTTCCTCGTCGGGCACGCCGTCGCCCGCGCCATCGAGGACGGCTTCGCCCGCGCCAGGCCGCTGACCGGGCTGGCCTGGCTGGCGGTGCTCGGCCTGGTGTGGCTGGTCTCCGCCGTCGGCGCCCGCCAGGTGGTGCTGGCCGTGGCCGCCGTGGCCGAGCCGTTCCGCGACGACCTCCTGACGCGGGTGGTGCAGGGAGCGCTGCGCCGCCCGCTCGCCGAGCGGCCCGACAGCGCCGCCACCGCACGGGCCGGGCTCCAGGTCGAGCTGGCCAGGGACGCCTTCGCCGCCGTCGTCACCACGGTCAGAGGGTTCGCGTTCACGCTGGTCAGCGTGGTGCTGGGGCTGCTGACGCTGGCGCCGGGCACGCTCGTGCTGGTGCTGCCGCCGTTCGCGGCCGGGCTCGCGTTCTTCCTGGCCTCGCTGCCCGCGCTGGCCCGGCGGCAGCGCGCGTTCCTGCTGGCCGACGAGGAGCTGGCCCGGTCGATGACCGCGACGGCCGCCGGGCTGCGCGACATCGAGGCGTGCGGCCTGGCCGGCCGCGAGGACGAGCGGCTGGCCCGCCAGGTCGGCGCGCAGCGCGACGCCGCCCGCGCGCTGGCCAGGGTGACCTCGGTGCGCACCGCCGCGCTGGCCGTCGGCGGCCGGCTGCCCGTCGTCCTGCTGCTCGCCGGCACCCCTTGGCTGCTCGACGGCGGCGCCGGGCCCGGCGTGATCGTCGGTGCGCTCGCCTACGTCACCCAGTCGCTGGCCCCCGCGCTCGGCGGGCTCGTCCAGGGGCTCGGGGTGAGCGGCGTGCGGCTCGCGGCCACGCTGCGCCGCATCGCCGCCGCGGCGCCGCCCCCGCCGCCCGCTGCGCCCAAGGTCCGCCCGGCCTGCGCCGCCGTCGCGCTGCGGTCGGTCACCTTCTCCTACGGCCCGCACTCCGCGCCCGTCCTGGACCGCCTCGACCTCACCGTCCCCGAGGGCGAGCACCTGGCCGTCGTGGGCCCGAGCGGCGCTGGCAAGTCCACGCTCGCCGCCCTGCTCAGCGGCATCCTGCCGCCCGGCGAGGGGGAGGTGCTGATCGGCGGCGTCCCCGCCGACCGGGCCGACCCCGCCGTCCGCGTGCTGATCCCCCAGGAGGCGTACGTCTTCCGCGGCACGCTGCGCGACAACCTCGACTACCTCGTGCCCGGGTCCGGTCGCCTGGACGAGGCCGTGGCCGCCCTGGGCGCCGGCGGCCTGGTCGAGAGCCTGGGCGGGTACGACGCCACGCTGGACCCGGCGGCGCTGTCGGCCGGGCAGCGCCAGCTCGTCGCCCTCGTCCGCGCCCACCTGACCGAGGCCCCGCTGATCATCCTGGACGAGGCCACCTGTCACCTGGACCCCGCCGCCGAAGCCCTGGCCGAGAACGCCTTCGCGGCCAGGGGCGGCACGCTCATCGTGGTCGCGCACCGCCTCACCTCCGCGCTGCGCGCCCGCCGCGTCCTGCTCATGGACGGTCCCCGGATCACGATCGGCACGCACGACGAGCTGATCCGGGTCTCGCCCCTGTACGCCGACCTGGCCGGCCACTGGCAACCGGAGCCCGTGTCATGACATTTCCAGACGAGTACCCGCCCGCCGAACGTCAACCGGTCACCGACCGCCTCCACGGGCGCGACGTCCCCGACCCGTACCGGTGGCTGGAGGACGCCCACGACCCGCGTACCGAGGAGTGGCTGGCCGCGCAGGACCGGCTGTGGCGCGAGGCCGCCGCGCGCCTGCCGGACCGCGACCGCTTCCTGGCCAGGCTCACCGAGCTGAGCGTCACGGGCCTGGTCACCCCGCCCGTGTGGCGCGGCGGCCGGCGCTTCCACCTGCGCCAGACCGGCTGCCAGGAGCACCCGGTCCTCTACTGCGACGACCGGCCCTTCCTGAACCCGGCCGACCGCGACCCCACCGGCCTGACCACGCTGGACGACTGGCAGCCCGACCCGTCGGGCCGCCTGGTCGCCTACCAGCTCTCGCGCAGCGGCGACGAGAAGGCCGACCTGTACGTCGAGGAGATCGACACCGGCAAGCTCGTGGACGGCCCCATCGGCGGCTGCCGCTACTCGCCGGTCGCCTGGCTGCCCGGCGGCGAGGGCTTCTACTACGTGCGCTTCCACGAGGGCGTGCACCTGCACCGGCTCGGCGTCCCCGACGACGTCCCCGTGCTGACCGGGGGACCGGTCTCGTACGGGGTGCAGCTCAGCGCGGACGGCCGCTGGCTGACGATCTCCGCGGGCGGCACGGCCGGCAACTCGCTCTGGCTGGCGGACCTGGCCGAGGGCGACCCGCACCGGCCGGAGCTGCGGGCCGTGCAGGAGGGGGCCCACGTGCGCACGGCGGGCGCGGTGGCCTCCGACGGCCGCCTGTACCTGCTCACCGACCGCAACGCCCCCCGGCGCCGGTTGTGCGTGGCCGACCCGGCCGAGCCGGAGGTGTGGCGCGAGCTGGTCCCCGAGGACCCCCGGGCGGTGCTCGGCGCGTTCACCCTGCTGGACGGCGACCGCCTGCTGGTCTCCAGGACCCGCCACGCGGTCGGCGAGATCGCCGTGCACGACGCCAGGACGGGGGAGCGGCTGGGCGAGGTGCCCCTGCCCGGCAGCGGCTCGATCGCCTCGCTCACCTCCCGCCCCGAGGGCGGCCACGAGGCCTGGTTCACCTACACCGACGCCGTCACCCCCGCCGAGATCTGGCGCTACGACGCCCGCACCGGCGCCAGCACCCTGTGGGCCGCCCCGCCCGGCCGCGTGGCGCTGCCCGACGTGAAGAGCCACCACGTCGAGTACACCTCGGCCGACGGCACCCGCGTGCGCATGGTCGTGGTCGCGCTCTCCTCCGGATCGGGCCCCCGCCCGGCGATACTCAACGGCTACGGCGGCTTCGGCATCCCCCTCATGCCCGGCTACGCGGCCGACTCGCTGGCCTGGGTGGAGTCGGGCGGCGTGCTGGCCATCGCGAACCTGCGCGGCGGCGGCGAGGAGGGCGAGTCCTGGCACCGGGACGGCATGCTGGAACGCAAGCAGAACGTCTTCGACGACTTCGTCGCCGCGGCCGAGAAGCTGGTCGCCGACGGCTGGACGACTCCGGAGCAGCTCGGCATCTGGGGCGAGTCGAACGGCGGCCTGCTCGTCGGCGCGGCCGTCACCCAGCGCCCCGACCTGTTCGCCGCCGCCGTCTGCTCGGCCGGGTTGCTGGACATGGCCCGCTACCACCGCAGCGGCCTCGGGCCGTCCTGGACCGGCGAGTACGGCGACCCCGACGACCCCGAGCACCTGGCCTGGCTGCTGGCCTACTCGCCCTACCACCACGTCCGCCGGGGCGCGGACCACCCGGCGACGCTGTTCACGGTCTCGGCCGCCGACACCCGCGTGGACCCGATGCACGCCCGCAAGATGTGCGCGGCCATGCAGTGGGCCGGCGACGGCTCCCGTCCGGTGCTGCTGCGCCACGAGCGCGACGTCGGCCACGGTGCCCGCGCCGTCAGCCGGTCCATCGCCCTGGCCGCCGACGTCCTGGCCTTCCTGGCCGCCCACACCCGGCCCTGACCGGGCGGCGGGAGGCGGCGGCCGGCAGGTCAGATCCAGCCGGACTCGCGGGCGATGCGGATGGCGTCGATGCGGCTGCGCGCGCCCAGCTTGGCCGTCGTCCGGCACAGGTAGTTCCGGACCGTTCCCTCGGCCAGGAACAGCGACGCGGCGATCTCCCCGATGGAGGCGCCGTCGGCCGCCGCGCCGATCACGTCCAGCTCGCGGGGGGTGAGCGGCGGCTCCGGCGGGCGCATGGCCGCGATGGCCAGCTCCGAGTCGATGACCCGCTCGCCGTCGGCCACCCGGCGGATCGCGTCGGCCAGCCGCTCCGGGGGCGCGTCCTTGGCCATGAACCCCCGTACGTGCACCTCCAGCGCCCGCTTCAGCAGTCCGGGGGTGCCGACGCCGGTCAGGATGAGCACGCCGCAGCCGGGCAGCTTGTCGTGCAGTTCGCCGGCGGCGGCGAGCCCGTCCATGCCCGGCAGGGCGATGTCCAGCACCGCCACGTCCGGACGGCACGACTGGGCGGCGGCCAGGATATGGTCCCCCCGCTCGACCTCGGCGACGACCTCGATGTCCTCCTCGTAGGCCAGCAGCGCCACGAGCGCCCCTCGTACCAGGTGCATGTCCTCAGCGAGCAACGTTCGAATCACCATGGGATCCTTGCGGTCGACCAGGCTTGCAACGTCCTGCGGGCGCCTTAATCCTGACGTATTGCCCGCACTGTGGAAAGTTCCCTTAAGTGAGGGTAAAGCCGTCGGTCGCAAGTGGGCGCTCATTTGGGGAATGCTCATGGCCATGAAGCCTCGAGTGAAGCCCCTGCCTCCCGCGGAATGGGACGACTTTCAGCAGGCGAACCCCCAGAACGTGTTCACGACGCTGGGCCGGCACCCCGCGGTCTACGAGGGCTGGTTGCGCTTCGGCGGCGCCCTGCTGAACGGCACGCTCCCGGCCCGCGACCGCGAGCTGGCCATCCTGCGCACCGCCTTCCACAGCGGCAGCGCGTACGAGTGGGCCCACCACGCCCGTATCGCCCGCGAGGTGGGCCTGACGGACGTGGAGATCGAGTCGGTCCGCCAGCTCGACGCCCTGTGGCCGGTCGAGGACCGCCTGGTGCTACAGGTCGCCGACGACCTCCACTACGCGGGCGACCTCACCGACGCCACCTGGGCGGCCCTGTGCGACCGCTACGACGAGGTGAGCAGGATCGAGCTGGTCGTCCTCGTCGCGCACTACGCCATGCTGGCGCTGGTGCTCAGGACGCTCGGCGTGCAGCTGGAGGAGTGAGACCGGCGCTCACGGCCCGGGACGGGGCACGATCATCGTCACGCCCGGCACCGAGCCGATCGAGGCCAGCGCCTTGCCCGCGTCGGCCAGGCCGATCGTCCGGGTGACGAGCTGGTCGGGGTGCAGGATCCCGGCCCTGATCAGCTCCAGCATGGGCGGGTAGGCGTGCGCGGCCATGCCGTGGCTGCCGAGCAGCCGCAGCTCGTGGCCGATCACGCGGTCCATCGGCACCGGCGTCGGCCCGCCCGGCAGCAGGCCGACCTGGACGTGCCGCCCCCGCCTGCGCAGGCTCTCGACCGAGGCCGCGCAGGTGCGCGGGCTGCCCAGCGCGTCGAGCGAGACGTGCGCGCCGCCCCTGGTCAGCTCCCTGACCTGGGCCGCCGCGTCGCCGGCCGAGCCGTTGACGAAGTGCGTGGCCCCGGCCAGCTCGGCCAGTTGCAGCGCGTCGGTGCTGATGTCCACGGCCACCACCCGCGCCCCGGACGCCGCCGCGATCATCACGGCCGACAGCCCGACGCCGCCGCAACCGTGCACCGCCACCCACTCGCCCGGACGCGCCTCGCCCACCTGGACGACCGCCCGGAAGGCGGTGGCGAAGCGGCAGCCGAGCCCGGCGGCGGTGGCGTAGGCCATCTCCTCGGGGATCGGGACGAGGTTGACGTCGGCGTGGTCGACGGCGACGTACTCGGCGAAGGAGCCCCAGTGGGTGAAGCCCGGCTGGGTCTGCCGCTCGCACACCTGCTGCTCGCCCGTCGCGCAGGCCGCACAGGTGCCGCAGGCGCAGACGAACGGCACGGTCACCCGCGCCCCCGGCAGCCAGCCGCGCACGTCGGGGCCGACGGCCTCGATCACGCCCGCCAGCTCGTGGCCGGGCACGTGCGGGAAGACCTTGATGTCGGGGTCGTGCCCCTGCCAGCCGTGCCAGTCGGAGCGGCACAGACCGGTCGCCTCGACCCTGATCACCGCCCCGCCGGGCGCGGGGGTGGGATCGGGGAGCTCGCGCAGGTCGAGCTCCCCACCGAAGATGTCAAAGGCAACCGCTCGCATCTCATGAGCTTAGAGTGAGTCGCCGCAGGTCGCGCAAGGCCTGGTGGGAGGGCGAGCCGGGTTCGGTGGTGTAGAGCACCAGCCGGAGGTCGTCGCGGTCGGGCACCGGCAGCACCTGGCAGATGGCGTCGATCGTGCCGACGGCCGGATGGGTGACCTGCTTGCGCTGCTCCCTGCGCACCTCGACCTCGTGCCTGGCCCACAGCTCGGCGAACTCGGGGCTGAGCGCCAGCATCTCCGCCACCAGCGCCTGGAGCGCCCGGTCGTCGGGGTAGCGCCCGGCGGCCACGCGCAGGTCGGCGACCGAGGCGCGGGCGAAGCGGCTCTTCTCCTCGTCGGAGAGGTGCTCGGCGATGCCGGGCGACATGAACACCCAGCGGATCACGTTGCGCCCGTCGGGCGGCAGGGAGTCCAGGTCGCCCATGAGCATGCCGGCCAGCGGGTTCCAGGCGCGCAGGTCGTAGCGGGCGTCCAGGACGTAGGCGGGGACCTCCTCCAGGAAGGCGAGCAGGTGCAGGATGCTCGCGGGCACGTCCTGCCTGATCCGGGGCGTCTCCAGCGCCTGGCCGGCCAGCCGGAACAGGTGGGCGCGCTCGTCCTGGTCGAGCATGAGCGCCCGGCCGAGCGCGCCGAGCACCTGGCGCGACGGGTGCGGGCCCCTGCCCTGCTCCAGCCGGATGTAGTAGTCGATCGACATCCCGGCGAGCTGGGCCACCTCCTGCCGGCGCAGGCCCGGCGTGCGGCGGCGCTCGCCGCCGGGCAGGCCCACGTCGGACGGGGTGACGCGGGCGCGTCTGCTGCGCAGGAAGCCGGCCAGTTCGTCGCGGTTCATGCCTCCATCTTCCGTCCTGGGGGCAGGCGAGCGGGCCCGCGAAGGTGGTACCGCCGATCCCAGCTTCCGCGGGTCTCTCCCGCGCCCCCTCCGACCTGGGAGAACGTTGAGCCATGACGACGACTGCCCTCATCACGGGCGCCAACAAGGGGATCGGCCACGAGATCGCGCGGCTGCTGTCGGAGCGGGGGATCACCGCGATCGTGGGAGCCCGCGACGAGGAGCGCGGGCGGGCCGCCGCCGGACGGCTGGGCCTGCCGTACGTGCGGATCGACGTGACCGACGAGGCGAGCGTGGCCGCCGCCGCCAAGTGGATCGAGGCCGAGTACGGCTCGCTCGACATCCTGGTCAACAACGCGGGCGTCGCCGGCGGCGTGGGCGTCCCGAGCGCCGGCGACGCGCAGGCGTTCAGGGACGTCTACGAGACGAACGTGTTCGGCGTGGTCACCGTGACCAACGCCATGCTGCCGCTGCTGCGCAGGTCGCCGGCGGGCCGGATCGTGAACATGTCCAGCGAGCTGGGCTCGATCAGCCTGGCGCTCATGCCGGGCAGCCCGTACTGGGACGCCAACTTCGCCGCCTACAACTCCTCCAAGACCGCGCTCAACATGATCACCGTCTGCTACGCCAAGGAGCTGATGGACACCCCCATCAAGGTGAACGCCGCCAACCCCGGCTACTGCGCCACCGACCTCAACGGGCACACCGGCTTCCGCACCGCCGAGCAGGGCGCGGCCGTCGCCGTACGGCTGGCCACCCTGGACGCCGACGGCCCGACCGGCGCCTACCTGGAGGACGCCGGACCGATCGGCTGGTGAGGTGTGGACACCTGCGTACTGGACAGAAGGGGGCGATGGGACGAGATCTGGATAAAGAGCGGTTCTCCGAGGCGGAGTACGCGCGCTTCGGAGAACGCATCCAGGAGCAGCTCGGCACGCTTCGCGAGCTGCTCGAAACCCCTGGCTTCGGCCAGGGGCCGGCCACGATCGGGGCCGAGCTGGAGCTGTTCCTCATCGACCGGCGGGGACGGCCGCTGCCGCGCAACGACGAGGTGCGGGACAAGCTCGGCGACCCGCGCGTCGTGCTCGAACTGGGCCGCTTCAACATAGAGGTCAACCTCACCCCGATGCCGCTGGCGGGCGCGCCCTTCGAGCGCATGGGGGCCGAGATCCAGGAGACGGTGACCAAGGTGGACGCCGCCGTCGAGGACGGCGGCGCGCTGCCGATCGGCATCCTGCCCACGCTGGACGCCGAGGACTTCACCCTCGGCGCGATGAGCGACCAGAACCGCTACCGGGCCATGAGCAGGGGCATCAGGCGGCTGCGGCTGGAACCGTTCCTCGTCAAGATCGAGGACCTGGAGCTGTCGGTGGAGGACGTGATCCTGGAGAGCGCCAACACCTCCTGGCAGGTGCACATCCGCACGCCGCCCGACCGCTTCGCCCGGCTGTTCAACGCCGCCCAGCTCGCCATCGGGCCGGTGCTGGCCGCGTGCGGCAACTCGCCGTTCTTCCTGGGCAGGCAGCTCTGGGCGGAGACGCGGATCGCGCTGATGGAGGAGGCCGCCGACGACCGCGACGTGGAGCGGCGCGGGCGCAGGGACGGGCGGGTCACGTTCGGCTCGGACTGGGTGCGGGAGGGCGCGCACGAGCTGTTCGAACGGTACGTGCGCGACTACGAGCCGATCGTGCCCGACATGTCCGACGACGCCGAGCCGCACGAGGTGCCCGAGCTGCGGCTGCACCAGGGCACGATCTGGCAGTGGAACCGGCCCGTCTACGACCCGGCCGACGGCGGCCACCTGCGGGTCGAGATGCGCGCGCTGCCCGCCGGGCCCTCGTGCGCGGACATGACCGCGAACACGGCGTTCCTGCTGGGGCTGACGCTCTCGCAGGCCGAGCGGGACCTGACCGGCTACCGGTTCGCCGAGGCGTACCAGAACTTCTACCGCGCCGCCCAGGACGGGCTGGAGGCCAAGCTGTCCTGGCCGGGGCTGGACGGCGAGTTCGAGGCCGCCGACCTGGTGCTCAGGCTGCTGCCCGAGGCGCGGGCCGCGCTGCTGGCGGCCGGGGTGACCCCGCACGACGCCGACACCGCCCTGGACGTCATCGCCCAGCGCACCCGGCTGCGGCGCACCGGCGCGGTCTGGCAGCGCGAGGCGCTGGCGCGCTTCGGCGGCGACCGGGAACGGCTCGTGCGCCGCTACCGGGAGCTGGCCCTGTCGGGCCTGCCGGTGCACCTGTGGGACTGAACGCCAACAAATGCCGTCGCGCGTCCGTCAAACTACTCCGAGAGACGGACGAAGTGAGGCAGATATGGCGGCGACGGGGATGGTTCCGGCGGACAAGGCGCCCTACGCGTTAACGCGGGCCACGGGGACCCTGGCCGAGGGCGCGGCGAAGCTGGCCGAGGAGATCGGCGCGACCGGGGTCGAGGCCCTGCTGGCCCACGCCAACAGGACCGCCGTCCGCAAGGGCGCCACGGCGGCGCTGGGCTCGATGCAGCCCAGGCCGTCGGACTGGTACGCCTTCGACGGCAAGGACCAGGACACCGTCGACTGGTACCCGCAGGGCGTGACCTGCGGCGAGGAGTCCGGCGCCATCGGCGTGCCGGTGCTCCTGGTGAGCTGGTACTTCAAGCCGCCGGCGGGCGAGCGGGGGATCAGGGTGTCGTTCCTGAGCCCCCGGACGCTGAAGTACCAGCACGCGCTGCTGGTCGAGGCCGGGCCCGACGGCTCGTACGGGCCGATCGACGTGCACGCGGGCGGCCTGGCCTGCCACGGCGACCTGCTCTACGTCGCCGACACCTACGACGGCCTGCGCGTCTTCGACCTGGGCAACCTGCTCGACCTGCGCACCGCCCAGAGCGACCTGGGCGACCCCACGCGCGTCGGGCGCTCCGGCGGCCGGTTCCACGCCTTCGGCTACCGCTACCTGCTCCCGCAGACCGACTCCTGGAAGCTCGCGCGCCGCGGGCCGCACTTCTCGTTCCTGTCGGTCGACCGCAGCGGCGGCACGCCCGCGCTGGTCTCGGGCGAGTACCGGGAGAACGACCCCGGCGGGTGGGTCGCCCGCTGGAACCTGCCCCTGGCCGACGGCACGCCCAAGGACGCCTTCGTCATGGGCCACCCCAAGATCCAGGGGGCGGTCTCCTGGGGCGGCAAGTGGTACCTGAGCCAGGCGGCCGACGGCAACACCAACGGCAGGCTGCTCGTCCACAGCGGTGACAAGCTGCTGACCAGGCCCTACCCCATCGGGCCCGAGGACCTGACGGTGCGCGGCGGCAAGCTGTGGAGCGTCACCGAGTTCCGGAACAAGCGCATCGTCTTCGGCGTCGCGCTCTGACCCGCTCGGGGACCCGCGCGGGGGCCCGCGTGGGGGTTCAGCCCTCCATGTGCGCGCGCAGGACCTCGCGGTAGCGGCGGTCGAAGTCGTCGTAGCGGGCCCGCAGGGCGGCTCCCGGCCAGCCCTCGGGCAGCAGTTCGGCGGGCAGCAGCGGGTCGGCCAGCAGGTGGCGCAGCACGGCGGCCGAGACCAGGAAGCCCTCGGCCAGCCCGTCGGCCCGGTCGAGCGCCCGCTCCAGCCGGTGCGCCTCGGCCGCCCAGCCGTCGAGGTCCCACAGCAGCGGGGTGGGGTCGCCGTGCGGGCGGCCGTCGATCAGCGTGCACTGCGCGGCGACGGTCTCGGGCCACTCGCGCACCAAGTTCGCCGGACGCAGCCAGGTGCCCTCGCGCAGCTCGCCCATGCGCAGCGCGGACATCGTGTGCCGGAACGCCGCCCGGTCGGCCGGGGCGCGCCGTTCGGCGGTGACCACCGCCACCTCCCACGTGCCGTCCCACGGCCTGGTGTGCGGGTCGCGGCTCTCGTCCTGCCGGGCCTGGCGCTCGACGAGCCGTTCGGACAGCGTGTAGCGGCCACCCTGCTGCGTCAGGTCGCCGGCCGCCACCATGCGCGACAGCGCCACCCGGACCGTGCCCTCGGCGATGCCGAACAGCGCGCCGATGCGCACCAGGTGGCGGACCGGCAGCCGCGGCGGGTGGCTGCCCAGCAGCGCGCTCAGGACCGCCGACCGGGCGCTGAGTGAGGTGTTACGGTCTTCCATCGCGTGTTGATTATATGTAACACTCGCGAGTATGGGCCGGTATCTCATCGAACCTTTCGACCACAGCGACCGCTACGCCACCGAGCGCTACCAGGGGGCGGCCGGGCGCAACTGGTGGACCTGCGACCCCACGCTGCGCCTGCTCATGCGGCGCCACCTCGGCGACGGCTTCGCCTGGGCCGAGCCCCGCCTGGAACGGCTCGGCGCGCTGATGGGCGGGCTGGTCGCCGAGTGCGCCGAGGAGACCGACCGCAACCCGCCCCGCCTGGAGAAGTACGACAAGTGGGGCAGGGACGTCAGCCGGGTCGTCATGCCGCCGTCCTTCGAGGCCGCCCGCGCGGCGCTCATGGAGGACAACTTCACCTCGCCGTCGTTCGCCGAGGAGGCACGGGCGAACGGGGCCGACCCGTCCGCGCTGGCGGCGGCCTGGACGTACCTGCTCGACCAGGCCGACATCGGGATGGGCTGCGCGCTCGGCACCGGCGGGGACATGGTGGTCTCGCTGGCTGAGAAGCACGCGCCGCCGGACGTACGCGACCGGGTCCGGGAGATCTTCGCCGACGGCTACTACTCCGGCGAGGCCGCTCAGATGTTCACCGAACGCACCGGCGGGTCCGACCTGGCCGCCCTGGAGGCGTGGGCCGAGCCCGACGGGGAGGCGTGGCGGCTGACCGGGTTCAAGTGGTTCGCCTCCAACGCCAACGGGTCGGCGTTCGTGGTGCTCGCCCGGACGCCCGACGGCGCGGTGGCGCCGTTCCTGGCACTGTGGGAGCGGCGCGACGGCTCGCGCAACGGCGTGCGCATCCGGCGCCTGAAGGACAAGCTGGGCACCCGCTCGGTCGCCTCGGCCGAGGTCGAGTTCACCGGGGCGGAGGCGTTCCTGCTGGCCGGCCAGGGCTCTGGCTCCGGGCTCGGGACGATGATGAAGCTCACCAACGCCTCCCGGCTGGGCGTCGCCATGATGGGCGTCGGCGTGGCCAGACGGGCGCTGGTCGAGTCGGTCTGCTACGCGCGTTCGCGCGAGGCGTTCGGCCGCCCGCTCATCGACCAGCCCCTGATGCGCCGCAAGCTCGCCGAGCTGATCGTCGAGGTCGAGGCCGCCCAGGCGATGGCGTTCGACGGCCTGGTCGGCCCCCGGCTGCGGCTCGGCCCCGCGCTGATCAAGCTGCGCGCCGCCCGGCTCGGCCTGACGGCGGCCAGCGACGCGATCGAGGTGCACGGCGGCAACGGCTACATCGAGCAGTGGCCGGTGGCCAGGCTGCTGCGCGACGCCCAGGTCAACCCGATCTGGGAGGGAGGCGACAACATCCTGTGCCTGGACGTGCGCCGCGCCGTGCTCCGCGAGGAGGCCCACGTGCCCTTCCTGGCCCGCCTGCGCGCGCTGGCCACCTCCGACCTGGTGAACGCGCGGATCGACGACCTGTCCAAGGCCGTCGAGGCCTGGCACGGGCTCGACCCGGCGCTCGCCGAGGAGCGCCTCTACCCGCTGGCCCAGTTCATGGCCGACGTCTACGCCGCCGCCCTGCTGGAGGACCAGGCCGGCTGGGGGCTCGACGACGGGCGCAAGGCCCTGGTCGCCCGCCTGTACGCCGAGGCGCACCTGGCCGACCGCGGCCCGCTGCGCGGCCTCGACGCCCCGGCCGCCGACCACTTCGACGTGCTGCTGGCCGGGGCCATCGGCTGAGAGCACGCTCGGCAGGTTTCCCCGAGGAGGGTCGCATGACCGTACGCGTCGAGCGCGAGGGGCCCGTCACGACCGTCGTGATCAGCAGGCCGGAGGCGCGCAACGCGGTGGACAGGAGGACCGCCGGCGCGCTCGCGGACGCGTTCGGCGACTTCGAGCGCTCCGACGCGGCCGTGGCGGTGTTGTGGGGCGAGGGCGGCACGTTCTGCGCGGGGGCCGACCTCAAGGCGCTGGACAACCGCGTCGGCGAGGACGGCGACGGCCCGATGGGGCCGACCAGGATGCGCCTGTCCAAGCCGGTGATCGCCGCCGTCGCCGGGCACGCCGTGGCCGGCGGGCTGGAGCTCGCCCTCTGGTGCGACCTGCGGGTGGCCGAGGAGGACGCGGTGTTCGGCGTCTTCTGCCGCCGCTGGGGCGTGCCGCTGATCGACGGCGGCACGGTCCGGCTGCCCCGGCTCATCGGCGCCTCCCGCGCCATGGACCTGATCCTCACCGGCCGCGCCGTGGACGCGCCGGAGGCCCTCGGCATGGGCCTGGTCAACCGCCTGGTGCCCACCGGCACCGCCCGGCGGCACGCCGAGGAGCTGGCCGCGCGGATCGCCGCGTTCCCGCAGGCGTGCCTGCGCGGCGACCGCATGTCGCTGCTGGAACAGCACGGCCTCCCGGAGGAGGAGGCCATGCGCAACGAGCTGCGTCACGGGCTGGTCTCGCTGCCCGGCGCGGCGGCGGGCGCCGCCAGGTTCGCCGCCGGCGCCGGCCGCCACGGCGACCTCACCTAGCCCGCCACCCGCCGCTCCCGGGCTCATCGGGCCCGGTCAGCCGAGCACCGGGAAGTTGGACCTGATGACGCTGAGCGGGTCGCGGGCGCGCTTGAGGTCGCGCAGCCGGGCCAGCGTCTCGGGCGAGAACGCCGCCGCCGCCTGCTCCCCGCCGTGCAGCATCGTGTACGGCCGCCGTCCGCTGCTGAACGGCACCAGCACCTTGCCCAGCCGCTCCATCCGCTCCGACACCTCCGGCGACGGCAGGCCCAGTGCGTGCACGAGGTACGGCTCCGGCAGCCGCTCCACCGCGCCCCCGCCCTCGACCGGCCTGGCCACCGCGCCGCCCAGGTGCCGGACCTGCACCGCAAGCAGCGGCTCGATCGGCTCCCCGGCCAGCACGCCGGCGACCTCGTCGTCCAGCCTGGTCAGCAACTCGGTGTGGCCCATGCCCGGGCTCGGGTCGACCGGCTCGTCGCAGATCGAGGCCAGCTCGGCCACCGGCAGCCGCCGCCTGGTGTCGGCGATCGCCCCGCCCACGGCCTCCAGCGGGCGCAGCAGCGTCCCCGGGTCGGCCCCCAGGTAGGTGCAGTCGACCATGACGAAGCCGGGGGCGCCGGGCGGCGTGAGGAGCTGGAACCAGACCGACAACTCCTCCGGCGCGTCGGCGGTGACCTCGCGGAAGGCCGCCATGACCTGCTCGGCGCGGTCGGCCGGCCAGATGATCCGGCCGCCGTACAGGAAGGGCGCGGGGTGCAGGCCGAACTCCAGCGCCGTCACGATCGCGAAGTCGCCGCCGCCGCCGCGCAGGGCCCAGAACAGCTCGGGGTCGCGCTCGGCGGTCACCCTGACCCGGCCGCCCTCGGCGTCCACGGCCTCGAAGGCGCGCACGCTGTCGGCGGCGAAGCCGTACTTGCGGCTGAACCAGCTCAGACCGCCGCCCAGCGTGTAGCCGGTCACGCTCACCACCGGCGAGCTGCCCGCCAGGCCGGTCAGCCCGAGCGGGCTCGCGGCGGCCAGCACCTCGCCCCACTTCACGCCCGCGCCGACGCGCGCGACCCCGTCGCGGATCTCCACCCCGCCCAGGCGGCCGGTACGCAGCAGGATCGTCCCCTCGGTGTCGCCCGACGCGCCGTGGCCGCCGGGCTGCGCGGTCACCGCCAGGCCGTGCAGGCGGGCGTAGCCGATCACGGCGGCCACGTCGTCGGCGTCGGCCGCCTCGACCACCGCGCGCACCGGCTGGTCCACCGCCAGGTTCCAGGGGCGGCGCGCCTGGTCGAAGCCGTCGTCCCCGGGAAGCAGTACGGGGCCGGTCGCCATGTTCCTCAGTTCGTTCATGTGATCAATGATGCGTCGTCCCACTTGCGTGGGAATGGGGATTGACTTGAGCCCCGTGCCGGCGACGGCCTGAACGGCTGCTGCCCGCCGCCGGCCGGCCCATCGTCATGGGGACGGGCAGCGCCGCCTGGGGCTCGGGCCGACGTCCTGGGAGGCGCGCGGCAGGGGGTGGCGTCCCGGCTGACTGTCGGACCCGCCGCGTACTGTGATCTCATGCCTGACATCGAGGTCGCGGGGCGCGCCGTCCGCATCACCAGTCCCGGCAAGGTGGTCTTCCCGCAGTCCGGCCACACCAAGCTCGACCTGATCCGGTTCTACCAGTCGGTGGGCGAGGCGGCGCTGCGCGGCGTGCACGGGCGGCCGATGGTGCTCAAGCGGTTCGTCCACGGCATCGAGCAGGAGGCGTTCTTCCAGAAGCGCGCGCCGGCCAAGCGGCCCGACTGGATCGAGGTCGCCGAGCTGCGCTACCGGTCCGGGCTGAGCGCGGAAGAGGTGGTCTGCACCGATCTGGCGCAGTTGCTGTGGGTGGTCAACCTGGGGTGCGTCGACCTCAACCCCCATCCGGTGCGCGCCGACGACCTGGCCAGGCCCGACGAACTGCGCATCGACCTCGATCCCGTGCCCGGCGTCGCGTGGGCCGACGTGCTGGCGACCGCGCAGGTGGCGCGGGAGGTGCTGGCCGACCACGGGCTGGTCGCCTGGCCCAAGACGTCCGGGTCGCGCGGGTTCCATGTCTATGCCCGGATCGAGCGGCGGTGGCCGTTCGCCCAGGTGCGCAAGGCGGCCGAGACCGTGGCGCGCGAGGTCGAGCGGCGGGCCCCCGACCTGGCGACCAGCCGGTGGTGGAAGGAGGAGCGCCACGGCGTGTTCGTCGACTTCAACCAGAACGCCTACGACCGCACGGTCGCCTCGGCGTACTCGGTGCGCGCGGTGCCCGACGCCCGCGTGTCCACGCCGCTGAGCTGGGACGAGGTGCCCGGCTGCCGGCCGGAGACGTTCACGCTCGACACCGTGCCGAAGCGGCTGGCCGAGGTCGGCGACCCGTGGGAGGACATGGATCTGCACGCCGGGTCGCTCGACGGGCTGCTGGAGCTGGCCGAGGAGCTCGGGCCCGCGCCCAAGCCGCCCAAGGGCAGCGGGCGCAGGCAGCAGACCGTGCCGGTCATCGAGATCGCCAGGGCCCAGCACAAGGAGGAGGCCCTGGCGGGGCTCGACCGCTGGAAGGCCCGCCACCCCGAGGTCGCGGCCCTGCTGGAGCCCGCCGACGTGCTGGTCGACGGCATGCGCGGGCGCAGCAGCGTGTGGTACCGGATCCGGGTCAACCTCCAGCACGTGCCGGAGGGCGAGCGGCCGGGGCAGGAGCCGCTGGAGGTCGACTACGACCCCTGGCAGGGCACCGGCGCCCCCTGACCGGCGCGCCGGGGGCGCCGCGCCGGTCAGGGGGCGGGTCGGGGGTGAGCGGCCGGTCCCGGGCGAGCGTGCCGATGGGGGCGGGTCAGCGGCCCGAGACGAGGTTGCCGAGGCGGGCGTACAGCGACGTGCCGGTGCCGCGGTCGTTCTCGTGGCGGTCGGCGGCCCGGAACAGCGTGTAGATGAGCTGCACGCCCGCCCACCGCAGCGGCTCCGGCTCCCACTGCCGCACCTGCCGCCCCACCCACGGCAGCGCCGTCAGCTCGGTGTCGTGCCGCAGCACCAGGTCGCGCAGCGTGCGCCCGGCCAGGTTCGTGGTGGTGACGCCGCTGCCGACGTACCCGCCGGCCCAGCCCAGCCCGCTCGCGTGGTCGAGGTGCACGGTCGAGCACCAGTCGCGCGGCACGCCGAGCACCCCGCACCACGAGTGCTGCACCCGCGCGTCGGCCGCCGCCGGGAAGAGCTTCACCAGCATCCGCCACAGCAGCGCCACCGTCCGCGCCTGGGTGGCCCCCCGCCGGTCGGTACGCGACCCGAACCGGTACGGCACCCCCCGCCCGCCGATCGCGATCCTGTCGTCGGCCGTGCGCTGGGCGTAGACGTAGGCGTGGGCCTGGTCGCCGAGCAGCTCGTGCCCGGCCCAGCCGATGTGCTTCCACACCTCGGCGGGCAGCGGCTCGGTGACGATCATGGAGCTGTTCATCGGCAGCCACTGCCGGTGCTGCCCGGCCAGGGAGGCGGTGAAGCCCTCCGTGGCGCGGATGACGTAGTCGGCCGAGACGACGCCGAGCGGCGTGTGCGCGGTCGCCTTGCCGCCGCCCTCGCGCGGCCGGATCTCGGTCACCGTCGTGCCCTCGAAGACGTCCACGCCCAGCGCCGCGACGGCCGAGGCCAGCCCGACGGCGAGCTTGGCCGGCTGCACGCGGGCGCAGTGCGGCGAGTACGCGGCCTCCAGCGTGCCCGCCACCTGGAGGCGTTCGCGCTGCTCGTCGCGGTCCATCAGCCGCATGTCGTCCTCGCCGTACCCCCAGGAGCGCAGGTCGGCGACCTCCTCGCGGAGCCGGCGCCGCTGGGCCGGGTTGGTGGCCACGTGCACGAGACCGCCCTTGTGCACGTCGGCGTCGATGCCCTCGGCGCGGGTGACGTCGATGACCTCGTCCACCGCGCGGAACATGGCGTGCTGGAGGTCGATCATGGCCTGCCGGCCGCGGGCCTTGGCGTGCCGCTCGCGCGAGCCGGCGAACTCGGCCGACAGCCAGCCGCCGTTGCGCCCGGAGGCCCCGAACCCGGCGAACTCCTTCTCCAGGATCGCGACCCGCAGGTCGGGCTGGGCCTTCTTCAGGTAGTACGCCGTCCACAGGCCGGTGTAGCCGCCGCCGACGATCGCCACGTCGTACTCGCGGGAGCCGGGCAGCGACGGCCGCCTGGCGGGCAGGCCGATCTGCCGGTACCAGAACGAGACGCCCCCGTTGGCGAAGTCGTCGGTGAGCGGGATGCCTGTCATGACTGTTCTGCCTCCACGGCTGCTGCTTGCCCGTCCGCTGTTTCCCCGTCCGCTGTGTCCCCATCCGCTCTGTCCCCGGCGGACGGGGTGGGCGGGCTGATCACCCAGAGCACCTCGGCGGTCTCGTCGCCGTCGTTGACCACCCGGTGCGGGACCGACGTGCGGTACTCCACGCTGTCGCCGGGCCCCATCGGGTGCGCGACGGCGGACCCGGCGGGGCCCAGCCAGAGCGTGAGGCTGCCGCGCAGCACGAGGAAGATCTCCTGCGAGTCGCCGTGCGTGTACGGCTCGTCGCCGGTGGAGGAGCCCGGGTCGAACTCCCCGGCGTACATCTCCAGGGTGCGCAGCGGGCGCTGGGAGATCAGGAACTTGCGGGTGCCCGGCCCGGTGGCCAGCTCGGGACGCCCGGCGCGGCGCACCACGCGGTGGGCGGGCTCGTCGTCCTCGTTGAACAGGTCGGCCACCGTGATGCCGAGCGCCGAGGCGATCCTGCGCAGCATGCCGATGCTCGCGCTGGTCTGGCCGCGTTCGAGCTGGCTGATGAAGCTCGGGCTCGCCTTGGCCTCGCCGGCCAGCGCGCGCACGGTCATGCCGCGCATGCCGCGGTAGACCCGGATGCGGGTGCCCAGGTCCGTCATCGAACCCCTCGATCGGTCAGGCTGAACAAGTTGTTCAGTGACCGTACCGACGCCGGAGAAAGCCCAGCAAGAGGGGGGTGCCTAACGAATCGGTAACCGGCCTCAGCCGCGAGTCGGCCGCTGGTAACCCTCGTCGCCGCCGTAGACGTGCCGGGACGGGTCGCGCTCGGGCTGGGTGGCGGGGCTGGTCGGCGAGGCGGTGTGCTCCTCGGCGAAGTCGTCCGAGGGCACGGGCGGCGGCGGGAACAGGTAGTCGTGCCAGGTGATCCGGCCCTTGGGATCGGCCTCGGTGGTGAACGCGCCCGCGCGCTGAGCGGCGGCCAGCTTGCCAGGGAAGCGCACCGGCAGGCACAGGCGGCGCAGGTGGCGGGCGTCGAGCCAGATCCTGGTCAGCTCCTCGCCACCGAGCACCTGCGGGCCGCCGTACTCCAGGACGTCGCAGGCCGGGCCGCCGGCCAGCAGCGCGGCCAGGCGGCCCGCGACGTCGTTCACGTGCACCGGCTGCCAGAGCAGCGTGCGGTCCACGGGCAGCACGGGCAGCGCGGCCAGGTCGCGCAGCAGCCGGTCGACCGACTGGTGGAACGGGGTGGCGCGGACGACCGTCCAGGCCATGCCGCTCTCCCTGACCAGCCGCTCGGCCGCCAGCTTGTGCCGGTGGCCGGGCGCGCGGTCCGCGCCGGCGACCGAGGGCAGCAGCAGGTGCGCGGCCCCGGCCGCGCGGGCCGCCGCGGTCAGCGTGCGGGTGCCGGCCAGGTCCACCTGGGCGCGTGCCTGCCGGCCGCCGGTGGCCAGATGTGCGACGGCCTCGATCTGCCGTACGGCCTCCGCGACGCCCTTGCCCGAGGCCAGATCGCCCCACACCCACTCCACGCCCCCGCGGCTCTCGTGCCGGGTACGGCTGAGCGCCCGTACCCGATGTCCCGCCTTGAGCAGGACGGGCACCAGGGCGCTGCCGAGGGTGCCGGTGGCTCCTGTGACCAGAATGCGCATGACGGGTCCATACCCGCGAATCCCCAGAGATGACAATGATTTTCGTGACGAGGTCTGTGGACGGCGGTGTGGGGTAGAGCCGCCAATATGGCTCGTATCGCATCCGAATCCCTGATCGAACGGCTCGCCGAGTGGGGCGTGGACACCGTCTTCGGCCTGCCGGGCGACGGCATCAACGGCATCATGGAGGGGCTCCGCCGTCATCGTGACCGGGTGCGGTTCGTGCTGGTGCACCACGAGGAGGCCGCCGCTTTCATGGCCACCGGCTATGCCAAGGCCACGGGACGGATCGGCGTGTGCCTGGCCACCTCCGGCCCCGGCGGCATCCACCTGCTCAACGGCCTCTACGACGCCAAGCTCGACCACGTCCCCGTGCTGGCCATCACCGGCATGCAGGAGACGGCCGTGCTCGGCACCGGCTACCAGCAGGAGGTCCACCTCGACAAGCTGTTCGCCGACGTGGCCGAGTACAACATGATGATCACCAACCCGGCCCAGCTCCCCTCGCTGGTGGACCTGGCCGTCCGGACGGCCTACGCGCGGCGCGGCGTCGCCCATCTCACGCTGCCCAACGACATCCAGGTGGCCGACGCGGGGGAGGACCCGTACCGGACGGTCGCGCCGGTGCGGGCGCCGGAGACCGCGGCGATCTACCTGCGGCCGCCGGGGCTGCCCCGCCAGGAGGACCTGGCGCGGGCCGCCGAGGTGCTCAACGCCGCCGAACGGCCCGCCATCCTGGCCGGGCAGGGCGCGCTGCACGCCCGGCAGGAGGTGCTGGCCGTGGCCGAGGCGCTGGGGGCGCCGGTGGTCAAGACGCTGCCCGGCAAGGCGGTCGTCCCGGACGACTCGCCGTACACGACGGGCGGGATCGGGCTGCTCGGCACGAAGCCGAGCGAGGAGCTGATGGACGAGGCCGACGTGCTGTTCATGATCGGCACGAACTTCCCGTACTCGAAGTTCCTCCCCGAGCCGGGCAAGGCGCGGGTGGTGCAGTTCGAGGCCGAGCCGACCAGGGCGGGGGCGCGGGTGCCGACCGACGTGCCCGTGGTGTGCGACGCCAAGGAGGGCCTGCGGGAACTGCTGCCGCTGCTCACCCCCAGGAACGGCGACGGCCACCTGGCGAAGTACCAGAAGCTCATGGCCAAATGGCGCTCCGACATGGACGCCCTGGAGAACCCCGACAGGGACCCCATCGCCCCCCAGTACGCCATGTCCGTCCTGGACGACCTGGCCGCCGACGACGCCATCCTCACCTGCGACAGCGGCACGATCGCCACCTGGGCCGCCCGCCACTGGACGATCCGCGGCGGGCGCGAGTTCTACCTGTCGGGCACGCTGGCCACGATGGCCCCGGGGCTGCCGTACGCCATCGCCATGCAGCACGCCTTCCCCGGCCGGCAGGTCATCGCCTACGTCGGCGACGGCGGGTTCGCGATGCTGATGGCCGAGTTCCTGACCGCCGCCCAGCACCGGCTGCCGGTCAAGGTCGTCATCAACAACAACAACTCCCTCGGCCAGATCCTGTGGGAGCAGATGGTCCTCGGCTACCCCGAGCACGGCGTGCGCTTCGCCCAGCCGGAGGCCGACTACTCGGCCTGGGCCAGGGCGTGCGGCGGGTTCGGCGCCAAGGTCACCAAGGCCGGGGACGTGGTCGCGGCGATCAGGCAGGCGCTCGCCCACGACGGCCCGGCCCTGGTGGACGTGGACGTCAACCCGAACGAGCCGCCCATGCCCGGCAAGGTCTCCTACGACCAGGCCAAGAGCTTCGCCCAGGCGTTCCTGAAGGGGCAGCCGCACAAGGCGGCCATCGCGACCACCCTGTTCAAGGACCGCATCCAGAAGTTCACCGACTGACCACCCGCCACCGGGCCCCTTCCCGCCTCCGGGCCCCTTCCCGCCTCCGGGCCCCTTCCCGCCTCCGGGCCCGGCCCGGCCTCCGGCGGTCCGGCCGGTCAGGGCGTCTGGCAGGCGCGGGCGATCCGGGTGGCGGTCTCCAGGAGCGGGTCCACCAGCCGGGGCAGCTCGCGGGAGCGCCGCGAGGCGAGCACGATCCCCACGGCGGCCACCGCCCGCCCGTCCACCACGACCGGCGCCGCCGCCGAGCACGAGCCGAGCGTCATCTCCTCGTGCGTGAGCGCGTAGCCCTGCACCCGCACCGCCGCCAGCTCCCTGGCCAGCCGGCCGGGCTCGGTGACGGTGTGCGGCGTGGGCCGTTCGAGCGCGCGGGCCAGGTACGCCTGCACGAACCACTCCGGCTCGAAGGCCAGCAGCGCCTTGCCGACGCCCGTCGGGTGCATCGGCAGCCGCCCGCCGGTGCGCGAGACGATGGGCACGGCCCGCCTGCCGTACACCTTGTCCACGTACAGGACCTCCAGGCCGTCGCGGACGGCGAGGTGCACGTTCTCGCCGGTGGTGGCGAACAGCTCCTGGAGCCACGGGTGCGCGCGCCCCTGGAGGCTGCCTGGGGCGAGCTGGCCGAGCTCCCACAGCCGCAGCCCCACCCGCAGCCGCCCGTCGGGAGAACGGCTGAGCGCCTGCCACCGCTCCAGCTCGGCCACCAGCCGATGGGCCGTGCTCAGCGGCACCCCGCTCCGCCTGGCCAGGTCGGTCAGCGTGAGCTGCGGATGGGCCGCGTCGAACGCCCCCAGGATCGCCAGCACCTTGGACGTCACCGTCCGCCCCGGCTGCCGGGCTCCTCCGGACATGACCACACCCCTGCACAGTTCTTCCGCTCAGTGGAAGAGGCTACTCGGCCCCCGGAGCCGCAGGCAGCAGACTTCCCTCATGCGAACTCAGGTCGGGATCATCGGCGCGGGCCCCGCGGGCCTGCTGCTGTCTCATCTGCTCCACCTGCGCGGCATCTCCTCGGTGGTGCTGGAGAAGCGCAGCCGCGCCTACGTCGAGCGGCGGGTGCGCGCGGGCGTCCTGGAGCAGGGCACCGTGGACACGCTTGTCGAGGCGGGCGTGGGGGAGCGCATGCTCCGCGAGGGCCTGCCCCACCACGGCATCGAGCTGCGGTACGGCGGCGCGGGCCACCGCATCGCCTTCGACGAGCTCGTCCCCGGCCGCGCCATCACCGTCTACGGCCAGCAGGAGGTCGTCAAGGACCTGATCGCGGCCCGGCTGGCGGCGGGCGGCGACCTGCGGTTCGAGGTCGAGGACGTCGCGGTGCACTCGCCGGAGTCCGAGCCGTACCTCACCTTCGGCGGCGAGCGGCTCGACTGCGACGTGATCGCCGGATGCGACGGGTTCCACGGCGTCTCCCGGCCGAGCGTCCCGGACGGGGTCCTGAAGGTGTTCGAGCGGGAGTACCCCTTCGCGTGGCTCGGCGTCCTGGCCGAGGTGGCGCCCTCGTCGGAGGAGCTGATCTACGCCAGGACCGAGCGCGGCTTCGCCCTGCACAGCATGCGCTCGCCCACCGTCAGCCGCTTCTACCTCCAGGTCCCGGCCGACGCCGACGTGGCGCAGTGGCCGGACGAGCGCGTCTGGGCCGAGCTGAAGGCTCGGCTGGAGACCGTCCCGGGCTTCGAGCTGACCACGGGCGAGATCATCGAGAAGGGCGTCACGCCGATGCGCTCCTTCGTCGCCGAGCCCATGCAGTACGGGCGGCTCTACCTGGCCGGGGACGCCGCGCACATCGTGCCGCCGACCGGCGCCAAGGGGCTGAACCTGGCCGTGGCCGACGTCCGGGTGCTGACCGAGGCGCTGGCGGCCTTCTTCGAGCACGGCTCGTCGGAGCTGCTCGACGGCTACTCGCGGGCGTGCCTGAAGCGGGTGTGGCGGGCGCAGCACTTCTCGTGGTGGATGACGACGCTGCTGCACACCTTCGACGAGGACGACGCGTACGGGCGGCGGCTCCAGACCTCCTACCTGGACTACGTCACGTCCTCGGAGGCGGCGGCGACCACGCTGGCGGAGAACTACGTCGGCCTGCCCTTCGACTGACTCCCTGCGAGCGCCTCGCCCCCCGCGCGACCGACCCGGGGGCGGCCTGACCTCGGGTGATGCCTTAAGGTTGGCGCGTGGTTTTCGAGGAGGGCTGGGCGCATTCGCCCCTGCGGTGGTTGATGGACACGCTGGGCCACGCCCAGCTCGCCAGGATGGAGGCCGAGCCGGCGCTGGTCGCGGCCGTGGATCAGCACGCGGCGCTGCTGCGTGACGCGATCCCGCTCGACCGCGAGACCCTCGGCGACTACCTGCTGGGCTTCCTCGACGAGCTGCGCCACCGAGGCTGGATCTTCAGCGGCGACCACGACGCGCCCGCGCTGCGGCTGACGGCGGTCTGCTGGCTCGCCCGCGAACAGGGCTTCCTCACCGAACCCGCCTGAGCCCGCGGCCTGGCGCCCCACGCCCGAAGGCGGATGCCGGGTCGGGGCCGGTCCGCGCTGAAGGCGGGCCGGGTCGGGGCCGGTCCGCGGGTTCGCGGGTGCGGGCCGGCCGTGGTGGGTCCGCGTGACCGGGCGCTCGTCCCGGCCACACGGAGCTCAGCTTCCCGGCGGGATGTCCGCGCGGGTCGCCCCGCCGGGGGTCCCGCCCGTCGTACCGGGCGTGCCGGGTGCGCCGGGCGTGGTCTGCGCCGGCTCGGCGGGCCGGGCCATCGTGCGGGCGTCCTCACGCCCCCGCTGGTACGCCTCGGCGTGCGCCCTGGCCTGCGGCGCCTCGGCCTCGATCCGGCCGATCCAGCGCTCCCAGCGCTGCTGCATCGGACGGACGAGCCCGCCGCCCAGGCCGATGGCCACGATCGCGCCGATGGTGGCGAGCACGGTGATGAGCACCGGGGTCGTGACGGTCGTGGCGACGCCGATCTGGTTGAGCGCGGCGATGATGCCCAGCGCCCAGATGAAGACGGCCGCCGCGATGCCGAGCCAGCGCCCGTAGGACAGGCCGCCGAGCGCGCCGTCGATGAGATCCCTGACGGCCCGGGCGATCGCCCCCGCGATGACGATGATCACGATGGCGACCACGGCCTTGGGCAGCCAGCCCACCACCCCGGTGAGCAGCGCCGAGATCGGGTTGGGCCCGAAGACGCTGAAGGCGATCTGCAGGGTGATCAGCAGGATCGCGTAGTAGACGAGCTTGGCGAGCAGGCCGCTGGCGTCGTACCGGCTGCGTTCGAGCCACCGCTGTACGCCGCTGCGCTGCACCGCCCGTTCGAACCCGACGCGTTCGAGGATCTTGTCCACGAGCTTCTGCACGGCCTTCGCCACGATCCACCCGATGATCAGGATCACCAGGAACGCGACGAGCCTGGGCACGAACGTCGCCACCTGTCGCCAGGCGTCCGTCAGGCCTTGGCCAATATTGATGTCCACGGTTTCCTCCAGGACGAGGAGCCTATGGAGTCGCGCTACCCGCTTGAACTGGGACTATGCACTTAATGCAACCGAATTTTCGCAGACTGTTACATATGTATAAGTGTGCGCGGGCGTCAGTGGAGGCGGCGAAGGTCCATCTGGAAGTTCTGGTGCCAGGTCTGCCCGCCGTCCACGGTGGTCTCGCCGATCTCGTGCCAGGTCGTGGCGGTGAACGTCAGCGTGTAGCGGCTGGTGTAGGCGGGCGTCTGGAGGCTCCACTGGAAGGTGTCGTCGCCGACCACCGGCACGACCGTGGTGACGTAGCCGCGCGAGAACGCCTCCCAGCGGTACTGGCCGGTCGCCTCGTTGTAGTTGATCACGGCCAGGGCGCTGTCCACGATCGTGCGCGGGTCGGCCTTGTCGCGTCCCTGCCCCTCGACCGAGATCACCAGGTCGCCCGCCTGCCGGCGGACCCATTCGGTCTGCAGGAACTCCTGCCGCGTCCCGGAGGGCGTGACGGTCCAGCCCGGCCCCGCCCAGGTCCCGATCATGAACGAGAGCCGCCCCATGGCCTCCGCCTGCCCGGCGAGCGCCTGCCCGGCGAGTGCCGAGGAGGGCGTGCGGGCGGCCGTCGCCGGGCCGGGGGAGAGCAGGGCCGCGAGTAAGGCGAGCGGCAGGAGCAGGCGGACCAGTGACTTCATCAAGGCGTCCTCGTCAGTGAGCGGCTGATGCCGAGCCGGGGGTGAGCGGTCAGGTAGAGGCCGGTGGCGGCGTCGTACAGGTCGTTGGCGTCCATGCGCATGGGGGCCATGGTGTTGCCGGCGGGCGTGACGTTGCGCAGGGCGCGCAGCCCCGCGTCGTGGGCGGCGGCCACCAGCTCGCTCATCGGCGCGGTGCCGCCGGCGGTGGTGGCGTCGGTCAGGTCGGACAGCCCGGCCGTGATCGCGGCGAACGCGTGGTCGGACGTCCCGCCCCTGACCAGGTGCTGGGCCAGCCAGAAGTAGCTGGCCCGGCCGCGGTACTGCCGGTAGACCGAGGAGACCATGGTCAGCAGTCGCTGGTAGGCGTTGCGGTAGAGGGACTCGTAGAAGCCCTGGGCCTCCTGCTCGCTCACCTCGCCGCGTTCGGTGGCGGTGATCGAGGCCGCGGCCAGCAGGGCGCTGTACATGGCCAGGTGCACGCCGGTCGACAGCAGCGGGTCGAGGAAGCAGGCGGCGTCCCCGGCGATGTGGTAGCCGGGGCCGCAGAAGGAGCCGGCCACGTACGAGAAGTCCTGCTCGATCCGCACCGGGCCGGTGAACCGGCCGACCAGCCCCGCGACGGTCGGCGACTCGGCCACCACCGCGTGGAACATCTCCTCCGGCGACCCGTGGTGGGGACGCCGCTCCAGGAAGCGCGTCTGGTGGGTGACGAAGCCGACGCTGAACACCTCGCCGCGCAACGGGATCACCCAGTACCACCCTTCCGGCGAGGAGATGACGTTGATGCCGCCGCCCGGAGTGTCCGGAAGGAGCTCGCCGCCCTGGTAGTAGCCCCAGATCGCGACGTTCCTGAAGACGTCGTGCGGTTGCCGGTCACGGAAGTGCTGGGCCGACAGTACCCCGGCGCGTCCGGAGGCGTCGACCACGTGATCGAAGCGCTCCAGGCCGCGGTCCCACTCGGCGGCGCACGCGCGGCCGTCCTCGAACAGCACGCGCCTGACCCTGGCCTGCTGGATCACCTCGACGCCCTGGGAGGCCGCGTGGTCCAGCAGCACCTGGTCGAAGTCGTCCCGGTCCACCTGCCAGGAGCGCACGTCGGGGCCGAACGTGGCCGCCCAGTTCACCGTCCAGTCGCGCTCGGCGCCCCAGCGCAGCAGCAGGCCCTCCTTGACGGGGTAGCCGCGTTCCTCGACCTTGTCGTGCGCCCCGGCGTAGTCGATGATCGTCCGGCAGGACGGCGACACGGATTCGCCGATGTGGTAACGCGGGAAACGTTCGCGTTCGAGCAACCTGACGTCCATTCCGTTGCGGGCCAGCAGCGTCGCGGCGATCGATCCCGCCGGGCCGCCGCCGATCACTAATACCTTGGTCATCGCGAGCCCTTCCGATAATCGTTACGTATTACGCAGTCGCGGACCCGTTTCGCGGGGCCCAATACGTAGGCCGATACGTATATTCCGGCGTTATTCTGGACCGCCGGCCCGGCCTGGTCGATGATGCGTCTGAGTTCCGTTCGGTCTTTCTTCAAGGAGCGCGCATGGGATTGAACCTCCGGCTGGTCGTTCCCCTGGTCTACGCCGCCGCGGTGGTCGTGGCCTTCCTGATCGGCAAGACGGTCGGCTCGGTGGTCGTCATCGCCGGCGCCGTCCTCGTGGCCCTGTTCTTCGTCCTGTCCGGCCGGTCACGTCAGCGCGAATAGGGCGCCCCACGGGTCGCGCACGATCGTCGCCCGGGGAGGCCCGGGGGCGGTCGTGGCGCCCAGCCGGGCCGCCGTCGCGGCCGTCGCGGCGCGGTCCGCGGTCGCGAAGAACGTCATCCACTGCGGGCGCGCCCCCGTCCCCTCGCGGGCCGCGGGCGCGGCGCCGAGCAGGTCCCGGTAGAACGCGGTGCCGGCCGACCACAGCTCGTGCCCGCACCACGTCCCCGGCTCGCCGGCCAGCACGATCCCGGATGGCCGGTGTCCCTCCCAGAAGCCGACCGCCGCGCCCGCCGGGTCGGTCGCGAACAGCACGCGCCCGTCCTCGCCGGCCGCCATCGGGCCGAAGACGACGCCCCCGCCCAGCTCCTTCACCCGTACGGCCACCGTGTCCACGTCCGGGGCCGCCAGGTAGGTGTTCCAGGAGGCGGGCAGGCCCGGCGGCACCCGGCCGAAGCCGGCCACGACCTGGCCGTCCAGCTCGACGAAGGAGTAGCCGCCCTCCTCGCGGAAGGTCCAGCCGAACAACTCCCCGTAGAAGGCCCGCGCGCCGGCCGGGTCGAGCGCCCCGTAGTCCACCCAGCACGGCTCGCCCGGCTCATAGTGCTCGTGAATCGGCACGCCCGGCCTCCTCGTCCGCTTCCAGGGCCGACAGGCGCAGATGGGCCTCGATGAGCGGCGCCACGACCCGGGGCCGCTCGATCAGGCACAGGTGCCCCGCGCCGGGGACGGTGACCGTCCGGCACAGGGGGACCGACCCGCCCAGCAGCGCGGCGCCGGCCCGGAACGTCGGCATGTCCCGGTCGCCGACGACGACCAGCGTGCGCGCCCGGATGCCGCGCAGGTCGTCGACCGTGTGGACGTGCCTGCTCAGCCCGTGCATCGCGCCGTCGCGCAGCTCCCGCCACGAATGCCCGGCCACGATCGCGCGCAGCCTGGCGCGCAACTCGGGATGGTCCTCGGTGCCGCGGAAGATGTCCGGTGGCGAGGACATCCACAGGTCGGCGAGCTGCTCGCCCTGCGCGCCCATCCTGGCCAGCCCGGCCAGCGCCCGGTAGCGCTCGGCGGTGCCCGGCTCGGCCGGCGCGCCCGCGATGGTCGGGGAGCCGACGATCAGCCCGCGCACGTCGGTGGGATGGTCGATGGCCAGTTGCAGGGCGATCATCGAGCCGATCGACTCGGCCACCACCAGCGCGGCCGACTCGGCCCTGGCCAGCCCGGCCAGCTCGGCGGCCAGCGCGGGCAGCGACGTGCCCGGCCGCAACGGCCCGGAACGCCCGTGGCCCGGCAGGTCCACGCCGACGTGCCGCCAGCCGGGCAGCAGGTCCCACAGCGGCTGCCACACCGAGGCGTCCATCGTGTAACCGTGGATCCACAACACGGCCCGGCCCTCGCCGGTCGAGCGCACGTACAGGCTCATGAGGACGCTCCGGTGGAGGAGGGGACGGCGGCGAAACCCTGACAGAAGCGGCGGAAGGCGATGACCGGGGTGTCGCCGGCGTCCAGCCGCTGCGGGGCGTGCGTGTCCAGGTGGTCCCAGACCACGCGGTCCTGGTCGAAGGCGTAGCGGGCGCCGTGCACGAGCGCGGGCAGCGAGTCCGTCCGGTCCGGCCGCACGCCGATGGCCACCCGTCCGACGCAGCCCGTCCCGTCCGGCACCGCGCCGGTGACGATCGTGTACGGCGCCTCCCGCGTGCCCAGCTCGGTCACCACGAGGTGCGGGCTGTAGGCGCGGGCCACGAATCGGGAGGCGAAGTCGAGCCGCCGCTCCTTCTCCCACGGCGGCGCCTTGGTACGGAACTCGCCCTCGATCACCAGCTCGTCGTGCTCGCCCATCCTGACCCGCATGCCGCGCACCGACGGCACCAGGTGGACGGTGCTGAAGTGCTGGGCGTCGAAGGCGTTCTCGACGACGTACTCGGCCGGGACCGTCACCGGCTGGTTCACCGCCGCCACGATCACCAGGTCCTCGGCCGCCTGCTTGATCGCCTGCTCGAAGCCCCGGTCGTCGCCGGGGTCGCCGGACAGCCGGGCGAACAGCGCCGCCCCGGCGCGCAACGTCCGCAACTCGCCCACCGCCCAGCGGCGGCCGGACCCGCCCAGCGAGATCCGCTTGCCGTGGAAGGGGCAGATCACGCAGTCGCCGTCCAGCTTGCCGCCGTAGGCCAGGTGGGCGCCCCGGTGAGGGCAGGTGGCCTCGAACACCCGGATCCGCTCGCCGTCGCGTACGGCCATCAGGCGCGTACCGCCCAGCAGCAGCGGCGTGATCCCCGGGCCGATCTCGTCGTCGAGGGCGAGCAGGAACCACCCGCCGTGGAGCTCCCCGTTGCCAGCCGTCATCTCTCCAGCGCCCCAATCACCTCTGTGGCCGCGCGCTCCCCGCTGGCCATCGCCATGTGCGCCATGGGCGGGCCGGACAGGCCGACGGTGGCCTCCCCGGCGAAGAAGACCGTCCCGCCCAGCGGCTCGGCCCAGGCCGGGGACGCCCACAGCGTCCCGACGCCCGGGTAGGTGTACGCCCCGCCCGCCCACGGGTCGGCGCCCCAGTCGGAGACCACCACCCGCGCCGGGCTCAGCCCCCGCGTCCACGGCAGGGCCCCGGCCAGCAGCGCGGCCAGGCCACCCGGCTCGGCCCAGGCGCTCCTGGCCGCCGCGGCGGCGCGGGCCTTGGCCATCACCAGCACCTCGGGCCGCCCGGCCGTCGTGCTGACGAACCCCAGACGGCCCCCGGCGTCGAAGACCACGACGGACTCGGGGGCCGGCGCGGGATAGGCGAGCAGCCCGCACCAGGCGTCGCCGGGCCGCAGCTCGTACGCCGCCGCCTGCTTGCGCACGGGCAGGTCGTCGATCACGAGCCGCCCCTCGGCGACCACCGGCGGCGGCACGGTGACCACGGCGGCGGCGGCGCTCTCCACGTGCCCGGCGGCGGTCAGCACCCGCACGCGGCCCCGCGTCCAGGCCAGCCGGACGACCGCGTCGCCGAGCCGCACCCGCAGCCCCTCGGCCAGCCGCGCGGGCAGCCGGTCGAAGCCGCCGGGCAGCGCGAACTCGCCCCGTCCCGCCGGGTCGGCGCGCCGCAGCGCGGCCAGCGCGGGCGCGCTCAGCGACTCGGGCTCGGCCGCCCAGTTCTGCCTGAACCATTCCGCGGCCGGCTCCAGGGCCTCGGGGCAGTCCGCGGTCTCCTCCTTGAGCCACGCCGCGACCGGCACGTCCCACGGGCTCGCCCCCGCCAGGCGGCGCAGCGGCTCCCGGGCCGCGCCCGACGTCAGCCGGTCCTCCAGCAGCGGCGGCGTGGGCCGCAGCGCGGTCAGCGGGCGCGGCCCGCCGGGCAGCAGCACCTGTGCCGCGCGCCGCGGCACCGGCGCCGGCACCTCCAGGCCGGGCAGCGCCGCGATCGGGTTGCGGTCGCCGTGGATCACCTGCGCGCCCAGCTCCAGCAGGGACGGCCGGTGGGTGCGGATCCGGCCGCCCACCCGCTCCCTGGCCTCCAGCACCGCGACCGCCAGCCCCGCGCCGGACAGGCGCGCGGCCGCCGCCAGCCCGCTCACCCCGGCGCCGATCACGACGACGTCAAGCTCTGCCACCGGCACATCCTCTGTAGTAGTTTGTCCTCGGCCTGATCATGAGGAGACGCGATGACGGCACCCCGCACGCTGCCCGGCCACTTAGCGCACCCGTTCTCTCCTCGCGGGCGGCTCGACCCGTATCCGGCGTACCGCTGGCTGCGCGAGCACGACCCCGTGCACTTCGACGTCACCTCGCGCATGTGGCTGCTGACCTCGCACGCCGACTGCGCGCTCGCGCTGCGCGACCCGCGCTTCTCGGCCGCGCTCGGGCAGCGGGAGCGGGTCAGGGACGACGAGCTGCCGCCGTCGATGCTGACCACCGATCCCCCCGAGCACCAGCGCCTGCGCTCGCCCGGCGCCCTGCTGATGGGCCCGGCCGCCATCCGCGGCGTCGCGGGCGACATCGAGGCCGGGATCGGCGCGGTGCTCGACGGGCTAGCCGGCCGCGACGAGATCGAGGCGACCGCCGACCTCGGCGAGCCGCTGGCCACCGGCGTGCTGGCCAGGCTGTTCGGGCTGCCGGCCGCCGACGTGCCGGCCTTCGCCGAGCTGGCCGCCCGCGTGTCGGTCAACCTCGACCCGCTGGCCGGGCCCCAGGCCGCCGCGGCCGGGCGGGCCGCGATGGGCGAGCTCACCCGCTTCCTCGGCGAGCGCGCCGAGGCCGCCGCCGAGGCCGCCGCGAGCGGGCCGGGCGGCTCGCCCTTCGGTCGGCTGGCCGCCGACGACCGGCTGAGCAGGGCCGAGATGCTCGGCATCGCCGCGCTCACGGTCGTCGGCGGATGGAAGCCGCTGGCCGAGATGGTGGGCAACGCCCTCCACTGGCTGCTGCCGCGCGAGGAGGCCGCCGGCCTGATCAGGAACGGCGGCCGGGAGGTGGCCGAGTCGGCCGTCGACGAGCTGCTGCGGCTGGAGTCGCCGATCCCGTTCACCGCCAGGGTGACCACCGAGGCGGTCCCGCTGGACGGCGGCGTGATCCCGGCGGGGGCGAGGGTGCTGGCCCTGGTCGGGGCGGCCAACCGCGATCCGGCCGTGTTCGACCGGCCCGACGAGCTGCTGGTCACCCGTTCGCCCAACCCCCATCTGGCCTTCGGCGCGGGCACCCATGTCTGCCTGGGCGCGCCGCTGGTCAGGCAGGCCGGCGGGCTGCTGCTGAGCGGGCTGCTGGACCGGTATCCCGGGCTGCGCCGCACGGGGAAGCCGCCCGCGTGGGCCCCGGGCCTGGTGCCCAGGAGGCTGACCGGCTTCACCCTCGCCATCTGAGCCCCTCCCCGGCTAGCGGACGTTGGCGCCGCGCCAGCGGAAGGTCAGCAGGCTCAGTATCAGCGCCGCCACGCACCAGGCGCCCAGCACCGCGGCGGTCCTGCCCAGCTCCCAGGTGCCGGCGGGCTCCACCACCGCGAAGTCGGCCGGCAGGAACACCGAGCGCAGGCCCTGCGTCATCCACTTCAGCGGGAAGAACGCCGCCAGGCTCTGCATCCAGGCCGGCAGCTCGCTGTAGGGGAAGAACACCCCGGAGATGAACTGCAGCACCAGGAACGGCAGCGTGACGATCGCCGCGGCCGAGCGGGCGTTCGGGATGATCGCGCTGAAGGCCACCGCCAGCAGCGAGCAGGACGTCGCCCCGAGCAGCAGCACCCAGGCGAAGGTGAGCCAGTGGCCGGCGTCCGGCGGCATCGGCAGGCGGAACAGCGCGACGCCGACGCCCAGCAGGATCGCCGCCTCCAGCAGCCCGGTCACCACCACCCGGACGATCTTGCCGACGAAGTACGCCGTCTTCGGCATCGGCGAGGAGGCCAGGCGGCGGATCATGCCGTTGTCCCGCTCGATCGCGATGTTGATCGCCAGGCCGTTGAAGCTGACGCTCATGATGCCGCAGGCGATGATCCCGGCCACGAACATCTGCTTGAAGTCGGTGTGCGTGCCGGGGACCGTGCCGGAGAAGATCGAGCCGAGCACCAGCAGCAGCACGATCGGCAGCAGCAGCGTGAAGAACAGCGACTGGCGGTTGCGGAAGAACGACTTCAGCTCCACCGACGAACGGGCCGCCGACGCCCGCCAGAGCCCCGACCCGCCGCCCGCGGCGCGCACGGGACGGCCCTGCTCGGCCACGATCGCGTTCGAGCTGGTCATGACTGGGCCCCCTGGTTCTCGCGGATCAGCTTGAGGTAGACGTCCTCCAGCGTCGGCCGGTGGACGCGCAGGTCGGGCAGCTCGTCGGCGCCCGCGCGCGCGGCCCAGGGCAGCAGCGCGGCCAGGGCCCGCGTGGGCGTGTGGGTGAGCAGCGTGAGCGTGCCGCCGGGCACGCCGGGCGCGCAGGACGGGTCGAGCGCGGTGCCCGGAGGCAGGTCCGGCAGCTCGGCCGCGCTCAGCTCGGGGGTGAGGGTGAAGCTCACCGCGGCGGGCGTGTCGCGCCGGCCGCCCAGCTCGCTCACCGGCCCGGTCTCGACGATGCGCCCGGCCACGATCACGGCCGCGCGCTGCGCCAGCGCCTCCACCTCGTCGAGGTAGTGGGTGGTCAGCACGGTCGTCCTGCCCTGGTCGGCGAAGAAGCGGACCAGGTCCCACGCCTCCATCCGGGCCTCCGGGTCCAGCCCGGTGGTCGGCTCGTCCAGGAAGATCAGGTCGGGGTCGCCGACGACGCCGACGGCCACGTCCAGGCGGCGCATCTGGCCGCCCGAGAGCGTCTGGGCCTGCTTGCGCTCCTTCGCGCCGAGGCCCACCATGTCGATGACCTGCGCCGCGGGCAGCGGCGCGGGGTAGAAGGCGGCGAAGTGCTCGACGACCTCGCGGACGGTCAGGTCCGCGTAGGCGCCCGTCGTCTGCGGCACGATGCCGAGCCGCGCCCGCCACTGCGGGGCGTCCTCGGCCGGGTCGCGGCCGAGGACACGCACGTCGCCGCCCGAACGCCTGCGCACGCCTTCGAGGATCTCGACCGTGGTCGTCTTGCCCGCGCCGTTGGGGCCGAGTAAGGCGAACACCTCTCCGGGACGAACATCCAGGTCCACACCCTGCAGGATGAGACTGGGACCGTACTGCTTGCGCAGCCCCCGTACGTGGATGGGGTTCGCCTGGTCGTCGGACATGATCTCCTCTACCTCCTCTTGGCGTGCGTGGCTCCCGGCGTCAGGTGCAGCAGCAGCAGGGGCAGCAGCAGCAGTTGACGTCGCCGGCCGCGATCGAGTCGAGGTCGCCCTCGCTCAGCTCGGCCATGTCGATCTGCGGCGTCTCGGGGATGTGGAACTCGAACGTCCCCGTCTCCAGACCGCGCTCCCACAGCGAGACCTGCACGTCGAGGTTCGTGTCGTGGTGGCCGTCGGGCACGTTGCGCACGAGCGTGATCTGAGCACCGGCGGGAACCTCGAGGCCGGCCTCGGCCAGCGCCTCGCGCGGGTTGCTGTCGAGCTTCGCCGAGAATTCCTCGCTCGACCACGCGGTGATCAGGACTCGCGTGTAGGCGTTGACGAATTCGGTCCGCTCTCTGGGGTTCAGGGCCATTGCGTCCTCCTGGAGCTTTTCCCCTTCGGCGCGGTGCGCCGTCTCGGAACGGAGTCTTACACAGCCGAATTCGGAGTGCCTAGACTTAATTTCCGGGGCTCTGGATTAAGTATTGAGAGCCCTCTGCTTAAAAGGTACTCTGCAAATACGCCGACCGGAACAATACGAAGCGATATACGTATTCGATGGCCGGAAATGCGTATCGGAATATTCGTTTGCGTAAGCCATCGGGAGAACCCATGTCCGGGACGTACGTATCCCCCCGGGTGCCGCCGGGACCGGCCGGAACCCAGAGCCTGAGGGCCATGCGCGACGCGCCGCTGGAGTTCGTCACCGCCATGGCGGCCCTCGGCGACGTCACCCGCCACGACGCGGACGGCGAGCCGGTCTACATGCTCAACCGCCCCGACCTGGCCAGGCACGTGCTGAAGGAGAACGGCGCCGCCTACACCAAGGAGCGCACGCCGGACGACGACATGCTCCGCCCCCTGCTCGGCAACGGCCTGCTGACCAGCGACGGCGCCGAGTGGGCCGCCCAGCGCAAGATGTGCGCGCCCGCGTTCAGGCCCGCCGAGGTGGGCCGGTTCGACCGGGTCATCGTGGAGGCCGCCGAGCACCTGGTGACGCACTGGGACGGCGGCCGGCCCGTACGCGTCGACCACGACCTGACCTCGCTCACCCTCAGCGTGATCGTCAAGGCCATGCTGGGCACCGACATCGGCGTCGCGGGCGAGGGCTTCGGCCGCGCCGTGGACGCGGTCAACCGCTTCATCGGCCACTACGTACCCAGCGACGACCCCGACCCGGCCGACACGGCCGCGCGGCACGCCGGCTTCCTGCGGGCGCGGGCCTTCCTCGACCGGGTCACCAGGCTCATCATCGCCGCCCGCCGGGCCGGCGGCGCGGGCGACGACCTGCTCGGCGCGATGCTGGCCGAGGGGCACGCGATGTCCGACGCCGACCTGCGCGACCAGGTGCTGACCATCGTCATGGCCGGGCACGAGACCACCGCCAAGTCGCTGACCTGGACGCTCTACCTGCTCGACCGGCACCCGGAGGCGGCCCAGGCCGTGCACGCCGAGATCGACGAGGTGCTGGCCGGCCGGTCGCCCACCGCCGCCGACCTGCCCAGGCTGCGCCGCTGCCGGCAGGCCGTCCAGGAGGCCATGCGGCTCTACCCGCCGGTCTGGCTGATCTCGCGCCGCGGTACGGCCGACGACGTGCTGGACGGCTACGACGTACCGGCCGGGTCGCTGGTGTGCGTCAGCCCGTGGGTGCTGCACCGGGATCCGAGGTACTGGGAGCAGCCGGATGCGTACCGGCCGGAGAGGTTCGACCCCGACCGGGCCGCCCGGCTGCTCAGCCACCAGTACCTGCCCTTCGGCGGCGGCCCGCGCATCTGCGTCGGACGGCACTTCGCCCTGGCGGAGGCCACGCTCGTGCTCGCGGTGATCCTTCGCGGGCTGCGCATGCAGCTGGTGGAGGGATTCCCGGTCGAGCCCGAGGCGCTGGTCACGCTGCGGCCCCGGCACGGCCTGATGATGACCCCGAGGCCCCGGTGAGCGCGGCGCCGGCCGCCACCGGCTCCTACGACGCCGCCACCACCACGTGGGGCGGCGTCGCCGGCGAGCTGGCCCGGCTGGAGGCCCAGGCGGCGCTCTCCTTCGAGGAGGAGCTGCGCATCATGCGCGACCTCGGGCTGACCCGCGAGGGCCCGCTGCTGGAGCTGGGCGCCGGCTCGGGAGCGGTCACCCGCAGGCTGCGCGCCGCCGAGCCGGGGCTGCCCGTCATCGCGCTGGACGTGGACGCCTCCCTGCTGCGCAACGCGGGCGGCTGCGGCGCCCCGCTGGTCACCGCCGACGGCGCCCGGCTGCCGTTGCGTACCGGCAGCGTGGGCGGCGTACTGCTGCGGTACGTACTGCAGCACGTGGGCGATCCGGCGCCGATGCTGGCCGAGGCGCTGCGCGTGCTGCGTCCCGGCGGCCGGATCGTGGTCGTCGAGGTGGACAGCATGTTGTGGGGACTGGCCGACCCGATGTACCCCGAGCTGGCCTCCGTGCACGCCACGATGGCCCAGGCCCAGCGCGGCGCCGGAGGGGACCGGCAGATCGGCAGGAAGCTCACCCGGCTGCTGCGCGGCGGCGGGTTCGCCGACGTGGTGCTGCGCCCGTTCGCCACCACCAACGACACCCACCCCACCGCGGCCTTCGCCCCGCACCTGGGGCCCGAACGCCTGGCGCCGCTGGTCGCCTCGGGCGCGCTGCCCATGGCGGGGCTCGCCCTGGCCGCCGACCGCTGGCGGCGCTTCCTGGCCGACCCGGACGCCTGGGTCATGCTGCTCGGCTTCGTCGTCGCCGGGACCGCACCGTACGGACCGGCTCAGCACTCATCGGAAGGAAGCACGTCATGAGTCCGTTCTGGAAGATCTTCATCGCGATCTTCAGCTACATCAGCGCGATCGTCGGCCTCGGGCTGGCCGTCGTGAACGCCAGCGAGAAGCCGCCCGCGACCTCGCTGGCCATCGTGTACGGCGCCGCCGGCCTGCTGTTCCTGGCCGTGGGCGTCCTGCTCAGCCGCAGAGCCCGCTACTGAGGGCCTACCCGGGGGCCCGGCCCTTCAGGAGGCCGGGTCGCAGGGGCGCACCTCGACGATGTCACCGGGCGCGTAGGGCATCTTGCGCGCCCACGACTCGGCCTCCTCGGCCGACTGGACCTCGATGACCCAGATGCCGCCGATCTGCTCCCGCCCGACCGCGTACGGCCCGGCCACGGCGGGACCGTCGGGCCTGACCAGCTTGCCCTCCCCGGACCTGGTCAGCCCCGCGCCGTACTTGACCTTGACCCCCGCCATCGCCATCGCCCGGCCGAACTGGCGGTGGGCCTCGGCCATCCGCTCCCGCTCGCTCTCGCTGAAGGCGTCCCAGAGCATCTCGTCGCCGTGGATCAGCAGCACGAAGTCCATGAGTCGTCTACCTCCCTGTGGGTTCTGCCCCAAAGGCGTGGTGGGGCGCGGGCAGAGCCCCGGTTGGCACTATCGTGACATCCTTCCACGGTCGCGGCGCCGTAGCCCGGCCCGGTCGCCCGGCCCGGCCGGCAGGCGCCCGGCCCACTCCGGCGCCGCCTCCTCCCGTGCGCTCACATCTGCCGCCGCGCCAGCCGCGCGAACAGCCCCTGCTCCTCGGTGAGCAGCTCGTCGTAGGTCCCCTGCTGGACGATGCGGCCGCCGTCGAGCACCAGGATCTTGTCGGCGTCCCGGACGGTGGACAGCCGGTGGGCGATGACCACGCGGGTGGCGTTGAGCCGGCGGGTGCTCTCGGCGATGACGTTCTGGGCGGGGTTGTCCAGGGCGCTGGTCGCCTCGTCGAAGAAGACGATGCGGGGCCGCGAGACCAGCGCCCTGGCGATCATGATGCGCTGCCGCTGGCCGCCGGAGAGCGTGTTCGTGCCCTCCGACAGCACGGTGTGCATGCCCATCGGCATGGCCGTGATGTCGTCGGCGATGCCGGCCATCGCCGCCGCCTCCCAGGCGTCGTCGATGGTGTGGTTCGTGCTGCCGACGATGTTCTGCCGGATGTCGCCGGCCAGCAGGGCGCCGTTCTGCAGCACCACGCCGCACTGCCGGCGCACCGCGCCGAGGTCCAGCTCGCCCAGGTCCTGGCCGTCGTACAGGACCGAGCCGACGTCGGGCTGCTCGAAGCCGAGCAGCAGGCGCAGGATCGTGGACTTCCCGCTGCCGGTCGGGCCCACGATCGCGACGAACTCGCCGGGCTCGATCGACAGGTCGATGTCGGTGAGCACCGCGGGGCCGTCCTCGCCGTAGCGGAAGGAGACCCGCGACAGGCTGACGCGGCCCGACAGGTCGCCGGGGTCGGCCTTGCCCGCGTGGTCCTCCGGCTCGGCCTCCAGCACCGGGGCCAGCTTCTCCAGCATCGGCACGACGCCCATGGCGGTGATGGCCGCGCCGGTGAACTGCAGCACCGAGGCGATGAGCAGGTTGAACGCGGCGAAGAAGGCCAGGAACGCGCTGATCGGGAGCTGCCCGCGCAGCGGCCCGGCCGCCACGGCGAAGATCACGACCGAGCAGACCAGCGGGAACCCGGCGTTGAAGGTGGTGACCACGTTCTGCAGCCGCCGGGCGGCGGCCGAGGTGGTCCTGGTCGCCATGAAGTCGCGCGTCCACACGCCGAACGCCTGGTCCTCCGCGGCCGCCACGCGCAGCTTGGGCACCGCCGACAGGAGCTGGAACACCCGTGACGACAGCCGCTGCTCCTGCTCGTACAGGCGGCGTTGCAGGCGTACCTCGAAGAAGCCGGCGACCGCGCACACCAGCACGCCGGCCAGCACCAGCAGCGTCGCCAGCAGCGCCAGGCCGACGTCGTAGACGTACACCAGCGCCAGGTTGGCCAGCCCGCCGAACAGCCCGAGCGTCGCGGTGGTCATGACGCCCGACAACGTCTCCTGCGCCGCGCTCACGCCCAGCACGGTCGTGCCCAGCTCGCCGGTGGAGTAGCGGCCGAAGAAGGTGACGGGCAGCGACAGCAGCCGCGTCCACGCGCCCGCCTGCACCCGGGCCGACGATCGGCCCTCGATGCGCAGGGCCGCGACGTTCTGCACGATCGACAGCGCCCCCGCCACCAGCGCGCCGCCGATCACCAGCGCCGCGCCCTGCACGATGAGGTCGCGTTCGGCCCGCTGCACGAACGTCCCCAGCACCAGCCCGGTCATCGCGGGCACCAGCAGGCCGATGACCGCCACCAGCGTGCCCAGGGAGGCCAGCACCCAGAAGTCGCGGCCGTTGCGGGCCAGGCCGAAGCGCAGCAGCCCGGCCACGGTCCGAACCTCGCGCGGCAGCGGCTGGTACAGCACCTCGGCCTTGCCGGTCAGCGTGGCGGCCACCGCCTTGGTGACCGGCGTGACCCGGCTGTGGCCCGGCTGGGCGACCACGTATCGCGAGCCGATCGGCAGCAGGGCCACCGGCGTCCCGTCGTCGGCCCGGTAGCCCACCATGGGCCCGATGTCGCGTTTCCACCAGCCGTCGTCCAGCCGGACCGACCGGGTGCGCACCCCGGAGGCCAGCGCGACGGCCTGCAGCGGGTCGGACCCCCGGGCCTGGCCCGGCGGCGGCGCGGTCACGGTGAACCCGCCGTGCGAGGCCACGAGCCTGGCCGCGGCCAGCGCCGGCGGGTCGGCGGTGACGTCGGCCAGGCGCACCTTGGCCTCGGTGTCGCGGACCAGCGTGTCGAAGCCGCGGCGGGCCGCGCGCGTCGTGCCGGCCTCGCGCTCCTTGCGCCGCCGCAGCGCCTCCAGCTCCAGCGCCCGCCGCCGCTCGACCCGGCGGTCCACCGTGTACAGGAAGCGGATGGCGTGCTCGACCCAGCGGGCCCAGATCGTCTCGTCGGCCAGCAACTGCCAGGTCGAACGGGCGCGCAGCCGGGCGGGCGCGTCGGCGACCAGCCAGTCCCGCTCGGTCACGGCCAGCTCGGCGCCCGCGGTCAGCACGCCGGCCACGCCGTCGGGCATCTCGACCGCGCCCTGCTCGACGGTCATCCACCGCACGCCGTCCACCGACCGGGCGGCGCGGCCGGCCGGCAGCTCGGTCACCGCGTCGGGCAGCAGCGGCACGAACTCGCGCGGCGGCAGCGCGTCGCGCAGGGCGGTGGCCAGCGCGATCATCCCGCCCTCCAGCCCGCGGACGAACTGCCGGACGGCCAACCCGTACTCGGCGGTGGACATCGTGGCCGACCGGGTGGTGCCCGACAGCTCGCCCAGCCGGGCCAGGGGGACGCGCGAGACCCGCGTGCCGAGCACCGGACGGCCCACGATGCCGTGCCTGGGCCCCTTGGGCGAGCCCGGCAGCAGCGTGCCCTGCCGGACCCGGCACAGGTAGTGCCACCGGCCGACCGGACGGCCGCCGTCCAGGCGCACCGCGAACAGGTCGACCGCGCCCTCCTCCACCAGCAGCACCTCGCGCACGCCCGACAGCACGAACAGGTTCTCCGCCGAGTAGTCCACCGGCGTGGCGGCGTCGGTGAAGAACGGGGAGAAACCGGCCACTTTCAGCACTGCGTCATCCTCCGTCGCCGTTCTTGCGTGAGCTTCTGAGCAGCTCGGCGTAGTGACCGTCGAGCGCCAGCAGCTCGGCGTGCCTGCCGCGCTCGACCACCTCGCCGCGGTCGAGCACGATGATCTCGTCCGCGTCGCGCACCGTGGACAGCCGGTGCGCGATGATCAGACAGCCGCAGCCGCGCCTGCGCAGGTTGTCGGCGATGGTCCGTTCCGTCTCCGGGTCCAGGGCGCTGGTCGCCTCGTCCAGGATCAGCAGCGTGGGCTGGATCGACAGGGCCCGCGCCAGCTCCAGGCGCTGCCGCTGGCCGCCGCTGAGGTTCCTGCCGCCCTCCAGCACCCGGCTGTTGAGGCCGCCGGGCCGGGCCGCGATCAGGTCGAACAGCGCCGCGTCCCGCAGCGCCGAGACCGCCACCTCGTCGGGCACGTCGTCGCTCCACAACGTCAGGTTGTCGCGCACGGTGCCCTCGAACAGGGTGATGTCCTGGTCCACGTACGCGACCGAGGCGGCCACGACGGCCCGCGGCAGGTCGTCGCGGGGGCGGTCGTCCAGCAGCACCTGGCCGGAGGTCGGCACGTACAGGCCGGCGGCCAGCTTGCCCGCGGTCGACTTGCCGCTGCCGGAGTTGCCGACGATCGCCACCCGGCGGCCCGGCACCACGGTGAACGACAGGTTCCTGATGACGGGGGCGGCGAGCGCGTTGTAGCCGAAGGTCACGTCGGCGAACTCCAGCCGCCCGTCCAGGCGCCCGCTCGGGCCGGCCTGCTCCTCGGCCTGCGCGGGCCGCTCGAACGTCCGGGCCATCGGGTACTTCTCGACGTCGTACAGGCGGCAGATGTCGGCCGAGATGTCCTGCAACTGGCCGCCCAGGTTGGTGAGCTGGGTGACCGGCCTGGACAGCGCGTTCAGCAGCGTCTGGAAGGCCACCAGCATGCCGACGCTGATCACCCCGTCCACCACCCGCAGCCCGCCGATCAGCAGGATCAGCCCGCTGTTGACCCCGGCCAGCAGCGGCGGCACGACGGTCAGCGTGGCCGTGGCCACGCCCAGCCGCTGCTTGGCGGTGACCGCCTTGGCCAGGAACCCGGCCCAGCGCTGGAACGCCGTCGGCTCGGCCCCCGTCGCCTTGACCGTCTCCACGAGCTGCAGCGTGTTGAACGTGGTGGAGGTCAGGTTGCCCAGGTCGGCCCGCAACGCCGCCACCGCGTCCGTACGCGCCCGCGACACCTGGCGCAGCACCGCGATGTTCAGCAGCGCCATCGACACCCCGACGAGCCCGAGCAGCAGGTCGTAGCGGATGAGCACGGCCGCGTAGAACAGCACCAGGACGAGGTTGACCAGCGTGACGGCCAGGTCGCGGGACAGGATCTCGGCCACGCCGTCGTTGGCCTGGACCCGCTTGGCCACCTCGGCCGGACGGCGCTGGAGGAAGAACTCCACCGGCAGCCGCAGCAGATGGCGGAAGAACCGGGCCGAACTGACCAGGCCGAGCCGGATCTCCAGCCGCAGCAGGTAGTGCCGCTGCACCGAGGTCAGCACGAACACCACGACCGCGGTGACCCCCATCGCGAACAGCAGCGGCACCAGGTAGCCGGGGTCGCGCCCGGTCAGGATCCGGTCGATGAACACCCGGCTGAACGCGGGCCCGATGATGCCCGGCACCACCAGCAGCAGGCTGGCCAGCAGCACCAGGGGGAGCGCCCGGCCCGACGGCATGCGCCGCGCCAGCAGGGCCTGCCCGACCCGGGTGGGCCGGCCGCCGGGCCGGAAGTCCGGGCCCGGCTCGAACGTCAGCACCACGCCGGTGAAGCCGGAGTCGAAGTCGTCCCAGTCGATCATCCGGGGGCCGCCCGCCGGGTCGTTGACCGCGACGGCCTTCCTGCCGAACCGGCTGCGCACCCCCTCCAGGACCATGAAGTGCTGGAACGCCCAGAACACGATGGCCGGCTCGGTCAGCGAGCGCAGGTCGTCGGCCTCCATCTGGAAGCCCCTGGCGATCAACCCGTAGCGGCGGGCGGCGGCCACCACGCTGGAGGCCTTGGCGCCGTCGCGGGAGACGCCGCAGGCCGAGCGGAGCTCCTCCAGCGGCACGAACTTGCCGTGGTAGCCGAGGATCATCGCCAGCGAGGCGGCCCCGCACTCCACGGCCTCCATCTGGATCACCGTCGGCGTGCGCCGCCGCCATCTCCACCGCCGCCGCCGTACGGGGGCCGCCGGTGGGACGGGCGCGGCGGCCCGCCCGGGGGCCTGGTCCACATGCCCCTGCTCGGGGACGCCGGTGGTGGTCACACGTCCCTCCCGGAGGCGCTGGTCGTGGTCACGCATCCCTCCTTCGGCCAGGGAGCGGGGGCGGTCACGCGGCTCACCTCAGCGCCCGAGCAGCAGGTCGAACAGCGTCTGGCTGCCCAGCCCGATCGCGCCGCTGACGGAGACCTGCGACTGCAGGCCCACCGGCGGCCCCTTCCTGGTCGACCAGGCGTAGCCGGACGGCGTGGCCGGATCGCGCACCAGGTCCACGATCACCAGCCTGGACGGCGTGTTCCGCAGGTAGCCGCGCGCCGGGTCCTCGCCGCCCACCAGGTCGGCGGCCTGCTCGGTCATCACGGGATAGTCGCTGACCGACTCGACCCGGCCGCGCAGCAGCCCGTACGCGCCGGGCGGCGCCGAGGAGACCGACAGATCGACCGGCTTGCCCGGCACCACGCCCATTGCCCGGTCGACCGGCACGAACAACATCGCCACCAGCCGGTCGCCCGGCGCGTCCGTACGCTCGATGAGCAGCAGCTCCTCGCCCTCCCTGACCACGTGGCCGGGCACGGCGGAGCCGGCGACCACCCGCCCGGTGAACGGGCTGCGCACCACCTGGTCCGACCCGCCGTCGGCGGCGATGACCGCCACCGCCTGGCCCTCCCGCACCGCCTCGGCCGGCTGGACGAGCATCGAGCGCACCGTCCCGCCGTACGGGCTCTGCAGCCGCGCCGTGCCGCCCGGATGGGTGAGCAGCCCCACGGCGGGCACCGTGACCGGCAGCCTCCCGGCGAAGAACCACACCCCTGCGGCCACCACGATGATCAGCACCACGAACGTGGCGATCCACCCGCGCGGCGAGGCCAGCAGCGTCGGCGAGTCGAGCTCGTCGGGCTCCCGCATGCGCTGCAACGCCTTGAACCGGAACTTCATCGCGCCGTCCCCTGGAAGCGGCCGTCAGGCCGCCGTCGTGCCGTCATGTGCCCATCACCGCCGGCTGCCGACGATCAGCTCGCCGACGCTGCCCTCGGTCAGGTAGTCGAGGCCGCTGGCGCGCGCGAAGTCGGCGGCGTCCCCGCCGCCCAGCGCGCACACGGCCAGGTCCATGGCCGTACCGGCCAGGTAGAGCGTCTGGTACAACACGCCCACGTGCTTGAGGACCAGCGAATAGCCGATCGTCTCGTACTTCCACATCACCCGGCCGAAGCGGGCGGTGACCGTCAGCACCACCTGCGGGTCGCCGGTGAGCTGGGCCGCCGACTTCGCCCGCTCGGCCAGCGCCCGCACGGCGGGCGTGGGCGGCGAGACCAGCTCCAGGGCGTGGCCGGCGGTGTCGTAGTGCCACAGTCCCGGCTCGGCGCCCTGGCAGGACACGATCAGGGGATAGACCTCCAGCTCGTGGACCGAGCCGCCGGAGGGGTAGGGCCGGTCGGCCAGCTCCTGCCCGTCGGGCGAGGTGAACACGGCCCGCCGCCGCATCGACCGGTAGAGCAGCTCGCCGAGCTGGGCCAGCGTGAGGGGCGCGTCCTGGTCGTGCTCGCGCAGGGAGCGGCGGCGTTCCAGCGTGTCGGTCAGGCTGGGGTCGGTCTTGGCCAGCAGCTCCAGGTCCGGGCGGGGCAGTTCGATCCGCTCGCCGGTGAACGGCGGGGGATCGGCGGGCACCGGGTCGAAGCGGGAGGTGAAGGCGTACGTGCCGCCGTAGCGGCCGGTGTAGCGGGGGCCGCGGCTGTGGGCGTGCAGCCACAGGTCGCGCGGATGCCACTGGGCCTTCGCCAGGTCGTCGTCCTCGGGGCCGGTGGCGAGCACGCCCGCCGCCGCGAGGAACCGCAGCGCCTGCCCCCAGCCCTGCCCCTGCCCCTGGCTCTGGTCCTGGGCCGGAGCTCGGGCCCGGCCGTCGGCCGCCAGTTCCGCCGGGGTGGTCCAGGACGCCAGCGCGCCCAGCAGCCCGCAGGCGGCGGGCGACAGCTCCACCACCGCCGGGCTGCGCGGGGAGCGCACGGTCAGCACGCCGTCCCCGGCGGTCACGACGGCGAAGCGCGACAGCCTGATCGGCGTGTCCGCCGGCGGCGTGGGTGCGGGCTCCACGCCGCCGGCGCCGACCGGGCGCAGCCGGGCCCCGGCCGCGGCGTACTCCAGCAGGCCCGCCCTGGCCAGGCGGCGTACCAGCAGGTTCCAGCGCAGCAGCCCGGCCTCGCCCACGGTCGCCGCCAGGGCGGTCTCGCCCGCGTCGCCGCCGGCCAGGACCCGCAGGGCTGCCGCGATCCCGGCGTCGAGCCCGCGCAGGCCGAGCGAGCCGGCCGGCGCGGAGATCCGCACCTCGCCGTCCGCCTCGGTCAGCTCCGCGTCCCGCCGCAGCCGCAGCTTGGTCTCGTCCATGGCCCGCTCCTCTCCGTCACCCAGGGGCCCGCGAACCGGTCAGAAGAAGACGCTGGTCGGGTTGAGGTCGTCCTCGGCCACGGGCTCGGGGACCCAGCCGAGCGAGACCGGCACGTCGTACAGCCGGCCCGGGCCGAGCCGCCGCCAGAAGTGCCGCATGCCGGGCGCGATCACCCTGACCACGCTGAGTTCCAGGTCGGGGCGGCTCTGGTCGAGCGCGATGACCTCGACCCCGGCCGCGGCGGCCCTGGCCACGCACGTCTGCACGTCACCGGCCAGGTCGCCGCCGTCCGAGCGGGCGTAGTCGGCCAGGGTGCGGGGACGCGCGGCGGGGTCGGGCACCAGCCACTGCTGCTCGGCCAGCCTGGTCTCCTTCCACCAGGCCAGCGTGGCGACGTCGTCGTCCAGGTAGAGCGTCTCGCCCCGCTCGTCGCGCCGCTCCACCGAGGGCAGGAACTGGTTGACCTCGGTCAGCGTCCTGATGGCGGCGATCCGCGGGTCGAGGTGCGCGCCGAACCCGACGATGACGTCCTCCACCGGGTGCCCCAGGCGGTGCGAGACCCCCACGAACGCCGGGATGCCGAGGTCGGTCGTGATGTCGAGCAGCCACAGGTCGCGGTCCATGCCGCGGTAGAACTCGCGCACGGTGTCGACGTACGGGTCGCGCAGCGAGTCCAGGTCGAAGGCCGGCCGCCGGGCCCGGTTGTACCACCACAGGGCCACCGCGTCCCGTTCGACCAGCTCGCAGAAGCCCTGGAGGACGGCCTCCTCGATCGAGTTGCCCGAGGCGTTGCCGTTGGAGTCGCCCACGCAGTAGAAGTGGCGTTCCAGGTCGGGGTGGCCGTACCAGGCGTAGCCGGAGGGCACCAGCCGCTCCCGCTCCTCGGTCAGCGACCAGGCGGGCGACCAGTCGATCGGCAGGTCCGTACGGAACCGCTCGGGCACCAGGTGCAGCCGGTGCGCCGGGTCCTTGTTCCACTCCTCGCGCCCGGCGTACTGGGCCTCGGAGAAGTGCAGCAGCGACTCCGGATGGACGGCCACCGCCGGGTCGAGGTCGGCGTAGGCGGCCTCGGTGACCGGCTCCTCGCCGCGCCACACGCCCGAGTAGCGTTCGATGGCCTCGCACAGCGCGCTCACCCTGGCCTGCACCTCGGTACGGCCCTTGCCGCCGCTCTGCCCGCGCAGGTTGCGCCGCAGCAGGTCCATGTTGTCGCCGATCATGGCGAAGTTGTGGCCGGCGGTGAAGCTGTAGGTGACGCCGTTGTCCTGGTCGGCGAAGGTGTGCAGCCGGGTGACCGCCCCGATCAGCGGGCTGATGTGCTTCTCCAGCCGGGCGTACGTACGCGCGGGCGGCTCGATGCGGTAACCGCCGTCGGTGACGTGCCGGGCGCTGCGCGCCGACAGCGCGACCTTGGGGCTGCGCTCGCTGATCAGCGTCGGGTCGCCGCAGGCCGGGCACTGCGGCAGCCGGACCAGGGTGTGCTCCATGACGCCGAGCGTGCGCAGGTCGACGGTGGTCATCCGGCCCTCCAGCCGCGAGGAGTCCGCCCCCGCGGCGATCCGCGCCAGCTCCACGGCCAGCAGCCCGCCCGCCACGGCCGGACCGGCGGGCGCCGACTCCCGCGCCGGGTGGTACGGCACGCCGCCGCCGCGCTTGCCCGCCAGGTACCGCTCGACCTGCCGGTTCCCAGTCAGCCGCTGCGCCAGGCAGGCCCAGCACCCGGTGCGTCCGGGCTGGAGCACCGGGCCGACCCAGAGCGTGATCCCGGCCGGTTTCACCAGCGCCCACGGGTGCCCGGCGGCCAGATAGGCGGCGTTGAGCCGGCCGAGCGCCGGATCGAGGTAGTCGCCGGCCACCACGACCGCCATCGTCCCCTCGGGCCCGGCGGCCTCCTCCGCCGCGCTCCTCGTACGTATACGCAACCCGTGCTCGCGCAGGACCGGGACCACCGGCGCGGCGTCGGCCCCCTCGCAGGCCACGACGGTGAATTCGGCGCGGGAGAGCGCGTCGTGCGCGTGCACCGGGTCGATTCCCTGCGCGTCCCAGAATGCCAGCGTGCTGTCCGGCCAATCGGGGCGGCCATTGGCTAGATGGCCGAATGCGGCGAATTTACGAATGGCGATGAGCGTCTGCGGGAGCGGCACTTCGTCGCTCAGCGCGCTCGCGATCTCGGCTACGGTACGCCGTCCGTCCAGGTAGGGAAGGAGTTTCCCGGCCCCCGCCGACTGGACGAGGTAATGCTGACCCTCGGCCAGGAGAAACACCTTCGACCCGTCGATCACCTGCGGAGTGAAGTGCGCCTTGAGACGTGGGCGGTCCATGACCCTCCCCGTATCGGGTCCATATTGGTTGATCGCAGAGTCGCACCGGGCGTGATCCGCTGTAAAGACGTAATTCCGGCGTACGCATTTCAGCGGTACGGAGGGCGAAAATACGTATTGGTCCGTCGGGAATGCGCATGCGGCCCGGTGTGGGCTTGCTGTTGAACCAGGCGCCAATAGTCCGGATTAGTCGGATTTGGGTGCCCAGGTATTGACAGCCCGCCCGCCCCAGGCGGCATGATCCTGGTGGACAGTTTCAGGGGGGCCGAACTGTGGGGAGTGGCGATGTCTTCGGGACAGCCGCTGCTACACCGTGACGTCGAGACCGCAGCGATGCGGGAGGCACTGTCGAGGGTCCGTTCCGGCGGCCCCTCCGTCCTCCTGATCCAGGGGTCTCGGGGCATGGGCAAGACCACCTTGCTCAACGCCGCCCTGGCGGCCAGGGGCGAGGCGGGGGCGCTGCTGCTCATGGCGCGGGGCCACCCCACCGAGCGCGACCACCCGTTCGGCGTGGTCCGCCAGCTCTTCGAACCGCTCATGACCGCCGGCCGCGCGCCGCCCCCCGGCGGGAGCGCCGTCGTCGGTCCCGACCTGCGCGGCGGGCTCGACCGAGGCCATCCCGTCACCCCCGACCTGCTGCACGGCCTCTACCGGGCCACCCGCTCCTTCACCGGCGACCGGCCGCTGATCATCGCCGTCGACGACGTGCACCACACCGACCCGCAGTCCTCCCAGTGGTGCTCCTACATCGCCCGGCGGCTCGACGGCCTGCCCATCGCGATGATCCTCACCACCGCCGACACCGCAGCCGACACCGGCGGCCCCGACGACCTGGCCAGGGACCTGGCCGCGCTGCCGTACACGCGGCTGCTGCGTCCCGCGCCCCTGTGCGCCGAGTGCGCGGGACGGCTCATGGAGTCCGTGCTCGGCGTCGAGGAGGAGATCGGCGAGGAGGTCGCCGCCGCCTGCCACCGGCTCACCCAGGGCAACCCGCTGCTGCTGCGGGAGCTGGCCGGGCGGCTGGCCAGGTCCGGCGTGCGCCCGGTGACCGCCGAGCTGCCCCGGGTGCTGGAGATCGGCGCGCTGGCGCTGACCGAGACCGCCCTCGGCTGGCTGTCCGGCAGCGGGTCCGGCGTGGACGCCGCGGGCGTCGACCTGCTGCGCAGCCTGGCCATCGTCGCGCCCGAGGACGGCATGGAGGTCGCCTCCATGATCGCCGGGCACGGCCAGGACACCGCCAGGGCGGCGGGGGAGACGCTGCGCCGCGCCGGGCTGGTCACCGGCACGCCGCCCGACCGCTTCGCCCACCCGCGCGTCCAGCAGGCCGTGCTGGCCGGGATGGACCCGGGCGAGCGCGACCGGCTGCACCGCCGTACCGCGTCGCTGCTGTACCGGCTCGGCGCGCCGCTGAGACGCTCGGCCCGCCACCTGATGTCGGCCGGCCCGACCGGCGACCCGCTCACGGTCACCGTGCTGCGCGAGGCCGCGGGCGAGGCCGCCGCCAAGCACTCGTGGGCGGACGCGACCGGCTACCTGCACCGCGCGCTGGCCGAGACCGACGACCCGGCCACCGTGCTGGAGGTCACCGCCGAGCTCGGCGCCGTGGAGAAGCACCGCGACCTGCCCGCCTGCCTGCGTCACCTGCGCACCGTCTACGGCCGGGTCAGGATGGCCCCGCACGCCCTGATGTCGCTGGCGCCGTTCGCCGACATCCTGGTCACCGCGAACTCCGCCGAGGCCGCCGAGGTCTTCGCCGGCGCGGCCGAGGCCGCCGCTGCCGCCCCGCAGTCCGGCGGCGCGGACCTGCTGCTGGTGTTCGCCGCCCAGGCGCTGCTGTGGGGCCGTTCGGCCGGACGGCTCGGCCTGCGCCGGCTGGGACGCTCCCTCGGCACGCTGGTCAGCCCGGCGGCCAGGGAGTTCGTCAGCGTGCTCGCCCTGGCCACCGGCGCGCGGGGACGCAGCCTGCCGCGCATGCTCGCCCAGACCCGCCGCTGCCTCGACGGCCAGGGCCCGGTGCCGGTGGCCGCCGTGCTGCCGCTGGTGTGGGGCGACCGCCTCGACGAGGCCTCCTACTGGGCCGAACGGCTGGTCAGCGAGACCCAGGACGCCGGCTCCGGCACCGGCCTGGCGCTGGCGCTGCTGACCAGGGCCGAGGTGCGCTACCAGCTCGGCAGCCTGGAGGCCGGGCTGGCCGACGCCGAGGCCGCCGTCGCCAGCTCGCGCGAGTGCCAGGCCGAGGGCTTCCACGTGGCCGCCGCCGCCTGCGCCGCCCGGGTGCTGGTGGAGTACGGCGACCTGGAGGCCGCGGAGTCGGCGCTGAAGTCCGTGGCCCCGTACGGCGACTGGCACCCGATGATCTCCGGGCAGGCCCTCGACGCGCTGGGACGTCTCCGGCTCGCCCAGGGCCGCCCGCGCGACGGCCTGCTCACCCTGCTGGAGTGCGGCCGCCGCCTGACCGCCGCCGGCATCACGAACCCGGCCTGCGTGCCCTGGGGGACGAACTCGATCCTGGCCTACGTCCTGTCGGGGGAGCGCTCGGCGGCCCGCATGGTGGCCGAACGGGAACTGGAGCTGGCCCGCGCCTGGGGAGCTCCCACCGTCGTCGCCCGCGCTCTCAGCGCGGGCAGCGTCGCCCACGAGGGCCGGGTCCGGCTCGACATGCTGCACGAGGCCGTCGCCCTGCTGGGCAACCGGGGCGCCCGGCTCGAACACGCCAGGGCCCTGCTGCGCCTGGGCATCGCCCAGCGCCAGGCGGGCGACGACGGCAAGGCCCACGAGACGCTGGCCCTGGCGCTGCGGCTGGCCGCCGACTGCGGCGCGGCCCGCCTGGCCGCCCTGGCCGACAAGCACCGCGCCGCCACCGCCCCGGCGCGCGCCGCCACGCTCACCCCCGGCCAGGACGACCACGTGCTGACCGTCGGCGAACGCCGGGTCACCGACCTGGTGCTGCGCGGGATGAGCAACCTGGAGGTGGCCACGACGCTGTCCATCAGCAAGCGCACCGTGGACACCCATCTGGCCCGCATCTACCGCAAGCTCGGCATCCACACCCGCGCCGAACTCGCCGTCATCCTCACCGGCCTGTCCGACGACGACCGCCCCGACACACCCTCCAGCGAGCCGGTATCGACCGGCCCCCACGAATACCTGTAACGGCGGGGGCGTGCAGCGTATGGAGGCAGATCTCTGCCGCCGCGCCGGCCCAGTCCATGACGCGCCTGATGTCCGGCTGTGCTCGACCTGGCGGACACGAGCGGCAGGCGGATCGCCGCGTCGGTCAATCTGGCCGACGCCTTCCGGTGCTCAGGTGGCGCGGCAGCCGCGGAATCCCTGTGCCGCGCGATGCTCACCCTTGCAAGGAAGGAAGCACCCGAGATGGTGTGCTTCCCGCTCCAACATCTCGGCAGGACCCTTGCCGACCCGGGTCGCAAGCAGGATGCACCGGCGAAGATCCGAACCGTGATCGCCAGGTGTCACCGGAGCCGGTACAGTTCACCGCCGCCCTTGCCGGACGTGCCGCCGTACGTGCTCGCGGGAACCCTCGTACCGTTCTTCCGCACCCATTGGGCGATGGCGGGGTCGCCGCTCATCGGGCCGCTCTCACCCGACCCGTTGATCACGATGTGGCGCAGCTCGCCCCTGCGGACGTACTCCTGCAGCCTGGCCACCGTCATCGCCGGGTCCTGCCCGGTGAAGCCGCCCATCGCGATCACCGGCTCGCCGGTCGACAGGATGATCGACGACGCCTGCTGGGCACTGACCACGGCGACCAGCCAGCGCGCACCGCCCCGGTTTTTGAGCAGGTAGTCGACCATGTCGTCGCTCAACTCACCGGCCGGTCCGCCGACCACAAGCATGCCGCCCCGCCCCTGCGGCGGCGCCTGACCGTTCTGCGCCGGACCGTTCTGGGCCTGCGCCGGGTACGGCCCCGCCAGCGCGTTGCCGCTGGTGTTGCCGCCGCCGAACGCGGTCGCCGCCGCGTACGCCCCCGGACCTGCCAGGGCTGCGACCAGCGTGAACGTCATCGACGCGACGACGATGCCATGGCCTGGCGCCCACGGCAGCCGCGCGGCCACCAGCGCGAGTACCGCCAGCACGGTCGCCGCCACGATCACCCAGCGCAGCCATGGATTCCAGTCGGGCGTCCGGTTCAGCAGCGCGAACGACCACGCACCTGTGACGGCGACGCCCACGGGCAGCACCCACGACCACCGGACCGACCCCTGGTAAGCGCCGTACAACTGCACCCCGCCCATGCCGACCAGTACGGCGATCGCGGGGGCCAGCGATGTGGTGTAGTACGGGTGGAACACGCCCTTGGCGAAGCTGAACGCCACGGAGTACATCGCCAGCCAGCCGCCCCACAGCACCAGCCCAGCCCGTGCCAGGTCGGTACGCGACCGCTTCCACAGCAGCACCGGCCCCGCAATCAGCGCGAGCACCGCGAACGGCAGCAGCCAGGAGATCTGACCGCCGACCACGTCGTTGAACATCCGTCCCACGCCCGCGGCGCCACCGAAACCCCCGCCGCCACGGCCGCCGCCGTGGGTCTCCAGGCCGAAGATCCGGCCCAGGCCGTTGAAGCCGATGACGAGGTCACGCACGGTGCCGTCGGTGCTGCCTCCGATGAACGGGCGACTCCCGGATGGGGTCAGGTCGACCACCACCATCCACCAGAAGCTCGACACCACCAGCGCCGCACCCGCCGCCAGCAGATGCCACACCCTGCGCAGCGCGCCCGGCCTGGCCGCCATCAGGTAGGCCAGCGCCAGCGCCGGGACGACCACGAACGCCTGCAGCATCTTGGTGTCGAACCCGCACCCCACGAACGCGGCCGAGGCCAGCAGCCAGCGCAGGCGTCCCGACTCGATCGCGCGCTGACACGACCACGCAGCCAGCACCAGCCACAGCACCAGCAGCGTGTCAGGATTGTTGTCGCGGTTGATGGCCACCGTGATCGGGGTCAGCGCCAGCACCCCGGCAGCGATCAGCGCCGCCGGAAACCCGGCCGCGCGCCGTACCGTGGCGTGGAGCACCGCGACGGCGGCCACCCCGGCCAGCACCTGCGGCAACATCAGGCTCCACGTCCCGAACCCCAGGACGCGGGCGAGCAGCCCCATCGCCCACAGCGCCATCGGAGGCTTGTCCACGGTGATGAACGACTCGGAGTCCAGGGCCCCGAAGAAGAACGCCTTCCAGCTCTCGGTGCCGCTCTTGACCGCCGCCGAGTAGTAGGAGTTGGCGTAGCCGGCCGACCACAGGTTCCACGCGTACAGCACGAAAGCCGCCAACAGCACGCCCCAGAGCGCGGGACGCGACCAGCGCGGATCTTCAGGCCCGCCCCAGGCCAGTCGGCGCAGCCACCCCGATCCGGCATCCGAGCGGCGACTCCCTCCGGGCCTGTCAGACAGGCCCGGCGGATCGGAGGGCGTCTGTGAACGACGTACGCGGATGGTCATGCGACCTCGTCCTTCCGGGCCGTGCCGGTGGTCGGATCGGCCGGGGCCGACCGGTGCCCCAGGCGCCGTGGATGGAAGATCCAGGTGCGCATCAGAAGGAACCGCACCAGCGTCGCGACCCCGTTGGCGGTCACCAACGCGGCGATCTCGACGGCCCGTGGCGCCTCGGGCGCCAGTGCGTGGAGCAGGGCCAAGCAGCCGGTGCTCAGTACCAGTCCGAGCAGGAACGCCAGACCGCCCTCCAACTGCTGCCTGAACGCCCGTTCCCGGCCCGTCACCCCGAAGGTGAAACGGCGGTTGGCGGCGGTGTTGCCGACAGTGGTGATCAACAGCGAGACCGCGTTCGCCCACAGCGGCCCCATCACCATGCGCAGCAGCACGAACAGCATCAGCTGAGCGATCGTGCTGAACACCCCGATGATCGCGAAAGTGGGCAGTTGCCGGGCCATCCCCACCGGCAGCCGCGGCCGCGGCCGGCTCTCCACCGGGGCGTCGAACGCGCCCGTCAGCATGCGCCGCGCCACCCGGGCCATGCCCTTCACATCATCGAGCGCGGTTCGCAGCACGTCCACGCGGCTGTCGGGGTCGTCGACCCAGTCCACCGGCACCTCGTGGATGCGCAGCCCGTTGCACTCGGCCAGCAGCAACAACTCGGTGTCGAAGAACCACTTGTCGTCCTGCACCGACGGCAGCAACGCCCTCGCGATCACGGTCCGCGCGGCCTTGAAACCACACTGGGCGTCGGTGAAGCGGGCCGCCAGCGTCGTGCGCAACAACACGTTGTAACCCCGGGAGATCAGCTCACGTTTCGGGCCGCGCACCACCGCCGACCCGCGAGTCAGCCGAGTCCCGATGGCCAGATCGCTGTGCCCGGAGAGCAGCGGCGCCACCAGCGGAAAGAACGCGTCCAGGTCGGTGGACAGATCCACGTCCATGTAGGCGACCACGTCGGCGTCGCTGTGGCTCCACACATGCCGCAGCGCCCGTCCCCGGCCCTTCTGCTCCAGCCGTACTGCCCGGACCCCTTGCAGTTCGGTCTCCAACTCCCGCGCAACCTGCCACGTTCCGTCGACGCTGGCGTTGTCGGCGATCGTGATCCGAAACCGGTAGGGGAACGTCTCTTCCAGATAGGTGTGCAGTCTGCGCACGCTGCACGCCAGCACATGCTGCTCGTTGTAGACCGGAATGGCGATCTCCACCATGCGATCCATGACCAACTCCTCGCTCGCTTGAAGGGCCTCTCAAAGGTGTGGCCGCGGAGCCGATGACCTGGCGGCGACGTCCGCTGCGCCAAGCCGGGATGCACGCAGACTCAGGGCAGGCAAGCCATGCAACGCCGTGTTTTCTCAGCGTCTCGAGTGACCCTGCGGTTGCGGTCGATCTCGTCCGCGCTGGTGAGAGTCGCGCGAAGGACCATGACCGGCTGACATCAGGCTGCGGTGGCCACGGGAAACGTCAGGAGATCCGTTCTCTTCGTGTCGACCGCCGGACCACCTCAGCCACCCCCGCCGCCGCCGCCAGGCGTGCCTCCGGTGACAGCCTGTACCTCCCGCCCGGTCAGCTCCTGTAGCGTCCCGCCGTCGGTGTTGCTGAGGATGACACCGACCCAGCCGGTGTACGGGTAGATGTTCCAGCTGGCGCCGACACCAGGGTTGGCGCCGGCGCGCCCGTGCACCCACTGACCGCTGACGATGCGGACCGGCATCTGGTAAGCCCCGAACGACTGCGGTCCGTGGGGGGACTTGGCCGCGGTGAGCACCTCGGCGTAGGGCCGTTCCAGCACCGTGCCTTCGCTCAGGGCGTGCGCGAACCGGACCAGGTCCGGTGCGGTGGCGAAGCCACCGTCCCCTGGGGCATCGATGAAGCTGCGGCCCGGGTTCTTGCCCGGCGTGGACTGGTTCGAGCTGCTCTTGTCCAGGTTGCGGACGGCGTCCACCACGCTCCGGTCAGCCAACCTCATGTAAGGGTGCGCGATATGCGCATCGGTGAGCCACTGCGGCCTCGTGCAGAACGCCGAGCCGGTCATGCCGCAGCGCTTGAAGATGTTCTCCTCGACGTAGTCCCAGTACGTCCTGCCGGTCACCGCCTCCACGATCAGCGCCGGGATGACGACCTCGGCACCGGCGTGGTCGGTGGGAGTGCCGGGGGCGGCCACCAGTCTCGCCTTCCGGGCCCACCGCTCGTAGAACTCGTGCACCTCCTCCCGGCTCCGGAAGATGCGCCGCGGGTCCTCCTCCGGGGTGTTCAGCCCGGAGGTGCCGGAGAGCAGGTGGTGGATGGTCACCCGTTCGGCGATGTCCCTGGCATAGCCCTTGAGGTGGGTGCCCACCGTGTCCGACAGCTTCACCTTGCCCTGCTGCACCAGCTGCAAGATGGCCACCGCGCCGAACGGCTTGCCCGCCGAACTGAGGCTGAACGCGGTGCCTTCGTGATTGCGGATCCCCTTCTCCTTGTCCGCCATGCCGTAGCTGCGGGACAGCACCGTCCGGCCCCGGTGCGACAACAGCACCACGCCGGAGAACCCGCCCTCCGCGGCCAGCTTCGCCACGTACCGGTCGTAGGCTCCGCCGGGACGGGTGTCCGGCGGGATGCCGGGGCCGGTCGCGGCCGGACGGCGCTGTCGCCGGCCCGGCCGTCCGCCCACCAGCGGCGCACCGGCCGCCACCACGCCGGCAGCCGCCAACCCGCTCCACCCGAGCAGCCGCCGCCGGCCGATGCCACCTACAGAATCCGAGTTCATGATCACGGTCCTTTCCTGACGACGAACCGACCGTTGCAGGTCTGACGGCGACCGCCGTCGGCAACCGATCACCCACCATGTGGCCGGTGCCTCAACTGAAGACGGAGGACTGTTGCGGTGGCGTATGCGCTTTTCGATACGCCCGCGATACACCGATTCCCCGGCATCAAGGAACCGGCGAGGGCCGGTCACGCTCCCGGGCACTGAACGGCGTGTTCGAGCAGCTGGTGCAGGCGATGAACGCCGACGCCGCAGCCCGGGGACAGGCCGAACTCGACCTGGTCAGCGTCGCCTCCACCACCGCCCGCGCCCACCATCATCCCGTCGGGACGGTATTGGGCGGTGAGCCGGGCCGCTCGCGGGGCGGGTTGACCAGCGAGGTGCATCTGGCGGCTGATGGCCGGTGCCGTCCGCTGTCCTTCGTCCTGACCGCCGGCCGCGCCGGAGACACGGGGGGACTTTGCCAGGGGAGGCGGGGCCCGGCCCCCGAAACGAAGAAGCCCCAGTCGTCCGGCATGTGCCGATCGCTGGGGCTTGACTGGTGTCCGGACCGGACCGAAACCCGGTCTGACTTCCGAAGAGCAGGGGTGGACGATACTGGGATTGAACCAGTGACCTCTTCCGTGTCAGGGAAGCGCTCTCCCGCTGAGCTAATCGTCCTTGTTGAGTTGTCACTCAGAGCGGAAGACGGGATTCGAACCCGCGACCCTCACCTTGGCAAGGTGATGCTCTACCACTGAGCCACTTCCGCGTGGCGCACTTAACTTTACCGGACCCCGGAGAGTCCGTTGTACCACCGAGGTGGAGACGGGATTTGAACCCGTGTAGACGGCTTTGCAGGCCGCTGCCTCGCCTCTCGGCCACTCCACCAGGAGTTTGACTCCGAGCGGAAGACGGGATTCGAACCCGCGACCCTCACCTTGGCAAGGTGATGCTCTACCACTGAGCCACTTCCGCGTGAATCCCCCGCGAACTCGCGGGGCCTCGGGAAAACCATATCGTCTTCGCGGAGTGCCCGTGCGCAGCCCGAGCCCTGTGGGGCGAAATTCACCGGATGACGCGCACATCCTTGGCCTGGACGAACATGACACGATGCCCGAGCTGGATCTGGTGGTACCGGACGGACCCCGTGACGCGTACGTGCCGGGCCGGGTTGAAGGCGCTCGCCGAGTAGAAGGAGCCGGTGACCGTGCCGCCCAGCGAGTACGACTGCCCCGGCCCGATCCGGTACCGCAGCGGCGTCAACGGCTGCGCCCCCGCCCCCTGGTACGCCGACCGCTCCGGGTAGGCGCGCCCGTACACCTTGGTGCCCGCGGCCAGCGGCGTGACCAGCGGGCCCTTCGCCGGCACCGCCGTGGGGGCCGACGCCGGGTTGTAGAACCAGGCCCGCTGCCCCAGGTACCAGATCGCCGTCCAGTCCCCCTGCCGCCCGGCCACCGCGAAGCGCTGCCCGGTCGAGGCGCGGGCGCTGTGGTCGTACACGCTGTACGTGCTCGGCCTGGGCCCGGGGTGCTTGCCGAGGTCGGTGACCAGCGGGGCGGTCGGGCTCGGCGCGGTGCGCAGCCACACGCTGGCCGCCCCGTGCTCCGGGCAGCGCCGGCCGGGCTTGGTGCTGGCGCAGCCGGTGAAGTACGGGCGGTTGTCGTCGTAGGAGGGACGGATGATCACTGACGAGCCCGTCCCGTCGCCCTTGATCGGGTGGTTCATCAGCTCGAAGTAGTGCGCCCAGTCCCAATAGGGCCCGGGGTCCTCGTGCATGCCGGCGACCGCGTCCGCCGTGGCGCCCGGTACGTTGTCGTGGCCGAGGATGTGGGCGCGGTCGAGCGGGATGCCGTAGCGGCCGGCGAGGTAGCGCACCAGCCTGGCCGACGACCGGTACATCGCCTCGGTGTACCAGGTGCCCCTGGCCAGGTAGCCCTCGTGCTCGATGCCGATCGAGCGGGCGTTGACGTCCCAGTTGCCGGCGTGCCAGGCGATGTCCTTCGTCGGCACGTGCTGAGCGACATGTCCGTCGCGGGAGCGGATCGTGTAGTGCCAGCTCACGTACTTCGGGTTGCGGATCATCGACGGGATGCCCTGGTAGGTGCCCTCGGTGTCGTGGATGACGATGTAGTCGACCCGGCGGCGGCCCTCGACCCGGTCGTGGTTGCCGTAGTCGTGGTCCTTCCTCTTGCCGTACCTCTTGTACGCCGCCGGCATCCACTCGCACCCGAGGCTGCTCGGGCACTCCACGGACGTGCCGGCGGCGGTCAGCGGCATCTCCTCCGGCGCGGGCACGTCCCAGTCGGACTCGTCGGCGGCCTCGGAGTCGTCGTCGCCCTCCGGCTCCATGTCGGAGAAGAAGAACGGGTCGTCGTCGTCCTCGTCGTAGTCGTCGCGGGCCGCGCTCTTGGGCGGCGTCGTGGGCGGGCGCAGACCGGGCACGGCGTCCAGTCGCACGTCGAAGCCGTCGTCGGTGCGCCGCGCGACGCCCTCGCCCATCACCGCGAACACCTCGTCGGCGAACGACCGCGCGGCGAGCGGGTCGCGGGTGCCCGAGTAACGCGCGATCGCCTCGTACCAGTCGGCCGGGTCGGGGCCGGGGCGCCGCTGGTAGGAGGCGAGCAGGGCGGCCCCGCCCCTGATGTTGGCGCGCGGGTCCGCGCGCAGCGCGCGCGGACCGATCCCGGCCAGGCGGCCGGCCAGGGCGAGGGTCGCGTCCGGGACCGCCGCGGTGCGGGAGGCGCCCATCAGCCGGGCCGCCGACCGCATCGCCGAGCGGGGCAGCGGGCGGGTGTCGTCGCCCCTGGCGTCGCCCGGCGCGAACCCCTCGGCGTCCGCGGCCATCTGCCCGGCCGGTACGGCGTCCACGAGGTGCATCGGGCCGTAGCCCCCGGCCGTGCTGGGACGGCCGCCGTTGGCGTCCCACCTGGACTCCAGGTACGACACCCCGAGCAGCACGCTCACCGGCACCCCGAACTCCGCGGCGGCGGCCGCGAAGTCCGCCTGCCGCCCCTGCTCCCGAAGGCCCGTGACGGCGGGGACGGCGGGGACGGCGGGGACGGCCGGACCGCCGACGACGGCGAACACGCTGACGGCCAGGACGGCGGCAAGCCGGAGCTGCATGACATCTCCCCACGGAACGGCACTGCTCGATCACTGAGCGTAACCATTCCCAGAAAGGGATGTGTCAGACGGGTCGGATGATACCGATGAGACCGGCGGGATCCGTCGCGCATCCACCTACCGGCCCGTCGTCGGAGTGATGGGGAGAAGGGGAAGCGCCTTGGAGTTAAATCCTGCCCGATTCCGGGCAGGATGTTGGCGTGTCTCGCTCCAGGTGCGTAATGTCCTCGTCTGTGTCCACGGCGCGGCATCCCTATGAAGACCTCATCGCCCACCTCACCAGGACGAGCGCGCTCGACCCAGGAGAGGCGGCCCGCGTGGTCGCCGACGTTCTGTCGTACTTCTCCGAGCCGGTCGAGGAGTTCGTACGGCGACGGCACGGCGAGCTCAAGGCCGGCGGCCTGACCAACGACGAGATCTTCCCCCGGATCGCCGCCGAGTTACCCGCACGCCGGGTAGCGGCACCAGAGCTGTCGCTGCGGCAGCTCCGCAGGATCGTTTACGGATAGAGGAGACCTCGATGTGCGGAATCGTGGCCTACGTCGGCCCCAAGGACGCGGCGCCCATCCTGCTGGAAGGACTGCAGCGGCTTGAGTACCGGGGCTACGACTCCGCCGGGGTCGTGGTCTCGAACAAGGGGCTCAAGGTACGCAAGGTCAAGGGCCGGGTCGCCGACCTGGCCAAGGTCGTGCCGGTGCGGTTCAAGGGCAACCACGGCATCGGCCACACCCGCTGGGCCACCCACGGCGTGCCCAGCGACGAGAACGCCCACCCCCACCTGTCGTCCGACCAGCGCATCGCGGTCGTGCACAACGGCATCATCGAGAACGCCGGCGAGCTGCGCGCCAAGCTGATGGCCGACGGCGTCGAGTTCCTGTCCGAGACCGACACCGAGGTCCTGGCCCACCTGATCGCCCGCGCCGCCGACGAGAACGACTCCCTGGAGGAGGCGGTCAGGAAGACGCTCAAGAGCATCGTCGGCACGTACGGCATCGCGGTGATCGACGCCGAGCGGCCGGGCGAGGTGGTCGTGGCGCGCAACGGCAGCCCGATCGTGATCGGCATCGGCGAGAAGGAGATGTTCGCCGCCTCCGACGTCGCCGCCCTGGTCCGCTACACCCGCCAGGTCGTGCACCTGGAGGACGGCGAGCTGGCCGTGCTCAAGGCCGACGGCTTCCACACCTTCGCCAGCGACGCCCGCGAGACCGCCAAGGAGCCGCTGACCGTCGACTGGGACGCCGGCCACTACGACACCGGCGGCTACGAGCACTACCTGCTCAAGGAGATCTCCGAGCAGCCCGAGACGATCACCCGCACGATGAGCGGCCGCCTCGACGAGCGCTTCCACGTGGCCCACCTCGGCGGCCTGAACATGGACGCCCGCGAGACGCGCTCGTTCCGCCGGGTGAAGATCATCGGCTGCGGGTCGGCGTACTACTCCGGGCAGATCGGCGCACAGCTCATCGAGGAGCTGGCGCGCATCCCCGCCGACGCCGAGCCGGCCAGCGAGTTCCGCTACCGCAACCCCGTCGTGGACCCCGACACCCTCTACGTCGCGATCAGCCAGTCGGGGGAGACCTACGACACCCTCGCCGCCGTCCAGGAGCTCAAGCGCAAGGGCGGCCGGGTGATCGGCATCGTCAACGCGGTGGGCAGCGCCATCGCCCGCGAGGTCGACGGCGGCATCTACCTGCACGCCGGGCCCGAGGTGTCGGTCGCCTCGACCAAGGCGTTCACCTCGACGTCGGTCGCCTTCGCGCTGCTCGCGCTGCACCTGGGCCGGGTGCGCGACCTGTCGCCCGCCGACGGGCGGCGCATCGTCGAGGGCCTGCGCCGGCTGCCCGGCCAGATCGAGGAGATCCTCGCCCAGGGCGACAAGATCGCCGAGCTGGCGCGGAAGTACGCCAAGCACCCGAGCATGATGTTCGTCGGCCGGGTCCGGGGCTACCCGGTGGCCCGCGAGGGCGCGCAGAAGCTCAAGGAGATCTCGTACGTGCACGCCGAGGCGTACCCGGCCAGCGAGCTCAAGCACGGCCCGCTCGCGCTGATCGGCCCCGACATGCCGACGGTCGCGGTCGTCCCCGACGACGAGCTGCTCGACAAGAACCTCACCACGCTCGGCGAGATCCGCGCCCGCGGCGGCCAGGTGCTCATGGTCGGCCACCGCGAGCCCGCCGCCAAGCTCGCCGACGACGTGATCGTGATCCCGAAGAACGAGATCGAGCTCGACCCGATGCTGCTGACGATCCCGCTCCAGCTGCTGGCCTACCACGCGGCGGTCGCCCTCGACAGGGACGTGGACAAGCCTCGCAATCTCGCCAAGAGCGTGACTGTGGAATAAATTCAGCCACAATCCTCGCAGGGTAGTGTTATCCGGCTGCGCACCACATAAATTCATACTGTGCGGCAGTTCGACCCCCACACGCCCAACCTCGCACGCATGTACGACTACATGCTCGGCGGGAAGGACAACTTCGCGGTCGACCGCCTGGCCATCGAGCAGCTCGCCGAGCTGGTCCCGGAGGCGGTCCCGCTGGCCCGGGCGAACCGGGCCTTCCTGCAGCGTGCCGTGCGCTACGTCGGCGCCGCCGGGGTGACCCAGTTCATCGACCTGGGCAGCGGGCTGCCGACGCAGGGCAGCGTGCACGAGGTCGCGCCGGAGGCCAGGGTCGTCTACGTCGACCACGACCCGGTCGTCGCCGCGCACGCCAGGGCACTGCTCGCAGGGGCGGGCAGGGCCGCCTTCCTCGAAGCCGACCTGCTCGACCACGAGGAGGTGCTGGCCCGCGCGGGCCGGTTCCTGGACCTGTCGCGGCCGGTCGCGATCGTGCTGGTGTCGATCCTGCACTTCCTGCCCGACGCGGCCGATCCGCAGGGCGCGGTGGCGGCGTTGCGCGAGGCGGTCGCGCCCGGCAGCCGTCTCGTGATCTCCCACGCCACCTCGATGGGACGCCTGTCCGACGAGGAGGGCGCGCGGGGCGTCTATCGCGGCTCGTCGAGCTCGGGCGGGGGCGACCGCAGCCCCGCCGAGATCCGCGCCTTCTTCGGCGGCTTCGCGCTCGACCCGCCCGGCCTGGTGCAGGCCGTGGACTGGCGGCCGGACCGGCCCAAGCTGGTGGGCGACTGGTCGCTGCCCTCGTCCCTGATGGCCGGGGTGGCCACGAAGCCGGACTGACCCCGGTATACGCCGAAATTTCGGTTAACCGTATCCCGATGTGTAACAGCGAGTGAACTGTCAATAACTTGAGGTAATGGCGGTACTCGCGAAGGTCGGGGGAGGGCGGATGCGCCGTCGGCGATTCTTGGCATGGACGCTGGGCGCGGCGGCGTGCGCGGCCGGGTGCGGGACGGAACACACCGGCGGCCCCGCCGACGCGGCCGGCCGGTTCTCGATCGTGGCCGGGGGCCGCCGCTGGGCCCGGGTCGGGGAGGCGTTCGCCGCCGCCGCCCGCGCCTCCGGCGTCGGCACGTCGTCCACCGGCACGCGGATCACCGTGACCGGCCTGCCGGCGCTGGCGGCCTCCGAGCTGAACAACGGGCAGACGCTGCTCGACACCTCGACCCCGCTGTCCAGGCTGACCGGCGACGTCGAGGTCGTCGTCGTACCCGTCAACTCCCGCTTCAAGGACTTCGACGACTTCGGCGTCCACCTGCGCACCGATCCGAGCGGGACGATGCTGGCCGGCGGGCCGCAGGGCGAGCCCGACCACCTGCTGTTCGGCCTGATCGCCAAGGGGCTCGGGGCCGACACCAGGCAGATCGACTACACCGGCTACCCCGGCAGCCGCGAGGCCGTCTCCGCCCTGCTCGGCGGCAAGGCGGCGGCCGCGGCGGGCCTGCTCGGCGACTGGCGCGCGGCCATCGACGCCGGCGGGGTCAGGGCGCTGGCCGTCTCGTGCGCCCGGCGGGTGCCGGGGCTCGACGTGCCGACCCTGCTGGAGTCGGGCGTACGGGTGGACTTCGCGGACTGGGCCGCGGCCGTCGGCCCCGACGACATGCCCGAGAACAGCCGGGAGTCGGCCGTCCGGATGTGCGACGAGGTGACCTCCTCGCCCTCGTGGCGGCGGGCGTGCCGCAAGGCGGGGTGGACCTCGATCCCGCTCAGCGGGGACGACTTCCGGCTCTGGCTCACCTCCGAGGTCGAGCGCACCCAGGCCGTCCTGCGCGACCTCGGGCTGCTGGCGAGCACCAGGGCCACGACCTGCTGGGGAAGCTGCGGGAACGGTCACTGAGACGGTCACTGAGACGGCCGCTGAGACGGCCCCCGGGCGTGTCCGCGCGTATGAAGTGGCGGTTGAGGGCAATGTGACCTTGAAGCGACGTTCTTGAACATAGGGGGCGCGAAACGTGCAGTCGCCGGAAGCCTGGCCGGTCCTCCTCATCTCGGTGGTCGGAGCGGTGCTCCTGGTGGAGGTGGTCCGCCGGGTGCTGATCAGGGTCGGACGAAAATGGGCCCTGGCCCGGCACCTGGTCGAACACTGCACGTGGCCGGCGTTCTGCGTGGCCGCCACGGTGGCCTGCAACCTGGTCTTCGCCCCCGGCATCTTCGGCAACACCCCCGACGAGCGCGGCCTGGCCCAGTCGGTCGACCGGGGCATCGGCCTGCTCACCATCGGCACGGTCACCTGGCTGATCATCCAGGCGACGTACGCGCTGACGGACGTCGTGCTCGACCGGCTGGTGCTGGTCGAGGGCGAGCGCAACCGCCGGGCGCGGCGGATCAGGACGCAGATCGGGCTGGTGCGCCGCATCGCCGCCGCGGCCATCATCGTGATCGCGCTCGGCGCCATGCTGTTCTCCTTCCCGCAGGTGCGGGCGCTCGGCGCGGGACTGCTGGCCTCGGCCGGCATCGCGGGCGCCGTCGTCGGCATCGCGGCCCAGCCGACCATCGGCAACATGCTGGCCGGGCTGCAACTCGCCTTCAGCGACGCGCTGCGGCTGGACGACGTGGTCGTGGTGGAGAAGGAGTGGGGCAGGATCGAGGAGCTCACGCTCACGTACGTGGTGCTGCGCCTGTGGGACGAGCGGCGGCTGGTGCTGCCCGTCTCCTACTTCACCCAGAACCCGTTCGAGAACTGGACCAGGCACGGCAGCCGGGTGCTCGCCGTGGTGTTCCTGCGGGTGGACTGGGCGGTGCCGGTGCCCAAACTGCGCGACGCCCTGTACGAGTTCCTCCAGGGCAACCCGCTGTGGGACCAGAAGGACTGGACGCTCCAGGTCACCGACGTGCTGCCCAACGGCCTGGTCGAGCTGCGCGCCCTGATGAGCGCCGCCGACTCGCCCTCCTCCTGGGACCTCAAGTGCGACGTCCGCGAATTCCTCGTCAATTTCGTCCGGGACAACTACCCGGACGCCCTTCCCCGATTCCGCGTCGAGGCGCCCGAAACGCGCGCCGGCGTGGCCTGGACCAACGACCACGACCGGGACCGGCGATAAATACGTGGCATTTCCGGCGGACGCCGGTCTACCGTGGAGCACACCGGGAACGACATTTCCGGAACGACGAGAAAGGCGGCGGCCATGTGCGGACCTCGACCCTCCAGGCCGTCGGCCTACCGGCCTGAGCTGCGGCGAAGGCTTTCCCGGTGATTCCGCGGAGAATCCACCAGGAAAGCCGTCCCGGGCCTCGGCCGGGGCGGCTTCTTTGATTTCGTGACCGAGTGTGGGGCAGTTTGGTCAGCCCGCCTGCCTTGGGAGCAGGAGCACCGCAGGTTCGAATCCTGCCACTCGGACGTACGGCCCTGAAAGAAAAGGGCCGTGGGCTTCGGCCTGGCCGACGGGAATGGCGCCCCCCGGCCGGACACGGGCCCCCGCCCCGGGCGCGGCCTACGCCGGGCCGACCCGGGGCCCACCTTCTCACCCGCCCAGCGAGCCGGCCACCCGGAACAGCAGTTCCTCCCGGCCGGGACGGCAGACGAGCTGCAACCCGACCGGCAATCCGTCCACCGAGCCCGCGGGCACGGTCAGCGCGGGCAGGCCGAGCACGTTCCACGGGCTGGTCAGGGCCAGCAGCGCGGCCCGGACGGCGACGGCCCGGCCGTCCAGCTCGGTCTGGCGCAGGTACAGCGGCGGCGCGACGAGCGGCACGGTCGGCAGCGCCAGCACGTCGTGGCCGTCGAACAACGCCAGCGCCGCGGCGGCCAGCGCGGGCCGCTCGTCCAGGGCCTTGACGTACGCCCAGGCGGGCAGGTCCATGGCCGCGCGCAGCCGGTCGAGCACCTCGGGCTCGAACAGCTCGGGCGCCCGGGCCATCCGGTCGGCGTGCACGGCGACGGGCTCCGCGCCCTGGATCGTCGCGTACGTCTCGCGCAGTTCCTCGGCCAGCTCCATGGGCAGCCGGACCTCGTCCGCCCCGGCCCCGGCGGCCGCCCGCGCGACCTGCGTCACGCGCGGATCGCAGGGCGTCAGGACGGCGGGATCGACCCACCCCACCCGCACAGCCTCACCCGCGCCGCCCGGGGCGGCCGGCGGCCCGCCGGCCGCCAGCCGCCGGTAGGCGACCAGGCAGTCCAGCGGCTCGGCGGCCAGCACGCCCACGTGGTCGAAGGTCCGGGACAGGGGGAACACCCCGCCGGTGGGGATCGCGTCGTAGGCGGGCTTGAACCCGGCGATCCCGCACAGAGCGGCCGGGATGCGGACCGACCCGCCGGTGTCGGTGCCGAGCGCGAGCGGCACCATGCCCGCCGCCACGGCCGCCGCGCTGCCGCCGCTCGACCCGCCCGACATGCGCCCGGGGTCGCGCGGGTTGCGCGAGGGGCCGTTGGCCGAGCGGTCGCCGGTGGGTCCGTACGCGAACTCGTGGGTCGTGGTCTTGCCGACGATCACCGCTCCCGCCTCGCGCAGCAGCGTCACGCAGGCGGCGTCGGATTCGGCGACGTGGCCGGCGAAGTGCCGCGACCCCATCGTGCAGGGCAGGCCGGCGACGTCGATGAGGTCCTTCACACCGACCGGCACGCCGTGCAGCGGGCCGCGGTCGGCGCCCGCGGTCAGCTCCTGGTCCGCCCGCCGGGCGGCGGCCAGCGCGCCCTCCGGGTCCACGGTGACGAAGGCGCCGAGCGCGGGATCCAGCGCGGCGACCGCGTCGAGCGCCAGCCGGGCCAGCTCGGCGGCGGTGGTCCGGCCCGCGCGCAGGTCCCGGGCCAGGTCGGTGACGGAGCGGCCGGTGAAGGGGCCGGGCGGTGTGGGCGGCATGAGGTCCTCTCCGAACGGGGCCCCGCCGGGAGCGGACGGGCGTCCGGAGCAGACTAGTCGAACGCGCGTCCCGGCCCCCGTCGGCATGCCGGGGCGCGCTTCCGGAGTGCCAGGAGAAGGCCGGACATCGGCGGCCTGCACCGGAAAGCGCCGAGTCGTTTCCTGGCGTGGCGTTACACGGCGGTACGAAGACGATTACGTACAGTGAGCAGCGATGTCACTTCGTGATCCAGGGGGATTCATGAAAGCCAAGCTCATCGTGGCGGGCGGCTTCGCCGTCGCCGCGCTGTTCGGTATGGCGGGGGCGGCCAACGCCAACGTCCACGACCACTCGGAGAAGTGTGACCTGAGCACCTCCGACGACTCGACCGCGCTCCGCATCACGCCGTGGGGTGTGTCCGCCGGACACCGTGACGCCGACGCCTGTGAGCACCGCAGGGACTACTACGGGCGTCCCCACGACGGCTACAACTGGGGCTCCTGGCCGGGCCGCGGCTACTGGCCCGGCGGGTGGGCGTACGGCGGCGTGGGCGCCGGCATCTGACGTCGCACCATCTGAGCCCGGGCCGCGCGGTGCGTGGCCCGGGATCACGCGTTGCCGGGTTCCGCTGACGGCCGGCCGGCCGCACCTCCCACCGGCGTCGGCGCGCCGACGAGCAGGACCGGCGGGCCCGTGACGTGCGTGCCGCCGCGGCGGCACGTTTCCACGAGGACGAGGGCGGTCGCGCCCGCTCGCCGCCCCGCGACGTCCCCCGACCGGCCGGCCCTGAGCGCGGGCACGCGCGTGGACCGGACGCCCGGCCCTACCGGTCGACGATCTCGTTCTTGCCGATGACCACGACCCCGCCGCGGGTCAGCGCGAAGCGGGTGCGGTCGTAGTCGAGGTCGAAGCCGATGCGCGCGCCGTCGGGGATCACCACGTTCTTGTCGATGATCGCCTTGCGCACGATCGCGCCCCGGCCGACCTTGACGTTCTCCATCAGCACGGAGTCCTCCACCAGCGAGTGCGAGTGGAGCACGACCTTCGGCGACAGGATCGAGCGCATCGCCATGCCGCCGGAGACGATCACGCCGGGGGAGACCAGCGAGTCGATCGCCCGGCCCACCCGGTCGCCGTCGTTGTGCACGAACTTGGCCGGGGGCAGCGGGTCGTGCCCGGTGAAGATCGGCCACTTGTCGTTGTACAGGTTGAAGATGGGGTGGGCCGAGATGAGGTCCATGTGGGCCTCGTAGTAGGCGTCGAGGGTCCCCACGTCGCGCCAGTAGCCGCGGTCGCGCTCGCTGGAGCCGGGCACGATGTTGTTCTTGAAGTCGTAGACGTCCGCGCCGCCGGACTTGACCAGCATCGGGATGATGTTGCCGCCCAGGTCGTGCTTGCTGGTCGGGTCGAGCGCGTCCTCGCGCAGCGCGTCGATCATGGCCTGGGTCTTGAAGACGTAGTTGCCCATCGAGGCGTAGACCTCGTCGGGGGAGTCGGCCAGGCCCACGGCGTCCTTCGGCTTCTCCCTGAAGGCCACGATGCGGCGGCCCTCGGGATCGGTCTCGATCACGCCGAACTGGTCGGCCAGCGACAGCGGCTGGCGGATCGCCGCCACCGTCACGTCCGCGCCCGAGTCCTCGTGCTGCTCGACCATCTGCCGCGGATCCATGCGGTAGATGTGGTCGGCGCCGAACACGATCACGTGCTCCGGCATCTCGTCGTAGATCAGGTTCAGGTTCTGGAACAGCGCGTCCGCAGAACCGGAGAACCAGCGCGGCCCGAGCCGCTGCTGGGCGGGCACGGGGGTCACGTAGTTGCCCAGCATCGCCGACAGCCGCCAGGTACGGGAGACGTGCCTGTCGAGGCTGTGGTTCTTGTACTGGGTCAACACCACGATCTTCAGGAAGCCGCCGTTCGCGAGGTTCGACAGCACGAAGTCGATCAGCCGATACATCCCCCCGAACGGCACCGCCGGTTTGGCCCGATCCGCCGTGAGCGGCATGAGCCTCTTGCCCTCTCCACCTGCCAGCACAACCGCAAGCACCCTCCGGGACCTCATGTCCAGGACGCTACCCGTAAATGGCAGATCTATCGACGAAACCGCGCACTGTGCTGTGCTCCCGTGTCCGGACATATCCGCCTAGAGCATGGGCCGGACTTACCGACATTGGGCTGTATCGATGTGTTCCCTATGCCTTGCGCCGGTTCACAAGTGCGGTGCCGGAGTTGATGGTCACCGCGAAACTCGCCGCTCGGTGGGGGGCGCCGGGCCCGGCTCGTCGTAAGGTCGTGGGCATGCGTGTTGATCTGCTCAGCAGGGAGTACCCGCCGGACGTCTACGGCGGCGCCGGGGTGCACATGGAGTACCTGGCCAGGGAGCTGCGCGAGCTGGCCGACGTCCGGGTGCGCTGCTTCGGGGCCGATCGCGAGGAGCACGGCGTGTCGGCCTACCGGGTGCCCGGCGGCCTGGAGCGGGCCAACGCCGCCCTCCAGGTGCTCGGCGTCGACCTGGAGATGGCCGCCGCCTGCGAGGGGGCCGACGTCGTCCACTCCCATACCTGGTACGCCAACTTCGCCGGGCATGTCGCCAAGCTGCTCCACGGCGTGCCGCACGTCGTCACCACCCACAGCCTGGAGCCGCTGCGCCCGTGGAAGGCCGAGCAGCTCGGCGGCGGCTACACGGTCTCGTCCTGGGCCGAGCGCACCGCCCTGGCCGCGGCCGACGCCGTGATCGCGGTCTCCGAAGGCATGCGGCGCGACGTGCTGGCCGCCTACCCCGAGATCCCGCCCGGCAGGGTCACCGTCATCCACAACGGCATCGACACCGCCGAGTACGCCCCCGACCCCGGCCTCGACGTGCTGAAGAAGCACGGCGTCGACCCCGACCGGCCCTACGTGATCTTCGTCGGCCGCATCACCCGCCAGAAGGGCCTGGTGCACCTCCTGCACGCCGCCCGCTCCTTCGACCCGGCGGCCCAGCTCGTCCTGTGCGCGGGGGCGCCGGACACGCCGGAGATCGCCGCCGAGGTGACCGGGCTGGTACGCGGCCTCGACCGCCACGGCGTGCTGTGGATCTCGGAGATGCTGCCCAAGCCCGAGGTCATCCAGCTCCTCACGCACGCCTCGGTCTTCGTCTGCCCCTCGGTCTACGAGCCGATGGGCATCGTCAACCTGGAGGCGATGGCCTGCGAGACGCCGGTGGTGGCCACGGCGACCGGCGGCATCCCCGAGGTCGTCGCCGACGGCGAGACGGGCCTGCTGGTGCCGATCGACCAGGGCCCCGACGGCACCCCGCACGACCCCGAGGCGTTCGCCGCCGACCTGGCGAAGCGGGTCAACGAGCTGCTGGCCGACCCGGCGCGGGCGGCCGAGATGGGCCGCGCGGGCCGGGCCAGGGCCGTCGAGCACTTCTCCTGGGAGCGCATCGCCCGGCGCACCCTCGACCTCTACGCCTCGCTGCGGCGTCCCTGAGCGCATGGGCCGTAGACCCCAGGGCGATCGCCCGGTCAGCGGGTGAGCCAGAGGGCGGGCCTGGTCAGGGCGCCCTCGGGGCCGGTCCAGCCCGCCGCGTACACCTCGGTCGTGCCGGGGCGGCGGGCCAGGGCGGTGACCGTGCCGGGGACGCTCGTCGTCGTCCAGCGGCCGGCCGCGTAGTGGTGCAGGCGGGAGCGGGTCGAGTCGAGCACCCACAGGCCCGCCCGGCCGTCGGGTTCGGCCTCGGTGAAGGCCGCGCCCTCCGGGCCCCACCGGCACCGCCAGGCCGAGCCGTCCCAGTGCAGCGCCAGCGGGCGCCGGCGTTCCAGGGGTTCGCCCTGCTCGTCGTACTCGTCGGGCGGGAACCAGGACAACCCGCCGACCACCCACACGTCGCCCGGCCCGAGCACCGCCACATCGCCGAGCCCCGTCCGGGCGGAGGCCGCGCCGCGGGGCGCGGCCGGCTCGGGGAGGGGCACCGCCTGCCACGCGGTGCCGTTCCAGCGGGCGGCGGGCTCGCGCGCGGTCTCGCCCACCGCCCACACGTCCGCGCCCTCGCCGCCGAGTGCCCGCGCCGGAGCGGGCAGCCGGTACGCGCGCCAGGCCGAGCCGTCCCAGCGCAGCGCGTCGCGCCCGGACACGGCCCACGGGCCGCTCGCGGCGGTGCCGTGCAGGCCGATGGCGGAGGCGGCCTCCTCGGGCGCCGTGGGGGCGCTCACGGCGCCGTCCGCGACGCCGGCGACCAGGCCGGGACGCTCGTCGTCGCCGGTCCCGAAGGCCCACGCCCGCTCGTCCGAGAGCGCGCCGAGCGCGGCGACCGTCATCCCGGACGGCAGCGCGTACGTCCGCCAGCGGGCGCCGTCCCACCTGCTCAGCCCGCCGGAGGTCGTCTCCATCCCGGCGGCCGTCTCGCGCTGGACGGAACGCACCGCCCACACCGCCCCGTCGGCGGAGACCGCGAGCCGGTCGAGCGTGCCGTGCCCCTCGCCGGCCGGGACCGCCCGCCACGGCGACCGTACGGGCTCGGCGCGCAGGTCGTCGCCGCCGGGCCCGGAGCAGCGGGCCGGGACCTTGGGGCTGGCCGCCGGAGCGGCCGGGGCGCCCCGCCCGGAAGGCCCGGCGCAGGCAGAGAGCGCCATCAGCAGGCCGAGGCCGGCCGCGCGGGCACGTACGGAACGCCCCACCTCGCCCCCTTCGCGATCACCGGCAGAATACGCTCACCCTGCCCAGGAGACCGCGCGTGACGCCGATCAGGTCTGCGAAATGTAGTGGAGGATGACGTTGTGCACGTGGTGGGCCTTGTTGTCGCCCCGGAAGTCCACCTCGTAGGTGTGCGTGCCGACGTGGATGGCGATGGCGCCCGAGGAGAAGAACCCGCCGGCCAGGGACTTGTTGCTCACGACGCTCACCGCCGAGATCTTGGCGTACGGGATGCTGGTGATCGCGACGCGCTTGCCCACGAACGACTTGTCCTGCACGATCACCCGCCGGTCCGTGAGCCCCAGGAACCCGGTGCCCGCGCCGATCGCGTCGTAGACGGCGATGATCTGCTCGCCGGGGAGGAGGCCGCTCTCGATCTGCTTCAGCTGCTCTTTACGGTCGTAGGGGATGTCAGCCATGCCCGGTCAACGAACGGGACGGCCGCCCGCGTTCCACGACGGCTCCGGGATGGGCGGACGGGTCGTGCGGGAGGTCGAGCAGGCACCGGCACGCGCCCGGCGGCCGTGGCAGGCCGAACAGGGCGCGGACCTGGGCCGGAGGAGGCGGCGTCGGTCAGAGCCAGGGAGCTGGCTCCCGGAGTCGAGATGCTGGCCCGCTTCCACGGCGGGCTCGCCGCGGGCGCGGCGGCGATGCTGGACGGGCGGCTCGACGTGTCGTTCGGGCGTTTCGCCGGGCTGCCCGCCGACGTGCGCGCCCGGCTGTCGCAGGTCCCAATGCGCCTGAACCGCCTGGCCGTGCTCGTGCCGGAGGACCATCCGCTGGCCGAGCCGGACGCGGTGCCGCTCGGCCTGCTGGCCGGCTTCCCGCTGGACGTCATGGCAGGGAACGCCGGCACGCGGGAGTGGAGCGACCTGGGGGAGCGGCTGGCCGGGGCGTTCGGGCTGCGGCTGGCCCGGCCGCGCGCCGCGCCCGTCGGGGCCGCGGAGATGGGGCACTACCTGCGGCGGCACCGCGAGCCCGTGCTGGCCGGCGTGCAGATCGGCGGGATACCGGGCGCGGTGACCAGGCCGCTGGTCGAGCCCGTGCCGCTCGGCCTGGAGAACCTGGTGCATCCGAAGGCGCTGCGTCACCCGGGCCTCGCCGCACTCCTGGCCGCGGTGGCCGAGCTGGGACGGGCCCGCCACTGGCTGCGCCGCCCGCCGGACTCCTGGCTGCCCGAGGCCGACGAGGCCCTGGTGAGCGCCTGACGCCTACGTGGCGCGCTGGAGCACGACCACCGGGATCCGGCGGCCGGTCTTCTCCTGGTATTCGTCGTACTGGGGCCAGGTGCGGGTCATCGTCCGCCACATCTCGGGCTTCTCCTCCTCCGAGGCGGTGCGGGCGCGGGCCTTGAACCGGTCGCCCTTGACCTGCACCTCGACGTCGGGATGGGCCAGCAGGTTCTTGTACCACTGGGGATCGTCGGGGTCGCCGCCCTTGGAGGCGACGACGAGGAAGTCGTCACCGAACCGCTGGTAGATCAGCGGCGTGGTGTACGACTTGCCGGAGTTACGGCCCTTGGTGGTCAGGAGGAGGACGGTGGTGTTGTTCCAGTCGTGCCCCTCCGCGCCGTCGGTGGCCTGATAGCGCTGCACGTGTTCCTTGCCATAGAGCATGCCTCTGGACTACCCCGCGCCGGGGTGTCCTCACCGGGCGGCGCCGACCAGCTCGGCGGCCCGCGGGGTGGCGACGTCGAGGGCCGAGTCGGGGGTGCGCTCGCGCACGTCGCGGTCGCGGATGGCGAACACGGCGGGCGCCGCGCCCACGTCGCCGTAGCGCTCGGTCACCGCCGCGCCGATCGCCCGCCGCACGTCGCGCACGACCTCGCGGACGCCGCGGCCGGACCCTGAGGTGGGCACGGTGGTGGGCACGGTGGTGGGCACGGTGGTGGCGAGGTGGCCGAGCAGCCCGGCGAAGCGCAGCTCGTCGTCGGCGGCGGGCCGTTGCCCCGGCAGGACGGGCCGGTCGAGCCAGAACACCTTGCCGGACAGGGACGCCTCGTAGCCGTCGGGGCCGAGCACCCGCGCCGTGCGGGCCAGCAGCTCACCGAACTCGGCCAGGTCCGCGTGCGGCGGGAGGTCGGTGGTGACGAACAGGGGCACGATCAGCGAGTCAGGCATGCGGCTATCCCTCCGTGAGGAGGCTCATCGTAGGACGTGCCACCGACAATTCCGCTCTTCGCCACTCGCCGGCTAACGCTCGGTCCACTCGTCCTGGAGCGCCGCGTGCACGATGGAGTCGCGCCAGCCGTGCGGGGTGTGCACGTGGTGCCGGATCCGTCCCTCCTCGACCATGCCGGCCGTCAGCATGGCGAGCTGGGCGGGCAGGTTGGCCGGAGACCTGGCGCCCCAGACGCGGTGCAGCCCGAGCTGCTTGAAGCCGAACGACAACAACAGCCGCACGAGGTCGGTGCCGATGCCGCGGCCCCACTGGTCGGGATGGAGGCCGAAGCCGATCTCGGCGCTGTGGGGCAGGTCGGGGTCGATCTTCAGGCGGGCCACGCCGATCACGTGCCGCCGGTCGGCGTCGACGACGGCCAGCACGTAGAGGCGGCGCGGCTCGGCGGCGGCCGCCTCGACGGCCTGGCCGACCAGGGCGGCGACCTCCTGCACGCTGCGCGGCGCGAACGGCATGTGCTGCGTGGCCGCCGGATCGCCGTACACGGAGTGCAACGGGACGGCGTCGGCGTCGGTGAGGTCGCGAAGTGCGATTCGCTCGCCGATGACCATCACGCGCCGCATGCGCAGAAGGTAACGCGACTGTAGTGATCTTTACAAGGGTGTCAAGTCGCGAGCTGACTGCCGTAAGCCCGCGCGACAAGTTCGGCGACGGCGCTGTGCGCGCCGAGCGGCTCGGCGTGACCGGCTTCGACGGCGGTGGCGGCGCGCTCCACGATCTCCACGGGGGCCTCGTGACCGATCATGCAGGGCGCGATGGCCAGCCGTTCGGCCCCGGCGGCGCGCAGGCGCTGGGCGGCGACGTCCACGCCGGGCGCGCTGTCCAGCGAGGCGGCGACGACCGGCAGCGTGAGCCTGGAGGCCAGCAGCACGGCCGTGGCCTGGACGGCGTGCACCGCGCGCTCGCCGCCCACCGTGCCGAGGATGACGGCGTCGACGGGGCTGGAGACGTTGAGCAGGCGGACGCGGTCGGCCCTGGCCAGGCCGCGCTCGGCCAGCCTGATGTGCAGGGCCTCGGCGAGCAGCGGGTGGGGGCCGAGCGCCTCGGTGGCGACCGCGCCGGAGCCGCCGGCCGCGATGGCCTTGCCGATCTCGGCCATGACGACCGGGTCGTCCCAGGTGAGCAGGGGCACCACGACGGCGTCGCGGCCCGGGGGCAGCGAGTCTGCCAGGTCGGCGACGGCGGTCAGCCGCACCTCGATCTGCGGGTTGTCGAGCCGTACCACGGCCGCGATCTCTTCGGCCACGCCGCCGGTGCCGCCGGGGGTGGCCAGCACGAGCATGGGCGCGTCCGGCGGCAGGGACGTGGGCACGGGGCGGCGGTGCCGGCCGCCGCCGGGCCGGGGGGAACGTTCACGTACAGGCAGGCTCACAGGCGCGCAGTTTATGCCTATTCGCGGGAGGTTGTTCTGCGAATCGGGAGCGATTCCGTCACAACGGGAGGGCTGTGATCGAGATCACATCGTGACCGCCGCCGCCGTTGACGGACACCCTTGAAAAGGGAAACCCTGAGGCCACTAGAAACGCGTTCTAGAGCGACCGTCACACACCGTCCCCGGAGGATGGGAATGAAGCCGTTCTATGTCCGCGAGCTGAGCGTGTACCCGGTCGGTCGCCGGCGGATCTTCCTGCTGGCGATAGCCGTGCTGGCGAGCCTGGTGGCCAACTTCGAGACCACGCTCGCCACGATCCTGCCGCTGCTGATGAAGGACCTGGGCATGTCGCTCACGGTCTACGGACTGCTCGCCGCGGGATCGGTCCTGATCGGCGGCCTGTCGGCCGGCGTCGGCGGCATCCTGTCCGACCGGTGGGGACGGGTCACGCTCCTGGTGCCCACCCTCACCGTCACGGCGGCCTGCAACTTCCTGCTCGCCACCGTGGACACCGTGGCGGGGCTGTTCTGGGTGCGCTGCCTGATGCTGTTCATCGAGGGCGCGGGGATCACCATCACCGCCTCCCTCGTCCGCGACTTCTCGCCGCGTCTCGGCCGCGCCCAGGCCTTCGCGTTCTGGACGTGGGGGCCGGTCGGGGCGTCCTTCCTGGCCTCGTTCATCGCCGGGTTCACGCTGCCGCTGTTCGACAACGCCTGGCAGTCGCAGGCGATCATCATGGGCGTCGTCTCGCTGGCCATGTGCGTGGTCATCGTCTGGAAGATCGCCGAGCCGTCGGCGGCGCTGCGGGCCCAGGTGCTGGACGCCGAGGAGGCCGTCGCCGCCGAGGAGAAGGTCGACGCCGGACGGGTGCGCGAGCTGTTCAGGCATCCCCACCTGTGGGCCCACGTCCTGGGCAACACCGGCTGGCAGGTGCTCTACTGGACGTTCGCGATCTTCGGGCAGACCATCCTGGTGGAGGCGTTCGGCCTGGAGCCCGCGGGGGCCAACCGGGTCGTGGCGCTCGGCATCGTGCTCAACGCGGTGGCCGTGGTGGTCGTCGGACGGGTCTCCGACCGGCTGCGGCTGCGCAAGCCGTTCACGGCCGCGGGCACCGCGCTGACCGTCCTCACCCTGGCCTACTTCATCAGCTTGGTCGGCCCCGGCGTCTCCCCGGGGCACGTCACCGCCGTCTACGCGCTGCTGTTCCTGTTCATGGGCATCGCGTACGTCCCGTGGATGGCCAACTTCTCCGAGAACGCCGAGGACGTCGAGTCGCGCCTGCAAGGCTCGGCGCTGGGCATCTGGGGCATGGTCGTCCGCGTCATGATCGTGGTGCTGCTGGTCGTCTCGCCCATGGTGGTGGCCGCGGGCGGCTGGGGCACCTGGCTCGCCGTGGCGCTGGCCGGGCAGGTCGTGTTCCTGGCCTCGATGGCGGCGTTCAAGGGCGACTGGCGCAGGCGCCGGCGGATGACCGAGACCGAGACCGCCGTCTGAACCGGCCCGCGTGGGCGGCGGTGGCAGCCGCCGCCCACGTCTTCGCGGCCTTCCCGCCTTCCCCTCCGCCTCAGGCGAAGGGGCCCACCTGGCCGGGCGGCCTCCTGGCGGTGCCGCTCTCGCCGGCGGCGAACGGCACCCGCCATCCCCCTACCTGGAAGCTGGACGTCAGCCGGCGCATCACCGCCCGGCGACGCCACCTGAGACTGGTGGAGCACCCTTGAGCCGCATCGTGTTCCTCGCGACCACGCGCACAGGCAACGACCACCGCCGCCACGAGCTCGTCCAGCGGGCCCTCATCGAGCGCGCCGACACCGGCCGCGAGACCACCCACACCTGGTGGATCCGCCCCACACGCCTGCCTGACGCCGACCCCGCCGAGCTGCAGCGCACCAAGTACTTCGACCGCCCCCAGTACGCCGAGGACGCCGTCGCCATCGACCACCAGCTCGGCGGCGTCGCCAGCGCCGTCGACCCGCGCACGGTGGCCACGATCGTCTCCAAGCACCTGTTCGGCGCCACCGTCGTCACGATCGACCCCGCTCACGACCTGCCGTTCCTGTCTCGATACCTGACCGGCTTCGGGCAACTGGCCGCCTGGGCCACCAGCTACGACATGACCCCTGCCGCCCGCTGGGCCATGTACGGCCTGCGCCATGGCTGGTACGCCGCCGCACGCCACGCGGGCCTCGACGCCATCCCCGCCCCGCCCCTGGACTACGACCTGCTCGACAGCCATCCCGGCGACGCGTTCGTGGTGGCCGTGCCCCGCCAGCCAAAGAAGACCCTGGACAGGGCGTAGTCGGGGCGCGGGTCGGTGGTTTCTTTATCGTGGACGGCCTACCGGCCCCGGGCTGTGGACGCCTCGTAGGCCTTGGCCTTGGCGGCCAGTTCCTCCAGCACCTCGACAGCGCCCTCCAGCCCCTGGGTGGCCGCGGTGATCTGGTCAGCGTACGACCCGGTATGGGTGTCGGGATCACGCGGGCGTCGTCACCTGGAGCCCCAGAGGCGGCAACACCTAGCGTGCAGCGGTGCCGCATCTGGTCTCCTGGTGTCATAGCCGCCTTGCCCGGATCTGTCATCGTTTGCCAAGGGTGAAACCGACGATGGCTCCGCCGTTGGGCCGGTTGGCGGCGAAGGGGGTGCCGCCGTGGCGGAGTGCGACGTCTTTGACGATGGCAAGGCCCAGGCCGGATCCGGGGAGTGCGCGGGTGGCCACGGCGCGGTAGAAGCGGTCGAAGACGCGCTCCAGGTCGTCCTCGTCGATGCCGGGCCCGCGGTCGCGGACTTCGATTCTGCTGCCGTCCGCGATCAGTTCGATGGGGTGGGTGCCGTCAGGGTCGAATTTCGCGGCGTTGTCCAGGAGGTTGGAGATGGCGCGCTGCAGTGCGGCGCGGCGTGCGGTGACGACGACTGGGATGGCGTGCACCAGGATGTCCCGCTGGGTGCGTCGGCGAGCGGTGGCGGCGACGTGCTCGGCGAGCTCGGCGAGCTGGAGGTCGACCGGCTCCTCATCGTCGCGTTCGTGGGCCGCCAGCTGCACCAGTTCGTTGACCAGGTGGGTCAGCTCGCGCGCTTCCTGGTTCAGGTCGTTGAGAAGGTCGGCTTGGGTTTCGGGCGGGAGTTCGCCGAAGCGCTGCAGGGTCGAGACGTTGGTGCGCAGGCTGGTCAGCGGGGTGCGCAGCTCGTGCCCGGCGTCTTGGACGAGGCGCTGCTGGTCCTGTTTGGCGCGGGCGAGCCGGCCGAGCATGTCGTGGAAGGAATGCCCGAGTCGGCCGATCTCATCGTCTCCGGTGACGGGCACGACCAGGTCCAGTTTGCCGGTGGAGGCGACCTCCTCGGTCATGGCGGCCAGCCGCGTCAGGCGGCGGGTTATCCGGCGTGCCAGCCACCATCCCGCGGCTCCCGCGATGACGATGACGGCTCCGGCCAGCAACATGATGTACTGCTGGAGCTGCGACAGCAGGGTTTGTGTGTCGCTGAGTCGCTGGGCGATGCGGATCGCGCCGCGACCGTCGCCGAGCGCCACCGTGGCGGTGCGATAGCGGGATCCGCCGAGGGCGACCTCGCGCTGGTTGCCCGCTCCGGCGCGCTGTTCGGGGGCGAGGACGCGGTCGGCTCGGTCGAAGGGGAGCGGAACGGGGCGTTCGCTGCCGACCGGGTTTCCTTGGGGTCCGAGGACCTGGATGGAGATCCGCGTGGCGCGCAACAGCTTGGGCAGGACGTTTTGGCGTGGGTTGTCAGTGGTGAAGTCCTCGGCCGTGAACCGGCCTTGCCGTACCTGGACCTGCAGGTCGTTGACGACCCCGGCGAAGACGGATTCCTCATCGGCGCGCACCATGCCGGCGGCGGTCTCGTAGCTGAGCCCGCCGACCACCGCTGTGGCCAGGGCGACCAGGCAGGCGAAGGCGAGGGCCACGGTGGTGCGCAGGCTGCGCCGGGTCATGGCTGCCTCAGCGTGTAGCCGATCCCGCGCACGGTGTGGATCAGCGGCGGATGTCCGGGCGGATCGAGCTTGCGGCGCAGGTAGCCGATGTAGACGGTGAGGTTCTTCGACCCTGGACCGAAATCGTAACCCCAGATGCGTTCGTAGATGGTGGAGTGTTCGAGCACGATGCCCTCGTTGCGGGCCAGCAGTTCCAGCAGGTCGAACTCGGTGCGCGACAGGGCCAGTTCCCGCGCGCCGCGCCAGGCGCGCCTGGCGTCGGGATCCAGGCGCAGATCGGCGATCTGGAGCACGCTGTTGTTTTCCTCTCCGGCGCCTGCGCGGCGCAGCAGCGCGCGCAGGCGGGCGAACAGCTCCTCGATGTCGAACGGCTTGGCCATGTAGTCGTCGGCCCCGGCGTCCAGGCCGGCGACCCGGTCGGAGGTCTCGACCCGGGCGGTGAGCATCAGAATCGGCGTACGGTCGCCCTCGGCGCGCAGCACCTGGCACACGCCCAGTCCATCGACGCTGGGCATCATCACATCCAGCACCAGAACGTCGGGGCGCTCTCGGTGCGCGGCGGCCAATGCCTGCACTCCGTCAGGCACAGCGATCACCCGGTACCCCTCCAGATGGAGGGCACGTCCTAGAGACTTCCGGATGGGCCCGTCGTCCTCAGCGAGCAGCACGGTGTACGTCACCTGCGAATTGTGCCAACTTCGCCGCTTTCGTCGCGGTGGGGGGCGATCTTTCTTACCGTCCTCTTTCCCGGCTCACGCTGGGCTCTCGCCTCGGCGGGCCACGCTGGCGAGCCATGAATGCAGACACCATCGCTCAAGAGCCCGTCGTGCGGGTCGACGGCCTGCTCAAGAAGTACGGCGATGCCGCGGCGCTGAACGGCGTGTCACTCCAGATCCGCCCCGGGGAATCGGTCGCGGTGATGGGACCCTCGGGCTGCGGCAAGTCGACCCTGCTCAACATGGTCGCCGGCCTGGACCGCCCGACCTCGGGGAGCATCGTGGTCCAGGGTGAGGACCTGGGCACCATGAACGAGACCAGGCTGGCCCTGTTCCGGCGCAGGCACATCGGCATGATCTTCCAGTTCTTCAACCTCATCGACGACCTGCCCGCCCTGGACAACATCGCCCTGGCCGCGCAACTGTCCGGAACCTCCGCCCGACAAGCGCGCAAGCACGCGCACGAGCTCCTCGAGAAGCTCGGCGTGGCCCACCGCGCGGACAACTATCCGGCGACGCTGAGCGGTGGGGAGCGGCAGCGCGTCGCCGTGGCCAGAGCCCTGATGAACCGCCCGGCCCTGCTGCTGGCCGACGAACCGACCGGCGCCTTGGACAGCCGCTCGGGCGAACAGGTGATGAACCTGCTGAACGACCTCAACAGGCTCGGCCACACCCTGCTGATCGTCACCCACGACCCGCGCCTGGCCTCCCGCTGTGCCACCCGCCTGATCGAGTTGGCCGACGGCCAGGTGCTGTGCGAGAGCATGCTCGAGCCGGCCTCGTGAGCGCGGTGTGGCGAGCCGCCCGCGCGGCGGCATGGCGGCGCAGGCTCCAGACGGCGGTGATCGGGCTGGTCGTGCTCTGCTCGGCCACCACGGCCATGCTCGCGCTGGGGCTGCTCGACGCCGCCTCCTCTCCCTTCGACAAGGCATTCGACGAGCAGAACGGCGCCCACGTGGTCGCCTCCTTTGACACCTCGAAGGTCTCTCGCGCGCAGGTGGAGGAGACTACGCGCTTGCCGGGCGTCGAGGCCGCGGCGGGTCCGTTCGACCAGATGGTGCTCGCGGTTCCCAAGGGCGCGCGAGCCGTCCCGGCGGGCCCGCTCACGGTGGTGGGCAGGGCCGACCCCGGGGGCGTGGTGGACCGCGTCCAGATCGTGCACGGGCGCTGGCCGGCCGCTCCCGGCGAGGTCGCGATCAACCAGCGTTTCGACGTCCCGCCCAAGCCCGGAGCCCTGGGCTCGAAGCTCGAACTCCCCGGGGGCGTGGCGCTCACCGTCGTCGGCTTCGCCACCAGCATGAGCCAGTCCGCGGGGGCCTGGGTCGTGCCCGAGCAGCTGACCACGTTCAAGCCGCCGACCGCCCAGATGCTTTACCGATTCACCTCCGCCGCGACACAGGAGCAGGTGCGTGCGAGCCTGGCCGGCGTCACCGCGAAGCTGCCTCAGGGATCGCTGGACGCCTCCCGTTCCTATCTGTCCATCAAGGCGGCCTTCTCCGGGCCGAGCGACGACTACCTGCCCTTCATGTCGCTCTTCGGCGTCCTCGGGCTGGTCGTCTCCGTTCTGATCGTCGGCAACGTGATCAGCGGCGCGGTCATCTCGGGCTTCCGGCACATCGGCGTGCTCAAAGCCCTGGGCTTCACGCCCAACCAGGTGGTCGCGGTCTACCTGGTCATGGTCTGCCTGCCCGCCGTGACCGGCAGTGTTTTGGGCACCGCGCTCGGAGGCCTGCTCACCGCCCCGGTGCTGGAGAGTGCCTTCGAGGGGGTCGAGACCGGCACCGCCGCTATCGCCGTCGGTGCCTGGGTGCCGGTCGTCTGCCTCCTCGGCATGCCCGCCCTCGCCGTGGTCGCCGCGCTGTTCCCCGCCCTTCGGGCGCACCGGCTGCCCGCCGCGCTGGCGATCAGCACGGGTGGCGCGCCACGCGCCAGGCGCGGCCTGCGGATGCAGCGCCTGCTCGGCGGGACCCGGCTGCCCCGCTCGGTCAGCCTCGGCCTGGCCCAGCCGTTCGCCCGCCCAGGACGCTCGGCCATGACTATGGCCGCCATCGTGCTCGGGGTGACCACGGTGACCCTCTCCACCGGCTTGACCAGCACGATCCTCGCCTTCAACAAGGCCAGCAGCGGCGGGAAGATCACCGAGTTCTTCGTGCGCGCCAACAGGCCGGGGATGGGTGCCGCGCGCAAGCTGAGCGATCCACAGTCCGAGGCGATGCTGCGCTCCCTTCCCGGCACCCTCACGGTCACCGCCGGCGTCTTCGTGGGCGTGGACCTCGCCGGACAACGGCAGCCGCTCGACGTCCAATTCCTGCGGGGGGACACGCCGGGCCTGGCCTCCAAGATCGTCAGCGGGCGCTGGCTGGAAGGGCCGGGCGAAGTCGTCGTCCCGCCGGCCTTCCTGTCCCAGCGCGGGCTCAAAGTGGGCGACCAGATAACGCTGGTGCTGAAAGGCGAACAGACGCGGGCGAGCATCGTCGGCGAGGCCATGGAGGGCGGCCCCCGCTTCATCTGGTCCTCATGGGAGACACTGCACACGCTCGCCCCGCGGCTCCAGGCCGACCTCTATCAGGTCCGGCTCAAGCCCGGCACCGACGCCAAGGCCTACGCCCAGGCGGTCAAGGCCGCCGACCCCGGCCTGCGCGCGGAGATCGACGCGGACAAGGGCGAGTCCATCGACACCGCCACCGTGGTCGGCTTCTCCTCGGTGTTCACCGTACTGCTCACGCTTGTGGCGGCACTGGGCGTCTTCAACACCGTCCTGCTGAACACCAGGGAACGACGCCGCGACCTGGGCATGCTCAAATCGATCGGCATGACGCCGTGGCAGGTCACGGCGATGACGACGACCTCCATGGCGTTGCTGGGCGCGGCCTCCGGGCTGCTGGGCATCCCGCTCGGGATGGCCGGGCACCGCATCGTCGTGGACAACGTGGGCTCAGTCGTCTTCCCCGACTCCATGAAGGCCGTCTGGCACGTGCCGCAACTGGTCCTGCTGGCGTCGGCGGGCGTCACGATCGCCGTCCTCGGCGCGCTGCTCCCAGCCAGGTCGGCGGCACGCCTGACGATCGCCAAGGTTCTGCACAGCGAGTAGACACCCGTCACGGCCCGGAACTCCTATAGCTCCGGCGAGCCGCCACTCAGTTGATCAGTGGGTACGGCGACGGGGCGCCAGCACCTCGGTGACCTTGGCGATGGCTTCGGCGCCGGGTTTGACGTAGCGCATCGCGGTGCGGGGGTTCTTGTGCCGGGTCTTGCCCATGATGAGCTGCAGCGGGACCTCGGCCTCGCCGAGGTGGGTGGCGGCGCTGTGGCGCAGCTGGTGCAGGTCGAGCCCGGCGTACTTTTCCAGCAGGACGCGGGCGCGGTCGTAGCCGAGGCGGGCGCGGCCGGTGTGCGGGCAGATGTCGGCGGCGGCCGGGCGGCGGGCGGGGACGGGGCGGCGTTCGGACAGGAACAGCGGGCCGTGCGTGCGCGTGCTGCCGTCCGGGAGCCGGAGTAGCCGGGGCAGCAGGTGGGCGGTGCCGCTGTCCCAGTACACCCACTCGACGGCGCCGCCCTTGGACCGGACGGGGGCGCGCCGGTGCTCCAGGTCGAGGTCCTCGACGTTCAGCGCCAGGATCTCGGCAGCCCGGGCTGCGGTCTCGTAGAGCATCCGCCACAGCGCCCGCTCACGTAGCGGGATGTCGCGGCGCGACAGCAGTCGATGGATCGTGGTCTTGGCCACGGCACGGGTCTCGTCGGCGCTTTCCCTGCGGCGTTCGGCGTCGGCCGGGACCGATGGCGCGGCCCAGTGCTTCTTGGCCTGGCACCAGGCCAGCCAGGAGGCGATGGCGGCGCGGTTGCGGTTCCAGGTCGCCGGCGCGCTCGCTCCCCACAGCTCGGCGAGCGCGCCGCCGATCTCGGCGTCGGCGATCTCGGCGAGCGGCCGATCGCGGCCGAGCAGCGCAGTGACGCGGTCGACGGCCGAGGCGTAGGCGCGGTGGGTGTTGGGGTTGGCCGTGCGCGGGGTGGTCAGGAAGGCGTCGGCGGCTGCGGCGAGGGTGACGTGCCAGCCGCGCAGGGCGGAGACTTTCGGCCCGGCGCTCATGTCGGCCGCCGTGCGACGTTCGCCGCGATGTACTGGATAACGTGCCGGAGTCGCGCAGCGCCCCGGCGAAGGGTTCTCCTGGTCGCCGCGCCGCCATGATCGCTCATGTACGTGGTAATAGGCCATTATCACGTACATGCATTGACGGGACGCCGGACCACGATCTTGTCGTTGCCCGCCCTGAGTCGGGGATTCGGTTCCGCCCTTCTGCGGATTCCACCTGATCGGCCTGGAACTCCTATAGCTACGGCGAGCCGCAAAGTAGAAGTTGATTCCGCGTTCTACCTGGGGCTTTCCTGGCCATGGATGATGCGGTGGATGGTGGAGCGTCCGACGCTGTACTCGGTGGCCAGGTCGGCCAGGGACACCTCGCCCTCGGCGTAGCGGCGCCGGATGGAGCGGCGTGCGGGCTCGGGCAGTTTGGGCTGCTTGCCCTTGAGCTTGCCGTTCTTCTTGGCCAGGGCCATGCCCTCGCGGGTGCGCTGGTGCCCGATGTTCGCTTCGAACTCGGCGACCATGGCCAGGGTCTGCAGGAACAGCCGGCCGAACGGGTCGTTCCAGTCGTAGACCGAGCCGCCCAGCCCGAACAAGACGCCGCGGCCGGACAGGCCCGTAAGGATGTCGTTGGCCTCGGCCATGTTGCGGGCGAACCGGTCGAACTTGGTGACGGTGAACACCGATCCGTCCCAGACGGCGGCGAGGGCCTGGTCGAGGCCGGCGCGGTTGCGGCGGGTGGTGCCGGAGAAGCCGCGATCGACGTAGATTCGGTCTTCGGCCACGCCGAGCGCGAGCAGCTGCCCGGTCTGGACGATCACGTCTTGTTCGTCGGTGGAACAGCGGGTGTATCCGACGCGGGGGGCGTTCACGGTCTCCAGTGTTCCGGTTAGGCCCCCTTCACCGGAACAGCTATACGGAACACCTCTACCACCGCCTCGAACCTTTCGGTTACCTCACCCTGGTGCGGCGATTCTTAACGGCCCCCCGGTCAAGGTGCCCAGGGCAGCCGTACCGCCTCGATCTCGGAGTCTTTCAGCAGTGCGTCGATAAGCGAGGCGGGCCCGGCCACCTTGGTGGCCCACAGGTCGTAGTCGGTGCAGATGACCCACGAGCGGTCCTCGGCCCAGAAGTTGGATGGGCTGAAGTCGACCTCGGGGTTGTCGTACAAGATCTCGGCATCGCCGAGGCGACCCGCACGCACCTGGAGGTTGTCGAAATCGGTGGCCCCGAGCATTAGCGGGCTGTAGTAGGCCAGGGAGCGGGTGCCCGCGCCCGCAGGGCTATAGGCGCGAAGCAGTCCGATCAGGCGGTTCCAGGTATCGCGGTCCATGCTGCCCTCGGTCGGCGGAGCGATCGTGATGGGCCAGCTGCCGTTGATAGGGACGGAGGGGAAGCAGCGGTAGCAGGGCAGGAGGCCGTCGGGGACTACCGGGTCGCCGCTGCGTTGCGCGAGGTCGGCCCAGCGCAACCGTTTCCACATGAAGCCGGTGAGCCCGTCTCCGGCGAGTTCCCGCAGCCAGTCGGCGGCACTGGACGGTGCGAGCGGCCACCTGGCCGGCAGCGAGATCGATGACTGAGGCATCCGACTGTTATCCCAGACCAGGGGGAGATCCGCCTCGTAGAGCCTCGGCGCGGCCGGGGCCCACTGGCGACAACGACCCTGGCGTGGTCTAGGGGCATGACGAGCATCCGAACGAAAATTCCCGTTGGCAGCGCGGAGTTGAGCGGCTTGCCGTGACTTTCCGTTCGGATATGTCTCGCCGAAGGGTTTTCGCAGGTCACGGCCTATGCGGCCGGGTGGCCTCGGCGGCTGCGACGCGAGCGGCGTACACCCGGTGCGCCTTGCGCTCAGCCGGGCCGGCGCTGTCGGCGGCGGCAGCACTTTGCTCCAGCATGGCGCGGTGAAGTGCAAGCGGGGCCACCATGCGGACCGAATAGCCGGGACCGCGGCGGATGTTCCGTCCTGAGACGAGGGCCAGGCGGACGACCTCGTCCCCGGCGATGCGCAGGAAATCACGTCAGGGAGTTGCGAAGCGCGCGGCGATCGTCCGGGCTGCTTCGTCGACCGCTCGCGACTGCTCTTCCTTGGTGATCGACCACGTACCGTGCGTGAGGCGCGGCCAGAAGATCGCGGATGCGATCATGCCGAGGAACTGTGCGGATGCCAGATCCGGATCATCGATGTCGGCGCTTCCTGCGGAGTGTGCCTCCCGCAGATAGCGCCCCAGCGCCTGCAGCACAGGCAGCGTGCCGAAGTCGAAGGTCCGCTCGCGCAGTTCGGGGAAGTGGTGCGATTCGGCGATCACGGTTCGCATCAGGGCGACCATGTGAGGACGAGTCAACAGTTCCGAATACGCGCGACCTAGCACCACCAAGCCCGCGTAGAGGTCGCCGGTCGGGATCTCGACCGGTTCCGGAGCCGACGATCCGCCTGCCGCGAGCACCGTTGCCTCGAAGAGCTCGGCCTTGGTCGGGAACTGCTTGAAGAGCGTCGCCTTGGACACCCCTGCGCGCTCGGCGACACGTGCCAGTGGCGTGCGGTCGTACCCGAACTCCAGGAAGAGCTGCGCGGCGGCGGCGAGGATCGCCTCGCGATTGGTCGCGGCCACCGCACGGTGGTACGAGGAGCGTCCACGTGTCATCCGTTCAGTATCTCATCGAGGTGAGTTCCTTGACTCACCATCACGAACACGATTAGGTTAATAGAGGCGAGTCGATCGACTCACCTCTCGGAGATAGGAGCGGCTTATGGCTACCGTGATCGTCCACGCGACCATCACTCTTGACGGGTTCATGGCAAAGGAGGACGGCGGGGTCGACTGGATGTTCGGCCGACCCTCCGCTCCCGAGGATGACGCCGTCGTCGAGACAGTGATGAGCCGGATCGGCGCGGTGGTCGGCGGCGCGAACAAGACCCAGACCATCGAGGACGGCGAGATCCCGTATGGCGGCATGCTGAAGGTCCCGGTCTACCTGATGACCCACAGCGCCCATGAGCCGATCGAGCGCGACGGCACCACGTACAACTTCGTCGTCGACGACATCAACGAGGCCGTCAGGCTGGCCACGCAAGCGGCCGGGGACGGCTGGGTCAGCCTGCTCGGAGGAACCATCTCACGACAGTGCCTGCGGCTCGGTCTCGTCGACGAGCTCCACCTGGACGTTGCGCCGGTGCTGCTCGGCGACGGCATCTCGCTGTTCGCAGGCCTTGGGCGGCACATCGAGCTTGAGCGCCTCGATACATCAGCCTTCGCGAGTGAGGCTCATCTTCGCTACCGAGTCCTCCGTTAGTCAGAGTTGCAGGTCCTCCGAGCTATCGGGTCCGCCACGAGCCCTCGTCACTTGTCCGAGCCCCGCCCGCCCCGACCCTAAGCGGGTTCCGGAACCCGCGTCCCGCGCTTGCCCAGACAGCCGGTGCACCCAAACCCTCCAGGCCCGGCACTGGACGCCCACCCGGCATCCCCAACCGTCGGCCAGTACCCCACTTCGACGTTGGCAAGCCGTCAACGTGTTCGTCCCAGCCCATCCAGATGAACAGGTTGGGATCCCAGCTTCGGGCGTGCTCGATCGTCGCCGTCTGCATGTGGCTGTGTTTGCTGGCAACGGTCATGTTGAAGCCGGTGACGAACCCCGTCACGGGGTCGACGCTCAAGTGTCCGACCTGCTGGCCCGACAGGCTGCGAAGTGGCGTCGGGGCATGATGTCCGTGACGGGTGTGCCCAGGGAGCAGCCTCATTGGCCAGCAGGTCGCTCTCTCCATCCGGGCGCGCACTCTGCCCTCCCGGGTGGCGAAGAAGACTCGGTCCCCGGCCTGTACGCGGGCATCGCCGGTCCCGGCCACGCCCCTCCGGGCCCCCTCGGCATCCTGCTCGTCCTGACCACCGGCGCGGCCGGCGTGATGGGCACCCTGGCGTGGTGGAGGAACGCCGATCACGACCGCTGACCCGAGCTGATGCTGCCTCCTGGTTCAGCGCCTGCTGGCGCCGGGCGCGAGCAAGCTGGTGAGCTCGGCGATCGATTCCGGGGAGGGCTTGAAGTAGCGGCGCAGGTTTTCCGGCTTCTTGTGCCGGGACTTGGCCATCAGCATCAGCAGGCTCGCTCCGGCCTGCCCGAGATGGGGCAGGGCCGAGTGGCGGAACTCGTGCAGGTCCCAGCCCGTGCCCGGACCGCCGACGGCGGTGTGCTCATCCAGCAGGGCACGGGCCTGCCCATACGACAGCCGGGCCAGCCCGGTGTCAGGGCACACGTCCCGCGAGTTGACCACCTTCCCGGGCCCGGGGCGGCGGTGGGTGAGGAACACCGGGCCGCGCGTGCGGCCCTTCAGCAGACGAGGCAGCTGCCGGGCGGTGCCGGCATCCCAATACAGGGTCTCCAGCACGAAGTCCTCACGCACCTGGCCGCGACGGCGGGCCTTGGTCCGTGCGCCCTTGGCCTTGACCTGACATCGGCGCCCCGCGAAGTCCAGATCCTCGATGTTCACGCCCAAGATCTCTTCCGACCGGCCGGCGCTCTCATACAGCATCCGATACAGCGTCTTCTCCCGAAGATGCACCTCCCGGCGGGCGATCAACCGGTCGATGGCGGCCCGCGAGCGGACCGGGGTATCGGAATCCGGCACCGTCAGCCGCTTGGTCCAGGCCGGGATCACCGGCGCCTCGTGGCCGCGCTCGCGGCACCAGCCCAGCCAAGACAGCACCGACGCGCGGCGGGCGTTCCAGCTGTTGACCGCTGCGGTGCCCCCACAACGCCTCCAGGGCCTCGCCGACCTCGTCGTCGGCGACCGAGGCGGAACGCAGTCTGTCGTGGGTGCTGCGCGCCCGCCGCAACATCCGTGATCACGAGCGGCAGCCCCAGAACAGCGAAATGATGATCACCTGGTCGGCGATCACCCAGATGACGCGCCGTCTCACCCGCAGCGCCCGCGCCAGGTCATCCTGGACAAAGGTTTCGTGACCGCGCTGCTGCGGGTTACCGTGTCTCGAAACCCATCAAACGAGACAGGCCGATCCGCAGCCATACGGCCACGAAACCCTTGGTGAGTTGCCTCTTATGGGATCTCAAACCGAGCAATGCCTGAACTGCGAAGCGCCATTACCTCCGCCTATCGACCGCGGCGGCCGGTCCCGCAAGTACTGCTCCGACACCTGCCGATGGGCCTTCGGCCGCACACGCGCCAGACGTTGGCGTCCCCTCACCCAGCGCCACCAACGCCAGGACGACACCCGCAAGCAGCGCCGCCATCTCCGTGACCAGGCCGAACACCTCGGTCAGGCAGCCGGGAAACTGGCCCTGGATCTGCACGCGGAAGACCTCGCTCCGCCCACCCAGCAGACCGGCTGGAAACTGGGGTCCATCGCCGGCTACACCGCCGCCGCGCTGCCCCTGCTCGCCCAGGCCCGCGCCGTCCTGGCCGCGGCCGTCACCGCCGACCGAGCGGCTGGGGCCATCTGGGACGAGATCGCCGCAGTTTTGGATGTCAGCCCTGACACCGCCGCTCGCCGCTACCGCGCCTGACTATGGCGAGCCATCCGATCGTTGGGCGCGGCCAAGAGGATGAAGCGGTGGGCGTGAGCAGTCAGCACGCCGCCACGCTCCATCTGCTCGTGGAGAACACGCAGGCGGCGGGCATAGCGGTCCACGTCGAAGTCCGGCACCTGCCACGAGACAATCCGCAAGAACAGCACGAGCGCGCCCACGTCGTGGAACGTTGTCCGCACCTGCGCCTCCTGGCTCCACGTCACGATTAGTCCGGCCTCGGCCAGCGCGGCGCTGGCGCGCGCGAGATCCCAGTCACGGGGGGAGAGCGGAGGTGTGCCCAGGGCTTGGTTGACCTCGTCGAGGTTCTGGCCGCCCACCTGCTGGGTGATGAAGAGGCCGTCGCTGGTCAGGACTCGGCGGATCTCAGAAGGGTCATAGGACTCGTGCCGGCTGGCGGCGTCGATGTCAGGGCAGAGTCCGACGGCATGCTGGTGATCTTCCATTGGCGTCGAGATCCGAACACTTACGCCATCAAGGTCGAGTTCCCGAGAGGGGCAGCGAGTCCGTGGACCGGCGGTTCGTACACCGGTCTGCCGGTGACCTCGCCGGATGGATGGGCCGTAGACTTCGCCTTCCGCCTTAGGCTGGAACTCGATACCGGGCTGGTCCGTCGAAGCGGCCGGACGATTCGAGACGGGTATGTCTTGTTGGACGTTCACGATGACACAGACGTCTGGCCCGCCGGGTTCTTCATCAGTCGGGTTTACCTCAACGCCCTTGAGCTCTCGGCCTCGCCGGATGACCTCGAGAGGGTTCATTCCATTCTCGGATCGCTGCCGGCATCGGTTTCTCCGCCTCTGTCCGAGGCCGGCGCCTGGCTGGCTCGGGCCGGGATGGATGTCACCATTCCCAAGCAACTGATCGCCGAGGCCAGGCTTGCCTGCTGGCTTCAGGCCTACGTCGACAACGCCCGCGGGGAACCTTTTGTCGGTCAGGCCGCCGCGTCCTGGGAGGACAAGCGACGCACCATCGCCCGTCTCGACCTGGTGCACATCCAGCCCGGCGTCCCATCAGGGGTGCGTGATGCCCTGGTGCGTCTCGTGGTCTGCGAGGTAGCCGAGGCCGGCGCCCTACGCGTGGTCACCGCGGTCGACGATCCCGAACTCCAGGGACTGGGGTTCCGGCCCGCGAACGGGGGCGGCTTTGCGCTTCACACTAGGAGCACTGAACCGCCATGGGACCCCGCGGCCGGAACCTGACTCAAGGCGCCTCACATCCGAGGCTGACAAATCCGGGCCTGCACCATAGACCATGCGATCAGGCAAAACACCCTGGTCCTGGTGCTGGGGGTCGGCATGGCAGACCAGTCATCCGGCAGCGAAATCGCAGGATTCGGCCCATCGCGGTCCCACCGCCGAAAACGGCTCGACCCTCACGTAACGTCAGGCCGTACGGTCTCGGCCATGAGTGACAAGAAGATCCGGTCCCCGCTCAGCGACGAGGAGAAACGCGAGGTCTGGGGCGAGTGGGCCGACCATGAAGGCGAGTACCTCGACGAGGTGGAGCAACGGTGGGGGGACAGCACTGCGTACGCGCAGTCCGCGAAGCGCGTCGCGGCCTACGGCAAGAAGCAGTGGGAGCAGATCAACCGCGACAACGCGGCGATCGAGGCGCGGATCCGTGAGCTGATGGACGCCGGCGTCGACCCGTCGAGCGAGGCGGCGATGGACGTGGCCGAGGCGCAGCTGCAGCACATCGCCCGCTGGTTCTACGACATGACGCACGAGTTCCACGTTCAAAAGAGCTACCTGTACGTGGAGGACCCGCGTTACCGGGCGGGCATCGAGGCGAACACCCGGCCGGGCGCGGCGGAGTGGCTGCAGGAGGCGATCAAAGCCAACGCCGCGCGCGCCGCCGAGGCTCCGACCACAGCCGGGTGACTGGTCTGCCGTGCCGACTTGGTTCGCAGGTCAGGCATCTCCGTCGGAAATTTCCCCCGTACTACCGGCACCCCTAGATGAACGCTCCGGACGGCCTACCGAAGGCCGCCCGCGCCGGGTTCCCGGGTTCCACAAATCCGACCGCGAATGAGGAAGATCGTCACTCACCGGGCCTCCCGTCTGGATGAAGCGGCGTTGGGCGGTGGTGATCGGAATCGGCCTCGCCGCCTGACCGGCGGCTGAGGCCGGCGACCGCAGTGCCGGGGCGAGGCCCCATACATCACATGGTCACAGCCGTTCGTCACGGCGCCCTTCTCCCGAAGCTGTCCCCAGCCGTCAGGTAGCGCTGACCGGACAGAACGGCGGTTCTGTCCGGTCCTTGGAACGGCATAGCCGCAGGTCAACGCATCGGCCTTGATTCCCGCACCAATTCGGCAGCATGCTCAGCACCGCCACCTGGTGCCGAAACCTGGTCTCCACGACGCTCGGCACCGACCCCGTGACCTGCGCCGATCGATCCACTTTGGGGCTGGGGACAGCTTCGGTTGCGAGAAGGACGCCAACCCGGCGCCGAAGCCATCGCCAAGGTCACCGAGGTGCTGGCGCCCCGTCGGCGTACCCACTGATCAACTGAGCGGCGGCTCGCCGGAGCTATAGGAGTTCCGGGCCTGATCGGCGCGCCGTTCGTGGGCAGTGTGCCGTAGTGGTCGCCGGGGCCGACCCAGGAGGCAGTTGGTGAGCAGGGAAGTCGTCCCGCGAGTCCTGTGGTGCTGGATGCGGGTGTGCCGAGCAGGCAGCCGGCTGGTCGGCTGGTCGGCGTGCAAGCAACGTGTTGAGGTGCGCCGGACACCCCTCACCCGGGCCTGGGACCGCAGGCTCGCCCTCGCGCTCCGCCATCGAGACCGTCGTTGTCGAGCAGGCGCTCATCCGGACGGCCGCCAAGGGCCGCGGCATCGGCTCTGGCCGGTGTGCATGCAACCGCTGAGGCGCTCCGGACGAAAAGCGATTGGGCTTGACGAGCGGCCCGATCGGCCGCCCGCGATGCGCCAGGGACGACAGCCCCGGCGTGCTGACCGGCCGGTGGGCCGCGTCAAGTTCCGGACAATGGACCTGACCGGGAGCGGGCCCTGCGGCGGGGGCCTCATCGAGGACTTCAGCCGGTGGTGTCGTCCCGGTCGCGGCCGAGCAGCGCGGCGACCGGCAGAGCTGTCACCAGGCCGCTGATCAGCACCGCGGCGAGCGCCCCCAGGACGGCTTGGTCGTTGCCGAAGGCGATCCCGATGGCGGCCAGCGGGGGACTGACGTTGCGAACCGCCGCGATGCCGCCCATGGTGGTACGACGTGTGGGTGGCCCGGTGGCCAGCACAGTGCCGGCGGCGAAGGTGGCGATGGCCAGCACGAGTCCGGCAAGCAGGGTACGCGAGCCCAGCAGGGCGACGATCTCGCGCCAGCTGCCCAGGAGCATGCCCGCCAGCACGACGATGAACGTCACGTTCGATGTCACACCGGCGGCCGGATGCCATGACAGTGCCGCGGAGGGTGCGTAGTGGCGTATCACCAGCCCGACGGCGAACGGCGCGAGTTGCAGGATGGCCACGGTCCGCACCAGCGCGGCGACGTCAAGGGAGACCCCCTCGCCGACGCCGGCCGCGGTGAGGACGGCGCTGACCGTCGGCCCGAAGGTGAGGCTGGCCACGGCGGCCAGCAGCACCTGCATCGCCGCGCCCGCAACCATGTCGCCTTTCTGCGCCATGGTCACCTTCACCCCGAACGGCCCGCCGGGCGAGGAGGCGACCATGACCAGAGCGATCAGCCCCGCGACCGGCAAGGCGAACAGGACGGCAAGGCCCCAGCCGAGCAGCGGGACGATCACCAGATTGGCCGCCAGCGCCAGCAGGAGCAGTGGCGGGTCGGTGAGGACGGCACGCAGCGTCGGCAGGGTGGTCGCCAGGCCGGCGGCGAACATGGTGACCGCGATGAAGATCACGGTGACCGCGTTGAACAGCACGTGCAGTGCGTCCATGGTCCTTCCTTCCCGGCGGCGGTCGTGTCTGACGATGGCGGGCACGGTGCATCAGTCCGCGCATCGGCCAGCGCATCGTCCGTGCGTCAGTCCGCGCGTCAGTCTGTGAGGTCGCTGAGCCAGCGCAGGGCGCTCAGCGATGGCAGGAAGCAGTACTCGCCGCCGCGCGTGACGGCGAAGCGCGGCAGCCCGAGCAGGCGTCGCCGTACCGGCCGCCGAGGAATGGTGTACTCACCGGCCCCCTCACCGGATCCGACGATGGGATCCACCGCATCGCCCGCGCCGAAGAAGACGCCGTCGTTCATCCATTCGGACTGGACGAACTCGAACTGCCGTCCCAGGTGCGCGCCGATGAAGGCGAACATCAGGCCGCGGTCGGCTCCGTCGTCCTCCAGGGCGCCATCAGGCAGCGGCGGCCCGTAGACGGTGCCGCGCCTGATCATCCGGTGCAGTCTCGGTACGCCCGCCACCGCCGCGTCCCGGGGGTTGCCGCGGCGGATGTGGCTGCCGCCGGGAGTGATGAATCCCGCCGGGTCGTCTCGCTGGTAGAGGAAACTGTTGCGGTACGGGTCGGCGTCCAGGCCGGGCTCGTCGCGGGAGGGGCTGAGGGCCAAGGGGGCGCCGCTGCGCCAGCGTCCCATGATCTTGGCGGCCAGCAGCTCCTCGTCCTCGGGGCCGGTGGCGTTGTCCCTCAGGTAGCGGCGGAAGGCGCCGACGCGCTGGTGAAGTTTACGAAAGGCCGCGTAGCTACCGTTGCGTCCCAGGACCTCGGGTTGAATTCGCTGTACGCCGCCGAGCTCGTCGGGATAGCCGAGCACGAATTCACCGGCCTTGAGCGGCTCCTCCAGCGTGTTGGACCCGGGGATGCCACTGCCTTCGATGGCCGGCTGGCTGATGCCATCGCGGTAGCCGAAGTGTTCGGTCTCGGTAGGCAGCGCGTGGCAGTCCTGCCGCCAGATCGCCGTCACGCCGGAAAGGTCGTCGTAGGCGGGGCGGGCACGATCGATGGCCGCCTCCATGTGGGCGCTGTCGGGCGCCACCGCCACCAGCACCACGTGCACGGCGGACGTGCCCAGCGGCGGCTCCCAGTGGGAGGGTGCGCTGTCGCCGACGTCGCCCAGCGCCGTGGCGCGCGCCGCCATGCCCTGGCGGAATTCCCACGCGAAGGTCTCCAGTGACTCCTGCGGCACGCCCAGCGCCCGCAGGCCGGCGTGCGTGAGTGCGAGGCTCACCCAGGTCTGGCCCAGTGGGCTGGTCGTGTCGGCGGCCGAGGTGACCACCGCGGCGGCGCGGCGCATCAGCTCCCGCCCCTGGCCGCGGTCGTCGATGCGGAACAGGATGTAGGTCGCCGCGTACGGGGTCGGCCGCGGGCTGAGGACCCCGCGCTGGATGTCGTCGAGGTCGAGCGTGACGTGGCTGGGCTGGCTCACCGGGATTCTGCTTTCTTGCTGCGTCATGGCGCTGAGACGATGTTGTTCCAGAAGGCGCGCACGCTCTCGTCGACGCCGAACAGGGAGCTGAAGATGGTGCTGTCGGCGAAGATCACGTCACCGGCCCGGTCACCGGCCGGGGGCATCCACAGGAACGTGTTGAACTCGGTGTTGCCGGCCTCGGTGAACGGGTGCGGCGGCCGGGTCAGGTCGATCGGCTGCCGGCCCAGCACCTGGATGACGCCGGCCTCGTCGCTGGTCACGGCGTAGTGGGGCAGGTGCATGTGGAAGTTGAGGTGACTCACGCCGTCCAGCCATCCCCTGGTGTCCAGGTCCTTGGCGATGGACAGGGGTGCGCTCACGCCCTCCCGCGTCACCGCGGGGCGCAGGCCGTAGCGGTTCTCCACGGGGATCCCGAGTCCTGCGATCAGGGATCGGGTGTACCTGCCGAAGCGTTGCTGGCGCGGCACCAGGGCGTCGCCGTGGTGGTGGTACTCCACGTCGCGCAGCGCCAGGTCGTCCGACGCGCCGACGTCGTGGTGCGGTCCCAGGGCCAGGCAGGTTCCCTCGCGGGTCAGGAAGTCGCGCAGCGCCTCGATCTCGCGAGGGGTGGCGTCCTGCCCGGTGATCATGTGGTCCAGTCCCCACACGAACAGGACGTCGGTGTCGGCCAGCACCCGTTCGTCCAAGGGGGTGTGGAACCCGGCCTGGTCGACGCGCTGGTAGACGGGCACGGTGTGCCCGGTGACCTCCTGGACGACCTCCTGGAAGGGCAGCCAGCCCCAGAAGAACAGCTCCAGCCCGCCCGCGATGCCCTGCTGGAACCGCATCGGATCAGACCATTGCGGGTCCTCATAAGCCGGCCACTGCACGCGGCGCACCTCGGTCATCGTGGAGAACCGGTTGTCCAGTACGGTCAGGTCCCTGCCGGCCTCGGCCGGAAAACTCCAGGCGACGTAGATGCTCACCCGCCGCCGGCCAGGCGTGTACGGGCGCGGCACGTGGTTCTGGTTGTAGGTGCGCGCGGTCTTCAGCTCGCTCATCTCGTCTCCGTGTGGTGTCGTCACTGCAGCTGGTCGAGCATCTGCGACAGGGCGTTCTTGATCCGCAGAGCTTTCTTGATCTCATCCGCGGTGACGTACGGGTACTCGCCGTACTCGATGAAGCTGGGGCAGTGATGCTCGCGGACGAACCTGACGAACGCCTCGGGATTGGTTCTCCAGTCCTCGGGGAAGCCTTCGAGGTTCTCGAACGCCGTACTCACTCCCGCCTTGGTGAACAGCGCGACGGCGTCCTCGGTGTACTTGTCGAAGTCGGTGTCGAAGATCCCCTGGTACATGAAGCGGGTGTCGTCGTCGAACAACACCCAGCGCAGGTAGTGCAGCTTCAGCGGCGCGAGGAGATTCGGATCGCCTTGCAGTGCCGTGGCCAGCGTGTTGCCGTACTCGCGGATGGCGTCGGCCCGGCCGGGTTTGACGTCGGCGATGATGGTGAACCCGTAACACGCCGGGGTCCGCGGGAAGACGGGACCGTACTTCCCCTGCTCGAGCTGGTCGGTCTCCTTGGGGATGACGACCGCTTGCGGCGTAATGTCCATACCTGCTCCTCATTCACCCATTCAGGGGGGAGCAGGCCCAAGCGACCTGACCTGTGCATCATCCCACACCGCCATGCCGACGGACGGGCAAGGGCACCGCGCGCTGGTTCGTCTTCCAGGGGTCATCGTGGGGGCTGGCGCAGTCCACGTCCGCTTGTTGGCCACCGTGCCCCCTGCATGCCCCGTGCTGGTGTGCAGGGCAGGGAACATGGGGGGAGTGGTTAGCGTCTCAGTTCGCTGAGGGATCGGCTCGTAGTGCACCGGAACGTGGCTGCATGTATCGATCCGATCACCGCGTGCTCGTTGCGGCGTCTACGTGGAGTCCCCGCTCTTAATCTGCCCGCGTGGACGTGGACCCAATTCTCATCTCGACTGTCGTTGGCGCCGTGCTGAGTGGGCTCGGGTCAGGCGCCTTAGAAAAGGTGCAGAGCAAGCTCAGACGGCCTAGCACCGTGGAGGAGGCCCCCGCACCGAGTACTTCCACCGTCGAGGAACGGGCCGATGAATTAGCTGATCTTCTTAAGCGGTCAACGACGTTGCTTGCTGAACTGTCAGCGGAGATGGAAGCACGCACCGCAACAGTCCGTGAGCTGCAAGCTGAGGCCAAACACGCCGAAAGCATCGCCTCGATTCACAAGGAAGCTCAGGCAGCGGTCGAGAAGATGCTCGATGCGCGGCTCGCGGCACGGCTGGAGGAAAGCGGCCGGAAATCCTTCAAGCAGGGCATGTGGCTGAACATCGTCAGCGGGGCGTTCTTCTTCATCGCTGGTGTCGTTGTGACCCTGCTCCTGGGTGGATAGACGGCCTCATCGGGCTGACGATCTGGAGCCGGTCAGGCAGCAGCGAACAGGTCGAGCTGGTCGGGCTGCACCGTACCCCCTTCTCTGCCCTGTGCTGACGTGCAGGGCAGAGAACACGGCAGACCTGGCTGCCGTCCCGGTTCACCGATCACTTGACTACGCGTCCTGGGCGTCGGCTCGGGCGGCGGGCCAGGGCAGTGGGCCGCCGCCGGGGTGGCGTACGGGCGGCGCGGACGCCGTACGGACCCCGCGCCGGAACTGCTCTCCGAACTGCTGGCCGGGAAGGAGACCCGGCTGCCGGACGAGCCGGGGCAGCTGTCGGTCACGCTGTCCCCGGCCGCGGCCATGCGGCCCGTGTGGGTCGGCAACGCGTCGGAGGCGGCGATCCGGCGGGCGGCGCGGCTGGTTCCCCTCGCTGATCTCCCCGCTGGAGGTCGCCGAGGGACGGGCACGGCTGGCCGAGCTGGCCGGGCAGGCAGGCAGGCCGTCCCGTTCCGGTCGTCGCCATCGGTTGCGCCGCCGCGCTGGGAGCCGGGCCCGACGTCCCGTCCCGGGCTCAGGTGGCGTCCGGGATCAGCGCCAGTTACGGCCGTCCGCTTGAGGACGTGCTGCCGATCCCCCTCACCGGCCACCCCGAGGAGGCCGCCGGACGGCTGAACGACTACCGCGAGGCCGGGGCGAGCCACGCGGTCGTCGGGATCTCGGGCGGCGACTGGCGGCGGCAGATGGACCTCCTGGCGGAGGTGCGACCCCTCCTGCACGGGTGACGTCCTGGACGAACCGCGCCGCGGCGGAGCGCGGACCCGGCGCGGATCACACCGCCGCCTGCTCCCGGGCCCACGCCTGGTCGGCCCAGGCCGGGTCCAGCGGCGTGCAGGCGATGTGGTTGATGTAGTTCGACAGCGACTTCACGCCGACCCCCAGAACGATGTCCAGCACGTGACGGCGGGTGTGCCCGGCGGCCAGGAACGCCTCGATCTTGGCCTCGTCCACCCAGTTTCGCGTGCTGAGTCGGCCCTCCGGACTGAAGGAACAGTGCGCTATCGGAATGACCCGAGTGGGGCGGACGAGCCCATGGGTTCCTCGAGGCGCCTGCGCGCATGGAGCGTCGAGAGTGCCTGCTTGCCTCTACGAGATCAGGTTCACACGGAATGGACCTGCCTCTACTGTGAATGAGGTGGGCGAGGATTTGAACGAGGCGCTTGGTGTGTTGGCGCTCCTGGGGGGTGTGCTGCTGCTTGTCATGCTGGTGTCCGGTGACTCCGAAGCCAAGCCAGCCGATAATGAAGTCGACCCGGCCGTGAAGCGACGGCGGTGGGAAGTGCGGGTCCAGGTGGCACGCCGCCTCCTGGAGGTCTGCCTCACCAACGCCGCCCACGGGGAGAAGCACTACCAGGAGGCTGAGAGGCGCCTTGCCACTCCTGGTTCGGAGAGCCTCGCGGTCATGGAGATCGAACAGGCCTGCATCTACAGGCACTGGCGGGCGCTGCTGCACTTGGCGGTGATCCGCGCCATGGAGATGAAGCCCAAAGAGGCGATATATGCGTTCGACAAGGCCGTCCTGATGGTGAACCCTGCGGGGATCGAGCCCGACGACTTCCGGCCCAAGATGGTCGGGATGGCCCTGGTCTGGCTGGAGGTCCGCTCGGGGCTGGCCAAGGTGTGGGAGGACTCTGTAGGCCGGAGACATCCTGGCCTATCCGGCTCGCAGTTGCGCGCCAAAGCCGTCGAAGAGATCATCGAGACGATCCCGCCCTTGAAACCATGACGCCCTCGCAGCGCTGCCACAGGCCGGGGCGGGTTCTTGCCGCTGCCCGGCGCCGCCCACCACGCCGCATCCAAGGCCGTCCTCGAACAACTCACCCGCAGCTGGGCGCTGGAACTGGCCGGCGACGGCATCCGCGCCAAGGCCCTGGCCCCCGGGCCCCACCGAGAGCCAGGCTCAGACCGCCGCCGGCCTGCCCGAGACCGTCGTCCAGCAGATCAAGCGCGAGGAGGCCGCCCGCATCCCGCTCGGCCGCCGCGGCGAACCCGAAGAGGTCGCCACCTGGATCCTGCGCCTGGCCGACCCCGCCACGACCTGGCTGACCGGCCAGGTGCTGGCCATCGACGGCGGCCTGAACCTCACCTAGCCCACCCAGCCCGGCACAGCCTCTCCAGCCGCTCGGCGCCGGTCAGCCCCACAGATCGGCCGCTGCTGACGGATCCCCTCCCAGCAGACCGCACGCGACGTCGCCCACACCTTGGCGCGCTGGCAGGGCGTGAGCCTGGCCTTGCTCTCACGGTCCGGGCCGGGAATCAAGCACGGCGCCCATCCGCCGGTGGTGGGCCCCGCCCTGATCCCCAAGGCGTCAAGCGGCCTACTTGCCTTACGTGCCTGACAAGATCACATCGCGTTGAGCTGCGGGAAGGGCTGCGAACCCAAGATAACCATCGTGCCCGCGGGCGGCTACATCTGGAGTGCCGAGGAGGGCATGCGGCGCCTGCCCGGCGCCAGCGGCCTGGCTGCGCCCAAGGCGGTCAACAACGACGTGATTGTCGGCACACACACCTGCACGGGGGCCGGCACCGTCGCCCACGCGGCGGTCTGGGCCGCCCCCGACGTGGCGCCGGCCCTGCTGCCCGACCCGGCGACCGGCACCGCCACGATGGCCAATGCCGTCAACGCGCAGGGCGAGATCACCGGGTGGGCCGAGGCTCCCGACGGCTCGCGGCGCGCCCTCGTGTGGCGGCCCGCGCCCGGGAGCTCCTGAGCCCCCGCGGGCCGGCGCGGCCGAGCCCAGCGAGCTCTCAGGACCGGCTTCAGCGGGCGCGGATCCGGTCGGTGGCGATCGTCACCGCAGGAGCTGGGCGGCGTTGATCTTCACCTCGAAGACGTCGCGGTATGGGCTCGATCCGCCGCCCACGGGCCACAGGTAGGGGAGCGGCTGGGTCAGGTCGAAGGAGATGGGCGGGTTGGTCGGCTGGACGGTGTCGACCGGATAGATGGTCCACCGCGGCGTCTGGTCCGGCGTCCCCGTGCCCGAGGTGGGCTGTGCGCTGGGCTGTGGCGCGGGATGGAAGGGCGGCGGGTCGATGTTGACGTAGATCATGGTCGAGCGCGGGCCCACGTTGGGGGTGCCGCCGCCGCCGCCTCCGCCGCCGCCGCCGGTGCCGCCGGTCGACCCGCCGCTCTGGGTGGCCTTGGCGGGCAGGTAGTGACGGTCGCTGGGATCGGCGTCGCACGGCTGCGCCGCCCTGGCCGGTGGAGGCGCCCCGTCGGACGCCTTGAGCCGCAACCCCAGCTCACCCGCGATCATCAGGGCGTAGTGGCCCGCCAGTGCCTTCTGCCCCTCCTGGTTGGGATGTCCCGTCTGCTGCTTCTGGTTGAAGTCGTCCCCAGCCGCGGCCACTCTCCAGTTGACGTTGCGGATGTAGGGGGTCTTGGTCCCCAGTTCGTGGCCGGCGAAGGCGTTCTCGAGGTCCAGCATGTCGGTGGCGATCCCGTGGTCGGCCAGGACCTGCTGCGCCTTCTTGACGGAGGCGGTCAGCTGAGGAGCCAGTTTCGCGGCGCTGGTCCAGGCATAGGGCCACATGTTCGTCAGCCAGCCCATGAGGCCGCCAGGGTGCAGGCCGACCTTGACGGGTTGCGGGTAGTTGACCATCATCACCCTGGTCTTGCCGTTGGAGGCGGCGTGCATCGCGCGTACCAGTTGCACCAGCCTGGCCGACAGGGTGGCGGGCTGTGTCAGCGGGCGGACGAACGGGGGGCGGGGCGGCTGGGAGTTGTCCCATTCCTGCTGCGAGGTGCGGGTGGTGTCGAGCAGTGGCCGGATACGCGCCTCGATGTTGCTGATGTCGACGGGGTCGTCGAGTACGGCTTTCAGCATGGGGCCGAAGTCGACGTCGTTGCCGCCGAAGCCGGAGATCACCAGGTCGGTGGCCTCGTCCACTCCCTGGTTCTGGGGCGGATTGACGCGGGCGTGATCGTTCTGGCTCACGAAGAAGTGCTCGCTGGCGGCGCCGGAGGAGGCGTTGAAACGCACGTCGAAGAAGACCTCCGGGTTGGCCCGGCGCAGCAGGTCGATGGCCTGCAGAACCGCCGCGTTCGCTGAACGGTGACGGAAGTCCTCGGTGTAGTCGTCCTCGGTGTGCCCTGCCGCCGGGTAGGTCTCCCCTCCCAGCCCTCCCGGGATGCGGGGTTCGGGAAGGAAGCCGCGTTTATTGAAGTAGTCTCCCGCCCCCTCACCTGACATGTACGAATCGCCCATGATGACGATCTTCACGACCCTCTGCCCCGGCCGGGGGACGCCCTGGCGGAACTGGACGGGCTTGTCGTCCCCCCAGAACAGTGGCCCGCCCGGCCCGGTGGCGACCGGCGGGCAGGTGTCGGTCGGCGCGTACCGCTGAGCCAGGTACCTCAGACCGCCGACGGTGGGGAGGTTCGCCAGCGATTCGGCGTCGTAGTCGTCGAGCAGCGGGATGTCGGTGATTGGGGCGGCGCTCGCGGGCGTGAAGCCGGAGCTCGCGACCAGGGCGATGGCGAGGGCTCCCGCGGTGAGGGCGCGGGGGAGGGGCCGCCGTAAGGATCTGCGCGTCATGCCGTCAACTATGAGCAACCCTCAGGTGGCCTGCCTCCTGCTGAGGAACGAGCCCACTTCTCCGCCGACTGGCCGCCCACCCTCCTGCGACAGGCCGCCGCCCATATCTCGTGGGAGTACCGGCAAATGCCTGCAGGTGTGTCCACTCACAACTAAGGGTGATGATCAACTACACAAAGCAGTCAAAGGAGGGATCTCCCCATGAGACCCCGCCCCATCGCCGGCAGCCTCCTCCTCGCGACCGCGCTCCTGACCGCCACCGCGTCACCCGCCGTCTCCTTCCAAGATCGTGGCCGACGCACGTTACGGCACCGGCTCGTACGGCCGGTCGGTCAGCTCGGGCACCAGCTCCTCGAGCCGCGTCAGGAAGGTCTCGATCTCGCCGCGGGCGTGGGCGAGCAGCCACACGAGGCGGATGATCTGCCAGAAGGCGTGGCCACGATCCTGCGTCAGACCGGCAAATCCCAGTCGTCGCCATCGGTCGGCCTGGCCAGGGGTGCTGCGCTCCTACGCGCGGCGAGCGTCCTCGTCCGCGTCGTCGCCGGGCAGTGGCGGGTAGAGGCGTGCCTCAACCTGGGCGGGGCTGCCGAGACGTCCGGCGTGCTCGCTCATGGCGGCTTCGTAGCGGTTGAGCAGAGCCTCGGTCAGGACGTACCATAGGGCGAGCAGCTCCTCGGTGAGCTGCTGCCGGCGCTCGCCTTCGGCCTGCTCGGCGAGTGCGGCGATGTCGTTGACGGCGTTGGCGTACTGCCGGTAGGAGCACAGCATCGACGGGAAACCTCGCCGGCGGCGACGAGGGCGGCGCCCGCGAGACGGCTCTCGCTGATGATCTTCCGGCAGTACGCTTCGCTCATATGTTCGATGCTAAGGTGATCGCCGCCTTGATCGCCACCGTCCTCCGTCACGGAAGGTTGAGCATGTGCCATCGAACCTTGATCGGTGTCAGCCCAGGTCTCAGGGTGTGCGGCTGGGCATGATCACTCAACCTTCGGCGGCACGGCCGATCAAGGTTTGCTTTCGGCTCCACGGGTTCACCTACGACTCGCTCGACGGGAGCGACGCCGCCGCCCGCCTGGGGTGGATACGGCGCAACCCCGCCTACGCCGCGCAGCCGTACGAGCAGCTGGTCCTGACCGACTGCGCATCGCCGGGTGGGGAGCCGGGGTGCCAGGGGGTGTCCATGCTCACCTTGCACCTGCTGCAGTCCTCATTGGTGTTCATTAATACCCAGCTCCTGCGGGCCGTTCTGCGAGATCCGCAGTGGGCCGGCAAGCTCACCGAGGAAGACCGGCGCGCGCTCAGCCCACTGTTCTGGGCTCACGTGAACCCCTACGGCCGGTTCCGGCTGGACATGGAAACCCGGCTCGACCTCACCGCGGCGTGAGCTGACCTCCGGCGGGTCAGCACACTGGGCCCTGGCGCCATCTCCTGCTTCCTGGGCCGGCATGCCTTTACCCATGCCGACGTTGGCTCCGGCGCTGCGCCCTTTCCTCGGCATGCCCGCCCCGACCGGGCGAGCTCGCTGGCGGCGACCGGCGGTCAGCAGCAGAACTTCAGGTAGTTCTGCACGTCGCGGTGGTATCGGGGCGGCGCTGTCGCGATCGCCCCGATCCATTTCCTTGCCATGTTGGTGGGGATTAGGGGTTTTGGAAGGTGACCTCCGGGTTGGCTGGTGATGGTCCGGTGAGCAGGGGCTGTGGAATGCCTTTGAGGTGCAGATCGAAGAAGGCGCCGACGTAGGTGCGGGTGATCTGTTCCGCGCGCTGGGGGGAGAGCCCGGGGCCGGGTTTGCCCGCCCATGCGGAGAGGATGGGCATGTCGGTGAACGTGCCGTGGTCGGAATCGGTGACGGTCAGCCAGCGCTTCCAGCCGTTCAGGCTCGTCCAGGCCTGCTCCCAGGTGGGGTCCATGCCCGGGCTCTCGTGCTGGGCGCCGAACAGCAGGAAGGGGCGATGGTCCAGGCCGGTGGCGGGGATCGGCGCGTAGAAGGTGCCGTCCGTGTTCACTCCGGCCCGTACCCGGTGGTCGGTGGCCATGGTCGTGGCGGCGGCGTTTCCTCCGATGGAGTGCCCGGCCATGCCGATGGCTCGCGCGGACTTGATGTCAGTCGTGCGTCGTCGTACGGCCGGGGTCGGGCACTGGGGGTACGGGCGGGGAGGGGATCGTCGTTGCGGGCAGAAATTGTCTGATCTTGGTGGCAGAGTGCGGGGGAAATGCTCTCGTCAGGAAGGAAACGCCCCGGGATGGCTGCGAACGACAAGCCGCGGACCCTGTACCCGCTGAAAGATCTGGAGCTTCCCGCGCTGCTTCCCTTGGATCCGGTCGAGCCGGTGCCGGCGGAGGTCGGGCCAGGGTTGGAGGCGTACCAGAACGGAGACCTGGACGACGCGATGAACGCATTGCGGGAGATCGCCGGGACGGGTCGCACAGCCGTGGCCGGGCACGCGGCGGCAGCGCTGGCGGGGATCGAACTCGGCGCGGGCCTGCACTGCTGGGAGTCGTTGGAGCAGGTGGCAGGGGGCGAGGACCCGTGGCTGGGGCCGCTGGCCGGGGTGCTGATCACGGAGCTGGAGCCGCAGGAGGACGGGCGCTCGCTGCTACGCGGGGTCACCGCGCAGCTCACCGGGGACGCGGAGGCAGCGCGGGCGCTCTACGCGGAGGCGGACGAGGAACTCGCCACCGTCCTGATCGGCAATTTGCTGATCGTCAGCGGCGATCTGGTGGCGGCGGAGGAGCCGCTGACGCGGGCGCTGAGGTCGGACAACGACATGATCGCCGCGTATGCCGGGCACCTGCTGAGCCACATCTTCATCGCGCGAAACGAACTGGAGGAGGCCGGGAACGTGCTGAACGACGCGTTCTGGCGGTCCCACCCGCGCGGGACGGGCCCAGAGGGGCTGGTGCCCTGGGTCGGCGTCCGGATCGGTGAACTGCTGGCTGGGACGTTGATGCTCGACGTGGTCGACAACCTGATGGAGGCCAGCGGCATGAGCGAGCTTTACTTCACGCGGGACTTCTTCGAGAACGCGGCGTTCTTCACCAAGTACAGTGAGCCGTCGCTCACCAAGATCGGGTTGCACTTGTTCCCGGGTGACTTTGACATCGTTCAGGGCGCGCTGGAGCGGCTGCGCGTGTGGAGCGACGAGCGCTACGAGAGGGGCCGGGCGCTGGCTGTTCTGCTGGGCAGGCGGCTGCTCGAAGAGGAGAACTCCTGGTCCGACAGCTACAGGCCCTTGCGAGAGTTTGTGGCGGACGTCGGCGGCGTCTGAGGCTGAGGCCGTTCGAGGAGAGCGGGCCCGGCGCCAGCGTGGGTGATCGGGAGGGCGTTACGTCAGCCCGACCGCTAGCGCCGCTCGCACGCACGTAAAGGGACAACCGCGCGACGGTCGATCTCCAGGGTTGCTGACGCCGGCAGTGGTTTCCCAAGCCTCTTCCAGAAAAGGGCCACTTCAGATGAACAATCCAGCCGACAATTTGTTGCCCGAGTTCGAGCTTGTTGAGGTTGGAGCGGTCGAGGGGGAAGCCGAGACGGGTGCAGCGGGTGGCGAGTTTGTCCACGCTGAGGCCGCGTTCCTGCCGGTGGTGCCGCATGTTGGTGGCAACCTGGCGGGTGTAGGCGAGGGCCCATTCGCTGTGGAACTTGCCGGGCACGTGGGGTCCTTCCGGGCGGGGCGCGGAGCGGACTGGCACACGCTAAACGATCTTCGTGGGGTGCACAAGCGGGATTGACGAGAAGTTATCACCGCCGTGGGCAGGCCGCCCGTCACCGCGAAGGGCAGCCCACCACGAATGTCACGCAGGGTAGGTGCTCGCCCCGGCGATCTCCGTACCCTCGACACTCTCCGTCACCGGCGCAGGAGGCGGCGGACGGTCTCGTCGATGCCGCCGTCGTCCCGGGGCTTTCCCCGGAGAGGGTGGTGCTTGGCGGTCACAGGGTCACCTCCCACACCTCAGCGATGCCGCCCTGCCCGTTGACCTCGATCCGACCGGTCGGCCGGGCATGACCGAGCTCCGCGTCGGCCTTCGCCGTCAACTCCTCCACCTTCGGGAAGCCTCCCTTGAAGCCCTCCTTCAGGCGGGAGATCACCAGCATGTTCGGGTACGGCGGCGGCGTCTGCCACACGCCTTCGTCCTCGCCGAGCCATCCGGCAGGCAGGCCCGGCCCAGGCCGGAGCGCCATCTGCTTGATCTGGCCGGGGATGGCGCGGGCGGCCACGCCGATGACGAACACCTGGTCCGCCATCACGTCTACCGGCATGGGCCACGCGGCGATGGGCAGGTCGTCGCGGGTGAGGAAGATGGGGACGTGCGGCTCGCCCAGCGCGCTGGCGGCCTCGCGCCGGGCCACCATGACGGGCGCCGCGTTCGCGACGATGATGCGCACGCCGTACACGGTGACCACGTGCGCGCCCGGGGCGATGGACGCGCGGATGGCGGGCAGGCGGGCAGCGAGCTGCGACTGATCGGTGTACAGGGCCGCGAGGCGCTCGATGTGGGCGACGAGGTCTCGCACCTTGCCCTGACGATGAGGGCGCTGATCTCGTGGGCGGGGCGGCCGCTGTCGATGAGGGTGCGAATCTGGTCGCGGGTGGGCGTCTCCTGGCCGCCTTCAGGCTCGGCGTCGGCCGGGTCGCCGCCGGCGGTGCGGGAACGGCTACCTCCGCGCAGGTGAGGGTGGGCGGGCCCTCGCCCGGGTGGGTGGCGCGGGTGACCGTCTTGCACGCCTGGCTCACCCTGTGCAGCACCTTGCGGATCTCGCCGGCGTCGGGCCGTTGGAGGAAGCGGGGCGTCTCCACGATGTGCAGGCGTAGCACGCACACGCCGGCCAGCCGTTCGGCGTCGGTGGCTTCCAGCACTTGGTCGGGGTGCAAGCCGAGGCCGCGGCGTACGGTCTGGGCTTCGGCGTTGTCGTAGGCGCAGATGACGGTCAGCGTGCCGGACTGGTCGTCGCCCGGATGAGGGGCGTGCTCGACCGTGCTGTGCAGGCTGGCCATCTGGAGCGCCTGGCGGACGGCTCCGGCGTCGGCCCGGTGGAGGAACCGCGGGGTTTCCACGACGCGCAGAGTCGCGCCCCGTGGATGCCGGCGAGCCGCACGGCCACGGTGTCGGCGTCGGCCGCTTCGACGACCTGGCGGCGTTCAGGACCGCGGCGCGGGCGTTGACGAGCGCGGTGAGGGCGTCGAGGAGCAGGAACCGGCCGTTGCCGTCTCGCAGGTCCGTGGGGATCGTCTGCGGCGCGTGCCACGCGCCTTGACCCAGGAGTTCGAGCCGCAGGGCCTCGTGGGCGCGTCCGTAGGCGACTTCGAGGCGTTCGATGTCGGGTGTTCGACGACCTGCACGTGCTGTTCTTCACCTTCCCCACCGGCCAGCCGCCCGCCGCCGCACCCGCTGGCTCACCCTTCTGCTCGCCGGCCTGACCGCCCGCTCCCGCATCGTCCGGGGTGAAGCCGAGATCGGGACCTTGTCCAGGAGGGCGAGAGCGTGATCGGGCAGTAGTGTCTGGTCGCCGGTGGCGAGCCGGCCCTGGTCCGTGTCCAACAATCTACTGATCTCGTGCAACAGGTAGGCGCACTTATTGATCCTTGGGTTCGTGGAAGATTTCGACGAGTTCATCCAGGCACGGGGGGACGCGCTCCTTCGCTACGGCTACGTGCTTGCCGGCAACTCCGAGGACGCGGCCGATCTCGTGCAGGAGGCGCTGGCACGACTGGGTGATGCCTGGTTCCGTGTGCGCAAGAAGAACGACCCCGAGGGGTACGTGCGCACGATCATGGTCAGGCTGCACGTCAAATCGTGGCGTCGGCGTCATCGTGAGGACCTGGTCGCCGCCGTCCCTGAGCATGGTGGGCTCGACCAGTACAGCGACGCCGCTCTGTGGGCCGCTCTTCAGGAGCTGCCCCGCAGGCAGCGAGCTGTCGTCGTTCTTCGCTACTACGAGGACCTGCCGGACCAGGAGATCGCCGAGATCCTTGGTGTCTCCCGAGGGACCGTACGCAGCCAGGCCGCCCGCGCCTTGGACAAGCTCCGGATCAAGTATGTTTTTCAGGAGGCACGATGAGAGACGAACAGGATCTGATCCATACCCTGCGCGCAGCCGCCGATCAGGTGAATCGTTGCGATCTCTCGGAGGGCGTGGCCAGGCGGCGGCGCGCCAGGCGTACCAGGCACCGGGTGCAGGTTTTGCTCGCGGCGGTGGCAGTGGTGGCGATCGCGGGTAGCGTGACGGCGGTCCTGTCGGGCAAGGACCGGAAGGAGCCTGAACCCGCCGTGGTGGTCAGCCCTTCTCCGTCCGTTTCCGAGGCGTTCGTGCCCGAGACGAAGTCGGCCGCCGAGGTGTGGCCGCAAGCGATGCTCAAGGTTCCGATGAAGGACTCGGAAGGTTGGAAGGTGTACCCGGTGACCAGCCTGAGCGCCACCGAGGTGCTGCTGGTCGCGAATTCCCGGTTCGAGAAAGCCGGGCGGCTCGAGATGTTCGACTCGACCTCGGGGAGGACCCGCGTGCTCGGCTCCATCCCCAGTCCTCAGAAAAAGTACTACCCCCAGCTGTTCGCGGTGGGTTCTGAGTACATCGCCTGGTTCGGCGAGACGCCCCAGGACTCCGACGACTGGGCGGATTTCTGGATCATGCCCAGACAGGGCGGCGCAGCCCGGCGCGTGGGCGAGGTCGACGCCGACGTCGAGAAGATCGCCGTCACCGACGGTTTTGTCGTGTGGTCGGTGCGGGAAGGCGGCATCTACCGCATGCCGCTGAGCGGTGGTGCCCCCGAGCGGCTGCCCGGCACTGACGGGCTCCACCTGACTGCCTGGCCGTGGGCCGCAGGCCGGGCCGGCGAGCGCCCGGACGCGAACCAGAACCGTCTCGTCAACCTGGAGACCGGCCAGTCATTCGATGTCTCGCTGCCCGAAGGTGTGCAGGCGATGCAGTGTCATGCGCAGTGGTGCGTCGGCGTCCTGGACGGGCACGTGGTCAGGCAGCGCATCGACGGGTCCGAGCGCGAGAGCCTGCCTCAGGGGCTGCTCCTGAACCACATGCGCTCGCTGCTGGGTGACCGATACGCGGTGTTCAAGGTGTATGACCCGGATCGGAACAAGACCGGGGTGCCGATCGCCGTGGTGTACGACCTGGCGACCGGCGTGTTTGCCGGAATCGGCAGACAGTCGGGCGGCGTGCTGTCCAGCAACATGGCGGTGGGCGCGTCTTCCTCCTCGCCATCCACCACCGTCTACTGGGACGCCGACCAGAAGTCTTACGCAGAGTGCGGCCACGCCACCGGCTGCGCCGTCAAGACGCGTGGTGGCGGTAAGGAGTACACCGTGGTGAACCTGAGGGCCGTTACCCGATGACCACCACGACCGCTGCCACCACGCCTGAGATGCGCTAGAGCCGTCCTGACCGCTCACCGCGGCAAGCGGTCAGGACGCCATGGAGCGGAATCTTTGGATCGTTTCCGAGGAATCGAGACACCCTCTCAAGACCCACGCCCTGGGAAGACACGACGGTGAATCACGTGAGGCCGCCGGTTTCCGCCCCCTCATGCACCACCGAGAGTGCCGATGCTCAGCCGGGCGCTCAGATCGAGGCGTACCTCGCCGTCCACGTCGCCGCCCCGGGTGACAACCGCCATCTGCAGCGAGGCGACCGTCAGCGCCGCGTCATGGTGCTCGGACATGGCATAGCCGAGCAGCCGCCGAGAGAACAGATCCTCGACCGAGGCCAAGTACAACGGCCCCTCATCAGTGGTGATCATCGTGACGTCGCCGACCCACAGCGCGTCCGCAGCGACCGCGGCGAACTTCCGGCGCACCAGATCCAGCGCGGCCGGCCTCTTGCCCTGCCGGGTCAGACATCCCTGGACGTTTGTTGTCAAGCAGCGAGGTCGTTTGATCGGTGCGACCAGGCGGTTGCCTGGTCGTAGGGGCTGTGGGTTTTGAGGC